>NZ_JBHVXJ010000026.1:0-121613 GCF_042881845.1 Streptomyces sp. NPDC058257
GCAGAAGTACATCAGCGACGCTTACCGCATCCATCACACACAGGTGATGCCCATCCGTCCGCAGCCCGGAGAACCCCCAAATCAGCGACAGAGCCCGGAAGTGAGCCAGAACCGGGTGGGCCGCCAGCAGGGTTGCGATCTGCCGTTCCAGGGCGGCACGTTGCGTGAGGTGGGCGCGCAGCTGGGCGGCGAGGCCAGGCACGATGGTGGTGGGCGCGCCGGTGCCCGCGACGACGACGGTCTGCTCGTCGAGGGCGGTGAAGATGTCCTCGACCAGGCGCGCGGCCATTCTCGGTGCCTCGGGCCGGATCAGGGTGATCAGGCGGCGGCGTCCGGCTCTGCGGCTTTGCGGATCAGGGCCGGGGAGCCGTATCGCTCCAGGGTGGTGAGCACGGCCGGGTGCTGGATGCGCGGGCCCAGGACCCGTTCCAGCGAGGGGTGGATCTGCGGATCAGCTTGCATAAGGAGCTCATATCAGCGACCGAAGCGACTGAAGCGACCGACCGACGCCTGCACATCACGTCCCATGACCCGACCAGGGCGTGTGCTCGATTCTTGGTGCAAGTCAGGAAGACACGCCGAGAGTTGCTCAATGAGCGATCCACGTTCGATTCAATGCGCGATTAATGTAGGGTCGCTGTCGGAGGTGACCTCTGTGTCCACTGGGAACGAGCTGTTCAGCGCGGTCGATGCGCTGCTGGAGCAAGTCGCGCAGGACGATCTGCCGACACCCGCCGAGCGCAGGCGTCTGCGTGAGGCGGCAGGGCTGAGCCAGGCGCAGATCGCGACCGCGCTGGACGCCCGCCGGGAAGCGGTGGGGAACTGGGAGAGCGGGCGGACCGAACCGCGGCCGCCGAAGCGCGCCGCCTACGCCCGGCTCCTGGAAGGTCTCGCCGCACGCTTCCCCGCCCCGGCCGACGAGCCGTCGACTCCGGGGCCGCCCGCGCCCACGACACCGGCGCCCACGACACCCGCGCCCGCGACACCGGCGGCCCCGGAGTCGGCGGCCCCGGAGTCGGTGGCTGGCCCGGCCCCCGAGCCCGCCCCAGCACCCGCCCCAGCGCCTGCCCCGGCCGTAGCACCGCCCCGCCAGGCGGTGAGCAGTACCCCCGGGTCCGGGTCCGGGCCGACCGCGTCGTCGCCGCGGCGTCCGGGCGCGAAGAAGGCGGCAAAGAAGACCACGGCCGCCGCGGTGGATCCGCGCTTCGAGAACGGTCCGCTCGCGGTCGTCGACTGCGAGGACGGTGTCGTCTCCGCGTACTGCGTCGGCGGCCTGGTCCTTGACGTGCCCGCCAAGTCGCTTGCGGCCTTGGTGGACTGGACACTGCGGGAGGCACGGCTCGGGCAGGCGCGGCTGCACCGCAACGGCAAGGACGCCGACCCCATCCTGGTCCTCATGCCGTCCGCGCTGGAGCGCTACGGCCTGCCCGCCACGCTGTCGGAGGAGGAGCGGCGTGCCGGACGTATCCCGGCCGGGCACAAGGTCCTCAAGCAGCTGGAGCGCGCCGAATGGCAGCTCACCCAGCGGGGCTTCGGCCCATGGGCGCGGATCTTCCGCCCGGCCGACGGGGCGAAACGCAACTGCGTCCAGCTGTGCATCCCTGCCTGGAACGCGCTGGATGTCCGCGAGTGGGACAACCGCGACGCCCCGCTGCTGCCCACCATGGACGCGGCAGACTTGGCCCGGTTCCTGGGCACCTACGCGACACGGGTGATGACTCCGCGCGGCACCACAGCCGTCACCGGTCTGGAACTCATGGTGGCGCTGCACCCGCCGACCATGGCCGCGAAGGACGAGGCCACGGGGGAGTGGCGCAGCGCCCCGGCCCCCGGAGCCCTGACGGCCGTGTACGAGCACGTGCCCTGCGAGGTCCCCGACGGACACCCCGTGCTGAAAGGCAAGTTCGCGCGCCACCACCAACGGACCCCTGCCGAGATGCTGATGGAGGAGTCCTACGACTGGTGCCGACCGCTGACCGACGCCGAGTGCATGAAGAGCCACGTCGTCGGCATCGACGTCAACATGGCCTTCGCCGCCGCGGCGAACCGGCTCACCGTCGGTCTGGGCGGCCCCACCCACCTCCACAGCCCCGCCTTCGACTCGAAGCTGCCCGGCTCCTGGCTGGTCGACCTCTCCCACATCGAACTGGACGAGCGCTTGCCGTCCCCGTTCACGGCGAAGGGCACCCGCCCCCAGGGCCCGGCCTGGTACGCCACTCCCACCGTCGCGTACGCGGTGGAGCTCGGTGCCCAGGTGCAGCCGATCGAGGCACACGTCCGCTACGAGCACGGCGGTTACCTGGACTCCTGGTACACGCGGCTGCGCGACGCCTATATGGCCACGATGGCCGACCTCGGCGTGGTGTCCGGCATGGAGGAGCAGGCGTTCCTGGAAGCGATGGCCGAGCACAAGCAGGCCGACCCGGAGATGGCGCTCGTCCTCAAGGCGATCAAGGCGACCGCGAAGGGCGGCATCGGCAAACTCAGGGAACGCCCGCGCACCACGGCCCTGTTCGAGCCGTGGCCGGCCCTGGAACGCAAGGAGTGGCGCCCGGACATCCGAGCCGCCGTCCTGGCCACGACCCGGGTCAACATGCACCGCAAGATGATGAAGGTCGCGGCCGCCGCGGACCTGTATCCGGTGGCGATCGGCACGGACTGCATCGTCTACCCGTCCGACGGGCCGACCCCTCTGGGCTTCCTGCCGCGCACCCCCGAGGGCAAGCCGCTGCCCGGCGGCTTCCGGCTCGGAGTGTCGCCCGGGATGGTCAAACACGAGGGCGCCCAGACCACGCTGTGGGCCGAAGAGCAGTACGAGAAGCACGGCCTGGTGAACATCGCCCGCATCATCAAGGACGGCGGCAAGCCCGCCGACGACGGGGAGTAGACGATGGTCGACCAGCTCGGGGAGAGCCTCGATCGCGCGGTGGAGCAGGCATTCACCCGCCCGATCCCCAAGTCCGCCCAGGCGCAGATGAAGTACCTGGTCAAACAGCTCAAGGGCACCAAGGCCGTCGCCCAGGCGTTGGGCGTGTCCCAGCGGACCGTGGAGCGGTACGTGGTCGGCAAGTTGAAGCGGCCCCGCAAGGACCTCGCCGGACGTCTGGAGCGTGCGGTGAGGAAACGGTGGCAACCGCAGATCCGGGCGAAGGCGAAGAAGAGGGCCGCCTCTTCAGACGGCATCGTCGTCTCCACCCGGGCCCGCTTCGGATTCACCGCGGCGCCGGGCAGCAGCGACGACGCACGGGTACGCCACATCACCCAGGCACTGTCTCCACGCTGGGCAGAGCAGCTCTTCGAGGCCCGCGACCAGGGCGCCACCGAACAGCAGCTGCTGAACATCGCCGCACAGGGCCTGGGCGAGCACTACTTCCGCGACAACGGACGCCGCGCCCACGACCTGATGGTGGAGTTCACCGACGTCGAGGAAATGGAGATCGACCTCTGACCTCGGTGACTCGGTGATGGGGGTAGGGGGCGGTCGAGCAAGGCCTTTGTAGAGGGACGTATCAGCGGGTCAGCGGCTGATACGGGGGAGCGGGTCCCGTACGCAGGATCGTTTCTGGCGAAGAATCGAACGGATCGAACGGAATCTGTACATCGCCGGATCTGATGAGCGGAGGCCAACTCGCCATCGGCCCCTCAAACCGTGCTCACGGCCAGAGCTCCGCGCCCCGGTCCCGATCGGGACAGCGACTCAAGCGACCCATCTTCGGAATCGGCCCGCCGGGGCGAACCGGCGTGGCTCCAACGGCACTCCACGGGCGCTCAAGGCCCGCTCAAGGCGGATGCGCCGGGGAGCGACCGAAGCCGAGCGACCGACGCTCCTCTTGGTCGCTTCCTCAATCCTTGAGAAACCTGCTGGTCAGAGGGTTGCTACCGGGAAAACAGCGACCGAAGCGACTGAAGGTCCAGGTATATGAAGACATTCGTGTGTGCGTGTATGCGCGTGCGCTTCATATATAGGGAGCTTGAGTCGCTTCAGTCGCTGTTTTCTGGTGCGCACACCCTCTGAAGTGCGACTTCTCTTCGCGGAACAGGCAGCGACTGAAGAAGAGTTGAGTCGCTGGGTCCGGGCTCGGGTCTCAGTGGCCGGTGTTCGCCCCACGCTCCCCAACTGCACGAATTTTCATACCCGTTTCGCTAACCTGTTTCTGTCATTGAGTCGCTTCAGTCGCTAACGGGGGAAACACATGGCTGCTGAGCTGCGGGTTTCACGCAGCGAACAGTCGTTCAGCGGGAGGGCGTTGGCGACGGCCAGGTGGTGCGCGGGCAGGGGCTGGCCGGTTCATCCCCTGACCGCCGGGCGCAAGACTCCCGCGGGCAACTGCGAGGCCTGCCGGGCTCCGGGACACACGTATGACGGCTGTACGTGTCTGCGGGACGGTCGTTGGTGTCACGGGTTCCGTGCGGCCACGCTCGACCCGGGCCGCATCGAGCGCTGGTGGGGGACCGGCGGCGGTGACGGCCTGGGGGTGGGTGTCTCCTGCGGGCCCGCGGGTCTGGTCGTCATCGATGTCGACGCCCACGCTCAGCCGCTGCCCGACCGCTCGCGTCTCCTGCCGGGCATCCCCATCGCCGAGTCCGTCGACCTGGCCGGGCTCGCCGACGGTTTTCACACCCTGGGGGTGCTGGCCGCCCTGCGGGGCGCCGCGCACCCGGCCACGGACGCCGGCACCCTGCGCGTCCGCACTCCCTCCGGCGGCCTGCACGTCTGGTACCGGGCCCACCCCGGACACCGCTGGCAGTCCTCGGCCGGTTCCAGCAGTGGCCGCGCCCTGGCCTGGCAGGTCGACATCCGGGCCCACGGCGGCTACATCGTCGCGCCCGGCACCCGTACCCCGCACGGCAGTTACACGCCCCTCGGCGCAGCCCGTGCCCCCGCCCCGCTCCCCGACTGGCTGGCCGCCGAGCTGGAGCGCACCGGGCACCTTGCCCCGGCCCGCCGGACACCCCTGTGCGGCCCTGTACCGCCGCCCAGGGCCCGGCTCGCCGTCGCGGCCGCCGGAGGCGGGCACAGTGCCGCCTCGAAGGCCCTGGAGAGGGTGCTGTCCGAAGTGGCGTCCTGCGCGGCCCTGTCGGAGGGCGCCGCGTTCTCGGAGAAGCTCAACCGGGCCGCCTACACCGCAGGCGGACTCGCGGCGGCGGGGCACCTCTCCAGGGCCGAGGCCGAGCAGAGACTCACCGAGCTCGCCGCCGACGTACGCCCCGGGCAGGAACGGCGCTGCGAAGCCATCATCCGCAGCGGCCTGCGTGCCGGTGAACGCCGTCCCCTCGTTCTCGGGGGCCGGACATGACCGCTCATGACGACAACGCCCTGTTCAATTTCGACGCCGAGACCGTGGCCGTCCAGATCCTGGCGGAGGCCGGGCCCCCACAGCCGGCGATGCAGATGCCGCAGCAGCGCGGCGCGGACCCCGCCGGTATCGCCTTCCCCCAGGGCCTGCTGCCCGACACGCTCACCGACCGCGGCAACGCCAAGCTGTTCGTGAAGCTGTACGCGAACGACTACCGGCATGTGCCGGGCCTGGGCTGGTACCGCTGGGACGGCACCCGCTGGCAGCTCGACGAGGACGACACCGTGCTGTGGGCCGCGGGTGACCTCGCCGAGGCCATCGCCACCGACGACCCGCGCGGCATCCAGTCCACGACTTCCCTGCTCCAGCACCGCCGCCGGGCCCTGTCCACCAGCGGCATGAACGCCATGCTCACCCAGGCGCGATCGGCCCCCGGCATGGTCCTCAACGCCGCGCTCCTGGACGCCGATCCGTACACCCTGTGCACCCCGGCCGGCATCGTCGACCTGCGGACGGGCATCCTGCGCAGGGCGGAGCCTGGCAAGGACTTCCACTCCCGCTCCACCTCGCTGCCGCCGCGGCCCACGCCCACCCCGCGGTGGATGCGGTTCCTCGCCGATACCTTCGGGGACGGACCCGAGGGCGCCGAGATGATCGACTTCCTGCACCTGCTGCTGGGCTACTCGGTCACCGGCGACGTCGGCGGGCAGGTCATGCCGTTCCTCTTCGGCTCCGGCAAGAACGGCAAGTCGGTACTCCTGGACGTCCTCATGAAGCTCCTCGGCGACTACGCCGACGCCGCGCCGCCGGGCTTCCTGATGGCCCGCCCCTACGAGGGCCACCCCACCGACCTCGCCGAACTCCACGGCCGCCGGGTCATCGTGTGCAGCGAGGTCAAGCCGGGCGACAAGTTCGACGAGGCCCGGGTCAAGCTGCTCACGGGCGGCGACCGGATCAAGGCACGGCGGATGCGGCAGGACTTCTTCTCCTTCGAGCCCACCCACAAGCTCTGGCTGCTCGGCAACCACCGCCCCGAAGTCGGCAGCGGCGGCTTCGCGTTCTGGCGGCGGATGCGGCTCATGCCCTTCGAGCGGGTCGTCTCCGACGAACGCAAGATAGACAACCTCGCCGACATCCTCGTCACCGAGGAGGGCCCCGGCATTCTCAACTGGCTGATCGAGGGCGCCCGCCGCTATCTGCGGGGCGAGAAGGACCTCACCGGACCCGAGAGGGTGCGCATCGCCACGACGGCGTACGCGGAGACCGAGGACCACACCGGACGCTTCATCGGTGAATCCTGCGCGCTCGACCCCGAACTGCGGTCGGAGCAGGCGCAGTTGTACGCCGCGTACCGGGCGTGGTGCCACAATGAGGGCGCTCCCGCCCTCTCGTCCAGGGCGTTCGCGGCCCGCATCCGCGAGGTCGTGGGACTGAAGTCGCCGAGAGAGATGATTCTCTCCAACCAGCGCAAGTACTACCCGGGCATCGGATTGCTCACGAAGCTCGCCGACGAGGAGACAGAATGAGCGCCCTCATCGAGGGGGAAGAGATCTCCCACGAAGCCGATCTGGTGTGGCTTCAGGACATCGACGACCTGGACTACGTGCGCCAGAGCCTGGACCGGCTGCCCAGTCGGCGCGGCAGGCCCCCCTACCACCGCGACGGACGCATGGTCGGCTACGCGCTGCTCGGCCCGCAGGCCAAGGCGTCCCGCTCCTCGGGGACCTTCCGCCGCAGGGTGTTCTGGCTGCTGCCGCACGACCGGGACTCCGATCCGTCGGGCCTGTACGCGAGTTCGGCCCCGGCCGAGGCCATCGACCCGCGGACGCTGGCCCCGGGCAGCCGGGGTTACAAGACGGAGCGTTCGGAGGGCGGGCCGCCCTCGCGGGCCATGCGGGAGATGGGGATCACGCTGCCGCTGTGACGCCGCCGGGGCGGCCTAGCCGCGGCTCACCGTCCCGCTGACCTGCGCGTCGAAGACGCGGCGACCGTCCTGACGGCCGGTCACCAGGACGCTCATGCTGTCGGCCTGCTGGACGAACAGCGGGGCGGCCTCGATCCAGCAAGGTCGGTTGAACTCGGCATAGCTGAGGAACTCCGTGGTCATGGCCGTCAGTGTCAGCGAGCAGCCGGGGACGAGCAGGCCGAGCGTGGCCTGGCGGGCGGCCTCCATGAGCACCATCGGCGGGATGTGGTCGTCGCCGATGTCGAACAGGACCGGGTGGTCCGGGTCCGGGCTGAGCCGCCAGCGGCCGGGATGTTCACTCAAGGCGAGAACCACGTCCCGCGGCAGACCCCGGCCGAAGGCGGCCGGTGCCACCTCCGAGGGACGGTGGGCGGGCAGGGGGTCCGGGACCGTGCCGCGCAGCCGCTGATAGGCGCCGGGAGAAGCGCAGACGAAGCGCACGGCGCCGGTGGCCAGCGCACGGCCGCCGCGCCAGATGGTGATGTCCAGGCCGAACTCCACGAGTCGGCTGCCCTTGCGCTTGAGGTCGGTGCAGTTCGCATCGATGCTGAGATCACTGGGGACCATGCCGATGGCGAGTTCGTCCGGATCGGCGGTGAACGACAGATCGCACGGCAGGAAGTGATGGCCGAGCGGCACCCCTAGCTCGGCATGTGCGAGATACAGGGCGACTTGCCGGATCGTCTCCGCGGCCTGCAGCGGGTCATGCCGTCCGTCGGGCCCGTTGAAGAAGGCGTGGGCCCGCGGCCACTGGCCGGTGAGCGTGAAGCGCGTAGCGCCCGACCGCCGGCAGCTGGTCAAGAAGACTTCGGCCATGGACGAGTGGCGTACGTACTCGCACGGCACCGTGGTGGTCAGCAGGAACGGCGCATCGGGGCCGGAAACAAGGTTTCCTTCCTCGATCGAGCGGTCCTCGGTCCGCGCCGCAGTGTTTGGAGTCATCAAGCTCATCAGACTTCCCCCCGGAAGAACGCCCATGTGAATCGAGCACTTGTACGTAAGATACGGACCCACCGGTTTTGTCTTCAACCCAAAACCGACCACGGAAGGGCCCACGCTCCGCATTGGCCGAAAGTGTTCTACGGAGAGCCTAAAAAACAACCAGGCAACCGGTATATTTCCTGGCGGCCGGATAGAAGACTTCCTGGTGTTCCGGCCGAGGGGGAGCGATCGCGATGGCGTATGCCCGCACAGATGTGGTGATCGTGGGTGGTGGCCCCGTCGGCCTGCTGCTCGCCGCCGAACTCGCCGGCTACGGCGTGCGCACGGTGGTCATCGAGGAACGTGCCGAGGTTTCCGAACACCCCAGGGCCACCACCCTGCACGCCCGTACCGCACAGGTCCTCGCGCGCAGGGGCCATCTGCCCGCTCCCTCACTGCCGCTGGGCGAAGGAACCGTCAGTACGCCCTTCCACTTCGCCGGTGTGTGGGGCCTGGACCTCACCGCACCCGCGACCGAGCCGGAGCCGCTGTGCAAGCGGCCGCAGGCCGAGCTGGAGCGGCTCTTCGAGGCGCGGGCGCTGGCCGCGGGAGCCCAGGTGCTGCGCCGGCACCGGGTCACCGGCCTCGACCGGCGGGAGACCGGCGTGACGGTGAGCGCCGAACACCCCGGCGGGCGCACCCGCTTCGAGGCCGCCTACGTCGTCGGGGCCGACGGCGCCCGCAGCACGGTGCGGACCCTTGCCGCCATACCCTCCGACGCGACCCCGCCGACGATGGCGGCCATGGTCGGGGTCGTGCGGTGCGACGGGGCTCAGGCACCGGAGCCGGGCTGGCATCGCACGCGGCGCGGCTGGGTGGTGGCCAAGCGCACCGCCGAGGGCCGCTTGCACCTGCGGGCGGTCGACTGCCTGGAGGCGCCGGCCGACTACGCACTGCCGCTCGGCATCGAGGAGTTCCGCCGGGAGCTGTCGCGGATCATGGGCCGGGAGCTCGTCATGGACGAACCGCGCTGGCTGAGCCGTTTCAGCGACTTCTCCCGCCTCGCCCGTACCTACCGATCAGGGCGGGTCCTGCTGGCCGGGGACGCCGCCCATCTGCACTTCCCCATCGGCGCCCAGGGTTTGAGCACAGGGCTGCTCGACGCCCTGAACCTCGGCTGGAAACTCGCCTTCACCGTCCGTGGCGCGGCCGCCCCGGGACTGCTCGACTCCTACGACACCGAGCGCAGGCCCGCCGCCGCGCGGCTCCTGGAGCAGATCCGCACGCAGGCGGACCTGATGCGGCCGGGCAGGACACCCGGATCGCTGGCGGAACTGGCCGCCCTGATGGGACCGGACGGCGACGACTCCGACACGGACGCGGTGCTCGGGCGGATCGGGCTCCTGGTCAGTGGCCAGGACGCCGTTCTGCCGCCGCGGTCGGCCGGGCCGTGCGGGTGGGAAGGGCAGTTCCTCACCAACCGCGAACTGAGCACGGACGAGGGCCCCACCGACGTCATGCGTCTCCTGCGAGACGGACGCATGCTCCTGCTGCGCTTCGGGCACCCGGAGGACGGCTTCACGTCCGGTGTGCCGCACGCCCTGCGGTACGTGCTGCGTGAGGTGCGCGCGGCGCCGGTGGCCGGCTGGCCCCGTGCCGCGCTGCTGCTGCGTCCCGACGGGTATGTGGCCTGGGCGTCGGACACCGCCGCCGACCTCGGCGGGCCGCTCGCCCGGTGGCTGGAGCCGGCGGGCGCAACCCGGAGCGCCGTGCTTCAGGCGGAGGCACCCGCAAGCTCGGCCGCGTCCACGAGCGTTTGAACCTCCGCGTAGATCGCGGCGCCGCGCTCGGGCGAGAGGTCGATCGTGGTGAGCACGGAGGACTGCACGACGTTGGGCATGATGTGGCGTAGCAGCACCGATGTCCGGTGATTCAGATCCGCGTAGCTGCTGACGGCCTGGGACATCGACTGCACGCCGGCGTAGGCGCCCACCACGAGGTCGGCCGTGTCGCAGGGCACGACGTGGGGCAGCAACTCACCCTGCTTCTTGGCCTCTTCCAGCAGGGCGGTCATGCCCTTGCCCCAGTCCTGGAAGGACGTCCCGCGGTCGAGCTCCGCCGCGTGCTGGTCCATGGCCAGCCGGACGCCGGCGCGGACCATCGGGTCCTCCTGCAGCCGGTAGGTCTGCAGGAGGACGGTGTCGATGACCTCCTGCGCCTTGCACGCGCGGGGCGGGACGATCCCCATGTGCCGGCCCTGCGCCGCCATCACGCCGTAGGCCAGGTCCTCTTTGGACTGGAAGTGGAAGTACAGCGCACCCTTGGTCACACCAGCTGCGCTGAGGATGTCCGTGATCGTGGCCGCCTGGAAGCCGTGCTCCTCGAACACTGAGGCTGCAGCGACCAGAATCGCCCGTCGTGTACGGATCGCGCGGTCTTGTTTTGGCATGTTTCCACCTCCTCCGAGATCATGGAACCCCGGGGAGGCCCATATAAAAAAACCGTCAAGTTCGTATCTTAACCCCTCGGGATCCATGGCGGCAGAGCCGGGGGCGTGATCGAGCCCAGGCCGGCGTGTTCCGGACGGGTGCCGGATGGCGTGGTGGTAATGGGGGGGGATACGTGCTGTCGGGGGCCGGAGCGCGGGGCGCTTTACAGCTGGACGGCGGTGACGACGGTGCGGAACATCTCCTCGCCGCCCTGCTCGCCGATGACCTGAACCCGGTCGCCCCGGGGGCCGTCGGGCAGGCGTACGGCCTCGATGAAGCACGGCGCGTCGAGCTCCACGTACCGCAGGTACTCGGACTCGACCTCCACGGGCACCAGGCGGGCGGCGTCGCCGAGGACCGCCGTCGCCGCCTGCCGCGCGGCCTCGGTCAGGAGCATCCCGGGCACGTGGTCGACGGGGTGGTCGAAGAGCACGGGATGACGGGTGTCCACGCGCAGTTGCCACCGGTGGTCGGCGCCGATCGGGGAGAGCACCACGTCGGTCGGCGACAGGCGGCCCACGCTCTGCGGCGGAACCGGCGCGGTGAGCGGGATCTGCAGATGTCCCTGGTTGCCGCGCAGCCTGCGGTAGGCCCGCGGCGCGACGCAGGTGTAGGTGATGCGGCCGGTGGCGACGGCTTCTCCGCCGCGGTGGATCACCGCGTCGTAGCGGGCCCCGATATGGGTCTCCCGGCGCTCACGCACGTCGCTGAACGTCACCTCGATGTCGAGGTCCGCAGGCGTGTTGCCGACGCGAAGCTGATCCGGCCGCACCGACATCGCGAAGGTGTGCATGAGGAACTGGTGGCCGACCGGGACACCGAGCTCCGTGTGCGGCAGAAGGAATCCGACCTGCCTGATCGTCTCCGCTGCCAGCAGCGGGTCGTGGTAGGTCCCCTGGAGCGGTGAGTAGAAGCTGTGGCAGCGGGGCCACTGGGCCGTGACTGCGAACCGCATGTCGTCGAGCCGCCGTTGGCCGGTGAGCAGCACCTCGGCGAGGGCCGCACGGTGGACGAACTCCTTGGGCACCGTGGTGGTGAGCCGGGTCGGCGGACGGTCCGCAGGCCACGGATCCTGCGGCGCGGGGCCGGCGGGTATCCGCTGCAATGGTTTGTCCGCGGGGCTGAACGTGTTCGTGGACATGTTGATCCCCCAGAGTCGCGACTGGAAAGAGCGCCGAAAAGGACGCTCTCGCGGACCTCAACATACAGACCACCCGGTTTATTTTCTACAGACTCGTGCCTACTGCCGAGTGGCGGGAAATGGAGGATCTGCTTCCGACCTCTCGGGTCAGAACGGGTGATAAGTGAGTGATCAATCTATCGCAGGATGACCGGAAGGCGACCCTGAGCTCGCCTCTTGCCCGAACTCCCTGGTGCGGACTCCGGGTGACCCCGATCGGGTCCGGATTCGCCGCGACCGACTTGGCGCGAGGACCGTATGCCGCACGGGACCTGAGGGGCACTCAGTCACGTCGGCAATGCCCGGATATGTGTGCGGCGCGCTGTAGGCGCTCGCTGGGCGGGCTCGACCAGTGCTCCAGTACGGACGGCGACGATCGCGAAGCTGCGTGCGTGCGCGGCGGCGGCCCAGCGCAGCGACGGAGCCCTGATGACCAAGCAGGAACGAGCGGTTCGGACCCGGAACAGGCTCATCGAAGCAGCCGCCGAGCTGTTTCACCGGGACGGTTTCGAGATGACCTCGCTCGCGATGGTCACCGCCCGGGCCAGAGTGAGCAACGGAGCCCTGCACTTCCACTTCGCCACCAAGGCGGACCTCGCGCAGGCGGTGGCGGAGGTGGCCGCGGCACGGCTCGGCCGGATCGTCGACGCGGGCGCCGGGGGCGGCGGTTGGGACCGGGAGTTGCAGCGCCTGATCGACGTCACGCACGCGTTCGTACGGAATCTGGACAGTGACGTGGTGCTGCGCGCGGGATTCGATCTCTGCTCGGTTCGGGAGCGGGCGGTGGCGGGCGCGAATCTGTGGGAGGCCTGGCACGCGTGGGTGCGCCAGGCGCTTGCGACGGCCGAGACCGAGGGGGGACTCGCGCCGGGCATCTCGGCGCAGGACGCGGCCGCCGCGGTGGTCGCGGTCACCGTTGGGTTCGAGGCGCTGGGGGCGCAGGACGCGCGCTGGCTCTCGCCGGACCCCCTCACCCGGTTCTGGCACCTGATGCTGCCCGCGCTGGCCCCCGCCCCGGAGCGCGAGACCCTGACGGCGGCCGGCTCCGCGGCGGTGCGCTGACACCGGAGCCGGCGCCCGTCACCTGGCGCTCGGCAGGGACAGCGCTGTAGCGCCGGCCGGATCCAGGGCGGCGAGCACCTCGGGCTTGGCCAGGCACGGCAGGACGAAGTGCCAGAAGCGGGCCAGCGCGCCGGGCGTGAACCAGCAGGGATCGGCGCCGCCGAGCACTTCGAGGCCGGTGGTGGCCGCCGTGATCGAGACGCTGACGTCCTCGGGACGCACATGATCGGCGAGCAGACCCTCCGCCTCGGCCGCGGCCAGCAGCCGGCGGACACAGGCATGCCACTCCTGGCGCAGGTCCGGGCCCGTGCGCCGCGGCGTGCGGCAGCTGAGATGGAGCCCGGCCCGTGCCACGACATCGCGCCGCAGTTCTTCGGCGATGGCGTACGAAGCGGCGGTCAGCCGCTGCAGGGCGTTCATGCCGGGGGTCTGGACCGCCCGCACCGCGCCCCGCAGGGCAACGGCCGCGGCGGTCTCGACGGCTGCGGCCACCGCGGCCTTGTTCGCGAAGTGGAAGTGCAGGGCCCCGGCGCTCACACCGGCGCTGGAACTGATCTCCGCGAGCTTCGCCTGGACGTATCCGCAGCGTTCGAACGTCTCGGCCGCCGAGCGGATGAGAGCGCCACGGGTGCGTACGGCACGTTGCTGCTTCATACGGGATCTCCTCCGGGGCGGCTGCTGAAGATCCCAACTATAAAACCGGCATGCCGGTTTCTTTGCTGCACGTGAAGATTCTGGCCGATTTGTGCTGGACGCCCAGACGGGTATGGTGCTTCCGCGTTTTCTGTGTCGATCATGATTCACGAGGGCGGGTCGGCGGGCCGAGTGCCGACCGAACTCGGTTGCCACCTTGGGTAATGGAGAGGCGAGTGGCGCCGGTTGGCGCCCCGAGGTCCCCCGACCCCCGGCGGCTACGATACGTTGCCCACTGCACCCATCACACCTCCGGCCGTTAAGGACTCGACAAAACCAACCCCCCGTTTTGTTTTGGTGTATGCGGCGGAAAGTACGACATGTTCTTTGCAGTGCCTGCCCCGGCCGCGCGTCGCAGGGTGCCGGGCGGCGTCATGAGTCCGCGACGCCGACCTGGCCGTGTCGGAGGCGGGCCGTGTTGGAGAGGTGAGTGATGGCCAAGCAGGAGCGAGCGGTCCGGACCCGCGAGTCTTTGATCCGGTGCGCCGCCGAGGTGTTCGCGCGCGAGGGGTACGTGTCGGCTTCGCTCTCCCACATCAGCCGGCGGGCCGGGGTCAGCAACGGGGCGCTCCACTTCCACTTCGAGGCGAAACGGGAGCTGGCCCGCGCGGTGGAGGACGAGGCGGCGCGCAGGGTGCGGGTGATCACCGGAGATGTTCCGGCGGCCGACGGCGTGCGGGGGGACGCGCTGCAGGGTCTGATCGACGCGACGCACGGCCTGATGGCCGGCCTCGCGGAAGATGTCGTCGTGCGGGCGGGCTTCGAGCTGGGAGGTGAGCCCGCGCTGGGGGCGAAGGCGGGCGTGCGGCGTTACTGGCAGGCGTGGGTCGAGGACATGCTCGTACGTGCCGAGCGCGAGGGTCGCCTCGCGGAAGGCATGACGCCCGAAGGGGTGGCGCCCGCCATCGTCGCGGTCACCGTGGGCTTCGAGGTGCTGGGCGGCACGGACAGCGGATGGCTCACGGGGCAGCGCATCGACGCGTTCTGGGAGCTGATCCTGCCGCGATTGACCGGCGAAGCGGTCTGAAAGTCTTTGATCAAACAGACTCTGTCGGCTGTTTTTGGGCGCTTCAAGCGCTACTGACCCCCTTGAGGGCTGCCTGACGGTGGCCCTGGACTCACTACACAAGCCCTCTCGTACGCCTGTGACGAGGGGCTTTGTGTCGTTCGTGACCCAGTCCTTCAAGGCTGTAGGTGCACTCAAGGAACAGATGGGAGGTTGTAAAAACAGCGCGACCGGTCTGGTATTGACAAACCGGGTTGCTGGTTTTTTACTGGTGGCACCGGACAGCCCGGGATACAGGCCACACACGAACTGGGGAGACGGCGTGGATATCGATGTTCTGGGTCCGTTGGGTGTGAAGGTGGATGGGCTTGCTGTGATGCCTACGGCTCCGAAGCCCCGGAAGGTGCTGGCGTTGCTGGCCCTGCACGTGGACCGGGTGGTGCCGGTCGCGGTGCTGGTGGAGGAGCTGTGGGGGGAGCGTCCGCCGCGTTCCGCACGGACGACGTTGCAGACGTACATCCTGCAGCTGCGTGAGCTGATCGGTGCGGCTCTCGAGCGGGGCGGTCGGAACGCGTCGGCGGACGGTGGTTCGCCGCTGTCGGCGAAGGACGTGCTCGTGACCGCTCCCGGGGGCTATCTGCTGCGGGGCGGTGGCGGTGCCAGTGACGTGCGTGAGTTCGAGCGTCTCGCGGGCCTGGGCTACCGGGCGATGGACGCGGAGGACTTCGCGGGTGCTGCCCGGTATCTGCGGGAGGGGCTCGCCTTGTGGAGCGGGTCGGCGCTTGCGGATGTGACGGCGGGTACGCAGCTGGAGATGGAGGTCCGCAGGCTGGAGGAGACCCGGCTGTGTGCGCTCTATCAGCGGATCGAGGCGGATCTCCGCCTGGGCCGCCATCGTGAACTGCTGGGTGAGCTCACGATGTTGGTGAGCCGGTACCGCACGCACGAGAACCTGCACGGCCAGTTCATGTTGGCCCTCTACCGCTCGGGCCGTCGCGGCGAGGCCCTGAACGTGTTTCAGCGGCTGCGTCAGGTACTGGTCGGCGAGCAGGGGCTTGAGCCCTCCGTCGAACTCCGCCGCCTGCAGGGGGCCATCCTGAAGTCGTCCGAGTCCGCCCCTCACACCGCACGGCCCGAAGCCGTCGGCAGTGGTGCACGGGATCGTCTCGTCCGGGTCGGCTAATGGCCGCGTTCCGCGGCCGAGTCACTCAAGCAGTACCCGCCCCGCCCAACCCCGAACGGCCTGGCACAGGCTTCGGGTGGGTGGGGCGCCTTGCTGTGCGGGCAGGGGCGCGGACCGCGTGCAGCTCAGGCCGGGGCCGGGAGCCGCGCTACCGGCTCTCCCGCTCCTCCTGGAACCTCCGGAGCAAGTCCTGCTGGTCCAGGACCAGTTGCTCGACCTGAGCCCGCAGACGCGCCACCTCCGCCGACAGGTCCGCCGTCCGGGGACGCGGCTCCGCCAGCGCGGGGGAGTGATTGAGGATCGCCTCCATGCGGGCACGCAGGGGCGGGCCCGGTTCTATACCGAGAGTGGTGACCAGACTGCGGCGCGCCCGTTCGTAGACGCTGAGTGCCTCCGCCTGCCGGCCTCCCCGGTACAGGGCGACCATCAGCAGATCGTAGAAGCGCTCCCGCAGTGGGTGGTCGGCCGTCAGACGCTCCAGGTCCGAGGTGATCCCCGCGTATCTGCCGCAATCCAGGCTCGCCTCGTACAGGGCCTCCAGGGTGGTGAGGCGCTGCTCCTCCAGGCGGTCCGCCTCCGCCGAGCAGAGGGGCCCGTGGCGGCTGTCCAGCAGGGCCGGGCCCTGCCACAACGACAGGGCCCGGCCCAGGAGTTCCGTCGCGTGACGCGGATCGTCCGGGACCGCGGCCCTGCCCTGCCCGGACAGCCGGGTGAAGCGGGCCACGTCGGTCGAGGCCCGGCCCAGCGTCAGAAGGTATCCGGCGGGCAGCGTGCTGATCCATTCGTGGCCCGGATACGGCAGCAGCCTGCGCAGCCGGGCGACATGGGCCTGAAGGGCGTTGGGCGCGTTGGAGGGGGGCCGGTCGCCCCACAGTTCCTCCACCAGCCGGTCCACGGGCATGAGTTCGCCCGCGTGGATGACCAGGGTGGCGAGCAGGACCCGCTGCTTGGGCCCGGAGGGCACGATGCCCGCCCCGCTCACCCCGTCATGCACGGCCAACGGGCCCAACAGCCGGAACTCGGTCACCCCGCCGCGCACCGGAGCCGGTGCGGCGAGGTCGAGCACGGTCATCGCGGCACCATGGACGGCTCCGGGGCCAGGAGCAGGGCGCGGCGCACGTCGTCCTGGATCCGCCCGGCGACCTCCGGGAGCCGGTCCCGGAAGTAGAAGTGGTCGCCGTCGAACAGACGCAGGCCCATGAAGTGCGCGGAGGCGGCGGCCCAGCCCTCCAGGCGGTGCGGTGGCGCCACCTCGTCGCGGATGCCGCCGTAGACGGACAGAGGGACCGGCAGCGGCGCGGTCAGCGGCTTCGTGCGCCAGGTCTCGCTGATGCGCAGGTCCGCGCGGATGACCGGCGCGAACAGCTCCCACAGCTCCTCGTGGGCGAGTACCGAGGACGAGGTGCCGCCCATCTCGGCGAGTTCCCGGCGCAGTTCGGCGTCGGACAGCAGATGCCGGCCCGCACCGTTCCCGTCGGGAAGCAACGCGTCGTGCGCGGACACCCCGAGCCAGAGCGGCGGTGTGCGGCCCGCCTCGACGAGCCGGCGGGTCAGTTCGTACGCGATCAGTCCGCCCATGCTGTGCCCGAAGAACGCGAAGCGGCCGGCAAGCCGGGGGCCGAGCTCGTGCAGGAAATGCTCGACAAGCGCCCCCGCGTCGTTCAGCGGGGGACGCCGGTCGCCCGGGCCGCGGCCCGGCGCGTCGAGGGCCCGCACCTCCCAGTCGGCCGGGAAGCAGGGCGGCCAGTCGCGGTACATCAGATGTGAACCACCGGAGTGGTGGAACACGAACAGGCGCAGCTCCGGCTCTTCCGCCTTCTGCATGGCGACTCCATCGACGAGGCACTCCGGCGTCCGGCCCGATGACCAGGATCCCGGGCACGGGGGGGGGCGGGGGATTGGGACGATAGCCGTCTCCCAGCTGCGCAGGCGTGGGCGCGAGTGGGCTTCGAACCGCGCTGCACACACTCTCAAGGCGCGCCGTGTACGTCCCGGCCGCCGCCTGTACAGGGCTGCTTGAGGGCGGGTCCAGCAATGTGGGGGACGGCCGAAAACGGGTCTAGCGTGCCAGGGACCAAGACCGCCACTCGATGGGTCAACGGCACGGCCGTCACTCGATGGCGTACGGGAGGAAACCGTGAAGATCCAGGTTTTGGGGCCACTGAGCGCCGACGTCAACGGTGTCTCGATCGTGCCCACCGCGAGCAAGCCGCGTCAGCTCCTCGCCCTCTTCGCGTTCTACCCGGGCCGCATCGTTCCGGTGGGCTCGCTCATGGAGGAGCTGTGGGGCACCGAGATGCCGCAGAGCGCCCTGACCACGCTGCAGACGTACGTCCTTCAGCTGCGGCGCCGGCTCGGTACCGCCATGGGGCCCGACTCTCCCGGCAACGCCAAGGAGATCCTCGCCACCCGGCACGGCGGATACGTCCTGCAGATCCCGGCCGACTCCGTCGACCTGCACCGCTACGAGCAGCTCGTCACGGACGGCCGTCGGGCCTTCGAGGAAGGCGATGACGTTCAGGCGTCCACACTCCTCAGAAGCGCCCTCGACATGTGGAACGGGGCGGCCCTCGTCGACGTACGCGCGGGCTCGATCCTCTCCATCGAGATCATGCGGCTCAACGAGTCCCGCCTGGTCACCGTCGAGCGGCGCATCGACGCCGATCTGCGCCTGGGACGGCACAGCGAACTCATCGCCGAGCTGACCGACCTGATCGCGCGACACCCGCAGCACGAGGGGCTGCACTCGCAGGCGATGGTCGCCCTGTACCGCTCCGGACGGCAGGCGACAGCGCTGGACGTGTACCGCAGGTTGCGCGCACGGCTCATCGACGAGCTCGGCGTGGAGCCTTCGCCGCAACTCCAGCGTGTGCACCAGATGATGCTCACCGTCGACCCCGAGCTCGACGTGGTGGCGGGTGCGCGGCGCACCTCGACCTTCGACCGCTACGCCGCCTGACGTCCCGGCGGCCGGCCCCCGCTCGCCCAAGCTGGCACCGGCCAGGGCCCGTTGACGGGCACGGCCCCGGGGTAGAGTCGCCGCGGCGGCACGGCCGTCGCATGTCTTTCGGCAGGCAGGCAAGGGGGGAAGGGCATGACCAGGCCGTTTCGGTTCGGCGTGAACATGATGAAGCCGGCGGGTGGTGCGCAGTGGCGCGACAAGTGCCGCCGGGCCGAGCGACTCGGTTACGACGTCATCCTGGTCCCCGACCATCTGGGAATGGTCGCGCCCTTCCCGGCGATGGTCGCGGCGGCGGCCGCCACCGAGCGGCCCCGGATCGGCACCTTCGTCCTGAACGCCGGTTTCTGGAACCCGGCGCTCCTTGCGCGCGAGGTGGCCACCACCGACGCGCTCACCGGCGGTCGCGTGGAAGTCGGCCTGGGCGCCGGCTACGCGGAGGCGGAACACAAGCGGGCGCGGCTGGAGTTCCCCTCGCCCGGCGGCCGGGTCCGTGCACTGCGGCACACGGTGGACGAACTGGAGCGGCTGCTGACCGATCCGGCGCATGCGCCGCGGGCCGAGCAGCGCCCGCGGCCGCCGCTGCTGATCGGCGGCAACGGCGACCGGCTGCTGCGTCTGATGGCGGAGCACGCCGACATCGCGGCGTTCACCGCGACCGCCGGTTACGAGAACGGCATCCTGCGGGCCCTGACGCCTGGTCAGCTCGACGAACGTGTGGCCGCCTACGAGGGGTTCGCCGCCCATCGGGCCGTGCCCGCCGAGCGGAACCTCCTTGTGCACTTCGTGGAGGTCACCGACGACCGGCACGCGACGGCCCGCCGGCTGCCCAAGGTTCACCCCGAGCTGTCGCAGGAAGACCGCCTGACCCTGCCGGTGATGCTCTTCGGCACCGTCAAGCAGATCGCCGAGCAGCTGCGCGAGCAGCGGGAGCGGTTCGGCATCTCCTACATCGTGGTCCTGGACGGCGTGATGGACGTCTTCGCCCCGGTGATCGAGGAACTCTCCGGCACCTGACCGAACCGGGCCCGCGCCCGCGCCCCGGCTACGGCAGCGAGGCCGCGGGCGTCACGGTCCGCCGCGACAGCGTCAGTACCCCCGACTCCGCGTGCTCCCTGGCCAGTTCGAGGGTCGCGAGCGACGTACGCCCGATGGCCTGCCGCACACGGTGGCGGACCACCTCCATCGCGGACGGCGCCCGGGCCGCCGGCCCCGTGGCCAACTGCCCCGACGCGGCAGGAGCCCGCGCCGCGGTCTCGTCGAGCAGCACCGAGTGCTGGGCGATCACGCGCACCCCGTGCTCGTCGGGCAGCACCGACCACTCCCCGGTGTGCGCGGCCACCGGCGCGGACGGAGCGGTCTGCGTGAAGACGATCCGCCCGGCGTGCGGGAAACACAGCCGGACCGCACCCGCCGTGCGCACCGCTCCGTCGGGCAGCAGGACGTCGTAGTCCAGGATCTGCGTCCCGGGAGAGGACTCGGTGAGCTTCAGGCGCCGCATGTGCGGCAGGAGGCCGGGCCAGTCCGCGGCCCGGTACAGGAAGTCGTAGAGCAGCTCGCCGGGCCCGTTCACCCGTACCGACTCCTCGAAGGACAGCACCAGGTCGTCGACGCCGACCCGGCTCTCGGCGACCCGGCGCAGGCTCTCCAGCTCCGCCCTGGCGTTGTCCCCGGCGACGAGGCACTCCCCGGCCGCGTCGTCATCCCGGTCGCCCACGACGGTGAACTCGTGCCGCACCGTCACCACACTGCCTCCGCCCACGCCGTCCTCGACGGTCCATTCGCCGCTCATCGACTCGACCGGCGTCCCGTGCCCCAGCTGTACGAACTCGATACGCCGCTCGTGCGGATGCCGCACCCGTGCCTGGAGCGAGGACCTGATCCGACCGCCCGCGCTCTCCCACACGCGCAGGCGCTCGCGGACCCCGTCGAAGTCGAGGCGCTCGATGTGCAGGATGTGCGGGCTGTACAGCGGCCTGCGCGCGGTGTCCGCGAGCAGGGCGAAGACCGCTCCGGCCGGCGCGGCCACCTCGACCGAGTGCCGCAGGCGGTGCACCCGCCCACCAGATATCTCAGATATCTCGGACATCGCAGTCTCCTTGGGCAATCGAGGACGGATCGGCTGGTCCCCACCGTCGGTGGGAGTGCTTGAGGAATATTCGAAGGACGCTTGAATCCGGCCTCAGAGACGGTCCGTACCGAGTGTGGATTCCCTGGAGCGGCCCGGGGCCCCCGGGCCATCCGGCACCACCCCGCACCGCCGCAGCGCACCGGCCCAACGCATGCCCCCAGCCGGGTGTTCGCCGCGCCGGGGACCGGCCGGAGCCGGTCCATCGCCCGGACGTGCGGGCAGGTCGAGCCGTATGTCAGGACCGTGTCAGTGGTTTGTCACTGGCCTTCTGCATGCTTGGACAGCGCCTCTTGAGGAGGGGGAGGGGGCTTCGTCGGCGCGTGCCCCGACTGCCGATGACCACTAGCCGCTTCGCACGTCTGCCGCAGGGTGAGCCGATCACCGTCGTCGTGGAGCTCGGCCCCAGTGCGCTGCCCGTACTCGAACTGCACGGGCCGATCGAGAGCACCCACATCGAGGCCGCGCTCGACAGCATCGCCACCTGCTATCCGGACGCACCCGCCTGGACTGCCGACCTCGAGAGCCGGGGCCCCGGTCAGCACACCCTGCGCTTCACCGGCGGCGCGGACGACGAGCGGTCCGCGTTCCCCCTGGGCGCCTTCGCCGACCTGCTCACCCATGCCGGGCGCGGCTCCTTCATGAGCCGCTGCCTGCCCGCGACGCCGCTGCAGCGCGACCTCCTGGCGGACGCCGACACCCACCCCGATCCGGGCCGCCAGGTCGAACAGGCGGCCTGGGACTGGCACGGGCCCCTCGACGTGGCGCGGTTCACGGCCGCCTGGAACTCGGTGTTCGCCAACGAGTCCGTGCTGCGCACCACGTTCGACGACCGGCCGGAGCCCGGCCTGGTCGTGCACGACCAGGCCGAACCGGAGGTCGTACGGCTGCCGCGCGGCACCGCCGAGTGGCACTCCCTCGTCGAGGCCGACCGGCGCCGCGGCATCGACCCGCGCCGCCCGGCCCCGCTGCGCATCACCCTGCTCGGCGGCGGGCAGGCGAGCTCCGCCCCGTCGACGCCCACCCGTGTGCTGCTCACCTACCACCACGCGCTGCTCGACAGCTGGTCCGTCCGGCTCCTGGTCCGCGAGTTCTACCGTGCCTATCTCGCCGGCGGGGAACTGCCCGGCGGCGAGCGAAGGCCCGACATGACCGACTACGTGACCTGGCTCGCGACGCAGGACACCACGGCCGCCGAGGACTTCTTCACCAGCGCCGACACCGGTGACCTCGCACCCGTACCGCCGCTCTTCACCGACAGCGGCAGCCGCGCCGAGGGCCGCTCCAGGCTCCGCCTGACCCAGGGGGAGACCGCGGCGCTCGCCGACTGGGCCGCCACCTGGGGCGGCGGCGAGTCCATCGCCCTGCAGGCCGTGTGGGCGCTGCTGCTGTACCGCGCCGGGCGGGCCGTGGGGCCGACACGGGTGCGCTACGCCACCACTGCCGCCGGCCGGAGCATCCTCTTCGAGGGGGTGGAGCGCACCCCCGGCGCCCTGGCCGGGCCGCTGCCGCAGGCCGTGCTCGTCGACCCCGACGCCACGGTGCCCCAGCTGATCGCCGACCTGCGCGACCGCTGCCTCAACCAGGCGGCGTACGAATGGGTTTCGGCGAGCCAGATCCACGCCTGGACCGGCGGTCCGCGCCCGCCCGCCGACACCCTGCTCACCTTCGAGGCGCCGCCGCGTGTCATGCCCGAGCTTGAGGCCGACCTTGCCGCGGCCGGTGTTCAGGTGGAGCCGCCGCAGACCCTGGGCGCCCGCACCGCCTTCCCCGTCACGCTGATCGCCCACCACGACAGGAGCGGCTGCCTGGTACTCACCGCCTCCTACGACCAGGTGCGGCTTCAGGAGATCACCGAACTCCTCGCCCATGCCGCGCTGTTGCTGCGCGAACTCCCGCGCGGATCCGGGCCGCACACCACCCTCGGTCAGGTCCTCGCCCTGCTGACCCACATGGGCGACGGCGCCGCCGTCGGTCCGGTGCAGGCCGAACCCGCGGAGAGCGGCCCCCTGCCGGCCGTGCTGCGCCACCCGGCCCACGCGGACGCGGGCGCCGTCGGCCTGCTGCAGGCGCCGGGCATCTCCCGCGCCTTCTACGACCAGCTCGCCCACGCCTACCCGGGGCCCGAGGGACTTCTCCTGCTCGCTCCCGTCCCGGCGGGCGGCACCCGGGCCGATGCGGCCGCACACGCCGTGTACGACGCACTGGGCTCCCGCGTCCCGTCCCGCGGCGGCCTTGCCTTCGCCGGATTCTCCGGTGACGGCGCCGCCGCCTGCGCCATCGCCCGCCTCGCAGCGGCGGACGGCCACCGGCCGCTCGCCGTCGTCCTCGACGCGACCGGCACCGGACCGGACGACCTCGCCCACAGGCTCGCGTCGGCGGTCGCACGCAGGCCCTGACCCGACGTACGAGCAGGACGCGAGCACGAGCACGTATACACGTCACGTCACGTTCGAGCAGCGAGACGCCGAGGAGGCAGCCATGCCGAACTGCGAACCGAAGCCGGTGGCGCAGCACGAGCGCACGGACGAAATCGCCTCCCGGGCCTGGGCCGAGGCGCTCGCGATGGCTTGCGGGGACGCGGACCACGCCCACCGATCGCCGGGCGAGCTGCTGGCCGCTTCGCTGGAAGCGCACCGCGCGCTGTCACGAGGGTTCGGCCGGAGCGTACCGTTCACGGCCCTTGGTCCCGACGGCGGTGTGCTGGGGCTTGCCGCCTTCGTCGCGGTGTACACCGTGCAGTCGAACACCGCTTCAGCTGAACTCGAAGTTCCGCACCCTGTACGGGACTTGGGGCAGCCGCACGCCTAGCGTCGACCGTGCACATCCACCTCCTGTCCGCGCCCGTCTGATGTCCTCCCCGACCAGGCGGGCGCGTCGACGTGGAGGGGAAGTCGCCCTCGTACTCCTGCGGGCAGGAGCCGCGTCGGGCTCGCTGAGCCAGATCTGGTCCGTGACGCCCTCCCCGCCGTCCCGCGGCCGGTGGCGCCGCCGTCCGGACGGGCGACCGGCCTTCGTGCCGCAGGACGTGTTCGCCGTGCCCCACGGGGAGACAGGCACGATTCTCGGCAAGTCCGCCGACGCGACCAAGACGCTCACCAGCCGCGTGCTCACCTCGGCGGCCCCGAAGAACGCCTGCGGGCCGAGCGCCTGATCGACCTCGCTCTGGACCGCCTCCAGTACAGACCGTGATGCCGGTTTACGGGTGACGCCAGAGTGCGTCGATCTTTCTGTACGGCCGCATGGAGGGCGTGAGTGGCGTCGGTCTTCGGTAAACGGGGTAGCCGGTCTGTCGTTTATCGAATGAGATATGCCTGGATTGCGGAGAGTTGAGCGTCTTTGCACCCTCGTTAAGGGCTCCTGAATCTCTCTAGGAGCGCTTGAGGTCGGCATGGCAGTCTTTCAAAACAGGGAGTTTGGTTTGGTTCTCGCGGAACCTGGCCTCGCGAACCTGCTGTCCCGCAACTCTCGGACCGACCGCCGTCGTCGTTCGAGCACACACGAACAGGGGATTGGCGTGATGAGCGTGATGGACATTGATGTTCTTGGCCCGTTGGGTGTGCGGGTGGGTGGGGTCGCTGTGATGCCTACGGCGCCGAAGCCTCGGAAGGTGCTGGCGCTGTTGGCGTTGCATGTGGACCGTGTGGTGCCGGTGGAGTTGTTGGTTGAGGAGTTGTGGGGGGAGCGTCCGCCGCGGTCGGCGCGGACGACGTTGCAGACGTACATCCTGCAGCTGCGTGAGTTGATCGGTGCGGCGCTGGAGCAGGGCGGGGAGAGCGCGGAGACGGCCGGGGGTCCGGCGCGGGGTGAGGGTGTCTCGGCGAAGGACGTACTCGTGACGGCTCCGGGCGGGTACGTGCTGCGGGGTGGTGGCGGCAGGAGTGACGTGGTGGAGTTCGAGCGGCTTGCGGGGATGGGCTATCGGGCGATGGACGGGGAGGATTTTGTCGCGGCGGCCCGGTTGCTGGGTGAGGCTCTGGCGTTGTGGAGCGGTTCGGCGTTGGCGGATGTGCGGGCGGGTGTGCAGTTGGAGATGGAGGTGCGCCGGTTGGAGGAGACGCGGCTGTGTGCGTTGTATCAGCGCGTCGAGGCGGATCTGCGGCTTGGCCGCCACCGTGAGCTGTTGGGTGAGTTGACGGTGTTGGTGAGCCGGTATCGCACGCATGAGAACCTGCACGGCCAGTTCATGCTGGCCCTTTACCGTTCGGGCCGTCGGGGCGAGGCGCTGAGTGTGTATCAGCGGCTGCGTCAGGCACTCGTACGCGACCTGGGCCTCGAGCCCTCACCGGAGCTGCGCCGCCTGCAGCAGGCAATCCTGAAGACCTCCACACCCAATCTCCAGGTCCCGGTTCTCCACAACCCGGCTCCCTACGTCTCGACCGCCGCGAACGCGCGGCTGGTCTCCGCTGCCTGACTCGGCCCAACTCCCCTCGCCTACAAGGACGTTCAGACCCGGATCCGCACACCCCGGGAGCGTCAAGTGCCGCACCTCGCACTGGGGCGTCAGACATCACCTCAAGGCGTGACCTCCCTCTCGTTCGGGTCCGGCACGATCAGCGTGCCTGTCTTGTCGTTGCTGAACATTTGCAGGAGGACCGAGTGTGGGATCCGTCCGTCGATCACTCTGGCTGCGCCTACGCCGTTGCGTACGGCGTGCAGGCATCCGGTCATCTTGGGCACCATGCCGTCGTTCAGTTCCGGCAGGAGTTTTTCGAGTTCGTCGGCGGTGAGCCGGGGTATGACTTGTTGGCTGTGTGGCCAGCCCGCGTAGAGTCCCGGGACGTCGGTCAGCATGATGAGTGTTTCGGCGCGCAGTGCTGTGGCGAGGGCGGATGCCACGGTGTCGGCGTTGACGTTGTAGACCAGGCCGTCCTCGGTGCTGCGGGCCAGTGGGGAGACCACGGGGATGCGGCCGTCGGCCAGGAGGCTGTTCAAGGCGTCGGTGCTGACGCTGGTGATTTCGCCGACCCGGCCGACATCGACGGGTTCTGCGTCGATCCAGGGTATGCAGCGTTTGGCGGTGAGGGTGTTGGCGTCTTCGCCGGTCATGCCGACGGCGAGGGGGCCCAAGCGGTTGATGAGTCCGACCAGTTCGCGCTGGACCTGGCCGGCGAGGACCATGCGTACTACGTCCATCGCTTCGGGGGAGGTGACGCGGAGTCCGGCTTTGAACTCGCGTTGCAGGCCGCGTCGTTTGAGTTCGGCGTCGATCTGGGGGCCTCCTCCGTGTACGACCACGGGCCGCAGTCCGGCGTAGCGCAGGAAGACGATGTCGCGGGCGAAGGCGGCGGTGAGGTCGTCGTTGACCATGGCGTGTCCGCCCAGCTTGATGACGACCGTCCGGCCCTGGTGACGGGCCAGCCATGGCAGGGCTTCGTCGATGGCCTCGGCCTTGGCCAGGTCGGGGTGCGTGTTGGCAGGCACCATGGGCACGTTGTCAGTCATGAGAACCTCGCACGACGGTGGGCCAAGCCGCCGACCGGGCAGTTGGCGCTCATAATGACGACTCCTTCTGCGACTGGAACCCTGGCCCCGGGCAAGGACCCGTCGACCAGTGGACATGCGCTTGATTTCCGGATGAGGACACTCGGCTGCGCTGCGGGATGCCGGAAAAATGAACACCTGTCGACCCGGGCCGCGCTTGCGCCGCGATGGGATGACGATTCGAGCACTGGACGGACCTGCGGCCGCGGAGCCTTCGGAACGCGACGGGTGCCGACGCCGCGTGAGGCGCCGTGTGCGGTGACCGTGCGTCCAGGCGGTGAGCGGGACGGCCCTCAGTGTGCGACTCCCACGGAGGAGGTGCGGCCCAGCTCACGCTCGGTGCGGCGCATCATGATGGAGTCGGCGATTTCGCCGCCGCGTATCGCGATGTTCGACAGCAGGGCGGACGTCAGGCCGTGGGTGTGTTCGGTGCCGCCCTGAAGATAGACGCCGCAGTTGAGTTCCGATGCGGAGACGAGGCGGTAGTCGCGCTCCACCCGGTGTTTTCCGGTCGTGTCGCGCTGGAAGTGCCGGTCGAAGTCGCCGAGCAGGCGGGCGGGGTCGAGGCTGTCGTAGCCGGTGGCGAAGACCAGGGCGTCGACGGACAGTTCCTCCGTCGAGTCGTCGAGGATCGAGCGCAGGACCACCTGCGTCCCGTCGGCGGTGCTCTTGACTTTGGCGACCCGGGCGAGGTTGCGGAAGTGCAGCCGCTGGCGGCCCTGGACCTGTTCGTCGTAGGAGCGCTGGTGCAGGGACCGGATGACGTCGGAGTCGACGACCCCGTAGTTGGTGTTGCGGTGGTAGCGCCAGAACGCGTCCCTCGCCTGCTGGGTGCCGAAGTAGTAGTCGTCGACCGCGTCGGGGTCGAAGATCTGGTTGGCGAAGGGTGTGTCGTCGGCGATGGAGTAGCCGTAGGAGGGGATGACAGCGGAGACCTCGGCGTGCGGCAGCGAATCGTAGAAGAACCGGGTGATCTCGGCCGCGCTCTGGCCGGCGCCCACCACCGCCACGTTCTTGAGATCCTGCGGGGACCGTGAGTTGTACTTGCTCAGGAACTCCGAGCTGTGCCACACCCGTTCGTCGGACGTCACGCCATCGGGCAGGCGTGGCACCAGGCCCGTGGAGATGACCACGTTGCGGGTGGTGACCGTGCGGGTGGCGCCGTCGCCGCCGCGCACCTCGATCTCCAGGAGGTCGGGCGCCTGGGCCCCGTTCTCGGTGGCGGGCCGGATCGAGGTGACTTCGGTGCCGTAGCTGACCCGGTCGCCTAGGCCGGAGGCCGCCCATTCCAGATACTGGTGGAATTCCTGCCGGGTCGGGAAGAAGTCCTGGTTGTTCACGAACTGCACCAGCCGGTTCGAGGCGTGCAGATACGAGACGAAGCTGAACCGGGACATCGGATCCCGGTAGGTCGCCAGGTCCTTGAGGAACGAGATCTGCATGGTCGTCGACGGCAGCAGCATGTTCCGGTGCCAGCCGAACGTGGGCTGCCGCTCGAAGAAATGGGACCTGACCGGATTCTGCGGATCGCTCGCCCCGTGCTCCTCCAAGGCGATCGCGAGCGACAGGTTGGACGGGCCGAACCCGATACCGACCACGTCGTAGATCTCTTCGCTGCTACCCGTTATACCCATTGAAGTTTCTCCCGCTTGCGTCTGGAAAACTCGGCTGTTGGTCCGAGAGACCGTTCTGCAGTGTTGCTCCGGATTCTGTCCAAGACCGCTCAAAGGCAACTTGAATACGGCATGAAGGCCGTTCGAGAGCTTCTCAAGGTTCTGTCCAGGTAAGCGGAAGTATGCTCGGCGCGGATTGTCCGACTTTCGAAAGGTGATTCAGAATGTTCGTGCCGAGCTTCTATCGAGAATCGGACAGTTCGTGGATGGTGGACCTGATCCGAGGCAATCCGCTGGCGCTCGCGGTGGCCAACGGATGCCCCAAGAACGGCCCCTTCGCCACACATCTGCCGGTCATCTTCGACCCCGAGACATCCGCCGACTGGACCGGCGAGCTGCCCGGCGCCACGCTGCTCGGGCACATGAACCGGGCGAACCCGCACTGGGCGGCCCTTGAGACGGGCGGTGTGCTGCTGCTGACGTTCACCGGCCCGCATTCCTATGTGTCGCCCACGGTGTACGAGGTGACGCCGGCCGCACCGACCTGGAACTTCACGGCGGTGCACGTCCGGGGCGTGGTGGAGAAGATCGACGAGACGGAGGAGACGCTGGACGTGGTGCAGTCGACCGTGCGCGCCTTCGAGGGCGCGTTCGGCGACGGCTGGGACATGACCGAGTCGCTCGGCTACTTCCGCAAGATAGCGCCCGCCGTGGGGGCCTTCCGGCTCAAGGTGACCGGGGCCGAGGGCATGTTCAAGCTCAGCCAGGAGCAGCCGGGCGAGGTGCGCGACCGGGTGCGGAAGTCCTTCGGGGAGAGCGCTTGCACGTACAAGCGCGAGACGGCGGGTCTGATGAGCCGGCTGCCGTGACGTGCCGTGGGCATGGGCACACAGAATCCACGTCCGCGGTGTTCAGGCCACCGCCAGCACCTCTTCGAACGCCTCGGACAGGGCCTTGTGGAAGCAGTCGAGAAATGTGTCCACCTCACCTGCCGACACGATCAGCGGGGGCGCGAGCCGGATGACGTCCGGCGCCACCGCATTCACCAGGAGCCCCTTGTCCTGGGCCGCCTGCTGCACGCGCGCCGCGACCTTCTTGTCGAGCACGATGCCCAACAGCAGTCCGGCGCCGCGGACTTCGCGCACCAGCGGATGGCCCAAGGCCTCCAGGCCGCGCCGCAGCCGCTCTCCCGCCTGGGTGACGTGGTCGAGGATGCCCGCACCCTCGATGGTGTCCAGTACGGCGAGGGCGCCCGCGCACACCACCGGGTTTCCGCTGAAGGTGGATCCGTGGGCGCCGGGCGTGAGCAGCCCCGCCGCCGCGCCGAAGGCGAGCGTCGCACCGATGGGCAGGCCGCCGCCCAGGCCCTTGGCCACGGTGACCACGTCCGCCTCGACGCCTTCCGCCTGCGCCGCGAACCAGCGGCCCGTGCGCCCGATGCCGGTCTGGATCTCGTCAAGGACGAGAAGGGTGCCGGTCGCCGCGGTGATCTCGCGGGCTGCTCCGAGGTAGCCGGGCGGGGGCACGACCACGCCGCTCTCACCCTGCACCGGCTCAAGGATCAGCAGCGCGGTCCGCGGCGTGACGGCGGCACGCAGGGCCTCTACATCCCCGTACGGTACGTGGCTGACATCGCCCGGCAGCGGCACGAAGGGGCGCTGCTTGTCGGGCTGGCCGGTGAGGGCGAGAGCCCCCATGGTCCGGCCGTGGAAGCCGCCGGTGGTGGCCACCATGTGGGTCCGGCCGGTGAGTCTGCCGATCTTGAAGGCCGCCTCGTTGGCCTCGGCCCCCGAGTTGGAGAAGTAGACCCGGCCCTCGCGCCCGGCGAGCCCCAGCAGGCGCTCGGCGAGTCGCACGGTCGGTTCGGCGATGAACAGATTCGACACGTGGCCGAGCGAGCCGATTTGCTCGGCGACGGCCCGTACGACCGCGGGGTGGGCGTGTCCGAGTGAGTTGACCGCGATACCGCCGACGAAGTCGAGGTACTCGTTGCCCTCCGCATCCCAGACCCGGGTACCCCGACCCCGGACCAGGGGCAGCCGGGGCGTGCCGAAGTTGTCCATCATGACGCCCTGCCAGCGCTGGGTCAGCGCCGTGTTGCCCGCCCCGATGATGTCCGCGCCTTCGCTCATCGTGTCTCCTTCGTGGATACCCCGCACGCCGGCGCGGGGAGGTGGTCAAGAGGCGTACGCGCTGTTCTCGTGGACGTACTCGGCGGTGAGGTCGTTGGCCCAGATGACGGCGGAGTCCGTGCCCGCGGCGAGGTCCACGGTGAGCCGGACTTCACGCCCGGACATGTCCACGAGGGCGCGGTCCTCGCCCACCGATCCGTTCTTGCAGACCCACACGTCGTTGATGGCGACGTTGAGCTCGTCGGGGCGGAAGACGGAGCCGGTGGTGCCGACGGCGGACAGGACGCGGCCCCAGTTGGGATCCTCGCCGTGCAGGGCGCACTTGAGGAGGTTGTTGCGGGCGACCGACCGGCCGACCTCGACGGCGTCGTCCTCGCTCGCGGCGCCCACGACCTCGATGCGGATCTCCTTGCTCGCGCCCTCGGCGTCCGCGACGAGCTGCCGGGCCAGATCGGCGCAGACCTCGCGTACGGCATCGGCGAACTCCGCATGTCCGGGCTCGACGTGGGCCGCGCCGGAGGCGAGCAGGAGCACGGTGTCATTGGTGGACATGCAGCCGTCGGAGTCGACGCGGTCGAAGGTGACCCGGGTGGCCTCGCGCAGCGCCGTGTCGAGGACGCCGGAGTCGAGCGCGGCGTCCGTGGTGAGCACGACGAGCATCGTGGCGAGGCCCGGGGCGAGCATGCCTGCGCCCTTGGCCATGCCGCCCACCGTCCAGCTGCCCCCGGACCCCGTTCGGGGGGACCCGTAGGTGACGGTGGCCGTCTTGTGCACGGTGTCGGTGGTCTTGATGGCGACGGCGGCCCGCTCACCGCCGCTCTCGGACAGCTGGGCCGCGGCGTCGGCGACGCCCGAAAGGAGCTTGTCCATCGGCAGGTTCACACCGATGAGGCCGGTCGAGGCGACGGCGACCTCACCGGAGCCGACGCCGATCACCTCGGCGGCCCTCTCGGCCGTGGCGCGGGTGTCCTGGAAGCCACGGGGGCCGGTGCAGGCGTTGGCTCCACCGGAGTTGAGGACCACGGCGGAGATCACGCCGCCCTTGACGACCTGCTCGGACCAGAGCACGGGCGCGGCCTTCACCCGGTTGGAGGTGAAGACGCCGGCCGCGGCCCGACGCGGTCCGGTGTTGACGACGAGCGCCAGGTCCGGGTTGCCGTTCTGCTTGATTCCGGCGGCGACGCCCGCCGCCGTGAAGCCTCGTGCCGCGGTGACGCTCACGGTGCGACTCCGATCGTGGAAAGCCCCAGACCCTCGGGGAGGCCGAGGGCGACGTTCATGCTCTGGAGGGCGCCGCCCGCGGTGCCCTTGGTGAGGTTGTCGATGGCGCTGATCGCGATGATCCGGCCCACCGCCGGGTCGACGGCGACCTGGACCTGCGCGGCGTTCGACCCGTACACGGCCGCGGTGCTCGGCCACTGCCCCTCGGGCAGCAGCCGGACGAACGGCTCGTCGCCGAGCGCCTTCTCGTACACGGCCCGTACGTCGTCCGCGCCGACCCCGGGCCGCGCCGCGGCGGAGCAGGTGGCGAGGATGCCGCGTGGCATGGGGGCCAGGGTCGGGGTGAAGGAGACGGCGACACGGCGGCCCGCCACGGCGCCGAGGTGCTGGCGCATCTCCGGGGTGTGCCGGTGGCCGCCGCCCACGCCGTACGGCCGCATGGAGCCCATGACCTCGCTGCCGAGCAGGTTCGCCTTGGGCGCCTTGCCGGCGCCGGACGTGCCGGACGCCGCGACGACCACCGCCTCCGGTTCGGCGAGTCCCGCCGCGTACGCGGGAAACAGGGCCAGCAGGACCGCGGTCGGGTAGCAGCCCGGCACCGCGACACGCCTGGTGCCCGCCAACGCGGCGCGGGCGCCCGGCAGTTCGGGCAGTCCGTAGGGCCAGGTGCCCGCGTGCGGCGAGCCGTAGAACGTCTCCCAGTCGGCGGCGTCCGCGAGGCGGAAGTCCGCGCCGCAGTCGACGACCAGCGTCCGATCGCCCAACCGCGAGGCCACGGCGGCCGACTGGCCGTGCGGCAGGGCGAGGAAGACGACGTCGTGCCCCTTGAGGGAGTCGGCGGTGGTGGGGCGCACCTCCCGCCCGGCCAGCGGAGCCAGGTGCGGTTGCAGCGCGCCGAGCCGCTGTCCCGCACTGGAATGCCCGGTCACAGCACCGATCTCCACGTCGGGGTGGGCCAGAAGCAGGCGCAGGAGCTCACCCCCCGCGTATCCGCTCGCTCCCGCCACGGCTGCTAGCACTGTCATGAACCCTCCCGTTTGGCAGGCATGTGGTTCTCATGTGATCCGGGCCCTGTCCTCCACGGCGCTCGCGGCTCAGAAGGAGCGCGTCGCGCCCGCCGCATCGAACGCCGTGCCCGCGTCCCGTTCGATGTGCCGCAGCAGCGGACCGGGACCGCCCTGGAAGGAGAAGTGACCGCCGCCGGGGACCCGCAGGCCCACGCTGGGCCCGAACAGGGCGTGGGGGCAGGTCAGTGCGGGCTCGATGTCCAGCGGCAGGAAGTCCGCGAGGCGGCCGGCGGCGTCCGTGATCGGAGGCTTGTCGCTGAGGCGTACGTGGCCCGGGGCGGGGAGCAGCCGCACGTCCCACGTGTCCGGCAGCCCGGCCGACCGGTGACGGTACAGACGGTGTGAGCCCCCCCCGCGTGGTGCGGGACGAACAAGCGCAAGGCGGGTCGTGTGCCGTCCATCGCTCCCCCTCGCATCGGGCCGCGCACCTTCGGACCATAGAACGGCGGTCGGCCGAGGGGGTGCGGGCACCAGGAGGGCTCTGCCGCCGGTGTGGCGGCTCTTGAGCGTTCCTCAGGTGGTGTGGCGGGGCCCGGCGAGCAGGACATGGAGGTGCTCGTCGTGGAGCTGCTCGTCGCCGAACCGCTTGGCCAGGGGCATGGTGCCCTCAAGGTCGAATCCCGCCTTCTGGGCCACCCGGCAGGAAGCGATGTTCTCCACGCCGTGGGTCAGCAGCAGCCGGGCGAGCCCCAGATCGCCCAGGGCCCAGCCGATGACGCTGCGCACCGCGGCCGTGGCCACTCCCTGTCCGCGTGTCCACGGGGCGACGCGGTAGCCCATTTTGGCCTGCGAGTTCGCGCGGTCGATGCTGTGCACGGCGATGTTGCCGGCGTAGCGCCCGCTGCCGCGGTGGATGATCGAGAAGGTGGCGTGCGTGCCGCCGGACCAGTCCGCTCCGGCGAGGCAGTCCCTGATGGCCGATGCCTTGTCGGTGACCTGGCAGCGAGGGTTCCACAGCCGGACGTCCGGATCGACGCCGAGCGCGAGAACCTCCATGTGCTCGTCCACGCTGGGGGGACGGAGCAGGAACTCGCCTGCCGTCAGTGTGCGAGGCACCAGCGGATCGGCGGGCGCCCGCAGCCGGGCGAGCAGTCGCGTGCCACCCTCGTGCGTGGAGACGGCCACGTCGTCGGTCCGGGCGAGCGGCGGCGCGGGGGCGGCGGCCCGCTCCATGAGGCCGGTACAGCTGTGGAGGTGCGCGTGGCGCAGTGGCTGGTCGCGCTCCTGAAAGTCCTCGTTCACCGGTTCGTCCCTTCGCCGGACTTCGCTGTGCTGGGCGCGGATCTGCCGGTCGGAACCACGCCATGGCAAGGCACTTGAGGTTCGCCCAAGAGCGACCTGGCCTCGGGCCGGGAGCCCCGGTGCGCGACGTACGGAAGTGAGATCGGCCGCGTCGCGTCCCTGGGATGAGGACGCACGGCAGCCGATCGGCCCGTCTGCTGTCCGCTCCGGTTCGAGCGGTGGTGCGGGGCCCCAGGCCTGCTGGGCCGGGCCGCGGTCGTCGTACGGGCTCGGCCGCGTCGTCGAGTCTCCGTCCGCTGCTGAGCGCACGCACCTAGCACTCGACGTCACATGAAACAGGCACTCAGGTCAGACCCGTGAACGCGGCGAAAACGTCGTCGAGTTGGTGTGTGTGCACGGTGAGCGAGTCGGCGGTGACCGCTGCCGCGTCGAGGACCGCGAGCACGGCCCTCAGGGTCTCGACACCCGCCCCGCCGGGGATCTGGAGAGTGAGCGTGGCGGGGTCGCTCCACGCCTCGCCGAAGCCCTGGCCCGATGCGGCGCCGAAGGCGGCGGCAGCACCTGCGAGCGCGCTCGCGTCGGCGAACCGCAGACGGATGAGAGCGTCGGGCGGATCACTGCGGGGCAGCGGCCGGAGCTCGGGATGGCCGGGCTCGGGCTCTGCCCCGATCAGGGCGCTCAGCAGGACGAGCCGGGCTTGGAGGGAGAGGGATACGGCGAGAGTGCGGGCCAGGCCGCGGGCCGCCTCCCTGTCTGTCTCGGCCGCGGCGGCAAGCTCGTGGCCGAGGGCCGTCAGCTGGGAAGTGAGATCCACCGGGCCATCGGTCGGGGGAAGAGTCGTGGGCAGGTGTGTCACGAGCACTGCCCTCGCCCGTGCTTGAGCGTCACCGTTCGGGTGCCGACGAGCCGGGTCGCGATGTACCGGGTCGCGATGAGCCGGGACGCGGTGAGCCGCGATGTGGTGAGCGGGGACCGGCCGCTGTGGCGCCTTGCCGAGCCGTTGGTCCGATGCTGCCGCTGCCGTCGCCGGTGCTGCTCCTGCTCGTTCACGGCGTGACCTCCCTCTCGTTCGGGTCCGGCACGATCAGCGTGCCTGTCTTGTCGTTGCTGAACATTTGCAGGAGGACCGAGTGTGGGATTCGTCCGTCGATCACTCTGGCTGCGCCTACGCCGTTGCGTACGGCGTGCAGGCAGCCGGTCATCTTGGGCACCATGCCGTCGTTCAGTTCGGGCAGGAGTTTTTCGAGTTCGTCGGCGGTGAGCCGGGGTATGACTTGTTGGCTGTGTGGCCAGCCCGCGTAGAGTCCCGGGACGTCGGTCAGCATGATGAGTGTTTCGGCGCGCAGTGCTGTGGCGAGGGCGGATGCCACGGTGTCGGCGTTGACGTTGTAGACCAGGCCGTCCTCGGTGCTGCGGGCCAGTGGGGAGACTACGGGGATGCGGCCGTCGGCCAGGAGGCTGTTCAAGGCGTCGGTGCTGACGCTGGTGATGTCGCCGACCCGGCCGACGTCGACGGGTTCTGCGTCGATCCAGGGTATGCAGCGTTTGGCGGTGAGGGTGTTGGCGTCTTCGCCGGTCATGCCGACGGCGAGGGGGCCCAAGCGGTTGATGAGTCCGACCAGTTCGCGCTGGACCTGGCCGGCGAGGACCATGCGTACTACGTCCATCGCTTCGGGGGAGGTGACGCGGAGTCCGGCTTTGAACTCGCGTTGCAGGCCGCGTCGTTTGAGTTCGGCGTCGATCTGGGGGCCTCCTCCGTGTACGACCACGGGCCGCAGTCCGGCGTAGCGCAGGAAGACGATGTCGCGGGCGAAGGCGGCGGTGAGGTCGTCGTTGACCATGGCGTGTCCGCCCAGCTTGATGACGACCGTCCGGCCCTGGTGACGGGCCAGCCACGGCAGGGCTTCGTCGATGGCCTCGGCCTTGGCCAGGTCGGGGTGCGTGTTGGCAGGCACCAGGGGCACGTTGACGGTCATGAGAACCTCGCACGCCGACGGGCGAGTCCGCCGACCGGGCAATTGGCGCTCACAGGCACGACTCCTTTTGTGAGGGACTCCGGCTACCGCAGCAGGGTCCCGAGGATCGGTGGACGTACGCTTGAGTTCGGGACGAGAACGCTTGGTCGCGATGCGTACTCTTGGGATAGCGGGTTGTTGAGCGGGGTCTGTTCGGTGCCGCCCTGGAGACGGACGCCGCAGTTGGGCTCCGATGCGAAGATGAGGCGGTAATCGCGCTCCACCTGGTGTTTTCCGCCCGTGTCGCGCTGGAAGTGCTGGTCGAAGTCGCCGAGGAGACGGGCGGCGGGGCCGAAGCTTTCGTTTCTCCCGCTCGCGTCAGGAAAACCCGGCCGAAGAGGGCCGGGCAATCGTCTGAAGTGTGGTTCGGGGAGCGCCTCAAAGGCAACTAGAAAGCCACATGAAGGTCCTTTGAGAGCCTCTAAAGAGCTGCTCGACATCCGAAAGCATTGTCCTGTTGACGGGACGGAGACATGCTGGACACGGCTTCTCACAGTCTCCGCACGGCACGGTGGGCGGCGTATGCGCCACAGTTGACGCGCGACCAGTCAGGATCCTTCGTGAGACGAGTCGCGGGCGGACAGCAGAGAAGGCCCTCGGGCGGCCGAGTGAGAGGTCTGATGCCTCAACTCGCGCTCTCCGGGGGCCTTCCGGCTCACAGGTCAGCGATGATTCAGGTGCCGGTGGCCACCGGCACAGCCTGCTCGACGTTCGCGGGCCGTGCGTTCTCCTGGGAAACCCCCACGCCCAACGCGGCCACGCCCGTGATGCCATCGCACCCGGAGATCTCCCCGCGCTCCTGCGGCCTGCCGAGGTCCTCCAGGGCGCTCGCGGCCGCGCTGTCCAGCGTGGCCGTGACCCACTGCTCGAAGTCGACACCCAGCTGCTCCGCCGCCTTGTGCCACGACTGGAGGCGGTTGCCGGGAACCTCCAGGCGGTGGCTGGGCTCAGTGGGTGTGTGTGGCTGCTGCACGCTCTGGCGTGCGGCGCGGAGGGCGCCGCGCAGCTGTTTGGTGGTCCACTGCTGCTGCTCGGCGCGGTCGAGCCACAAGTCCTGTTCCTCGATCGGCATGGAAGTCAGCTCGGCGTGGTGCTGGAAACTCAACGCGGACCGGCGGCGACTGAAGTCGAAGCGTCGTGAGACCCACGCGTAGTTGCGCAGGGTCTGGTACGAAAGGCCGATGGCGCGTATCCCGCGCTGATAGCGGTCGGTGTAGTGGTCCTTGCCGTAGACGAGCCAGTCACCCAGCCACCAGGAGGACGAGTCGATGAGCCCGGCGAGTTGGCGCCCGGACCGCTCCCACTCGTCGTAGGCCATCCCGGTCGGCATCTGCAGACCCACCTTGGTCGTCAGCACCTGGCCCCGGCCCGGTCCGGCTCCCGCGGTGGGTGACTGCCGTGGCGGGGGCTGGGAGAGGGAGGTTGTCGGGCCGCTCTGCGACCCCAGGGTTGCACTGGCCTGCTGCGCCATCACGCCTCCTTGAGTTGGGTGCACACAACCGGCCAGCAGTCTCGCGGGACGGGCTGAAGCGGCGCCGGTGCGGTGCTCGAATATTTGCGCGGTCAACTTTGTGTTGCGTGGCGCCGATCGTCCGGTGACGTGCGTCGTTCGGGCAGGCCATCCGGCGGGGGACATCCCGTCGGGTGCCGGACGGCCAGGCGTTGGCAGTCCCAGGCTCAGCCGGAGCGCGTCGCGTCCAGCGCGGCAAGCGCCGTGGTCGCGTCCTGTGTGATCTGGCGCAGCAGCGGCCTGGGATCGTCCGCGAAGTAGAAGTGGCCGCCGTCGAAGACCCGCAGACCCAGGAAGTGCTCGGTGTGCTCCTCCCAGCCCTTCATCAGCAGGGGAGAGGCGGAGTGGTCATCGCCGCCGGCGTAGGCCGACAGCGCCACGGGCAGCGGACCGGCGTCGGTGGCAGGACGCCAGTTGGCCGCCATGCCCAGATCGGCCCGGATGATCGGTGCGAACATGGACCACAGGTCGGCGTCGTCGAGCACCTCGTCGGGCGTGCCTCCCATCTGCCGCAGACGGGTCCGCAGTTCGGCGTCGGACAGCTCTTCGCGGTCCTCACTCACCCGTTCCGCCGACCGCGGTGCCGGTTGTGCGGAGACGCCGACCCATACCGGCGATGGCAGGCCCTGGTCGACGATCCGTCGGGTGATCTCGTACGTCAGGGCGGCGCCCATGCTGTGCCCGAAGAGGGCGTAGGGGCAGGTCGCTTCGGGCATGATCCGGCGCAGAAAGTAGTCGGCGAGACGGCCGACGTCTGTGATCAGCGGCAGATCGAGCAGGTGGCCGTGGCCAGGGGCGTCGAGCAGCCGTACGTCCCACGTGATGGGCAGCTCGGCCGGCCAGTCGCGGTAGAGCAGATGAGAGCCCCCCGCGTGGTGCAGGACGAATACGCGCAAGGCAGGTCGTGAGTGGTCCATCGTTCCCCCTTGGATCGGGCCACGCGTGGTTGACGATAGGGCGTGGTCCGTGGGGTAGGGGGTGGGCGCGAGGGGAGTTCCGCTGCTGTTGGAGCGGGTCTTGAGTGGTTCTGGGGTGGCTGGTGGCGTCGGGGGTGGGTTCTTGGGTGGGTTGGTGGGCGTGTCTTCGGGGGGCGGCCGGGCATCGTGGCACATGGAGGTGGTGGGGTACAGAGGTTCGTGGTGGGTGTGGGGTCGGGTGGGGGGTTGGCCGGTCTGGGGGCTTGCTGCTCTTGTTGGGCTGGGGGCGGTGTTCTTACGGTGACGTCGCAGTGCCGGGGTTGCTGCTCGTGCCGGATGTCCCGTTGACCGGACAGTGCCGGGTGGCGGCTTGTGTCCGGTGTCTTGTTGCGCCCGGTCCGGTGGTGCCCCATTTCCTGTAGCTCCGTGACGGTTAAGGACGGTGCCTGTTGAGCACGAACCCGTTTGATGATGAGGACGGCCGCTTCTTCGTCGTGGTCAATGGCGAGGAGCAGCACTCCCTGTGGCCGGTGTTCACCGAGGTGCCTGCCGGGTGGCGGGTGGTCTTTGGTGAGGCGGCCAGGGCCGACTGCCTTGAGTATGTGGAGCGGAACTGGACCGATCTGCGTCCCAGGAGCCTGCGCGAGGCCATGGCCGCGGACTGAACACCACCCGGATCCGATGGCGGCCCGCCGAGGAGCCACATCGGCAAATGATCGGTGAACGCCCAGGAAGACGCATCGAGTGGGGAGCTGAAGGCTGTGACGGGCGCTGTGAGAACCGTGAGCAGGTACAAGACGAAGCCGGTGGACACCAGCGATGACCTGGCGCAGCGCGACGTGGTCCTGTCCTTCCTGGGTGCACAGGCCAAGGTGCAGAAGACGGGGATGACCTTTCCGCAGAACATGCCGGAGGAGTCCTGGGAGCGCATAGGCACCAACCTGCGCGAGCTCGTGAACTCCTCGGCGTGGTGGCTGGCCGACTGGCTGCTCTACGGGGAGGCCACCTACGGGTGGCGGCGGTACAAGGAAGCCATAGAGCGCACGGGGCTCGACTACCAGACCCTGCGCAACTACGCGTGGGTGGCCAGACGGTTCGAGCACCAGCGCAGGCGGGACAGCCTCAGCTTCGCCCACCACGCCGAAGTGACCCGCCTGTCGCCGCCGGAGCAGGACTACTGGCTGCGCAAGGCCGAACAGCAGAAGTGGTCGCGCAACGAACTCCGCAGGACGGTCCGCGCCAGCCTCGCCGTGCAGAGCGACACCGCCGAGCTCTCCCCGAACGCAGGCGACGAGCAGCAGGAAGTGCCGCGCATCGACACGTCGGCGGCCGCCGAAAGGCGCCAGCAGAAGGTCACCACGCTCACCATAGAGCTCTCCGCCGGCCAGCTGGACCACTACTCGAAGGTCGCGGCCGCGCACGGACTGCCCGTCGACAAGTGGGTTACGCAGGTGCTCGAAACGGCTGATCGGCAGACCGCCTAGGGCGCATCGCCCAGCACTGCACATCGTCCAGCACTGCACATCGCCCAGCACTGCACATCGCCAAGCACCGCGCACCGTCCAGCACTGACGTTTCCCCGTGGTCTCGTACACGTGATCGTCATGCCGCGAGGGTGTGCTGACGCCGCTGCCTGGTCTCGGCCGGAGCGAGGTGGCCGGGAGTCCGACCCTTGCGCAGGCGGCGGTTGTAGAAGTGTCCGGCTTGTTCTCCCCGACGGTCTGTGTCTTCTCCGCCGTACGCGGCCGCGTGCCGTCGTCGACCGCGGCCGACACGGTGCGCACGATCCAGGCGTTGACCCGACAGGACCTGGCGGCTCGCGGCCTCCTCGGCGCGCGACTTGAGGTCGGCCGGCGGACGGAGGTCGACGCGGCCGGTTCCTCGGGGCCATGCCGGCGGACGGCAGCGTCACCACGAAGCCGGGGTCAAGACCGCGGAGCCGTACGTCGACCGCACGTCGACCGCACGTCGATCGAGCCCGGAGCGAGCTCGCATCCTCCCCGCCGGATTCGGCCGCCACCGCGCGCTCACGGCGCAGGGTGTCGGCAGCCGGGGTGAGATCCACGACGTGAGCATGTCGGCACTCTGACGCCAGGCGCGAGCCTGGATGGCGCCGCCTGCGGGTGGGGCGTGCGGGTGGCGCCTGCGGGTGGGGCGTGATCCGCGCCCCATGGCATCGTGTGTGCCGCTAGGTGGTGTCATGGGACACCACGCGGTGTCTCACCCCTGCGGCGACGGACCGAACCAGGTGGTGAGTGCGGCCCGGAGCGCGGAGACGTCGGGCGCTTCGCCGTCGGCGGCCCCCCAGGCGACATGGCCGTCGGGGCGGATGAGGAGCGCGGCGGGAGCGGGGATCTCGCCGATCGCCGGCACGGGCCAGAAGTCGTCCTCGCTCCGTGCGTCGACCAGCTCCACGCGATCGGCCCAGCCCTTGGCCACCGCCGCCAACTCGGCGCCGCCGCCCAGATCGAGCAGTACGGGGCGGCCGGTGTGCAGCAGTTCGTAGACGCCGATGGTGCCGTCCGGTGTCTTGAGGTCGGCGTCGGGGACCCTGCGGCCCGCCAGCGGGTGGTCGCCGTCGACCGGGTAGCGGATGTCCAGCGCGGTCAGCATGTGGCGCAGGTACCGGTTGACGTCGTCGAACACCATGAGCGCGCCGAACACCTCGCGCAGCGCGTCCGTCTGGGCGCCGGGGCGGAGCAGGGCCGACTGCGCCCGGGTGTTGTGCAGAACGCGCTCCGCGACGGGGTGGCGCTCGGCGTGATAGCTGTCCAGCAGGCTCTCCGGCGCCCGGCGGCGCACCACCGAGGCGAGCTTCCAGCCGAGGTTGACCGCGTCCTGCACGCCCATGTTCAGCCCCTGCCCGCCGGCCGGGAAGTGGATGTGCGCCGCGTCGCCCGCGAGCAGCACTCGGCCCGCGCGGTACCGGTCGGCCTGCCGCGCGGCGTCGTTGAACCGCGAGACCCAGCGCGGCGCCCGCATCCCGAAGTCGGTGCCCGCGATCCTGACCAGCGACTCCCTCAGCTGCTCGAACGTGGGGGCCTCGTCGCGGTCCGCGACGCGGTCGTACTCGGACGCGATCACCCGGTACCAGCCCGGCTCGAAGGCGATCGCCGAGTAGTCGCCGCCCGCGCAGCGCCGCACCCACACGTAGTCCTCGGGCAGATCGGGGAGTTCGACGTCGCCGATCAGCGCGGTCATCGTCGCCGGAGTGCCGGGGAAGCCGATGCCCGCCAGCTTGCGCACCGCACTGCGCCCTCCGTCGCAGCCCACCAGATAGCGGGCGCGCAGCGTCGCGGATTCCGCCTCCGCGGCGGCCGTGGCGATCTCGACCGTCACGCCGGTCTCGTCCTGGTCGATCCCGGTCACCTCACAGGACCTGCGCACCCGCACGCCGAGCTCGGCGGCCCGCTCCTCCAGAAGCTGCTCGATGGCCGACTGCAGGATCGTCAGCGGGTAGGGGTGCCGGGACTCGGACTCGTCGAAGTCCAGGTAGAGGGCGGAGAAGTGGCCCACCGGCTGCAGTTCGCCGACCGCGAGGAAGCGGTCCAGGATTCCGCGCTGGTCGAGGACCTCCAGGGTGCGGGAGTGGATTCCGCCGGCCCGTGACTCGCCCGTGCGCTCCGCGAGCCGCTCGACCACCACCACGTCGACGCCCGCGAGCCGCAGCTCGCAGGCGAGCATCAGGCCCGTCGGTCCGGCGCCCGCAATCACCACGTCCGCGTCCACGTCCACGTTCATGTCCGCGTCCATGTCCGCGTGTCCCACGTCGCCGGTGTGTCCCACGTCGTTCCCCATTCCCCTGCGTCGCTGACGTCGTTGAACCGCTCTCACGTTCACGGAACGCGAACGGGACGGTCAACGGGACCGGTGCCGGGGCGGTGCGGGGCGCTGTCGGACTTGCCTTGTCCCGCCGGCGGGACGGTCCTCGGGGGCGTCAGCATGCAGGCCCGCCGGTCCGCTCTCAACCCCATCGGTCGGCGCGGGCCGGTGGGCCGCCGACGCGGTGTGGGCGCAGGGGAATTCACGCGACACTCCATTTGGCCATTCAAGGAATTTGTCTCGCCGGCGGGACAGCGCAAAGGGCCCCGGAGGAAGGAAAGCGGCAATGAATTCGTCGCCGCAGGTTGTCCACCAGCTGGGTGGACAGGACGAGACGTCAGAAGGACGAGCCGCACCTTTGAGCACTCCGGTGCCGCTGGCGCAGGAAATCGCGGAGCTGTGGGCGCGGCACCTCAATGGCGCCGAAGTCGGGGTGGACGACGACTTCTTCGCGCTCGGCGGCAATTCGCTGACCGGCATAAAGATCATCGACCAGGTTGCGCAGGACTACGGAGTCCAGCTGTCCGTGCGCGACTTCTACCTGGCCCAGACTCCGGCCCGGGTCGCCGAGCTCATCGAGCAGGGGAGGGCAGTGGCGTGAGGTTGACGCCTGGTGCCGGGCGCGACATCGACCTCGATCGCGTCGACCTGTTCGACCTGGACCTCTACACGTCGGGCGACCCGCACCCCATCTGGGACGCCATGCGGCAGAAGGCGCCACTGCACCACCAAGTCCTGCCCGACGGACGGGAGTTCTGGTCCGTCACCCGTTACGAGGACGTCTGCCGCGTGCTCGGCGACCACCGCGAGTTCACCTCCGAGCGCGGCACCGTACCCACCCACCTCGGTACGGACGACGTCGCCGCCGGAGTGCTCCTCACGTCCACCGACCCGCCGCGGCACACCGAGGTCCGCAGGCCGCTGGGATCCAAGCTCACCATGCGCGCGGTGAAGTCCTGGGAGGACAGCATCCGCGCGACGGTCGTGCGCTTCCTCCAGCCCGCGCTCGAAGGTGAGACCTTCGACCTGGCCGAGAAGGCGCTGCTGCTCCCCGCGATGGTCACCGGACCCCTCCTCGGGATCCCCGCCAAGGACTGGGAAGAGCTCGTCCAGCTGACCGCGATGGTGACGGCTCCCTCGGACCCGCACTTCCTTCAGGGCAGCGAGGCCGCGACCCTGGCCATCTCCCACCACGAGCTGGTCACCTACGTCAAGGACTGGGTCAAGGAGCGCAGGGCGTCCGGAGGCGAGGACGACAGCCTGCTCCAGCACCTCATGAGCGTGCGCCCGGGAGGCGAGGCGCTCAGCGACGAGGAGATCGCGCTCGACGGCTACAGCATTCTCCTGGGCGCCAATGTGACGACGCCGCACACCGTTTCCGGCACCGTGCAGGCGCTCATCGAGCGGCCCGAGCAGTTCGCCAAGGCACAGGCCGACCCGAGCCTGATCCCGAACCTCGTCGAGGAAGGCCTTCGCTGGACATCGGCCGCCTGCAACTTCATGCGGTACGCCGTCGACGACATCGAGATCGCCGGAGGCACCATTCCGGCCCGCGGGGCGGTCGTCGCCTGGATCGGCTCGGCCAACCGGGACGCGTCCCAGTTCACCGACCCGCACGACTTCGACATCACGCGGAGCAACGCCAAGCGCCAGGTCGCCTTCGGGTACGGGCCGCACTTCTGCATCGGTGCGCCGCTGACCCGGCTGACCCTGCGCGTCTTCTTCGAGGAGCTGCTCCAGCGGTTCGGCTCCATCGACCTGGCCGGTGAACCGCAGCACCTGCGGTCGTACTTCATCGCCGGGATGACCCACCTCCCCATCGTCGCCGAGAAACGACTGACGCCATGACATCCGGCTCCGCCACCGTCACATCGCCGTGGTTCGTCCGGCCGCCGTCCGACCACACCGCCCGGATGTTCTGCTTCCCCTTCTCCGGGTCCGGGGCCTCGGCCTTCAGCGCCTGGCCTGCCGCCATCGACGACGTCGAGGTCAGCCCGGTGCAGTTCCCCGGCCGCGAGAACCGCCTCGGCCACCCGCACTACGGCACGTACGAGAACCTCGCCGCCGACCTGGCCGGGCCCCTGGAGCCAGTGCTCGACCGGCCCTTCGCGTTCTTCGGGCACTGCGCGGGCGCACTGCCCGCGTACGAGACCGTGCTCCGGCTCGCCGAACTCGGTCTGCGCACGCCGGACTGCCTCTTCGTGTCGGGCCAGCCGGCCCCGCACGACGCCTCGCGCGACCGGATGCTCACCATGACCGAGCCCGAGCTGCGCGCCGAACTGGAGTCGTTCATCCGCGGCCGGGGCATCGAACCGCGGCCGGACATGATCGACATGGGCATGGTCGTGCTGCTCCGTGATCACGCCGCGGCGGGCGCGTACCGGCGGGCCGAGCCGGTCGCGGTGCCCTGCCCCATCGTCGTACTGCACTGGCGGGACGACCCCGACGTGAGCCTCGACGAGCTGCGGGGGTGGCGCGGTTACGCGGACTCGGTCGAATTCCGAGTGGTCGACGGCGGCCATTACGACTTCATGGACGCGCCGGACGAACTGCTGAACCTGTTGACCTCCTGGCGGTGAGAGCGGTGAGAGCGGTGCAGCCCGCAGGAGCCGTATGTCGAGGGAACCGGAAAGGATCCGCATGAGTGGCGCAGCCACCGGTATTGCCGTCATCGGGGTGTCGTGCCGCTTCCCCGGCGTGCACGGCCCGAGCGATTTCTGGCGCCTGCTGGTCGAGGGGCGATCGACCGTCGGAACATTCCCCGGGCACCGGGCGGCCGACGCGAACTCGACGTACCTGTCCCATCCGGACGGTGACACCCTCGACGCGGGTTCGTTCTTCGACTCCATCGACGGGTTCGACGCCGGGTTCTTCGGGACGAGTGCGGCGGAGGCGGCCGCCATGGACCCCGTGCAGCGCCTCGGGCTCGAGCTCGCCTGGGAGGCCGTCGAGGACGCCGGTGTCCCGGCGGCCTCGCTCTCGGGCCGCGCGATCGACGTCGTCGTCGGCGCCGCGCCCTCCGGGTACGAACTGCTGCGCAAGCTGTCCGGCAGCGACCAGGACGACCACTACGCCGCGCTCGGTTCCAGCGGCGCGCTGATCGCGAACCGGATCTCGGGCCTCTTCGACGTCCGCGGCATGAGCTACTGCGCGGACTCGGGCCAGTCCTCCTCGCTCGTGTCGTTGTCCCTGGCGTGCGACCGCATACGCGGCGGCGCGGTCGACATGGCCATCGCGGGCGGCGTGCACCTGATCACCGACCCGGAGGCGGGAGCGGGCCTGGCGAATCTGGGCGCCCTCTCGCCCGACGGCCGCTGCTTCACCTTCGACGAACGGGCCAGCGGTTTCGCCCGGGGCGAGGGCGGCGCCTTCGTCCTCCTGAAGCGGCTCGACCTCGCCGTCGCCGACGGCGATCACATCTACGCGGTGGTACGCGGCTGGGGCGTCGGCAGCGGTGGAGCGTCGAGCCGGATGCCCGATCCCAGCCCCGAGGGGCAGGCGGCGGCCGTGCTCGCGGCCCTGGAACGCGCGGCTGTTCCGTTCGACGGTGTCGACTACGTCGAGGCCCACGGCACCGGCACCCGCGTCGGCGACCCGGCCGAGATAGCCGGTCTGCGCGAGGTCTTCAGGGAAACGGGCCGCAGCCGGCCGCTGGCGATCGGCTCGGTGAAGACGAACGTCGGTCACCTGGAGCCGGCCGCGGGAATCGTCGGCTTCGTGAAGGCGGCGCTCTGCGTGGACCGTGCGCAACTGGTCCCCAGTCTCAACTTCCGCTCCTCGAACCCCGCCATCGCCGACTTCCATGAGGACTTCGAGGTCCTGCGGGCCGCGCGGCCCTGGCCCGGCGAGCCCGGCCGGCCGCGTCGGGCGGGGGTGTCGGCGTTCGGTCTCGGCGGCACCAACGCGCACGTGATCCTCGAACAGGCACCCGGCGATCGGGCGGAACCGCCCGCCGCCGGTGAGGACTTGGCCTCCGCGGAATCCTCCGGGCCATCTTCCTGGGCACCGTCCGCGGCTGTGCCGTGGGTGCTGTCGGCGCGGTCGGAACCGGCGCTGCGGGAGCAGGCGGCCCGGCTGCGGGAGCTCGTGGCCGCGGACGCGTCGCTTTCGGCCGTCGACGTGGGGCATGCGCTGGTGTCGCAGCGGTCGTCGTTCGAGCACCGGGCGGTGGTCCTGGGCGGCGGCCGTGAGGAGGCACTCGCGGGCCTCGGCCTGGTGGCGGCGGGCGGCGGCTCGGAGCGGGCGGTGCGCGGGACGGCCACGGACCAGGCGGGTCCTGTCGTCTTCGTGTTCCCCGGCCAGGGCTCGCAGTGGCTGGGCATGGGGCGGCAGCTGTACGCGGAGTCGGAGGTCTTCGCGCGGTCGATCGACGCGTGCGAGCGGGCTCTGGCGCCCCATGTGGACTGGTCGCTGGTGGACGTGGTGCGCGGCGAGGAGTCGGCCGCGTCGCTGGACCGGGTGGACGTGGTCCAGCCGACGCTCTTCGCGATGATGGTGTCGCTGGCGCAGGTGTGGCGGTCGCTGGGAGTGGTCCCCGAGGCAGTGGTGGGGCACTCCCAGGGCGAGCTCGCCGCGGCGTGCGTGTCGGGCGCGCTCTCGCTCCAGGACGCGGCGCGGATCGTCGCCCTGCGCAGCCGGGCCCTGACCGATCTGGCGGGACTGGGCGGGATGAGCGCGGTGGCCGCGCCCGTCGAATGGGTCCGAGGCCGGTTGGAGCGGTGGTCGGGACGGCTCTCCGTGGCCGCGGTAAACGGGCCCGCTTCGGTGGTCATCTCCGGCGACGACGAGGCGCTCGACCAGTTCGCCGAGACGGCGGCCGGTGACGACGTCCGGGTGCGACGGGTCAGGGTGGACTACGCGTCGCACTCCCACCATGTCGAACGCATCCGTGCACGTCTGCTCGCGGACACCGAGGGTGTCTCGCCGAGGGAATCGGCGGTGAGGTTCCACTCCACGGTCACCGGCGGCCTGCTCGACACCCGCGTGCTCGACGGCTCGTACTGGTACGACAACCTGCGCTCGATGGTGCGTTTCGGCGAGGTCGTCGAAGGCCTGATGCGTGAGCGCGGCGGCGTGTTCGTGGAGGTCAGTCCGCATCCCGTGCTCCAGGTCGCGATGGAGGAGGCCGCCGACGCGCTGGCGGCCCCGCCGACCGTCGTGAGCACCCTGCACAAGCAGGACGGGAGCGCGGGCAAGGTCCTGGCGTCGCTGGCCGAGCTGCACGTGCGCGGCCTGCCGGTGAACTGGAAGGCGGCCTTCGCCGCGGACCGGCCGCGCCGGGTCGCCCTGCCCACGTACGCGTTCCAGCGGCAGCGGTACTGGCTCTCGGCGTCCGGCGACACCGACACCGACACGGACACCGCGAACACTCCCTCCGCGCGAGCGGACGGACCGGGCGCGGGCGCCGGACCGGCGGACCTGGGCTCGCAGTCGGCGGTCCTCACGCTGGTACGCGCCGAAACGGCGGCGCTGCTGGGCGCGAACGGAGTGGCTCTGACGGAGGCCGAACTCACGGCGCGGTCGACCGAGACCTTCAAGACCCTGGGATTCGACTCCTCGATGGCCGTGCGGCTGCGCAACCGGCTCACCGCTGCGGCCGGCGTACGGCTCCCGGCCACGGTCGCGTTCACCTACCCCACGGTGCGCAAGCTCGGTCTCCACATCTTCTCCCTCCTGGAGCCCCGGACGCCCGAGGTCCTGGAGCCCCAGGCCCCCGAAGTCCCGGAAACGGTGGGGGAGACGAGCCCGGAGAGCCACAGTGACGACGATTTGTACGCATTGATCGAGCGCGGATACGCGTAGCCACACCTGTTCGTCCGAGCAACCGTTAAGGGAGTCCCTGGTGGAGGATGTCGACAAGCTCCGGTCCTACTTGCGACGTGCCGTCGGCGACGCGCAGGAGCTGCGCGAGCGCGTGCGGGAGCTGGAGGAGTCCGCTCACGAGCCCATCGCGATCGTGGGCGTGGGGTGTCGCTTCCCGGGCGGGGTGACCTCCCCCGAAGAGCTGTGGACAGTCGTGTCCGACGGTGTGGACGCGATAGGTGACTTCCCGCAGGACCGCGGGTGGGACGTGGACGCGCTGTACGACCCGGATCCCGAGGCACGCGGGAAGACGTACGCGCGCACGGGCGGATTCCTGACCGATCTCGCGGAGTTCGACGCGGAGTTCTTCGGCATCAGCCCGCGCGAGGCGCTGGCGATGGACCCGCAGCAGCGGTTGCTCCTGGAGACGTCCTGGGAGGCGCTTGAGCGGGCGGGCATCGACCCGGCCGGGATACGGGGCACGGCGACCGGGGTGTTCACCGGGCTCTACGCCGTCGACTACGGCCCGCGGATGGGCGACGAGGCAGCCGGCGAAGTGGAGGGTTACGCGCTCGCGGGGACCTACACCAGCGTGGCCTCGGGCCGGGTGGCGTACGCCCTGGGACTTCAGGGCCCGGCGGTGTCGACCGACACCGCGTGCTCGTCGTCGCTCGTCGCCGTCCACCAGGCCATGCGCTCCCTGCGTTCCGGGGAGTGCACCCTGGCGCTGGCCGGCGGGGTGTCGACGCTGTCGACCCCGGGGCTGCTCGTGGAGTTCGCCCGGCAGCGGGGCCTGTCGCTGGACGGACGGTGCAAGGCGTTCGCGGACGCGGCGGACGGCACCGGCTTCTCCGAGGGCACGGGCGTACTGGTCCTGGAGCGTCTGTCGGACGCGCGCCGCAACGGGCGCCGGATCTGGGCGGTGATCCGGGGCGCGGCCGTCAACCAGGACGGGGCGTCCAACGGACTGACCGCGCCGAACGAACTGGCCCAGCGGCGGGTGATCCGGGCGGCGTTGGCGGACGCCCGGACGCAGGCGAACGACGTGGACGTGGTGGAGGCCCATGGGACCGGCACGTCCCTGGGCGACCCCATCGAGGTGGAGGCGCTGCTGGCCGCCTACGGACAGGACCGCGACCCCGGGAGCCCGCTGTGGCTGGGGTCGCTGAAGTCGAACATCGGCCACACCCAGGCGGCCGCGGGCGTCGGCGGAATCATCAAGATGATCATGGCGATGCGGCACGGGGTGATGCCCCGGACGCTGCACGTGGACCGTCCGTCGACGCACGTGGACTGGTCGGCCGGGACGGTCGAGCTGCTGACCGAGGCAAGGCAGTGGACCAGCGCGCCGGGACGGCCCCGGCGCGCGGGGGTGTCGTCCTTCGGCATCAGCGGCACGAACGCGCACCTGATCCTCGAACAGGCACCGACGCGGGAGCAGGAGCAGAAGCAGGAGCCGGACACCGCCGAGCAGACGCCCGGCACCGCCGATCGGGCACAGGGTTCCGTGGGCGGGCTCGTGCCATGGGCCCTGTCCGCGCACTCGGAGCAGGCGCTGCGGGCACAGGCGGCGAAGCTGCACGCGTTCGCCACCGCCGATCCCCACGCCGATATCAGCGACGTGGGCTGGTCGTTGGCGTCGAGCCGGGCCGGTCTCGACCACCGCGCGGTGGCGCTGGGGCGTGGCCGCGACGAGCTGCTGAGCGCCCTCGCGGCGCTGAGTGAGGGCGCGGAGTCCCCCGCGGTGGTGCGAGGCGTCGCCGCGGAACTCGGTGAGCGCGTCTTCATGTTCCCCGGACAGGGCTCGCGGTGGGCCGGTGCGGCACAGCAGTTGTACGACACCTTCCCCGTCTTCGCACGGAGCCTCGACGAGGTCTGCGAACGCTTCGACGCCCAGCTGCCCTTCGCCCTGAAGCCCCTGCTCCTCGCGGACGAGCCCGCGGGCCGTGAGCGCACCGACATCACGCAGGCCGCGCTGTTCGCCCTGCAGGTCGGCCTGTACCGGCTCCTGGCACGGTACTGCCCACCGCCGGACCGCCTGATCGGTCACTCCGTCGGTGAGATCGCCGCCGCCCACGTGTCCGGGGTCTTCGACCTGGACACCGCGACCAGGCTCGTGGCCGCCCGCGGACGGGTCATGCAGGCGGTCGTCGAGCGCGGCGCGATGCTGGCCGTACGCGCGTCGGAAGCCGACGTGAGCGCTCTGCTGGGCCCCTACGAGCGCGTCGGAGTCGCCGTCGTCAACGGCCCGGAATCGGTGGTGGTCTCGGGCCTTCGCGACGAGGTCCACGCCCTGCGGGACCGGCTGGTCGAAGGCGGCACTTCGGCGAAACTCCTCGACGTCGACCACGCGTTCCACTCCCCGCTCATGGACCCCGTCCTGGAGGAGTTCGAACGATCCCTCGGTGAGCTCTCCACGGGCGAGATGTCGATTCCGATCGTCTCGACCAGGCTGGGCCGTGAGGCCACGCTCCAGGAGCTGTCGTCCGCCGCGTACTGGGTGGCCCACGTCCGCGAACCCGTGCGCTTCCACGACGCGGTGGAGTGCGCCCGCGCGGCAGGCGCGGACGTCTTCCTCGAAGTGGGGCCCGGAGCGACGCTCGCGGGCATCACCAAGGAGGCCTTCGCCGGTGAGGGCGTGAGCGGCGCGCTGGTCCTGTCCGCGGCACGGCGGGACCGTCCGGGAGCAGCCGCACTGGCCGAGGCGCTGGCCCAACTGCACGTCAGGGGCGTGCCCGTGGACTGGGACGCCCTGTTCGGTACACGTCGGCAGGTGGACCTTCCCACGTACGCCTTCCAGCGGCGGCGCTACTGGATGGACGCCCCCGCCGGGACGCGGTCGGCGGACGTCGCCTCCGCGGGCCTCTTCGCGCCGGACCACCCGCTGCTCGGCGCCGTGGTGGACCACCCCGGCACCGACGAGGTGGTGTTCACCGCCCGGTGGTCCCTGCGGACCCACGAGTGGCTGGCCGACCACGCCGTGTTCGGCGCGGTCGTCGTACCCGCGACCGCCTACCTGGACCTGGCGCTGTCGGCGGGCGACTTCGTCGGCTGCGCCGCGCTCGATGAACTCTCCCTGGAAGTCCCCCTGATCCTCCCCGACTCGGGCGACGTGCAGGTACGCGTCGTCGTCGGCGCAACCGACGAGGCCGGACGCCGCTCCCTGGACGTGTACTCGCGTCCCGGCGAAGACGGCCCGACGCTGGGCGGCTGGACCCGCCACGCGATGGGGAACCTGACACCGGACACCTCGCGTACGACCGCGTGGACCGACGAGACGCGACCGCTCGCCGTGTGGCCGCCGGCCGGGGCGCGGAAACTCGACATCGACGGCCTCTACGACACGCTCCTGGACGCGGGCTTCGACTACGGCCCGGCGTTCCGCGGACTGCGGGAGGTCTGGAAGCAGGGTGACGACCTCTACGCCCTCGCCACGCTGCCGGAGAGCGCCGACGACCGGGCCGGGGGCGGGTTCGCCCTGCATCCGGCGCTGATCGACAGCGTGCTGCACGCGGTCTTCGCCGGCGGTGTCGTCGAGGTGACGGACGACCAGGGCTGGTTGCCCTTCTCGTGGTCCGGGGTCGACCTGATCGGGGAGTGCGGCCCGAGCGTGCGGGTCCGGCTCTCCCCGGCCGGCGAGGGCGTCGTGTCCCTGGCGGTCGCCGACGAGCACGCGAACCCGATCGCTCACGTCGACGCCCTGACGTTCCGCCCGGCGAGCGCCGGGCAAGTGCGCGCCGCGCGCGGCGGGCAGGAGCGATCGCTCTACGAACTGCGGTGGCGGCCGCTCACACAGGGCGGACGAGAGACCCACCGCGGATCGTGGGGCGTACTCGGCGCGAAGAACGGCCTGGCCTCCCGGCTCTCGGTGGCGGGAGACGAGAGCGTCGCGTTCTACGAGTCCATGGACGACGTACTCGCGGGAGAGGCACCCGGGCACATCGTCCTGTGCCTGGACGACTTCGTGGCCGACGGCCCCGATCTGCTCGCCGCGGCCGGCGGCGCGGGCAAGCGCGTCCTGGACTGGATCCAGCGGTTCCTCGCCGCTGCGACCCACGCCGGATCCACGCTGGTGGTCCTCACCCGCCTCGCCCTCGACACCGGTGCGGGGGAGCGCCTCGAAAGCCTCCCCGGCGCCTGTGTGTGGGGCCTGATCCGGTCCGCGCAGACGGAACACCCCGGCAGGTTCCGGCTGGTGGACATCGACGACCAGGAGACCTCCTGGGCACGCGTTCTGGACGCGCCGGTCATCGGTGAGGACCAACTGGCGCTGCGCGAGGGCACGTACCTCGTTCCCCGCATGACGCAGGCCGCACCCGCCGACCACCAGATCGAGCCGCCGGCCGACGGCCCCCACCGGCTGGGCATCCCGAACCGGGGCACGCTGGAGAACCTGACATGGGTTCCGTGCCCCGAGGCACAGGCGCCCCTGACGAGCGGGCAGGTACGCGTCGCCGTCCAGGCCGCGGGGCTCAACTTCAAGGACGTCACGATCGCCCTGGGCCTGGTGAACAGCACGGTCGCCGATGCCCCCATCGGTCTTGAGGGCGCCGGAGTGGTCACCGAGGTGGCGCACGACGTGACACGTCTTTCGCCCGGCGAGAGGGTGACCGGCGTCTTCAACGGCGCCTTCGGCCGCGTGGCCGTGGCGGACAGCCGGATGCTCACGCCCGTCCCCGACGGATGGAGCTACGCCGAGGCGGCGTCCATACCGACCACCTTCCTCACCGCCTACTACGCGCTCTTTCGTCTGCGGCACCTCAAGAAGGGCCAGCGCGTCCTCATCCACGCCGCGGCCGGCGGCGTCGGGATGGCCGCCGTCCAACTGGCCAAGCACGTCGGCGCCGAGATCTACGCGACCGCGAGCCCGGCCAAGTGGCCCGCCCTGCGTGCCCTGGGACTGGACGACGAGCACCTGGCGTCCTCGCGCGACCTGGAGTTCGCGGAGAAGTTCCTGCACTCCACGGGCGGCCGAGGGGTGGACTTCGTACTGAACTCCCTCGCGCACCGCTTCGTCGACGCCTCGCTGACGCTGCTCACCCGCGGCGGCGACTTCGTCGAGATGGGCAAGACGGACATCCGCGACCCCCGCCAGGTGGCGGCCGATCACCCCGGAGTCGACTACGAGGCCTTCGAGCTCTACGACGCGGGCCCCGACACCATCCACGAGATGTTCCGGGCCGTCATGGAACTCTTCGCCGACGGGCGGATCCAGCTGAACCCGATCTCCGTACGGAACATCCGCGACGCGCGCAGGACGTTCCGCGAGATGAGCCAGGGCCGCCACATCGGCAAGCTCGTCTTCGAGGTGGCCGACGGCTTCGGCGGCGGCACCGTGCTGGTCACCGGCGGTACCGGCGGCGTGGGTTCACTGGTGGCGCGCCACCTCGTCGCCGAACGCGGCGTACGCAGCCTGGTGCTCGCGAGCCGTCGCGGCCCGGCGGCCGACGGGGTGGCCGAGTTGGTCGCGGACCTGGAGGGCGCGGGCGCCGCGGTCAGGGTCGTGGCATGCGATGTCGCGGACCGGGCCGCCGTGGCGGACCTGCTCGCGGACATGCCCCGGAAGTACCCCCTGACGGCGGTCGTGCACGCGGCGGGCGCACTGGCGGACGGCACGGTCGAGTCGATGACCGCCGAGAGCTTCGACCACGTTCTGCGCGCCAAGGTCGGCGGCGCGGTCAACCTGCACGAACTGACCGAGCGGCACACCCTGTCGGCGTTCATCCAGTTCTCCACCGTCGCCGGCACGCTCGGCACCGCAGGACAGGCGAACTACGCCGCGGCGAACGTGTTCCTGGACGGATTGGCGGCCCGGCGCAGGGCAGCAGGCCTTGTCGGCACCTCACTGTGCTGGGGCTGGTGGGAGCAGAGCAGCGGCATGACCGGCGGCCTGGACCAGGCCGACCTGTCCCGGCTCCGGCGGATGGGCATCGCCCCGATGCCGACCGACGAGGCGCTGGCCCTGTTCGACGCGGCCTGCGCGCTCGACCAGCCGGTCCTGATCCCGGCCCGGGTGGACGTCGCCGCGCTGCGGAACAGGACCGGTGAGGAGCTGCCGCTCCTCCTGCGCGACCTCGCCGACGGCGGCCGTCCGCGCCGCAACAGGTCGAGCGCGCCCAAGGACGGCGGCGCTCCCGGCCTGGCCGCCAGGCTGGCCGCCCTGTCGGCGGAGGAGGCGGAAGCAGCCGTACTGGACTGGGTCGGCGACCAGGTCGCCGTCGTGCTCGGGCACCCGTCCGGCACGGTCGTCGACGTCGACCAGGCGTTCACCCCGCTCGGATTCGACTCACTGACGTCGGTCGAACTCTGCAACCGCCTGGCTGCCGCGACCGGACTGCGCCTGCCCTCCACCCTCGTCTTCAGCTACCCGACGCCCCGCGAACTGGCCGAGCACCTGTCCGGCCTGCTGCGTCCGGAACCGGACACGAGCGGCGCCGATGACGCGGAGATCCGGGAAGCACCGGGAGCGGACGAACTGTCGGACATGGACCTGGAAGCACTGGTCGGCCTGGCTCTGGATGAGAAGAGGTAAGAGACATGACCAACTCCGCGGATCGCACAGCGGACGGCACGGACCGGGTCCAGCGTGCGCTCCGCACGCTGCTCGAGGAGCGCGACCGCCTCCGGCAGGAGAACGACGCCCTGCGGGCCGGCCGCGGCGAGCCCATCGCCGTGGTGTCCATGGCGTGCCGCTACCCGGGAGGCGTGTCGACGCCCGAGGAACTGTGGGACCTGCTCCGCGAGGGCCGTGACGTCGTGGAGGAGTTCCCCAAGGACCGCGGATGGCGGGACGTGTACGACGCGGACCCCGACGCCGTCGGCAGCACATACGCGCGCCGGGGAGGGTTCCTGCGCGACGCGGCCGGCTTCGACGCGGGCTTCTTCGGCATCAGTCCGCGTGAGGCGCTGGCGATCGACCCGCACCACCGCCTGCTCCTGGAGACGTCGTGGGAGGTCCTCGAACGGGCCGGCATCGTCCCCGCCGACGTGCGCGGGTCCGAGGTCGGTGTCTTCTCCGGGGTGAGTTCGTCCGAGTACGGGTGGCGCTTCCTGGAGGGCGGCCAGAAGGACCTGGAGGGCTACCTGCTGTACGGCAGCGCGCTGAGCGTCGCCTCCGGCCGGGTGGCCTACGAACTGGGCCTGACCGGACCGGCGGTGTCGGTGGACACCGCGTGCTCGTCGTCGCTGGTGGCCCTGCACATGGCGGCGCAGTCACTGCGTTCGGGGGAGTGCTCGCTCGCGCTCGCGGGCGGGGCGACGGTGATGGCGACGCCCTCGTTCTTCGTGGAGTTCGCCCGGCAGCGCGCCCTGTCGCCCGACGGCCGGTGCAAGGCCTTCGCGGACGCGGCCGATGGAACCGGCTGGGCCGAGGGAGTGGGCGTACTGCTCCTTGAGCGGCTGTCCGACGCCCGCCGCAACGGCCACCCGGTGCTCGCCGTCCTGCGCGGTTCCGCCGTGAACCAGGACGGCGCCAGCAACGGTCTGACCGCCCCCAACGGCCGCGCCCAGGAGAAGGTGATCCGCAAGGCACTGGCGAACGCGGGGGTATCGGCCGCCGAAGTGGATCTGGTCGAGGCCCACGGCACCGGGACCAAGCTGGGGGACCCCATCGAGGCGGGTGCGGTCCTTGCGACCTACGGGCAGGGCCGGGCGCAGGGCAGGCCGCTCTGGCTGGGGTCCCTGAAGTCGAACATCGGTCACTCCATCGCCGCCGCGGGCGTCGGCGGGGTCATCAAGACCGTGCTGGCCCTGCGCCACGGGTACCTGCCCAAGACCTTGCACGTGGACGCGCCCTCACAGCACGTGGACTGGGCGTCCGGTGACGTCGAACTCCTGGCGCAGGGGCGTGAGTGGACCCGGACGGACGGTCCGCGGCGGGCCGGTGTGTCGTCGTTCGGAGTCAGCGGCACCAACGCGCACGTGGTCCTGGAGGAGGAGCCGCCACAGGAGCCGCCGCGGGATCCCGCACCGGATGCCGCACAGGAGCGCGCGGCGGACCCGGGCGTCGTCGGCGGCCTCGTGCCGTGGGTGGTGTCGGGCAAGAGCGCGGCGGCCCTGGAGCAGCAGGCGGGCAGGCTGCACGAGTTCGTCGCCGCGGATCCGGGCGCCGATGCCGCCGACATCGGCGGGTCGTTGGTGTCGAGCCGGTCGCGCTTCGAGCACCGCGCGGTGGTCCTTGGCCGCGGTCGTGACGAGCTGCTGAGCGGCTCGGCGGCGCTGAGCGAGGGCGCCGAGTCCGCAGCGGTGGTGCGGGGTGTCGCCGGGAGACTCGGCGGCATCGCCTTCATGTTCCCCGGCCAGGGATCGCAGTGGGCCGGCATGGGCCGGCAGCTGTACGAGGACTTCCCCGTCTTCGCGCGGTCCCTCGACGCGTGCGGGGCGGCGCTGTCCGAGTGGGTCGACTGGTCGCTGCTGGACGTGGTGCGCGGCGTGGAGGGAGCGCCGACCCTGGAGCGGGTGGACGTCGTCCAGCCGGCGCTGTTCTCCGTGATGGTGTCCATGGCCGCACTGTGGCGGTCCTGGGGCGTGGAACCGGCCGCGGTGGTGGGACACAGCCAGGGCGAGATAGCCGCCGCCCATGTGTGCGGCGCGCTGTCCTTGCGGGACGCCACCAGGGTCGTGGCGCTGCGCAGCAAGGCCCTGGTGGACGTGATCGGACACGGCGGCATGGCATCGGTCGCGGAGTCCGCGGACGTCGTGGCGCAACGCCTCGCTCCGTGGGGCGACCAGGTGAGCGTCGCCGTGGTCAACGGGCCCCGCTCGGTGGTGGTGTCCGGAGAGCCGGACGCGCTGGACGAGTTCGTCGAGAAGATGAAGGCCGACGGCGTCCAGGCCCGGCGGATATCGGTCGACTACGCCTCCCATTCCCACCATGTGGCCCGGGTCCGGGACCAGGTGGTCGACGCGCTGTCCGACGTGAGCCCCAAGACGTCGGCGCTTCCCTTCTGCTCGACGTTGTACGGCGAGACCATCGACACCGCCCGGCTGAACGCCGACTACTGGTACAGCAACCTGCGCGAGAAGGTCCTCTTCGAGCCCTCCGTCCGGCGGTTGGCCGACGACGGCTTCCGGGTGTTCATCGAGATGAGCCCGCACCCCGTCCTGACCGTCCCGGTACAGGAGATCGTCGAGGACGTGGACGACGCGTTGGTCCTCTCGTCGTCGCGGCGGGAGCGGGACGAGGTGGAGTCCGTGATCGGCTCGCTGGCCCAACTGCACGTGCGGGGCGGGTCCGTGGACTGGGACGCCCTGTTCGGGACGCGTCGGCGGGTCGATCTCCCGACGTACGCGTTCCAGCGGCAGCGGTACTGGCTCAGCTCGTCGCACACGGCGGTGGAGGCGTCCTCGACGGACCTGCCGCCCGAGGCCGACGACCACCTCGTCCGTCTGGCGGACAGGATCGCCGCCCTCGCCGACGACGACGCGAGGGCACTCGTCCTGGACCACGTACTCGAGAAGGTCGCCGTCGTGCTCGGACACTCCTGCGGTGACTCCGTCGACCCCGACCGGGAGTTCAAGGAGCTCGGATTCGACTCACTGCTTTCGGTGGAGCTGAGCAAGCGCCTGACCGCGTCGACCGGAGTCAAGCTGCGCGCGAACACGGTGCTGCGGCACCCCTCACCGCGACTGGTCGCCGAGCACGTCACGACCTCGATGGCCAAGCGCGGACCGCGGTGAACCGACGGTCCCGCGGGCGCGCGCCGGCTTGCCGGGACCGTCCCGCCGGCGGGACACCGCAAGGCCGGGAGCGGAGTGTCCCGCCGGGCACCGACTTGTCTTGAACGACTGAATCACTTCCCGGAAGGTGGGGGTGATCCGTGGATTTCTCCGATTCCCGGGCCTGTTTGCTTTGAGGGGTTGATTTCTGTGCGTTCGTTCGGTGCGTCGTCTGCGCATAATGGGTTGTGGCGGGCGCAGCAAATGTTTCCCGACATGCTGAACCATGCGTTGACCATGTGGGACGTGGACGGTGAACTGGACACGGCGGTCATGGAATCCACTTTCCTGCACGTGATGAACGAGGCGGAGGTGCTGCGCGTCAATTTCGTCGACGGCGAGAGCGGACTGCGCCTCGTGCCGAGGGAATTGGGGGACTGGCGGCCGTTCTTCCTGGACCTGAGCGCCGAGGCCGACCCCGAGCAGGCGGCGCGCGCGGCGTTGGCCGACCTGGTGCGCCGGCCGTTCGACCTGGAGCGGGACCTGCTGTTCCGGCTCGGCACGGTCAGGCTCGGGGCGGGCCGCTCCCTCCTGGTGATCGCCTACCACCACCTCATATCGGACGGGTTCGGCTCGGGTGGTCTGCTCTCGCGGCGCCTGGCCGAGGTGTACACGGCGCTGGCGCGGGGCGAGGAGGCACCGGAGCCGGCGCACCCGTGGGACATCGAGTCGTTCGCGACCGAGGCGACGGAGTACCTCGCCTCCCCGCAGGCCACCGAGGACACGGAGTTCTGGCGCGACTACCTGAAGGACGCGCCCGCGCCCGCCCAGGTACCGCGCGTCGCCCTGTCCGACGCGCAGCGGACCGTGCTCGACGAACCGACGGGCAGCGCCGACCGCTGGGGCGAGCTGACCGAACCCCTCGGCATGGTGAGCCGCACGCTGAGCGTCGGGCGCGCCGAGGCGGACGCGTGGGCCGCGACCGCGACGTCCATGGGCGTGTGGATGTCGTCGATGCTGACCGCGGCCGCCGCGGTGTTCTTCCGGCACCGCTGCGACCGTCCGGAGTTCCTGCTCTCGCTGGCCGTGGGCAACCGGGTCGGCGCGGCGAGCCGGACGCCAGGCCTCGCGGTGAACGTGGTGCCGGTGCGGGTGCGGGTTCCGCTCGGCGCGACCTTCACCGAGATCGCCGACGCGATCGGCGACGAGACGTACGACATCTTCGATCACACCGCATGCCACTACTCGGAGATCCAGCGCGCGAGCGGCGCCTTCCTGGACGCTCGCGGCAGCTTCGGTGCCGTCATGAACGTCGTCGACTTCGTGGAGCGGCTCCACTTCGCGGACAGCCCGGCGCGCTACCTCGGCGGGACGACCGGTGTCTTCGACGAACTCTCCATCGCCGTCTACAACGATGGGACCGCCGACAGCGACCTGTTCATCCGGCTCGACGCTCCCGCGAGCCTGTACTCCCGCGCGGAGCTGCGCTTCATCGGCGAGGACCTCATCGCCTACGTCCGTGCCGCGGTGGCCGCCGACGAGCAGCCGGTCGGCGCGCTGGACGTGCTCAGCGGCGCCGCGCGCGACCGGCTCCTGACGGTGCCGGACGACACGGACGCGCCCGAGCCCGGGACGACGGTCGCGGAGCTGTTCGCCCGTCAGGTGGAGCGGGATCCCGACGCCGTCGCGGTGGTGTCCGGGGACGCGGCCATCGCGTACCGCGAGCTGGACGAGCGCTCCAGCCACCTGGCCCGGTCGCTGCGACGGAGGAACGTCGGGCCCGAGACGGTCGTGGCGGTGGCCATGCCTCGATCGGCGGACCTGGTCGTCGCCCTGCTGGGCGTGGTGAAGGCGGGCGGGGCCTACCTGCCGATCGATCCGGCGCTCCCGGCCGAGCGGCTCAGGTCAGTGGTCGAGGACGCTTCGGCGAGCGCGCTGCTCACCGACGCGGAGACGGCCGAACAGCTCCCCTCCGGCCTGGGAGTTCCGGCGATCGTGCTCCAGGACATCGCCGCGGACACGTCCGGTGACGACAGCGGCGGCGCGGGGGCGACTCCCGCCCCGACGCATCACGACAGCCTGCTGGCCGTGTCGTACGGATACGCGTCGGCCGGCGAGACAACCGCGGTCGCCGTGACGCACGGCAACCTGCGGCGGTTCGTCCTGGATCGCCGGCTGCGGGAAGGCGGCGGCAGCACGGTGCTGTGGCATGCGCCGCACACCGCCGACGCACTCGCCTTCGAAGTGTGGGCGCCTTTGCTGAACGGCGGCCTGGTGGCCGTGGCTCCTCCCGGGGAGCTGGACACCGACGCGCTGAGCGAGGCGCGGGCGGCGCACGAGATCTCATCGGTGTGGCTGCCCGCGGGCCTCTTCTCGGCGATCGCGGCACAGCGCCCCGAACTCCTCGCCGGGTTGCGCGAGGTGTGGACCGGCGGTGACCGCGTGTCCACGGCCGCGCTGCGGCGGGTGCGCGAGGCCTGCCCCGAGCTGACGGTCGTCGACGCCCACGGCCCGGCGGGAACGGCCGGCCTCGCCGCGTCCGCCCGCTACGTCCTGGGCCCGGGACTCGCGCCCGTCCCCGTCGGCGTGACCGGAGAGCTGTACGTGGCCGGACCGGGCGTGGCGCGCGGATATCCCGGGCGCCCCGGTCAGACCGCGCGGAACTTCGTGCCCTGCCCGTTCGGTCCGGCGGGCGGGCTGATGCAGCGGACCGGCGACCGGGTGCGGTGGGCCGCCGACGGACGGCTCGAGTACGTGGGCGGCGCCGGTACGCGGACGGATGTACGCGGTGTCCGGGTGGAGTTGACCGAGGTCGAGGAGGCGCTGTCCGAGCACACGGGCCTGGCCCGGTCGGTGGTGGCCGTCCGGCAGGACGACGCCGGGCAGCGGCGGCTCGTGGCCTATGTGGTCCCGGCGGGCGGCCGAACCGTCACTGCTGAGGAACTGCGCCGGTTCGCCGCGGGGCGGTTGCCGGAGGCGATGGTGCCGTCGGTGTTCACGGTCGTCGAAAGCCTGCCGGTGACCGCCGACGGGAGGGTGGACCGGGCGTCGCTGCCTCAGCCCGTGTTCGACGACGGGAAGTACCGCGCACCGCGCAACGACACCGAGCGCATTCTGGCCGCGGCCTTCGCCGAGGTGCTCGAACTGGACCGGGTGGGCATCGACGAGGACTTCTTCGACCTCGGCGGCAACTCGCTGCGGGCGATCAGGCTGGTCGGCCTGATCCGGTCGGAGCTGAACCAAGAGGTGTCGATCCGCCGGGTGTTCGCGGCGCGCACCATCACCGGTCTTTCGGACATGTGGAAGGACCTCGCCCGGTCCAACAGGCCGACCCTGCGCAGGAGGACGAAGGAGGGCGCGGTCGTCTGAGCGGGCTGACGACAGGACCCCCCGGTGACCGGCCGACATGAGTCGGCCGAACACCACCGGGGGGTCCTGTCGTCGTTGTCCCGATGCCGGTCAGGCAGCGGCGGCGACCGCGAGCAGCCCCGCGGTGACGGTCGCGGCGACCTCGCCGAGGTGGTCGCCGATGTGGAAGTGGCGGCCGGAGAACACCTTGAGTGCGAATTCGCCGCTGGTCCGCTCCCGCCGGGTGCCGGCCTCCTGGACCGTCACCATCGGGGCGCTGTCCCCGACCAGGTCGGTCATCGCGGTGGCGAGCGGCTCTCTCCCCCCGGCCGCTTCGCGGGCGCGACGAGGAACTCGCGACGAGGAACTCAAGGAGCGGATCCAGCAGGCCCACACGCCCAACCACCGCGTCCGTGGGGCTCGGAAGGCGTGGCGCGAGCTGAACGGGCAAGGGCATGCGGCGGCCCGGTGCGGCGCCGAGCGCCTCATGCGCGAGACCGCCACCGCCGAGTGGGCCGACCGGTACTGCCACCGCCGGGCTCCACGGCTCCACGGCTCCACGGTGAGAGAGGCCACGTACGTACCGCCCGCCGGGTGCGAGGCCAACAACCGCTATATGAAAGCCATGAAGCCTCAGGTCGCAACCACGAATGGACCACAGGTCGGGGGTGTCGAGGGCCTCGCCGGACGCCCCTGCCATCTGCCGCAGACGGGGCCCGCAGCCCGACGCCGGGCAGTTCTTCGCAGTGGCCACTCGCCCGTCCCGCCGACTGCGGTGCCGGGTGTGGGCAGACGCCGTGAGTGGTCCATCGTTCCCCCTTGGATCGGGCCACGCGTGGTTGACGATAGGGCGTGGTCCGTGGGGTAGGGGGTGGGCGCGAGGGGAGTTCCGCTGCTGTTGGAGCGGGTCTTGAGTGGTTCTGGGGTGGCTGGTGGCGTCGGGGGTGGGTTCTTGGGTGGGTTGGCGGGCGTGTCTGGGAGGGCGGCCGGGCATCGTGGCACATGGAGGTGGTGGGGTACAGAGGTTCGTGGTGGGTGTGGGGTCGGGTGGGGGGTTGGCCGGTCTGGGGGCTTGCTGCTCTTGTTGGGCTGGGGGCGGTGTTCTTACGGTGACGTCGCAGTGCCGGGGTTGCTGCTCGTGCCGGATGTCCCGTTGACCGGACAGTGCCGGGTGGCGGCTTGTGTCCGGTGTCTTCTTGCGCCCGGTCCGGTGGTGCCCCATTTCCTGTAGCTCCGTGACGGTTAAGGACGGTGCCTGTTGAGCACGAACCCGTTTGATGATGAGGACGGCCGCTTCTTCGTCGTGGTCAATGGCGAGGAGCAGCACTCCCTGTGGCCGGTGTTCACCGAGGTGCCTGCCGGGTGGCGGGTGGTCTTTGGTGAGGCGGCCAGGGCCGACTGCCTTGAGTATGTGGAGCAGAACTGGACCGATCTGCGTCCCAGGAGCCTGCGCGAGGCCATGGCCGCGGACTGAACACCACCCGGATCCCGGCCGAGTTGATGCGGCGGGGGCCGTCGGACCTGCGCGTCACCGACGACGCCGACGCGACAGAGCCGCACCTGGGCCTCGACCGCGAGCAGGTACAAGGCGAGGCCGGTGAGCAACAGTGGTGAGCCGGGGCGGCGCGATGTGATGCGTCCCGCCCGCCTCGGCCGCATCCTCGGCCGGCCCGTCCGCAGCTACGGAAACGCACCCGGCAAGGGTCACCACGGCGGCCATCGAGCTGTCCGTCCGCCAACTGGAGCGCTACCCGCGGATCGGCTGACTCGCACGGTTGCCCGTCGGCAAGTGGGCGGCCCAGGTGCTCGACACGCCGACCGGCCCGCTCCGGACCGAACACCTCTCACGTTTGGAGTCAGTCAATGAACCTTCAGGGAAGGCGGGTCGCCCTGCCCCCGGAGCCCGTCGTCCACAAGCAGTTCGAGGCGCACGCGGAGGCCACCCCCGACGCCGTGGCCGTCTTCTGCGCCGGCCGGCAGGTGACGTACGCGGAGCTGGACGCGAAGGCGAACCGGTTCGCGCACTTCCTGATGGCGCGCGGACACGGCCGGGGGGCGAAGGTCGGTGTCTGTCTCGACTATTCGATCGACATGCTCGTCGCCATCCTCGGCACGCTGAAGGCAGGCGCGGCCTACGTACCGTTCGACCCGGCCTACCCTGCGGCGAGACTCCAACTGCTCCTTGGCCAGGTGCCCGGTCTCGCCCTGATCGTGGCCTCTGCGCGGACGGCCCCACTGGTCGAGTCCACGGATGCCGAGGTCGTCGACCTGGAGCAGCTCTCTGATCTGCTGGAAGGTCTCCCGCCGATCGGTCCCGGCGTCCTCGTCACCGGCGATGACGTGTGCTACGCGGTCTTCACGTCCGGATCGACCGGCACACCGAAACTGACCGCGGTGCGGCACGAGGGCTGGTTCAACCTGATGAACTGGCTGAAGCTCGAGTACGGCCTGCACAGCGGGTCGAACAACCTGGTCGTCAGCGCGTTCGGATTCGATCTCTCCCAGCGCAGTCTGATGACGCCGCTGTTCTGCGGTGCCACCCAGTACCTCATGGCGAGCCGGAACTTCGACGCCCTGATGGCCTACCGCATGCTGACCGACCACGAGATACGCACGGTGCACTGCGCCTCCAGCACGCTGTACCTGCTGGTGGACTGGGAGACCGCACGCGGTGGTGACGTGCTCGCCAGGCTCGACTACATGCTGTTCGGCGGGGAGCCGCTGAAGGTCGAACGGATCGCCAACTGGGCGCAGCGCGAAGGCAATACGTGCACCCTCCTGCACCAGTACGGCGTCGCCGAGTGCACGGATGTCGCGACGTCGTACGACCTTGCCGCGTACCGGCCCGGTGAACAGGACATCGCGCCGGTCGGAAGGCCGGCCTACAACACCGGCATCCACCTCCTCGACCAGCAGCTGCGCCCCGTCGGGCCGGGGGAGTACGGCGAGATCTGCATCTCCGGGGCCGGCGTCGGAGCGGGTTACCTCAACGGCACCGGTCCCGAGAACGCGAAGTTCACGACGATCGTGGTCGACGGCGCGCCGTGCAGGCTGTACCGGACGGGTGATCGCGGGCACGTGACCGAGGCCGGTGAACTCGTCGTCGCCGGCCGGATGGACGCGCAGGTGAAGGTGCGGGGCATGCGCATCGACCCCACCGACATCGAGCGCGCGCTCGGCAGGCTGGCCGGGGTCCGCGAAGCCGCCGTGGTCGTCACCTACGACGACTCCGGCGAGGCCGAGCTGATCGCGTTCGTCGTCCCGTCGGCGAACGAGCTCACTGAGGACGACCTGCGCACCCGCCTCCTGCGGACGCTGCCGCGGAACATGGTCCCTGCCAGATTCATGAATGTCCTGCGAATTCCTCTGAGCCCGCACGGAAAAGTCGACCGCGCGGCACTGGTCGAAACATGCCGGAACCTGTACGCCAAAAGCGGCACGGCGGCATAGCCGACGGCCTTGATGACAACCGAGGGGACTGTGATGATTGCCGATAGGGTGCGTGCCATATGGTGCCGGGAAATCCAGCGTGACGACATTTCTTTCGATGACGATTTCTTCGCCGTCGGGGGCCAGTCTGTGATCATGACGAAGATTCAGATTGCCTTCCTTGACGAGCTGGGAGTCGAGGTCCCGATGGACCGGATGTACCTCAACCCGACGGTGGCTTCGATCTCCGATTACATCGAATCCATGGACTCGGTGACGCTGTAGCTCACGACTGGATTGCTTCCGTATCCCTCTCCCTCGGCGAGGGGGAACCGGAATCAGGCGCCCCCATACGACTTTGGTCCGCGGCAACGGTAATTCTGCTCGCTGCGTCGACAGTGCTCCATCGCAATTACTCTCTCGGCTACGGCCGTTGGGATCTTTGAATCCAATCTGGTACGAGAGGTGCCGCCATGTACGACGTAATTGTCATCGGGGCCCGCTGCGCGGGTTCGCCGGCGGCCATGTTGCTCGCTCGGCAGGGATATCGCGTCTTGCTGCTTGAGAAAGCGAAATTCCCGCAGGACACGCTGTCCTCGCACTACATCCACCAGCCGGGCGTGGCGCTGCTCGATCGATGGGGGCTGCTCGACGAACTCCGCAACGCGGGTTGCCGGCCGATCAACCACCAGAGCTATGAGGCGCTCGGCGTCCGGCTGGAAGGGTTCTCCCTGCCGGTCGACGGCCATCGGACCACGTACGCGCCGAGGCGGTTCGTGCTCGACCCGATCCTCGCGCGCGGGGCCGTGGCCGCCGGTGTGGAGTTCCGCGAGTCCTGTGCCGTCAACGACCTGCTCTACGAGGGCGACCGGGTCGTCGGCGTGCGGTACACGACGCCCGGCGGCGCCGAGGCGACGGAGCGTGCGCGACTGGTCGTCGGCGCGGACGGCATGCGCTCGCTGGTGGCCCGCAAGGTCGGTGCGCCGAAGGTCGTCGAGCGCCCGCGGATGACCTGCACCTACTACAGCTACTGGGAGGGTGTCCCGGCGAACTTCGAGCTGTACGAGCGGCCGGGCCGCTGGATCGCCCTCGCCCCCACCAACGACGGCCTCACGCTGATCATGACCTACTTCCCGCAGAGCGAGTTCTCGGAAGTCCGCGCCGTGGGGGTGGAGGCCTCCTACCTCGAAGCTGTCCGTACGACGGCTCCCGAGCTGTACGAGCGGATGTCCGCGGGCAACCGCGTGGAGCAGATGTACGGCACGGGCGCCCAGGAGAATTACTTCCGCAAGGCCTATGGGCCCGGGTGGGTACTGCTCGGCGACGCCGTGCACCACAAGGACTCCATCACCGCTCGCGGTATCACCGACGCCTTCCTCCAGGTCCAGTCGCTGACCGACCACATCGGGGACCAGCTGCACGACGAAGAGGCGCTCGCGGCGGCGTTGAAGCGCTACGAGCGCGACCTGGACGACAAGTTCTACAGCTTCTACCAGGGCGCGCTCAACGTCGCCGAGCTCAAGCCCGAGAGGCACACGGAGATGGTGCGGAAGCTGGTCGGCAACCAGGACCTGATCGACCGCTACTTCTCGACGGTGTCGGGCGCGTACTCCTTCGACGACTTCTACAGCAACGAACTCTTGACCGTACTCGATCAGGGCTGACCGGCGGAATTTTCCCCGACAGACCCCGCCGATTTGGAGACTCAATGATCCCGTTGTCGTTCGCGCAGCGCCGACTGTGGTTCGTGGACCGGTTCGAAGGCCCGTCGCCGACCTACAACGGGGCCTTCGCCCTGCGGCTGACCGGTGAACTGAACGTCAGTGCCCTGGAGTTGGCGCTGCGCGACGTCATCGAGAGGCACGAGATCCTCCGTACGGTCATCGTCGAGGACGGTGACGGAGTCCCGCACCAGCAGGTGCTGTCATCCGGGCGGAAGCCGTTCGGTCTGCCGATGGTCGAGGTCGCGGGGGAGGCGGAGCGGGCGGCCGCGGTCGATGAGTTCGCCACCGAGACCTTCGACCTGGCCGCCGACCTGCCGATCCGCGCCAGGCTGGTGCGGCGCGGAGCGCGCGAGCACACCCTGGTGATGGTGATGCACCACATCGCCGTGGACGGGGAGTCGTTCGGCCCGCTGTTCCGTGACCTCAACACGGCCTACGCGGCCCGCACGGAGGCAACCGCCCCGGAGTGGGAGCCGCTGCCGGTGCAGTACGCGGACTACACGCTGTGGCAACGGGACGTGCTCGGTGACGAATCCGACCCGGACAGCCTGGGAGCCAGGCAACTGGAGTACTGGCGCCGGACGTTGGCCGACCTGCCACAGCCGCTGGCGATGCCCACGGACCGCCCGCGCCCCAAGGCGATGGGCCATCGCGGCGACATGGTCCCGTTCTCGATCGATCCCGACCTGCTGCGGTCGGTCGAGAAGCTGGCCGCCGAGGCGGACACCACGGTGTCGATGGTCATGCACTCCGCGCTGGGGGTCCTCCTGCACCACGTCGGCTGCGGTGACGACGTGCCCATCGGGGCACCGATCGCGGGTCGCGTCGATGAGGAACTGCGGGACCTCGTCGGGTTCTTCGTCAACACCTGGGTGCTGCGCGTCGAACTGACCGGAAACCCGACCTTCGCGCAGCTGCTTCAGCGGGTGCGGGAGCGGGCCCTTGCCGCGTACGACAACCAGGACCTGCCCTTCGAACGGCTGGTCGAGCTGCTCAACCCGGACCGGTCCACCGCCTACAACCCTCTCTTCCAGGTGATGCTCGCCTGGCAGGAGCAGGTGCCGGCGATGCAGTTCCCCGGCCTCGACCTCCAGGTCACGAAGCTCGAGACCGGCACGGCCAAGTTCGACCTGTTCTTCGACCTGGTACCGAACGACACGGGCGGGGCGGGCTGCCGGCTGGAGTACCGCACCGACCTCTTCGACAGGAGCACGGTCGAAGACCTCGCCAACCGGTTCGTCCGCGTGCTGGGTCGGCTCGTGGCCGACTCGGAGCGCCCGATCGGCGGCGTCGACGTGCTCGACGCGGCCGAGCGGGAGCGGCTGCTCACCGAGCTCAACGACACCGCCACGGCGGCGTCCGAGCTGACGGTCCCGGAGCTGTTCGAACAGCAGGTGGCAAGGACGCCGGACGCCCCGGCGATCGCGTGCGACGACCGCACGCTGACCTACCGGGAGCTCGACGACCGGGCGAACGCTGTCGCGTGGGAGCTGGTCCGGCGCGGTGCCGGACCGGAAGACCTGGTGGTGCTCGCGCTGCCGCGCACGGAGGACCTGGCGGTCGGCCTGCTCGGGATCCTCAAGTCCGGTGCCGGGTATGTGCCGATGGACCCGCAGTACCTCAGCGGGCGGGCACAGAGCGTGCTGTCCGAAGCGGCTCCGCGGTTCGTGGTCACCGACACCGCGACGTGGCAGGACCTGCCGGACAACGACATGTCGTGCGTCAACGTGGACCTGCGCGCGCAGTGGGCGCCACCCGGGGGAGTGCTGGACAACGCCGGCCGAGTCTCGCCCCTGGCGCCGGACAACCTGGCCTACGTCATGTTCACCTCCGGTTCCACGGGCAAGCCGAAGGGCGCCGCGATCACCCATCGCGGTGTCGTCAACGGCGTACGGGAACTGGTGCGTGTCCTGGACGCGCCGCCCGGGTCGCGGATGCTGGCGGGCACCTCGGTGAACTTCGACGTCTCGGTCTTCGAGCTCTTGACCACCCTGTCCACCGGCGGCACGGCCGAGTTGGTGTCCTCCGCGCTGGTGCTCGGCGAGCGGGACGGCTGGGACGGCCAGGTGATCAGTGCGGTCCCCTCGGTGCTCGGGGAACTGGTGGAGCACCTGGAGAAGACCACCGACGTGCGCACGGTCGTCTTCGCGGGCGATGTGCTCCCGGCCCGGCTGGTGCGGCAGGTGCGTGAGGCCCTCCCCGGCGTGCGGATCGTCAACTCCTACGGGCAGAGCGAGAGTTTCTACGCCACCACGTTCTCGCTCGCGGCGTCCGAGGAGTGGACCGAGGGCGAGGTCGCGCCCATCGGCACGCCGCTGGGGAACATGCGCGCCTACGTGCTGGGCCCGGGCCTCGCCCCCGTACCACAGGGCGTGATCGGTGAGCTGTATGTGGTCGGGACCTGCGTGGGCCGCGGCTACCACGGCCGCCCGGGCATGACCGCCGAGCGCTTCGTCGCGAACCCGTTCGGACCGGCGGGCGAACGCATGTACCGCACCGGCGACCTGGCCCGCTGGAACGCGCACGGCCGGCTGGAGTGCCTGGGCAGGAGCGACGGCCAGGTGAAGGTGCGCGGCTTCCGCATCGAGCCGTCCGAGATCGAAGCGGTGTGTGAGCTCTACCCCGGCATCCGCGAGTCGGTGGTGATCAGCCGTGAGGTGCCGTCCGGGGGACGCCAGCTCGTCGCGTACGTAGTGCACGAAGGCGACGGCGCCGTCCCCGACAACGGAGTCGGCGGCGTCGGCGACGCGGATGTGCTGGCCGGTGCGTCGGCCGCCGAGCTGCGCAGGTTCGTGGCGGCGCGGCTGCCCGACTACATGGTGCCGTCGGCCTTCGTGACCATCGGCCGGATGCCGCTCGGTCCCACCGGCAAGCTGGACCGCTCGGCGCTGCCGGAGCCGGAGTTCGTGGGCGAGGTCTACCGCAAGCCCCGCACGGAGACCGAGGCGATCATCGTCGCGGTGTACATGGACGTGCTCGGTGTGGAGCGCGTCGGTATCGACGACGACTTCTTCGCGGCGGGCGGCGACAGCCTGCGGTCGATCCAGGTGGTGGCCCGGGCCCGGGCCCGCGGCCTGAAGCTGACCACGCGGGAGGTCTTCGAGTGCCGCACGGCGGCCCGTCTCGCCGAGGTGGCGTCCGACCGTCAGGACCAGGTGCCCGTGCTCGCCGAGGAGGCCGGCGGCGGCGTGGGCACGATGCCCTTGCAGCCGGTGGCGCGGCAGGTGTTCGAGCACGGCGGCGGGATGAACCGGTTCGCCATGGCGATGGCGCTGGAGCTTCCCGCGGGCATCGACGAGAACGGCCTCGCCGCGACGCTGGACGCCGTGCTCGACCGGCACGATCTGCTGCGCGCCCGGCTGGTGCGCGGCGACGACCCCTGCCTGGATGTCCGTCCGCCGGGCGCCGTGCGGGCCGCCGACCTGACCCGCAGGGTTGCCTGCGACGGCCGTTGGGACGAGCCGTCCTCGCTGCGGTCGGTGAAGGCGGAGCTGGACGAGGCGGCCGGGCGACTCGACCCGGAGGCCGGGACGATGGCCCAGTTCGTCTGGTTCGCCACCGGCTCGGGTGCGGGCCGACTGCTCGTGGTGCTGCACCACCTGGTGGTGGACGGCGTCTCCTGGCGGATCCTCATGTCGGACCTCGCGGAGGCATGGCAGCAGGTCCACGCCGGAAAGACGCCCGAGCTGCCCGCGGTCGGCACCTCCGCCCGCCGCTGGGCACTCGCGCTCCAGGACGAGGCACTCACCCCGGAGCGGGAAGCGGAACTGGCGTACTGGCAGGACCTGCTCGAGTCTCCCAACGCCCCCCTGGGGAGCCGCGCGTTCGACCCGGCGGTCGATGTGATGTCCACCGTCGACACCGTGCGGGTGCAACTGCCCGCCGAGGTCACCGAGGCGGTGCTGACCAAGCTGCCCGCGGCGTTCAAGAGCACAGGGACCGACGTGCTGCTCGCCGCACTCGCCCTGGCGGTGAACCGCTGGCGCGGTACGCAGAGTTCGACCCTGGTCCGCATGGAGGGCCACGGCCGCGAGGAGGACATCGTCCCCGGCGCCGACCTCTCCCGGACCATCGGATGGTTCACCAGCATGTACCCGGCCCGCGTCGACGTGGGCGGGGCCGACCTGGCCGACGTGCTGGCGGGCGGCCCCGCGGCCGGAACGGCGATCAAACAGGTCAAGGAGCAGCTGCGCCGGATCCCGGACAAGGGCGTGGGCTACGCGCTGCTGCGTCACCTGAACCCGGAGACCGCCGAGCAGCTCGCCGAGTACCGGGCGCCGCAGATCGGGTTCAACTACCTGGGCCGGATCTCCGGCACGGACGTGCCCGAACACCTGCGCGCGCAGGGCTGGGGACCGGCTTCCTGGTCCGCCGAGCTGATCCCGGCACTCGACGAGGACCAGCCCGCGCTGTCCGCCCTCGAGGTCAACTCGCTCGCCACGGACAGCGCCGACGGCCCGCGGCTGCAGACCGCCTTCATGTTCCCCACCGGCGTGCTCTCCCGTGAGCAGGTCCAGGAGCTGGCCCAGCTGTGGGTCGAAGTGCTGCACGGCCTGGCCGCGTACGCCACCCGTCCGCGGGCCGGCGGGCTCACGCCCTCCGACGCCCCGCTGGTGGTGGTGAAGCAGGACGAGATCGAGGCATGGGAGACGCGGTACGGCCGGCTGACCGAAGTATGGCCGCAGTCCCCCGGGCAGTCCGGCATCCAGTTCCAGGCGGCGATGGCCGAGGACTCCTACGACGTCTACCACATGCAGCTGGTGCTGCACCTGTCAGGACACGTGGACCCGGCACGCATGCGGGCGGCCGGACAGGCGATGCTGGAGCGGTACCCCAACCTGCGCGCCGCGTTCGGCAGCACGGCCGACGGCGACCCGGTGCAGGTCCTGCCGGAACACGTGACCCTGCCCTGGCGGCACATCGACCTGACCGGCCGGAGCGAGGCCGAGCAGGACGCGGCGCTCGACGCCTTCCTCGCGGATGACCGGGCCGACCGGCTCGACCCCGCCCGGCCGCCGCTGTTCCGCCTGGGGCTCATCACCTGCGGACCGCGGCAGGCCAAGCTGGTCATCACGGCACACCACACCGTCTTCGACGGCTGGTCGTCGCCGCTGGTGATCAAGGATGTCATCCGGCTGTACGCGGGCACCGGGGACCTTCCCCCGGTCCGCGGCTACGGCGACTACCTGACCTGGCTGTCCACGCACGATCGGGAGGCGTCGGCCGCCCGGTGGAAGGCCGAGCTCGACGGCTTCGACCAGCCGACCCTCGTGGCCCCGGACGCCTCCGTCCAGGAAGGCGCCTCCGCCATCGGCAAGGTCGAGGTACCGCTGTCGATCGACAAGGGACGCGAACTCGCCCGGCGTGCCGCGGAACTCGGCGTCACGCTCAACACACTCGTGCAGGGCGCGTGGGCGATCCTGCTGTCGAAACTGACCGGACGGCAGGACGTGGTGTTCGGCGCCGCGGTCAACGGCCGCCCGGCGGACCTGATCGGTTCCGACGAAATGGTCGGCCTGTTCATCAACACCCTCCCGATCCGGGTGTTCTGGCAGCTGAACGACAGCGTGGCCGACATCGTCACCCAGTTGCAGAACCGGCAGATGGCACTGCTCGACCACCACTACTACGGTCTCGCCGACATCCAGCGCGGGAGTGGGCTGCCCGCCCTGTTCGACACGTTCATCGGGTTCGAGAACTACCCGATGGACCGCGAGGGCATGGTCGACGCGAACACCTCGGCGGGACTCACCATCGACGCCATCCGGCCGATCGCGGGCGCCCACTACGCGCTCGCCCTCGCCGCCGCCGACCCCTATCTGCGGCTCTCCCTCGACTACCAGAAGGACCTCTACACCCTCGACGAGGCCGAGGCCGTCGGCGCCCGACTGGTCCGGGTCCTCGAACAGGTGCTCGCGGACCCGCACACACCGGTCAGCGCGATCGAGGTGCTGTCGCAGGAGGAGCGGGAGCGGCTGCTGCGGGAGGTCAACGACACGGCGCATCCGGTGTCCGGGGACACCCTGCCGGGCGCGTTCGAGGCCCAGGCGGAGCGCACCCCGGACCGGGTCGCCGTGGTCGGTGAGCAGCAGACGCTCACGTACGGGGAGTTCAACCGGCGTGCCAATCGGCTGGCCCACTGGCTGGTCGAAAACGGCGCGGGCCCCGACCAGCCCGTCGCCGTGCGCATCCCGCGGTCCGTCGACCTGATGGTGGCGGCCTGCGCGGTGGTCAAGGCGGGCGCGGCGTACGTGCCGGTCGACCCCGAGCTGCCCGAGGACCGGGTGCGGCACATGCTCGAAAGCGCGAAGCCGCTGCTGGTACTCGAAGAAGAACTGCCGGACGTCACCGGATACCCGGAGACGAACCCGGAGCGTGCGCTGCTGGCGGACCACGTCGCGTATGTCATCTTCACCTCCGGTTCCACGGGCGTCCCCAAGGGCGTACAGGTGTCACACCGGTCGATCATGAACCGGATCGAGTGGGGCCTGGAGCACTTCGCCGTCACGGCCGAGGACCGGGTGCTGTTCAGCACGGCTCCGAGCTTCGACGCGTCGATGCCGGAGATGTTCGCACCCCTGCAGGCGGGGGCCGCCGTGGTGATCGCACGCCCGGACGGGCGCCGGGATCCGGCCTACCTGGCGGAGCTGATCCAGCGCGAGCGCGTGACCGGCGCGGTCTTCGTCTCCTCCCTCCTCGCGGCGTTCGTGGACGAACCCACGGCAGGCGCCTGCACCAGCCTGCGCTGGGTCGAGGTCGGGGCCGAGCCGTTCCCCGCCGAGCTGGCCAACCGGTTCGTCGAGCTGCTGCCCGGCTGCGTCGCGCACAACCTCTACGGCCCCACCGAGGCATCGGTGGAGGTGACGACATGGCAGCACGAGCCCGGTGCGGACCGCCTTCCGATCGGCACGCCGATCTGGAACACCCGGCTCTACGTACTGGACGCGGCCCTGCGCCCGGTCTCGCCGGGAGTCGCCGGGGAGCTGTACATCGAAGGCACCGCGCTGGCGAGGGGCTACCTCGGGCAGCCCGTGCTGACCGCGAACCGGTTCGTCGCCTGCCCCTACGGCGAAAGCGGCGCACGGATGTACCGCACCGGCGACGTGGTGCGCTGGACCAAGGCCGGCGGGCTCGAATACGTCGACCGCAGCGACTTCCAGGTCAAGATCCGTGGCCGTCGCATCGAGCTGGGCGAGATCGAGTCGGTACTGACCGCGCACCCGGACGTCAGCAACGCGGTGGCCGTCGTGCGCGAGGAAAGCGCCGGTGACCAGCGGCTGCTCGCGTACGTGGTGCCGGGCGGTACGGCGGACCCCGCCGAACTGGACATCGAGGTCCTGACGGCCCTGCTCCAGGAGCGGTTGCCGGACTACATGGTCCCCTCGGCGATCGTGCCGCTGGCCGAGCTCCCCAAGACACTGAGCGGGAAGCTCGACCGGGCCGCGCTCCCCGCACCCGACTACGCCGAAGCCGCGGCAGGCCGTGGACCGCGCAACCACAAAGAGGAAGTCCTCTGCCGGCTGTTCGCCGAGCTGCTCGGTGTGGAGGAGGTCGGCATCGACGCCGGCTTCTTCGACCTCGGCGGGCACTCGCTGCTGGCCACGCGGTTGATCGGCCGCATACGCAACGAACTCAACATCGACGTGAAGGTCACGATGGTCTTCGCCAATCCGACTGTCGCCCAGCTGGCAGATCGGCTCGATGAACTGGCCACGTCGAACCGGCCCCAGCTGCGTCAGATGACCGTTTAGGAGAAGCGTCGATGATCCCGTTGTCCTTTGCCCAGAGTCGCATGTGGTTCCTCCACCACCTGGAAGGTCCCTCCGCCACCTACAACGGCCCGTTCGTGCTGCGCCTCGACGGCACCCTGGACACCGCGGCCCTGACCGCGGCGGTAGGGGATGTCGTCACCCGGCACGAGAGTCTGCGCACGTTGGTCGCTCAGAACGAGGACGGCACGCCGGAGCAGCGCGTGCTGCCGCCGGAGGAGGCCGCCGTCCCGGTCCGCGTGGTCGACGTGGCCGCGGACGCGGTGGACGCCGCGCTGCACGAGGTCGCGTGCGAGACCTTCGACCTCGGCACGGAGCTTCCCCTGCGGGCGACCGTCCTGCGGATCGCCCCCCAGGAGCACGTGCTGGCGTTCGTGTTCCATCACATCGCCTCCGACGGGGCGTCGATGGCGCCGTTCCTGCGCGATCTGGTGTCGGCGTACACGGCCCGCCGCCAGGGGAGCGCGCCCCGGTGGACGCCGCTTCCGGTGCAGTACAAGGACTACACGCTCTGGCAGCGGCAGCTCCTGGGCGACGAAACGGACCCGGGCAGCGTCACCGCGGCGCAACTGGAGTACTGGCGCGAGGAACTGGCCGGAGCGCCACAGCCGGTGCAGCTGCCGCTGGACCGGCCGCGGCCCACGGTGAACGAACACAGGGGCGGATACGTCGACTTCGAGCTGGCACCGGAGCTCTTCGCCGGGATCGGGAAGCTCGCCGCCGACCGCGGCGCCACGGCGCCGATGGTCGCCCAGGCCGTGCTCGCGGTGCTCCTGCACCACTTCGGCGCCGGCAACGACCTGACGATGGGCAGCCCGATCGAGGGGCGCGCCGATGAGCAACTCGACGACCTGGTCGGGTTCTTCGTCAACACCTGGGTGCTACGCGTCGACCTGTCGGGGAACCCGTCGTTCGGCGATCTGGTGGAGCAGGTGCGGACCCGGGCCCTTGCCGCGTACGACAACCAGGACCTTCCCTTCGAGCGCCTGGTGGAGCTGCTGGCACCGGAGCGCGTCACCTCCTACCAGCCGCTGTTCCAGGTCATGCTGGCCTGGCAGTTCCCGTGGTCGGAGATCGAGATCCCGGATCTGCGGGTGACCCCCCTTCCGGTGGGCACCGGAACCGCGAAGTTCGACCTGTTCTTCAACTTCGTCCCGGACTCGTCCGGTGGCGCTCACGGACGGCTCGAGTACGCGGCGGAACTGTTCGACCACGCCACGGCCGAACGCCTCATCGACCGCTACATACGCGTCCTGCGGCAGGTCGTCGCCGATCCGGGGACGCGGCTCGGCGCGGTGGACGTGCTCAGCGACGCCGAACGCGACCAGCTGAGGCGGCTGAACGACACGACCGCACCGGCGCCGGAGGCGACCGTACCGGAGCTGGTCGCCGCTCAGGCGGCACGGACACCGGACGCGACAGCGGTGGTGTCCGGGGAGACCTCCCTGTCGTACGCGGAACTGGACGGCCGGGCCGACCGGCTGGCCGCCCTCCTGCGCGAGCGCGGGGTCCGGCCGGAGGCCCTGGTGGCCGTGGCACTGCCGCGGACGGCGGACCTGGCGGTCGCACTCCTGGGCGTACTCAAGGCCGGCGGCGCCTACCTGCCGATCGACCCGAACTTCCCGGCCGCGCGCGTCGACCTCCTGCTCGACACGGCCGAGCCGCTGCTGGTCCTGACCGACCACGAGACGGCGAAGACGGTGGCCACGAGCCGGACGCCGGTACTGCACCTCGACGACCTGGACCTGGACACTCCCGGTCGTGACGCCCCGGAGATGTCACTCGGTCCGGACAATCTGGCCTATGTGATGTTCACGTCCGGCTCGACCGGGATTCCCAAGGGCGTCGGCATCACCCACGCCAGCGTGGTCAACGGTGTCCGGGACCTGCGTCAGGTGGCGCACGTCGAGGCCGGGTCCCGGATGCTCGCCGCGACCTCCGTGAACTTCGACGTCTCGGTGTTCGAGATATTCACCGCGCTGACCACCGGAGCGAGCGTCGAGATCGTCCGTGACGTACTCGAACTCGGCGAACGCGGAAGCTGGTCGGGCACCACCATCAGCGCCGTGCCCGCGGTGTTCGCCACCCTCCTCGACAAGATCGGCAACGAAGGCTCCGACGGCCTTGAGCTCGACGTGGAAACCGTCGTCTTCGCCGGTGAGGCGCTCTCCCCCGACCTGGTCGGCAAGGTGCACAACGCCCTGCCCGGAGTCCGAGTCGTCAACGCCTACGGCCAGACCGAAAGCTTCTACGCCTCCACGTTCACGCTGCCGCAGCAGTGGACGGACACCGGCGCGATACCGGTCGGGCAGCCGCTCGCCAACATGCGCGCCCATGTCCTGGGGCCGGAACTGGCTCCCGTGCCGCCCGGTGTGACCGGCGAACTGTACGTCGCGGGCCTGCTCGCCCGCGGCTACCACCAGAGCGGCCCGGCGACCGCGGAGCGGTTCGTGGCCTGCCCCTTCGGTCCCGCAGGAACGCGCATGTACCGCACCGGCGACCTGGCCGAGTGGGACGACGACGGCCGGCTGAGGTATGCCGGGCGGGCCGACGCCCAGGTCAAGGTGAACGGCATCCGGGTCGAGCCGACCGAGATCGAGACGGCCCTCGCCCAGCATCCCGCGGTCAGCCAGGCCGCGGTGACGGTGTGTGAGGACCGCACCGGCAAACTGCGGCTCGTCGGCTACGTGGCGCCGGTGGGCGCCGCGGAAGGCGACGTCGCCCCGCAGGCCGACATCTCGGTGGCGGAGCTGCGGCGGTTCGTGGCCAAGCGGCTGCCGGACTACATGGTGCCCGCCCAGCTGGTGGTGCTCGACCGGCTGCCGCTCACCACGAGCGGAAAGCTGGACCGGGGCGCGCTGCCCGAGCCGGAGTTCGCGGGGGCCACGTACCGGGCGCCGCGCAGCACGGCGGAGCGGGTGCTGGCCGAGGTGTTCGCCGATGTCCTCAGCGCCGAACACGTGGGTATCGACGACGACTTCTTCGCCAGCGGCGGAGACAGCATCCGTTCCATCCAGGTGGTCGCGCGCGCCAAGACGCGCGGCGTCGTGGTCAGTACCCGGGAGATCTTCGAGCACCGTACGGTCGTCCGGCTCGCGGAGCTGGTCGAGGGGCGGGCCGAAGAGGAGCGGGTGACACTGCCCGAGCTGCCCGGTGGCGGTGTCGGCTGGGCGCCGCTGCCGCCGACGGCGGCGCACATGCTCGGCCTCGGCGGCGGCATCAACCGGCTGTGCATGTCCGCGATGCTGACCCTGCCCAAGGACATCGACCGTGCGGGACTGGCCGCCACCTTGCAGGTGGTCCTCGACCGGCACGACGTGCTGCGCTCCCACCTCGTGCGGACCAACCCGGGACTGCGGATGGGACCGGTCGGCAGCGTGAACGCCGGTGCGCTGGTGCGCGAGGTCCCCTACGGCGACGCCGATGTGAAGGCCGAGCTGGACGCGGCAGCCGACCGCCTCGACCCGGCCACGGGTGTGATGGCGCAGTTCGTGTGGTTCACCTCCGACACGCCCGCGCAAGCGGGCCGGTTGCTCATCGTGCTGCACCACCTGGTCGTCGACGGGGTGTCCTGGCGCGTCCTGTTCCCGGAGCTGGCCTCGGCCTGGCAGCGGGTCCGGGACGGCCACACCGCGAAGCCCGCGGAGACCGGCACCTCGTTGCGGCGGTGGATGCACGCCCTGGCCGACGAGGCGGCCACGCCGGAGCGGGAGGCCGAACTGCCCCTGTGGCACGAACTCCTGGCGGGGGACGACCCGTTGCTCGGCCGGCGGGAGCTCGACCCGGCCCGTGACGTCGCGGCCACCGTGGACACCGTCCGCATCCAGGTGCCCGCCGAGGTCACGGAAACCCTCCTGGACACGTTGCCCGCGGTGTTCCACGGCGGCGTCGACGACGGGCTGCTGGCCGGCCTCGCGCTGGCGCTGGCCCGCTGGCGCCGCACGAGGGGCATCCGCGGCGACTCGGCACTCGTCCGGCTCGAAGGACACGGCCGCGAAGAGCACCTCGTGCCCGGCGCCGACCTGTCCGGCACGGTCGGATGGTTCACCGCGATGTACCCGGTACGCCTGGACGTGACCGGCGTCGACGTGGCGGACGCGTTCGCCGGCGGCCGGGCCGCCGGGAAGGCGATCAAGGCCGTCAAGGAGCAGCTGCGGTCGGTGCCGGACAACGGCATGGGCTACGGCCTGCTGCGCCACCTGAACACCAGGACCGGCAGCTCGCTGGCCACGGCCCGGGAGCCGCGGATCGGGTTCAACTACCTCGGCAAGTCCTCCGGCGCGGACATCCCCGCGGAACTGCGCGGCCTCGGCTGGGGCCTGGACACCACGCACCAGGACCTGATCGCCGCACCGGACGCGGACATGCCGGTGCTGTCGGCCCTGGAGATCAGCGCGGTGGCCGCCGACACGGAGGACGGCCACGAGCTGACCGCCTACTTCGGCTTTGCCACCGGTGTGCTCTCCCGTGAGGAGGTGAGTGAACTGGCCGGGCTGTGGGTCCAGGCACTGACCGCCCTCGCCCGGCACGCCACCGATCCCGAGGCCGGCGGGCTGACCCCGAGCGACGCCCCGCTGGTCGAGGTGAGCCAGGGGGAGATCGAGGCCTGGGAGGACCGCTTCGGCAAGCTGGCCAAGGTGTGGCCGGCGACACCGGCCCAGTCCGGGATCCTCTTCCAGGCGAAGCTGGCCGGTGGGTCGTTCGACCCGTACCACATCCAGCTTGTCTTCCACCTCACCGACGAGGTCGACCCGGAGCGGATGCGCCGGGCAGGTCAGGCGCTCCTCGACCGCTACCCCGTCCTGCGCGCGGCGTTCGTCGACCGGGAGGACGGCGATGTGGTGCAGGTGGTGCCCGAGGCGGTGTCCCTGCCGTGGCAGCACCTCGACCTCACGGCGGCCGCCGAGGCCGACCGGACCGAGGCGTTCGAGCGGTTCCTGGAGCAGGACCGCACCACGTACTTCGACACGGACGGCACACCGCTGATCCGGCTCGCACTCGCCGTCCTCGAACCAGGGCGCCCCGAACTGGTGCTGACCGCCCACCACGTGCTCTACGACGGCTGGTCGACACCGCTGCTCCTGCAGGACCTTCTGCTGCTCTACGCGGCCGACGGCGACCCGTCCGGCCTGCCCGCGCCCCGCGACTACGGCGACTTCCTCGCGTGGATGACCCAGCAGGACCGCAAGGAGTCCGCACGGGTGTGGGCGGCGGAACTCGAAGGGTTCGAGGAGCCGACCCTGCTCGCCCCGGGCTTCGAGGCCGCGGACGACGAGGGCCGCGGCCAGGTCGACATCACGGTTCCGCGCGACGTGGCGCAGGAACTCGACCGAGTCGCCGCCGATCTGGGCATCACCATGAACACCCTGGTCCAGGGGGCCTGGGCCCTGGTTCTAGGCGACCTCACCGGCCGCCAGGACGTGGTGTTCGGCACCACCGTGTCCGGGCGCCCGCCCGCGGTGACCGGCGTCGAGTCGATGGTCGGGATGCTCATCAACACCGTTCCCGTGCGGGTCACCTACGCGCCCGGCGACACCTTCGCCGAGTTCCTCACCCGGCTGCAGAGCCGGCAGAGCGGCCTGGCGGACCATCACTACTACGGGCTCGCGGAGATCCAGCGGGCCGCCGGCCCGCAGTCGCTCTTCGACTCGCTGTTCGTCTTCGAGTCGTTCCCCATCGACGAGGACGGTCTCAGCGCCGCCTCCGACGCCGAGGGCGGCATCGCCTACGACGGCTTCAGCCCGTCCGCGGGCAACCACTACCCGCTGTGCCTGATGGCGGCGGCCGCCCCGTATCTCGAGTGCATCATCCAGTACGCGCTGGGCGTCTTCGACCAGGACACGGTCGAGACGTACGCGGCCCGGCTCGTCCGCGTCCTGCGGCAACTGGCCGCCGACCCCGAGCGGAGGATCGCGCAGGTCGACTCCCTGGAGCCGGCCGAACGCGACCGGGTGCTGGCCGTCCTGAACGACACGTCGGGCCCGGCCCGTGAGGTCACGCTGACCGAGCTGTTCGAGGCGCAGGTGGCCCGGACCCCGGGGGCGGTGGCCGTGGTCGCCGAGGGCGAGTCGCTCACGTACGCCGAACTGGACGCCCGCGCCGAGCGGCTGGCGCTCGCGCTGGTGGAGCGCGGGGTGGGCCCGGAGAGCGTGGTGAGCATCGTCCTGCCGCGCACGGCGACCATGGCGGTGGCCCTCCTGGGCGTGCTCAAGGCGGGCGGAGCCTATCTGCCCGTCGATCCCGCCTACGCCGCGGCCCGGCTCCCGCACATTCTTCCCGGCGCCCGGCCCCACCTGCTGCTGACCGACGCCGGAACCCGGGCGGTCGTCCCGGCCACGGACGTTCCCGTCGTCCTCATCGAGGACATCGACCTGGCGGCCACCGCGGCCACCGCGGCCACCGCGGCCACCGCGGCCACCGCGGCCACCGCGGCCACCGCCGCCACCGCGGCCACCGCGGCGGCCGGGAAGGCGGCGCCACGGCGGAAGCCCCGGCCGCAGAACCTCGTCTACGTCGTCTACACCTCCGGTTCCACCGGCGTGCCCAAGGGCGTCAGTGTCACCCACACCACCATCGTCAACGCCGTGGACACCATGGCCACGCAGGCCGGGATGGAGCCCGGCCGACGGGTGCTGCTCGCCGCCTCGTTCGGCTTCGACGTCGCCACCTTCGAGCTGTTCTCCGCCCTCACCAGGGGCGGCAGCGTCGAGATCGTCCGGGACGTGCTGGCGCTGACCGAACGCGACACCTGGGACGTCGACGTCATCTGCTCGGTGCCGTCGGCCTTCGCGGAACTCGTCGACCAGCTCGGCGACCGCGTCAAGCCCACGGCGCTGAACATCTCCGGGGAGGTGCTGACCCCGGCCCTGGCACAGCGGGTGCGCGGACTCTGGCCGCAGGCACGGGTCATCAACAGCTATGGCCCCAGCGAGACGTTCTACGCCACCGCGCACCTCCTGGACGCCGAACGGCCTTACGCCGACGGCGTGCCCATCGGCCGCCCTTTCCCCGGAGTGCGCGCCTACATCCTCGGTCCGAGCCTGAACCTGCTGCCGCCGGGCGCACCGGGCGAGCTCTATCTGGCCGGTGCGGGCCGCGGCTACCACCACCAGCCGGCCATGACCGCCGACCGCTTCGTCCCCGACCCCTTCGGCGCCGCAGGCGCCCGGATGTACCGCACCGGTGACATCGCCCGCCTCACCCCGGACGGAGAGCTGCAGCACCTGGGCCGCGTCGACACCCAGGTCAAGATCCGTGGCTACCGCGTCGAACCCGGCGAGATCGAGGCCGCCCTGACGACCCATGCCCACATCGCCCAGGCCGCCGTCGTGGTCCAGCACAACGGCGACCGCACCCCCGACCTGGTCGCCTACCTCGTCCCCGATCCCGGCGCGGCCACTCCGCCCCTGGAGGAACTGCGCGACCACTTGGCCGAGCGGCTGCCCGAGTACATGGTTCCCGCCGCCTACGTCCCGCTCGACCGGCTTCCCCTGTCCCCCAACGGCAAGCTCGACCTCAAGGCACTGCCCGCCGCCGCGGTCACGCCCACCACGTCCTTCCGGGCGCCGCGCACCGCCCGCGAGGAGGCGCTGGCGGGGCTCTTCGGCGAGGTGCTCGACCTGGAGAAGGTCGGTATCGACGACGGCTTCTTCGAGCTCGGCGGGCACTCCCTGCTCGCCACCAGGCTGATCAACCGAGTCCGCGTCGACCTGGGGATCGAGATACCGATCCGCAAGATCTTCGACCTGCCGACGGTATCCGCGCTCGCCGCGTGGACGGAGGCATCGGCTGTTCCCCTTCGCCCCAATCTCCGCAGGATGATCACCGAGGAGCAGGACCAGTGATTCCGCTTTCGTTCGCACAGCGCCGCATGTGGCTGACGCACCAACTCGAGGGCGGCGCGGAGACCTACAACATCTCCCCGGCGTTCCGGCTGACCGGGGCAGTGGATCAGGCTGCCCTCAGCGCCGCGATCCGTGACCTGGTCGAGCGGCACGAGCCGCTGCGCACCCTGTATGTGACGGACGACCAGGGCGAGCCCTTCCAGCGGATCCTGTCGCCCGCGGAGGCCTCGGTGCGGGTGCCGCTGGTCGAGGTGGCGCCCGACAACGTGTCCGAGGTGGTCGCGGAGTTCATCACCCACCGGTTCGACCTGGCGGCCGAGATCCCCTTCAGGGCGACCCTCTTCCGCTGCGGCCCCGAGGACCACCTGCTGGTCCTGCTCGTCCACCACATCGCCTCGGACGGCGTCTCCGGCGGCCTGATGGCACGGGACATGGGCATCGCCTACACCGCGCGCCTGGAGGACAGGGCACCTCAGTGGGAGCCGCTGCCCGTGCGGTACAAGGACTACGCGCTGTGGCAGCGCGAGCTGCTCGGCGACGTGGCGGACCCGGGCAGCCTGGCCGCGGCGCAGGCCGAGTACTGGCGCGAGGAGCTGGCCGGAGTCCCGCAGCCGTTGAACCTGCCGCTCGACCGCCCGCGGTCCGCGGAGAGGGACCCGCAGGGCGACAACGTCGCCTTCGTGGGGGAGCCTGCGGTGGGGAGGGGGCTGCAGAAGCTGGCCGACGAGCGCGGCATGACCATGTCGATGGTCATGCAGGCCGCGCTGGGCGTGCTGCTCGGCAAGCTGGGCGGCGGCGACGACGTGACCATCGGCGGTCCGATCGCCGGGCGCACCGACGAGGCGCTGGCCGATCTGGTCGGGTTCTTCGTCAACACCCAGGTGCTGCGGGTGAATCTCTCCGGGGACCCGACGTTCGACGACCTCCTCACGCAGGTGCGCGAGAAGACCCTGGCGGCCTACGAGCACCAGGACGTGCCGTTCGAAACCCTGGTCGAGTTGATCAACCCGGACCGCACCACGGCGTACCAGCCGCTGTTCCAGGTGATGCTCGCCTGGCAGAACTTCGAGAAGCAGGATTTCGAACTCCCCGGACTCCAGGCGGAGTTCGAGCAGCACGTCACACAGACCTCCCTCGTCGACCTCACCATGTTCTTCGACGTGAACGACGCGGGGGAGCTGAAGGGCGAACTCCAGTACGCGACCGCACTGTTCGACCGCGACACGGCCGAGGCCATCGCGGCACGCTACCTGCTCGTTCTGGAGCAGCTGGTCGCCGACCCGCAGACACCGCTCAGCGCGATCGAGGTGCTGTCGCAGGAGGAGCGGGAGCGGCTGCTGCGGGAGGTCAACGACACGGCGCATCCGGTGTCCGGGGACACCCTGCCGGGCGCGTTCGAGGCCCAGGCGGAGCGCACCCCGGACGGCGTCGCGGTGATCGGTGAGCAGGAGAGGCTGACGTACGGGGAGTTCAACCGGCGTGCCAATCGGCTGGCCCACTGGCTGGTCGAAAACGGCGCGGGCCCCGACCAGTTGGTCGCCGTGCGCATCCCCCACTCGGTCGATCTGCTGGTCGCCGTCTACGCGGTGGTCAAGGCGGGCGCGGCGTACGTGCCGGTGGACCCCGAGCTGCCCGAGGACCGGGTGCGGCACATGCTCGAAAGCGCGAATCCGCTGCTGGTACTCGAAGAAGAGCTGCCGGACGTCTCCGGATACCCGGAGACGAACCCGGAGCGTGCGCTGCTGGCGGACCACGTCGCGTATGTCATCTTCACCTCCGGTTCCACGGGCGGCCCCAAGGGCGTGCCGGTGTCGCACCGGTCGATCATGAACCGGATGCGCTGGGGTCTTGAGCACTTCGGCGTCGGTGCCGAGGACCGGATGCTGTTCAGCACACTGGCGAGCTTCGACGCGTCGGTGCAGGAGATGTTTGCCAACCTCCAGGCGGGCGGCGCCGTGGTGATCGCACGCCCGGACGGGCGCCGGGATCCGGCCCACCTGGCGGAGCTGATCCAGCGCGAGCGGGTGACCAGCGCGTTCTTCGTGCCTTCCCTGCTCGCGGCGTTCGTCGCCGAACCCCTGGCCAAGCAGTGCGACACGCTGCGCTGGATCGAGTCCGGGGGCGAGACGTTCCCGGCCGCGCTGGCCAACAGGCTCGTCGAGCTGCTGCCCGGCTGCGGAGCGCACAACCACTACGGCCCCACCGAGGCGGCGGTGGAGGCCACGGCCTGGCAGCACGAGCCGGGCGCGGACCGCCTTCCGATCGGCGTGCCGCTGTGGAACGTCCAGGTGTACGTACTGGACACGGCGCTGCGCCCGGTCTCGCCGGGAGTCGCCGGGGAGCTGTACATCGCCGGAGTCGGGCTGGCCAGAGGCTATCTGGGGCAGAGCGCGCTGACCGCGGAGCGGTTCGTGGCGTGCCCGTTCGGCGAAAGCGGCGCGCGGATGTACCGCTCGGGCGACCTGGTGCGGTGGAACAAGGACGGCCGGCTCGAGTACATCGGCCGGAGCGACTTCCAGGTGAAGGTCCGGGGCTACCGGATCGAACTGGGCGACATCGAGCACGCGCTTGCCGCCCACCCCGCAGTCGCGCAGGCGGCGGTCGTGGTGCGCGAGGCCCAGCAGGGCGACAAGCGCCTCGTGGGTTTCGTGGTGCCGGATCCGGCCGCCGCGGTGGCCGATGCGGGTGCCCAGGTGGACGAGTGGCGCCTGCTCTGCGACGCGAGTTATGCCGACTCCGCCGAAGAGGCGTGGGGTGAGGACTTCCAGCTGTGGCAGTCGGTGTACGACGGACAGCCGATCGCGCCTGAGCAGCTGACGCAGTGGCGGGACGCGGCGGTGGATCAGGTACTGCGGTTCGCGCCGCGGCGTGTCCTTGAGATCGGCGTGGGTTCCGGTCTGCTCCTGTCGCAGATCGTCGGTGAGGTCGAGGAGTACTGGGGCACCGACATCTCGGCCACCGTGGTGGACCGGGTCCGGGATCAGGCCGAGCAGGCAGGCCACGGCGACCGGGTCCGGCTGAGCGTCCAGGCCGCCGACGACATGTCCGGGCTGCCCCAGGGCGGGTTCGACACCGTGGTGCTCAACTCGGTGGTGCAGTACTTCCCGAGCGTCGAGTACCTGGACCGGGTGCTGCGCCAGGCCCTGGAACTCCTCGCGCCGGGCGGCCGCCTGGTCGTCGGCGACGTGCGCAACGCCGCGACGCTCCGGCTTCTGCTGACCGCGGAGAAGAGCGCGGCGCAGCCCTACGCCTCTCATGAGGACGTGCGGGCGATGGTCGAGCAGGCGCTGCTCGCCGAGCGGGAGCTGGTGGTCGCACCGGAGTGGTTCGCCGAGTGGGCGGCGGACCGTTCGGTGGGGGCCGACATCCGGCTGAAGGCGGGGAAGGCGCACAACGCGCTGACCCGGCACCGCTACGAGGTCGTCCTGCACAAGCAGCCGGCCGACGTGCTCGACCTGTCCGGTGTGCCCGCGGTGCCGTGGGGCCGGGAGGTGTCCGATCTGGGCGCCCTGGGCGTCCTCGTGGAGCGGGCGGGCGGCCCGGTACGGGTGACCGGGATACCGAACGCACGCCTTGTCGCGGAGGCCGCCGCGGCGGCCTCCGCGGGTGTGGTGAGCGCGGACGCCCCCTTGGGCACATCGATCGACCCGCACGACCTCGCGGCATGGGCACAGCAGCAGGGCCTGTACGCGGTCCTCACCTGGTCGGGCCAGACCGACCACGCCTTCGACGCGGTCTTCCTGACCGAACAGCGGACCGTCTCCGCAGGCTTCGTCCCCAACGCCGCGGCCGGGCGGACCCGGACGAACACCCCCGCGCTGGCCAAGTCGATCGGCCCCCTGCTGGAGGAGCTGCCCGGGTTCCTGCGAGGGCTCCTTCCCGAGTACATGGTCCCGGCCGTGGTGCTGCCGCTCTCGGAGCTTCCGCTGAATCCGGCCGGCAAGCTCGACCGGCGAGCGCTGCCGTTGGAGCACACGACCACCGTGCGTGGCGGAGGGCCGCGCAACTCCCATGAGGAGAAGCTGTGCTCCTTCTTCTGCGAGTTGCTGGAGCTGGAGCGGGTCGGCATCGACGACGACTTCTTCGCACTCGGCGGCCACTCGTTCCTGGCCACCCGGCTCAGCGCCAGTATCCGCAAGGAATTCGGCCTCGACATGCCGCTGCGGACGATCATCCAGTTCCCCACGGTGGCCGAGTTGGCCGCGGTGGCGCTCACCGGCCGCATTCCCGGTGACCACGCCGAGGCGTTCGCGCCGGTGCTGCCCCTGAACAGGGACCCCGGGACGGGCAAGGAACCGGTGTGGTTCTTCCACGGAGCGGGCGGCATCGGCTGGGCGTACTTCACCTTCGCGCCGTACCTGGACCGCCAGTGCTACGCCCTTCAGGCCCGCGGCGCCGACGGCAGGGAGCCACTGGCGGAGTCGGTGGACGAAATGGTCCACGACTACGTCAGCCAGATACTCAAGGCCCAGCCTGAGGGCCCCTACTACCTGATCGGCTGGTCCTTCGGCGGCCCGATCGTGCACGCCGTCGCGGACGCGCTGGACCGGCGTGGCCACGAGGTCGCGCTCCTGGCCGTCCTGGACTCCCAGCCGGGCAGCGACGCCCCCGGGAACGGGTTCCGCCGGATCGCCGGCCGGACCCAGCAGCTGTACCGCGGGGATCTCGAGGAAGTCTTCGGCAAGTTCATGAACACCAAGAACATGGACGGCTTCCTGGACGGCATGTCGCGGATGGGCGCCAACAACATCCGCATCATGTCCACCTTCGAATCTCCGGTATTCCGAGGAAATCTGCTGTTCTTCAACGCGACGAAGGACAAGGACACGTCGTATGCGCCCGACTGGGGGCCGTTCGTCCTCGGTTCGGTCGAGTCGTACGACGTGGACGCCTCGCACAACGACCTGCACATGCCCAAATCCGCAGGGCAAATCATGAGGATCATCGCCGCCAAGCTGGCGGACGACTGACCGGGAAAACAATCCGACGCATGGATGATTGGGGTTGGTCGGGGTGTCAGAACCCGGCGTGTCCGTGGAAGACCGGGACCGCAGCGCGCTGCTGTGCCTGCCGTTCGCGGGAGCAGGACCTTCGTTCTTCCACCCGTGGCGGGCGCTGTCCGCCGACCGATGGCGAGTGGTTCCCGTCGAACTCCCCGGCAGGGAGCGGCGGATCATGGAGACGCCGTACCGGAATGTCGTCGAAGCGGCCAAGGACTCGGTCGACGACATCGTCGCGGAACTCGGCGACGGGGCACCGACGGTGGTGTTCGGGCACAGCCTGGGTGCCGTGCTCGCGTACGAACTGGTGCATCTGCTGAGCGCGCGCGGTGTGCGTGTCGAGCGGCTGGTCGTCAGTGGTTCGCCGGGACCGTGGACACAGCGGGAGAGGCGGGCGACGGGGCTTCCCGACGAGGAATTCCTCGCCCGGGTCGAGGAGTTCGCGGGATTCAGGCACGAGGCTCTGGACCACCCGGAGATGCGTGAACTGATCCTCCCCGTGCTGCAGGCCGACTGCGAAATGCACGAGAACTACGTTCCGAGCACCGACGAACTGGTGTCGGTGCCGATCTGCTCGCTTCGGGGCCGTTCCGACGGACTGGTCACCGCCGCGGAGGCTCAGCAGTGGCGGGACGCGACCACGGGTGAATTCAGCTATGTGGAGTTCCCGGGCGATCACATGTACCTGGTCGACAGCGGCAGGGAAGTGCTGGATCTGATCGAGGCGGAATCCGCCCGCATCCGCCCGCATCCGCTGACGTCCTGACGCCCTGACGCCCTGACGTCCCGACGTCCCGCGCCGGACTCTCCCGGCGCAGGGCCGCTGGTACGGCACCACCTGTTCGACGAAGACGTTAAGGAGACGACGATCATGGCTCAGCCGATCGTTAGCCTGCTGGACCCCGAATTCCATGACGACCCCGTCGGCGCCTACGCGCGCCTGCGGGAGATGGCCCCGCTCGTACCCATCGGGTTTCCCGGTGGGCCGCCGGTCTGGCTGATCACGCGGAACGAAGACCTCAAGACGGCCTTGAGCGACCCGCGGCTCGTGGTGGACAACAGGAACGTGCCGGGCCACCACGGGCCAAGCCTCGCGGACCAGACCATCGCGGTTCTTGATGTGCCGGAGAAGTACCAGGACGACCTCCGGGACTACATGGCGGCCAACATGGGACTCGTGGACGGCAAGTATCACGCTCGGCTGCGCCGTCTGGTGACTCCCGCGTTCAGCGTCCGGCGCATGAAGGCACTGCGACCGCGGATCGAAGAGATTTCTGCCCGGCTCCTCGACGCCTTGGCCCGGAAGGGATCGGGCGACCTCATAGAGGAGTACTCCTCACCGTTGACCGGCACCGTCATCTGCGAACTCATCGGCATCGACGAGGCCGATCAGCCGCAGGTCCGCACATGGATGAACGACTACGCCGACCCCGATGCCGACACCCTGACGAGCCTGTGGAACCTGGCCGAGTACATCAAGGGGCTCATCGACCGGCGCCGGGCCGAGCCCGCGGACGACATGATCTCCGTCCTGGTGCAGAAGGGCGACGAGGACGGTGACCGGCTCACCGAGGCCGAGATCGTCTCGGTGGTGCTCGTCGTCGTGAACAACGGGCACCATTCCACGGCTCACTTCATTCCGAACGCGATCCTCAAACTCCTGGAGAACCCCGATCAGCTGGCCCTGCTGCGTGCCAGGCCGGACGCTCTGGCGCACGCCATGCACGAGTTGATGCGGGTCGCGAATCCCGTCCCGACCGCCGGACCGCGGTACGCGACCGAGGACATGGAGTTCGCCGGGGTCCCGATCTGCAAGGGCGATGCCCTGACGGGCTCCCTGCAGTCCGCCAATCACGACCCGCGCGTCTTCTCCGAGCCCGAAGGATGCGATGTGGAACGCGTACTGCGGCGCGGGCAGAGCCACGCCGCTTTCGGTGCGGGCCCGCACTACTGCCTCGGCGCCGCACTCGCCCACCTCGAAGGCGAGATAGCCCTCGACCACCTGATGATTCAGCGCGACACCCTGGAAATCGCCGGCCGCCTGACGTACCACGAGCCCTTCCCCGGTGCCGGCGCCCAGGCGCTCTCCACATTCCCCGTGCGCTTGTGAGAGCCAGGGCCGGACACTTCGGAAGGCGATCGTGATGAGCGAGACGTACCGCGCGACCAAAGACATCGCCGGCGATCTCGTCGGGGCGCTCCCGGCGGGCGGCGGAGCGGTGCTGCGCATGGAGGATCTGCACCCCGGCGTCGCGGATCCCGTGATGGACACGATGAACTTCCTCAACGAAGTCACCCTGAACTACCCGCAGGCCATCTCCTTCGGTCCGGGCAGGCCGCACGAGGACTTCTTCGACACCGAGCAGATCTTCGCCCATCTGCGCCGCTTTCTGGACCACTTGGCCGCCCAGGGGCGCTCACCGGCCCAGGTGCGCAGCGCGATGTTCCAGTACGGGCCGTCCGCCGGGCTGATCCGCGAGCTCATCGCCGATTCGCTCCGCGTGGACGAGGGCATCGACGTACCGGCGGAGTCGATCGTGGTCACGGTGGGCTGCCAGGAGGCGATGTTCCTGGCGCTGCGCGCGCTGATGTCCGGCCCCGACGACGTACTGCTGGTCTCCAGCCCCTGCTACGTGGGGATCACCGGCGCGGCGCGGCTCCTGGACGCCGAGGTGGCCGCCGTCGAGGAGCGGGCGGGCGGCCTGTCGTGCGCCGACGTGGAGGCCGCGGTCCTGGCCGAACGCCTGCGAGGGCGCAGGCCCCGCGCGCTGTACGTGATCCCCGACCATTCCAACCCGTCCGGCGTCACGATGCCGCTGGAGACCAGGCACGAACTGCTGGCACTTGCCGACCGGTTCGACCTGTACATCCTTGAGGACAGCCCGTACCGACTGGTCAGCCCCGGCGCACAGGTGCCCACGCTGAAGTCGCTCGACCGGGGCCGGCGAGTGATCCACCTGGGCTCGTACGCCAAGTCGCTCTTCCCGGGGGCGCGCGTGGGCTATGCCGTCGCCGACCAGACGGTGTTGAGGACGGACGGGACCACAGGGCTGCTCGCCGACGAGCTCGCCAAGATCAAGAGCATGATCACCGTGAACACCTCGCCGCTGAGCCAGGCGGCCGTGGCGGGTGCCCTGCTGGCCTCCGGCGGCCGTGTCGCCGAGCTGAACGAGGAGGCGGCCGCCCACTATGGGGAGACCATGCAGGTCGCCCTGCGGGGCCTGGAACGTGAGTTCCCCGCCGCGCGCAGGTCCCGGCTCGGCGTGAGCTGGAACGCGCCCAGCGGGGGTTTCTTCCTGACACTGCAGGTCGCCTTCCGCGCCGACGACGCCGCGCTCGGCCGATCCGCCCAGGACTTCGGGGTCATCTGGACGCCGATGTCCTACTTCCATCCGGACGGCGGGGGTGATCACACCATCCGGCTGTCGACCAGCTACCTGACCCACGCGGACGTGGAGGAGGGACTCCGACGGCTGGCCGATTTCATCGAGTCCGAGGTCGCCGCGGCCCAGCGCCGTGGCTGCTGAGCCCGGTCAAGTGTGCACCCCTGGAGGTGGCGTGTGGATATCCAGTTGATTGATCACATCGAGCTTTTCGTTGATGACGCCGAGGAGGCGGCCCTCGGGCTGCGCGACCAGTTCGGCTTCGCGGTCGCCGGTCGCGGTGGCGCCCGTACGGGTCTGCGCGGATGCGAGTCGGTGCTGTTGCGCCAGCACAACATCACCCTGCTGGTGACCTCGGCCACCAGCCCCGATCACCGTGCCGCCGAATACGTCGAGCGGCACGGCCAGGGCGTCGGCGTGATCGGCCTGCGTGTCGACGACGCTCAGGCCGCGTTCGCCGAAGCTCTCGAGCGGGGGGCCCTTCCCGTCGCCCCGCCCGAGAGCTTCGGCCCCGAAGGAGCCGAGGTCGTCTTCGCCTCGGTGAGCGGGTTCGGCGACGTGGAGCACCGCTTCGTCTCCCGCGGCCGGCCCGACGGCCCGTTCGCCCCGCTGATCGAGGAGACCGACTGGGACCGTTCCGGCGAGGGACTGTTCACGGAGATCGACCACCTCGCGGTGTGCGTGCCCGCGGGCACGCTCAAGGAGACGGTGCACGCCTACGAGGAGATATTCGGCCTCCGCCAGACCTTCGAGGAGCAGATCGTCGTCGGGTCCCAGGCCATGGACTCCAAGGTCGTCCAGAACGGATCCGGACGGCTGACCCTGACCATCATCGAGCCGGACGTCACCCGTGCCCCGGGTCAGATCGACAGGTTCATCGAGGCCCACGACGGCGCCGGCGTCCAGCACATCGCCTTCCTCACCGAGGACATCCTGACCGCCGTGCCCAAGAGCGCCGAGCGGGGCGTGCGTTTCCTGACCACACCGCGGAGCTACTACGAGGCGCTGGGATCACGGCTGGGCCCGATCGGTGTCCCCGTGGAGGCGCTGCGCGAGCTCAACGTCCTGGCCGACCGCGACCCGGCAGGGGTCATGCTGCAGATCTTCACCGAGTCGCGGCACACGAGGGGCACCCTCTTCTACGAGCTGATCGACCGCCGGGGTGCCAGCACGTTCGGCAGCAACAACATCAAGGCCCTCTACGAAGCCGTGGACCGCCAGCAGACGAGCATCCCGACCGGCCAGGCCTGAGACCTGCCCCGCACCGGCGACGGTCCCGCGTCGCCCCCCACCTCCGCAGGATGACCACAGAGGAGCAGACCCAGTGATTCCGCTTTCTTTCGCACAGCGCCGCATGTGGCTGACGCACCAAATGGAGGGCGGCGCGGAGACCTACAACATCTCCCCGGCGTTCCGGTTGACCGGGGCACTGGATCAGGCTGCCCTCACCGCCGCGATCCGTGACCTGGTCGAGCGGCACGAGCCGCTGCGCACCCTGTACGTGACGGACGACCAGGGCGAGCCCTTCCAGCGGATCCTGTCGCCCGCGGAGGCCTCGGTGCAGGTGCCGGTGGTCGACATACCCGCCGGCGAACTGCGGGGCGCCGTCGATGAGTTCATCGCCCACCGGTTCGACCTGGCGGCCGAGATGCCCTTCAGGGCGACCCTCTTCCGCTGCGGCCCCCAGGACCACGTCCTGGTCCTGGTCATCCACCACATCGCCTCGGACGGTGCCTCGGTGGCGCCGCTGGTGCGGGACATGTCCGCGGGGTACGCCGCGCGCCTGGAGGGCAGGGCACCTCAGTGGGAGCCGCTGCCCGTGCAGTACAAGGACTACGCGCTGTGGCAGCGCGAGCTGCTCGGCGATGTGACGGACCCGGGCAGCCTGGCCGCGGCGCAGGCCGAGTACTGGCGCGAGGAACTGGCCGGAGTTCCGCAGCCGTTGAACCTGCCGCTCGACCGCCCGCGGTCCGCGCAGCGCAGTTCACAGGGAGACAAGGTCACCTTCGTCGCGGAATCAGAGGTGGGGACGGGGCTGCAGAAGCTGGCCGACGAGCGCGGGATGACCGTGTCGATGGTCATGGAAGCCGCGCTGGGCGTGCTGCTCGGCAAGCTGGGCGGCGGCGACGACGTGACCATCGGAAGCCCGATCGCCGGGCGCACCGACGAAGCGCTGGCCGATCTGGTCGGGTTCTTCGTCAACACCCGGGTGCTGCGGGTGGACCTCTCCGATGACCCCACGTTCGACGACCTCCTCACGCAGGTACGGGAAAAGACGCTGGCGGCCTACGAGCGCCAGGACGTGCCGTTCGAGACACTGGTCGAGTTGATCAACCCGGACCGCACCACGGCGTACCAGCCGCTGTTCCAGGTGATGCTCGCCTGGCACAACTGGGAGCGGGGGGAGTTCGAACTTCCCGGGCTCGACGTGGAGTTCGAGCAGCACGTCACGTCGACGGCCATGTTCGACCTGTTCTTCAACATGGCCGTGGACGACTCGGGCGGCCTGCGCTGCGACCTCCAGTACGCCACCCAGCTGTTCGACCGCGACACGGTCGAGGCCATCGCCGCCCGGTTCGTGCGTGTGCTGGAGCAGGTGGCCTCCGACCCGACGGCCCCGGTCAGCGCCGTCGAGGTGCTTTCGCCGGGAGAGCGCGACTGGCTGGTCCGAGGCGTCAACGACACCGGACGGCCGGTGGACCCCGGCACACTGCCGGATGCGTTCGAGGCCCAGGTGGAGCGCACCCCGGACCGGGTCGCGCTGATCGGCGAGCAGGAGAGGCTGACGTACGGGGAGTTCAACCGGCGTGCCAACCAGCTGGCACATTGGCTGGTGGAACAGGGCGCCGGACCCGAGCGGCTGGTGGCGGTGCGCGTACCGCGTTCGGTGGACCTGATGGTGGCGCTGTACGCCGTGGCCAAGGCGGGTGCGGCCTATCTGCCGATCGACACCGACCTGCCCGAGGACCGGGTGCGGCAGGTGGTGCGGAGCGCGGATCCGCTGCTGGTGCTCGACGAGACGCTCCCGGACGTGTCCGGATACCCGCAGGACAACCCGCGGCGCGAGCTGTCGCCGGACAACGCCGCCTACGTCATCTTCACCTCCGGATCCACCGGCGGCCCCAAGGGCGTGCAGGTCTCACACCGGTCGATCATGAACCGGCTGGCATGGGGTCTCGCGCACTTCGAGGTGGGTACCGAGGACCGGGTGCTGCTGAGCACATCGGCGAGTTTCGACGTGTCGGTGCCGGAACTGTTCGCGCCCTTGCAGGTGGGTGCGGCTGTGGTCATCTCGCGTCCGGACGCCCGCAAGGATCCCGCCCATCTGGCCGACCTGATCCGGCAGGAGCGGGTGACCGGCGCCGACTTCGTGCCCTCGCTGCTGGAGGTGTTCGTCGCCGAGCCGGCGGCGAAGGAGTGCACCAGCCTGCGGTGGATCGAGGTCGCGGGTGAGGCGTTCCCGCCGGCACTCGCCAAGAAGGTCGCCGACGTGCTGCCCGGCTGCGGCGTGCACAACCTGTACGGCCCCACCGAGGCGTCGGTGGAGGTCACGGCGTGGCAGCACGTGCCGGACGCGGACCGGGTCCCGATCGGCGCACCGGTGTGGAACACCCAGGTGTACGTGCTGGACACGGCGCTGCGTCCGGTCGCGCCGGGCGTCGCCGGCGAGCTGTACCTGGCCGGTGCCGGGCTCGCCAGGGGCTACCTGGGACAGAGTGAGCTGACCGCGCACCGGTTCGTCGCCTGTCCCTTCGGGGCGCCCGGCACCCGCATGTACCGCACCGGGGATGTCGTGCGGTGGAACAAGGACAGCCAGGTCGAGTACATCGGACGGGCGGACTTCCAGGTGAAGGTCCGGGGTTTCCGCATCGAACTGGGCGAGATCGAGAACGCGCTGGCCGGGCACCCCCAAGTGGCACAGGCCGCGGTCCTGGTGCGCGAGAACCAGCAGGGCGACAAGCGCCTCGTCGGGTACGTGGTGCCCGATCCGGACACCGCGGTGGCGGAGACCGGCGATCAGCTGGATGAGTGGCGCCAGGTCTACGACGAGACGTACGCCGAGTCCAGCGACACGGAACTGGGTGAGGACTTCGAGCTGTGGAGGTCGGTGTACGACGGCGAGCCGGTCCCGCGTGAGCAGATGGAGGAGTGGCGGGACGAGGCGGTGGCCCAGGTGCTGCGGTTCGCGCCGCGGCGTGTCCTTGAGATCGGCGTGGGTTCCGGTCTGCTGCTCGCGAAGATCGTCGACGCGGTCGACGAGTACTGGGGCACCGACATCTCCGCCACGGTCGTGGACCGGCTCCGGGCCCAGGCCGAGCAGGCCGGCCATGGCGACCGGGTCCGGCTCAGCGCGCAGGGGGCCGAGGACGTCTCGGGGCTGCCCCAGGGCGTATTCGACACCGTCCTGCTCAACTCGGTGGCGCAGTACTTCCCCGATGCCGAGTACCTGGACCAGGTGCTGCGCCAGGCCGTGGACCTCCTCGCGCCGGGCGGCCGCGTCATCGTCGGTGACGTCCGCAACGCCACCACCCTCCGGCTGATGACGACCGCCGTGCAGCGTGCGGCGCACCCCCACGCCTCGCGTGACGAACTGCGCGCGCTGGTCGAGCAGGCGCTGCTCGCCGAGCGGGAGTTGGTGGTGTCCCCGGAGTGGTTCACCCAGTGGGCGGCGGGCCGTTCCCTCGCGGTCGACATCCGGTTGAAGCCGGGGCAGGCGCACAACGAACTGACCCGGCACCGCTACGAGGTCGTCCTGCACAAGCAGCCGGCCGACGTGCTCGACCTGTCCGGTGTGCCCGCGGTGCCGTGGGGCCGTGAGGTGTCCGATCTGGCCGGTCTGGAAGACCGCGTCAACCGGGCAGGCGGCGCTGTCCGCGTGACCGGGATACCCAACGCACGCCTGACGGACGAGGCGGCCAGGGCGACCTCCACCGGTGTCCTGACCCCGGCCGCCCTCCCCGGCAGGCCACTTGACCCGGAAGACCTTGCCGCGTGGGCACGGCGGCTGGGCCGCGGCGCGATCCTCACCTGGTCGGGCCAGGCCGTCCACGCCTTTGACGCGATTCTCCTGCCCGAGCGGGAGACGGGGCAGCGGACCGTCTCCGGAGGATTCGTTCCCGGCGAGGAGACGGGGCGGGCCCTGGTGAACGCCCCCGCGCTGGCCACGGCGATCGGTCCGCTCCTGGCTGAGCTGCCCGAGTATCTGCGAGGGCGTCTGCCGGACTACATGGTCCCGGCCGTGGTCGTTCCGCTCTCGGAACTTCCGCTGAACACGGCCGGCAAGCTCGACCGGCGAGCGCTGCCGTCGGACCGTGCGACCACCGCGCGAGGCGGAGGGCCCCGCAACTCCCACGAGGAGAAGATCTGTTCCTTCTTCTGCGAGCTGCTCGGCCTGGAGCGGGTCGGTGTCGAGGACGACTTCTTCGCGCTCGGCGGGCACTCGCTGCTGGCCACCCGGCTCAGCGCCAAGATCCGCAAGCAGTTCGACCTCGACATGCCTCTGCGGACGGTCGTCCAGTTCCCCACGGTGGCCGAGCTGGCCGCGCTGGTGGTCACCGGTGTCGCGCCCGGCGACCACGCCGACTCGTTCGAGGTCGTGCTGCCGCTGAACAGGGACCCCGGAACGGGGAAGGCGCCGGTGTGGTTCTTCCACGGAGGAGGCGGCCTCGGCTGGGCCCACTTCAGCTTCGCCCCCTATCTGGACCGGCCGGCCTACTGCCTGCAGGCCCGCGGCTCCAACGGCACGGAGCCGGTGGCGGAGTCGGTGGAGGAGATGATCGACGACTATCTCGCCCAGATACTCAAGGTTCAGCCGGAAGGTCCCTTCAACCTGGTCGGCTGGTCCTTCGGCGGCCCGTTGGCCCAAGCCATCGCGGATGTGCTGGACCGGCGCGGCCACGAGATCGCTCTGGTGGCCGTCCTGGACTCCCAACCGGCCTGTGAAGGCAGCGGGTTCAGGCTGCCGGAAGTGGCCAGCAGGTCGGAGGAGGGGTACCGACAGGACGTCGAGGAAGTCTTCGGCCAGTTCATGAACACCAAGAACATGAACTCCTTCCTCGAAAGCATGTCGAGGGTGGGTTCCAACAACCTGAAAAAGATGGCCCTGTTCCAGACGCCGGTCTACCGCGGTGATCTGCTGTTCTTCCACGCGACGCAGGACAAGGACAAGTCGTACGGGCCTGACTGGCGGCCGTTCATCCTCGGTTCGATCGAGGAGCACGACGTGGACGCCACACACCACGACCTGCACATGCCGAAATCCGCGGAACACATCATGAAGGTCATCGCCACCAAGCTGGCGGACTGACGAGGGCAGGCCATCGGTTGAGCTGCGCCGGAACCCTTCCGGCGTGGGGCCCCTGTACGGCACCACCACGAACACCATGGAGGACGGGCGATGAGACTCACGCTCGGCGATTTCGAGAGATCGGCCAGGTCCCGACTCGCCCCCGCCGTCTGGGACTTCTTCGAGGGCGGCGCGGGCGAGGAACGGACGCTCGCGGCCAATGCCGGGGCGTTCGACCGGCTGTGGCTGCGGCCGCGGGTCCTGCGCGGCGCCGTTCGTCCCGAGACGGCGATCACGGTCCTGGGCCGCTCTTGGGACGCGCCGGTGGCGGTCGCGCCGCTGGGTTACCACACGCTGGCCCACCCGCTGGGCGAGCTGGCCACCGTGCGCGGGACGGCGGCGGCCGCCCGTGTGCCGGTCGTGATCAGCACCTTCGCCGGGCGCACCATCGAGGAACTCGCCACCGCCGGCGGCGGCCCGCTCTGGCTCCAGGTCTACTGCCTGCGTGACCGGGCGATGACACGGCGCCTTGTCGAGCGTGCGGAGGGCGCGGGTTTCGAGGCGCTCGTCCTCACCGTCGACACGCCCCACATGGGCCGCAGGCTGAGGGACCTGCGCAACGGCTTCCGGCTTCCCGCGGGAATCGTCCCGGCCAACCTCGAGGGGCACGACTTCACGGTGCCCGCCGCGCACGCCAGAGCCGAGTTCGCTCCTCTCGACTGGTCGGTGGTGGAGTGGCTGCGCTCGATCAGTCCGCTGCCGGTCCTGCTCAAGGGGATCCTCACCGACGCCGATGCGGCGCGTGCCGTCGAGGCCGGGGCGGACGGCATCATCGTGTCCAACCACGGCGGGAGGCAGCTGGACGGTGTTCCCGCGACTCTCGATGTCCTGCCGGAGATAGTGACGGCGGTGGACGGGCATGTTCCCGTCCTGCTCGACGGGGGAGTGCGCCGTGGCCGGGACGTGCTCGCCGCGCTCGCGCTCGGCGCCGACGCGGTGCTTGTCGGCCGCCCGATCCTGCACGGCCTCGCCGTCGACGGAGCCCAGGGGGTGACGGATGTGCTGAACATCCTGCTCGGTGAACTGACCGACGCCATGGGGCTCGCAGGCCTCCACGAGCTCGCCGACATCGGCCCCGAACTCGTCCGGCCCGCATCCGGCGCCGATGAGTGGGGCTCTCACCACCGGGCCCGCGAGGTGCTGCGGCGCTAGTGCCCTGCGCCGGAGATCTGCGACTTCTCATCTTCTCATCCACCGACAGCCGACAGCCGACAGCCGACAGCCGACAGAGCCGACAGCACCACCGCGCCCTCGGGCGGGTTGGAACACAGGCCCACCACGGCGTCTGTCTCGACCTGGCCGACGCTGATGGTGGGCGGCCGGCCGCCGGGGCTCGTCGACGGAGACCGGACAGATGTACGCGGAGTGGGCTCCGGGGTGATCCCGGGGCCCACTCCGCGCCGACGGACGGTCAGGTGTGCCAGTCACGACCGGGGGAGACGTGACGCGCGCCGGGCCGTCCGGGACCGGTGGCAGGTCAATCGTCGATTGCCTGATAGAGGGTGGTCCAGAAGTCGTGGATGGCCTGCGCCGAATCCGGGGTGGACATCCCGGTCTGGGTGAGCAGGATGCCGACGAGCTGGTTGTCCGGGTCGGCGTACGTCGAGGTGCCGGCTCCGCCGTCCCAGCCGAACTGGCCGACGGGCGCGAAGTCACCGCGGTAGGTGCGCACCGCCATCCCGAAGCCCCACCCGCCGTGCTGCCCCTGGCCGTGCGACAGATGGACGATGTCGCGGGCCCAGGCTTCTCGGGCGGCGAGTTGCCCGGGCGTGAGGCGGTTGGTGGTCATCAGCTCGACGGACTGCCGGGACAGGACTCGTCGGGTGCCGTGCATCCCGTGGTTCAGGAGCATCCGGAAGTAGGCGTGATAGTCGTCGACGGTCGAGTCCAGTCCGCCGCCGCCCGACGGGAACGCCGGGGGCCGGCTGTGGTGTCCCCCTTCGGCCTCGTCCGCCAACGTGAACTCTCCGGTCTGCGGGTCGGGGGCGTACAGCGGAGGGAGTCGGTCGATCTTGTCGGCGGGCACATGGAAACCGGTGTCCTTCATGCCCAAGGGATCGAGAACGCGTTCGCGCAGGAACGTCTCGAACGGCTGGCCGGCGGCCCTGGCGACGAGCACGCCGAGCACGTCATCGCTGATGTTGTACAGCCACCGCTCTCCGGGCTGGTACATCAGCGGGAGGGTGCCCAGGCGACGCATCCACTCGTCCGGCTCCACTGCGGGCAACAGCCATTCCTGCCCGTAGACCCCCTGCTTGAAAAACGCGCCCATCATCGGAGAGTGCGCCGCCGTCATGTCGAGGCCGAGTCCGAACGTGGAGGTGAGCAGGTCCCGCACGGTGATCGGACGCCGCGCCGGCACGGTGTCCTCCAGCGGTCCGTCCGGCCGCCGCAGGACACGCCGGTCGGCCAGCTCGGGCAGCAGGCCGTCCACCGGGTCGTCAAGGCGCAGCCGGCACTCGTCCAGCAGGACCATCGCCGCTGCCACCGCGACCGGCTTGGTCGTTGAGGCCATCCGGCAGATGGTGTCCCGGCTCATCGGGGAGCCGCCGTCAGGGCGCATCGTCCCGATCGTCTCGACGTGTGTCTCCTCGCCCCTGCTGACCAGGGCGACGAGCCCGGGGATCCTCTTGGACTCCACATGGCGCATCAGCACCTCGCGCAGGCGACGCAGCCCTGATGTGGATAATCCGTTACTGCCTGTTCCCATCGCGAATCTCCTTGCGTGCGGCGAGCGTTGGTGCTGTGGCGCTACCGGCCCGCCTGGTCTTCTCCGTCGTCCTCGTTCGCGGCTTGGGTGATGGCGTCGGTGAGCTGCTTGCGTGCGCGGTCGGGGACATAGCCGCCCTGTGAGTAGTTCTGGGCGAACGCGTCGACGAACTCCACCGGGTCTTCGCCGACGAGCTCGCGGATCGCGGTGGCGTCGGCAGCGGCCTGTTCGAAGAGGTCGGCGAGGTCGTCGAACATCGACGCGTTGCTGTCCGCGTCGGTGGGCACGAAGTGCATCAGGTACCGCTCGATCGCCTCGGCCGCCGCGCGATAGCTCTCGGGCAGGTCCTTCACGCGGGCCTTGTAGGCCCTCCAACGCTTCTTGGGCCCGATCACCTTGGCGATGAAGCCGCTCTTCTCGTCCTCGGGCATGCTCAGTTGCCTCCTTCGCGGAGCTGTCGCAGTCGTTCCGTGAGGAAGCTCCACGTCCCCCAGAACTCTTCGAGGTACTCCCGTCCCTGGGCGTTGAGGGAGTGCACCTTGCGCGGTGGTCCCTTCTCCGAGGCGACCTTCTCCACGTCGACCAGCCCGCGCTTCTCGAGCCTGATGAGCAGTGCGTAGATGGTCCCTTCGGCGATGTCGGAGAAACCCTGTTCCCGCAGCCGTGCCGTGATCTCGTAGCCGTACGCGGGCCGGTCCGACAAGGACGCGAGAACGATGCCCTCCAAGGTGCCCTTGAGCATCTCCGTCAGCAGCTTGGACATGGAACACCTCCCTCCCTGCGCTAGTAAGCGCTGTTGAGTACCGGTACACCGTAACACTGACTACCAGTACTTAGCAAGACAGACTAGGGAGGGCGCGGATCGGCACCGCTCGTGGAGATCGACGGGTATCGCAAACGGCCCCCAACTCGCCGGTGTCGAAAGGCGAGTTGAGGGCCGTGCGTCGGCGACGGAGGGTTTGGCGCCGCCAACGGAGGGTTTGGCGCCGCCAAGAAGCCGTGTCACATCTTCGCTGTGAGTTATCGAGGCTGGTCAGAGCAGGGGAGCATCCCGGAGTAGGGCTGGCTCGTTGTGCAGGCCATGGTGACCGAGACGGTTCAACGGTTCAGCGGCCGTGCGAGCCGCAGTGTGTATGCCGGTGCCCGTCCGATGCCGACGAGGAGCATGGCTGCGGGTGCTGGTGCCCGCGGCCTGCGGGCCGTGCCTGCGAGACGACGCCGAGCGTCTTCAGCACGGATGTCGCTGCTGACGTGAGTCGTGGGGAGGCAACGGAGATGGGTGCGGCTCGTTCTGAGGGACGGCTCGACCGAGCGGCGCAGGTCACTCACCCGTGCTTGCGGCCGGTAAACCCTGGCAGTAGGCGACGCCGCTGTACCGCGAATGTTGCAACCGGTAGTCAACCTCCTGATTGACGACCGTGAGGTCCTGCGCGGATAGATTTCCTGCGGCGTGGTCCCCTCGAGGAGGCGCCATACGGACTGAGGCCCGGGACTCCGGGACTCGTGCCGGCTGCAGGGCGCAATCAGGACCCGACGGGGGGACTCGCGCTGTGGCCCGCAGGAGAGGTATCAGCATGAGGAAGCGCATGAAGGTTGCCGCCTTCGCCCTGCTCGTCGGCGCTGCCACAGCTACGGGTGGCATCACCGCACCTGCGGCATTCGCCTCGGGCGAAGCCCCGGCTGCCGTGTCCGACAGTGGCGACATCCGCGCCGCGGGGTCGGGGAGCGCGGACAGGACTCTGTGGACCAGTAACCGTGCTGGTCAGATCAACATCCACTGGGACTGGAAGTCGAGCGCGGACGGCAAGAGCTACTACGGCAGCTTCTGGGGGAAGTTCTACGACCACAAGAAAGACGGGAAGTACGTGCTGCTCCAGGCCAAGTGGAAGGGCCAGGACTGGACAACCATCCGCACCGCTGCAAACGGCGAAGACTTCCGCGGCGACTACAGCAAGCTCAACGGCCTGAACTTCCGGGCATGTCTGCAAGGTGGCAACTGCGGCGCCCCCGCCTGGTGAACCCGACCAGGCGCACTGGGTGTTGAGGCAACTCGTCCGGGGTGTGGCTCCCTCCTAAGGAGCCACACCCAACGGAGATCGATCGGGTGCGGGCGAAGCTGAAAAGGAGGTGCGGGCGCTGTGGCCACGGCCTCGGATCACATGACAGGCCCGATCCTGAACGAGGTGTGCCGCACTATCCGCCGCAGGCATGCTTCGTGAAGCGGGGCTGTGCCCGCATCGTGTTCATCCCGGCCGACGAGTGGTGCAAGCCGGAGGTCAGGGACGCCCTGGTGCGTGGCTTCGCTGCTGCGTGAGCGACCTGGTCACAGAGGCGCAGGGGCGAGCCGAATGGTCCAGGGGTGCAGGCGGATTCGTAGCGGCGGGGCCGGTGGGGGTGGCGTAGGTTTGGGCTCGCGCCAGGCGGCCACGGGTTTGGTCAGGCGGCGGGTCATCAGGGCCATGACGGTCCAGGCCAGGTGTGCTTCGGCGTGTTGGGGCAGCGTTTCGTAGTCGCGGCAGTTGCGCCGGGATCTCATGATCCACGAAATGCTTCTCTCGACGACCCAGCGCTTGGGTAGCAAGACGAAGCCTTTGGTTTTGGGGCGGTTGACGGTTTTGAGGGTGAGGTTGAGGCGGTTCTTGGCCCAGGTGACGAGCGTGCCGCCGTATGCGGAGTCGGCCCAGACCAGGGTGACTTCGGGGTGCGCGAGTCGGAGTCGGAAGAGGAAGTCGCGGGCGGCGTGGGCATCATGAACGTTGGCGAGGGTGACCATCATCATCACCGGCAGGCCGCGTGTGTCCACGGCTAGGTGGCGCTTCCTGCCGGTCGCTTTTTTCCCCGCGTCATAGCCGGTCGTCGACTTCGAGACGGTGGCATCGGCCTTGATGGTCTGGGAGTCGACCACCACGGTCACCGACCTCGGATTCTTGCCCTCTCTCAGTAGATGTGACACGGCTTCTAACAGAGGGTTTGGCGCCGCCAACGGAGGGCTTGGCGCCGCTAGTGGAGCCGCCACCCACGGTTGTGCAGGGTCGTCACCAGTACCTCGCGCAGATCCCGGGTGACGCTGAGCTGGGCACGGCCGGTCGGCCGGCCCGCCGAGTGCTCCAGGTGTACGTCCTCGACGTTGACGCCGGCGCTGGAGGCGTCGGTGAAGAGCCGGGCCAGTTCGCCCGGCTGGTCGCCGATCACGACCGTCACCGTCTCGTACTGCTCCGGAACGGTGCCGTGCTTGGCGGGGATCCGGGCCCGTCCCGCCTGTCCGCGGCGCAGCAGGTCCTCGACGATGCGCGCGCCGTTGCTGCGCTTGTCGTCGTCGGTTGCCCCCATGGCCCGCAGGCCCATGACGGCGTCGTCCAGGCCTTCCGACAGCTCTTCGAGCAGGTCGGCCACCACCAGCGCGTTGGCATCGAGGATGTCCACCCACAGGCCCGGGTCCGCGGCCGCGATACGGGTGAGGTCGCGCACGCCCGAGCCCGCGAGGCTCACCATGCGTTCATCGGCCGGTTCCAGGAGGGAGGCGACCAGGCTCGCCACCAGGTGCGGGGCGTGCGAGACAAGGCCGACCGCGCGGTCGTGGGCCGCCGCCTCCATCAACACGGGCACGGCCCCGCACACCGCCACGAGTTGGAGTGCGGCGTTCAGGGTGTCGGTGTCGGTCTCGCCCGTGGGCGTGAGGACCCAGTTGCACCCGTCGAAGAGGTCCGCCCGGGCGGCGAGCGGCCCGCTGCGCTCGCTGCCCGCCATCGGGTGGCCGCCGACGTAGCGTGCGTTGTCGCAGGCGAGAGCGATGGCGTCCTGCTGCGGCCTGGCCTTGACGCTGGCGACGTCGGTGTAGTGCCGCGCCACGTCTTCGGCCTGCAGGCGTACGAGGACATCGGCCACCAGCGCCGGCGGGACGGCCACGACGGCCAGATCCACCCTCTTCGGCGGTTCTTCCACGGAGCCGGCGCCGAGGGAGGACGCGATCTTGGCCGAGACGGGATCCGAGTCCCTCAGGTACACGCCGACCCCGTGGGCCTTGAGGGCCAGCGCGACCGAGGTTCCTATCAAACCGGTGCCGACCACCAGGACATCTTTCATCGAGACCATTTCCACTCCTGGGTCGGCAACGGAGCGGATGCTGTGGACGCACCCGGGCGTTGCTCAACGTTCCGATGGTGCCTGCCAGCGGATGGTGCCCGCTGGTGGAACCCACTTCCTGAGCGAGTGCTGTCCGGGGTCCTCCGGACCGGCCGTCAGCCGTCCTGCAGAAGCGGCTGGGGCGCAGTCGCCTCGATGAGGCTGAAGCTCGACTCCCCGACGGGCAGCACCCTGGTGCGGACGAGGCCCGCAGCGGCGAACAGCTTGTCGAACCACGACAGCGTGCGCTCCCGGCCGCCGAGGAGCACCAGCATGCCGAGGTCGCTCCAGCGCGCCGGATGGGGTTCGGTGGCTTCGGGCACGAGGAGTTCGCACACCAGTATCCGGCCGCCGGGGGACAGCGCCCTGAGGCTGGCGCGCAGGATGGCGGTGGCCTTCTCGTCGTCCCAGTCGTGCAGCACGCTGCCCAGCACGTGCACGTCCGCGCCCTTGGGGAGCTCGTCGAAGAAATCGCCGGTCACCAGCGTGCACCGGTCCCGGACCGGGGCGAGCGGGGTGTCGTGCGCCGCCAGGTCGATCACTGAGCGGCGATCGAACAGCACGCCGTTCAGGTGTGGTTGGGCCTGCAGGATCGCAGAGATCACCGTGCCCGTGCCACCTCCGATGTCCATGACCGTGTGCGCCTCGTCCCACACCGGCAGTTCGGCCAGGCCGCCGTACAGGCGCTTGGCCCGCTCCTTCATGCGAGTGTTGAAGGCGGCCTCGGTCGTGGGCTTCCTGTCCTGGTCCACGAAGAAGGTCTCGCCGTGGGCCGCCGGGAGCGGCTGCCTGTCCGCCGCGGCGTCGGCCGCCCGCAGCCAGGCCCGGTACGAGTCCAGGTTGGACAGGGTGGCCCGCATCGACACGGCTGAGTCGGCCTTGAGCACCGCGCCCAACTCCGTGGGGGTGAAACGCCCACGATGATTCCGGGCGAAGAAGCCCGCACCGGTGAGGGCGTTCAACAGGCTCATGAGCGGCTCCGCCGCGAAGCCGACGGTGTCCGCGAGTTCCTCAGGCGTCGACCCGTCCGGCGCGCAGGCGTCGGCCACACCAAGCCGCGCGGCTATGGCCAGCGCGTAGGGAAGCACCGTGACGATGCTATCGTCCGCCATCAGCAGGAATTCGCGCACGACCGGATCGGGCACGCCGCGCACCAGCTTTTCCAATTCAGTCAGCGTACTCGCCCCACTCGTAGTCGATGCCTGACGGGTTGCGAAATCAGATGCGCTGTCCGCTGGCAGAGATGTGCAATTCGGGTTCATGGAATCATTTCCGTCCTGATGTGCCACGCATACGAGGATTCCAGAAGACGGCTGCAAATCACAGATTCACATCCAGATTTGGGCCCCTGCCCGCCCGTTCGACTGTCAGGGTGGACGTGGATGCCGTTCGACATTCCGTGAAGTAATGGACGTACGGCCGGGACACGCTCTATGGTCGGCCGCGACGAGGTATCCGCTGAATACCGGCGGACGTGGGCGTCCGCACCGCTGTCCTGTCGACGGGACAGCGGAAAGGTCCCGGCAGGGTAAGCCGCGCCTTCGTGCGCGCCGGAGTCACTGTCCATCAAATTATCGAGGTTGCCGAACGCCTAATGCTCGCTCTCCCGCTGGTCGGCGGTTTCGCCGTCATGGCCGCGCCGGGCATATAACCCGTTCCGCAAGGCATGCAGTACCCGAAACACCTGAAAAGGAGCTGACGCATGAACCCACTCGGCGATGGTGTTCTGGAGAAGGCAGCGGCGGAGTACGCCGAGCAGGGCTTCTCCATCATCCGCAACGTCGTTTCGAAGGAACTCCTGGAAGAGGTGAACGCCCATGTCGACTGGCTCACCCGCAAGTACCCGGACCTTCGTCCCGAGCACTTCCACCACCCGCTGATACGCAACGACGCCTTCTGGGCCCGCCTGGTCTCGGACTCCCGTCTGGTGGACATAGCGGAGTTCTTCCTCGGCCCGGATCTGGCGTCCTTCACCGCCCACTACATCTGCAAGCCCGCGTACGACGGACAGCCCGTGCTGTGGCACCAGGACGGGGCGTACTGGCCGCTGAGCCCCATGGAGGCGCTCACGGTGTGGCTGGCCGTCGACGAGTCCACCACGGAGAACGGCTGCCTGCAGATGATCCCGGGCAGCCACGCGCTGCCGCTGCACCAGCCGTCGTCCCGCACGGACACGGACAACATGCTGTTCTCCTCCTCCGACGAGAACCTGGTGCGGGAGTGGGTCGAGGAACGCGGCATCGTGCACATCGAGCTCCAGCCGGGGGATGTCTCGATCCATCACCCCAACCTGCTGCACTGCTCGGACCCGAACACCTCCGCCAAGCGGCGGTGCGGTCTCGACATGGGCTACATCTCGACGAGCACGCGGACGCACGGCAACGGGGTCTACATCGACCCGCTGCTGGTACGCGGCAGCGACACCAAGGGCCTCAACAGCTACCGCCCCTTCCCCACTTACCAGGAGGGCGAGACCATTCCGTTCGCCGGCCAGGACGAGTGGGACGAAAAGGCGGCCAAGCTCAACGCGGCACTGCCGGTGCGTTCCCAGGACCTCTCCGAGAGCCCGATCGAGACGACACGGCACATGATCGACCGGCTGCGCGCGGGCACCACGACCCGCTGAGCACAGCGGGAGCTCAGCAGCATCGGCCGATGGCCCACCGTGGTACCCGCGGTGGGCCATCGGCCGTCGGCCTCCCTTCGCGGAGCGGCCGACCAGTCCTCGCCGGGCCGGGCGTTCGAGGAGCAGCAGGCCCACGTCCTTCGCCTTCGCCTTCGCTGACCAAGCGCCACAGGTCCTCAGGTTCTCAGGTCCTTAGGGGCACGGACGTCTCCTGGGCAGCGGCAGGCCATGCTCACGACGGCGATCGGTTCGTCCGCGTCGGCAAGGAGCGTGAACCGGGGGTGACGCTGCCGGACTCCTCGGAACCCGGCAGTTCGGTCTGTAGACGGCGGGCGACGGCGGGCGACGGCGGTGGGGGGCCGGGTGGTTGAAGAGCAGCGTCTACGGGAGCTTCAGTCCCGTAAGGGCAGTCCCGTAAGGGCACTGCGTGAGGGCGCTCAGACGGTCGCGCAGGGTGTGGCCGTGAGGAATCCGCGGCCGATCGACTCGTGAAAGCGGTCGTCACTGCGACTTTCCGGGCTCGCTCAGGACCCGGTCTCCCGGGCGGGGCGCCGGGCGCCGCAAGCCGCGCACCGCTTCAGCACCAGGAGGTCAGCAGCTTCAGCAGTTCCTCCGGGGCCTTCAGGAAATCGTGGTGTCCGCCGTCGACGACGCGGAACTCGACCGAGTCCGCGTACTGACGCCAGCCCTGGAGCTGTTCGAGACTCATCGCGGGGTCGTCCCGCCAGTGCAGTACGACGATGGGGCATCCCACCGCGACGGGCTCCGTCCGCCGGTACTCACTCGCGGCGGCGAGGTCACGCAGCAGCACGGCCAGGCCCACATCGGTCATGTCCGGCCGCGGTTCGATGCCCCGGCCGCGGACGACAGATTCCAGCTCGGCGCGCAGTTCGGATTCGGTCATGGTGAGCATCCGGTCGCGCGAGGCGTCGTGCGGTGCCGGCTGGCCCGACACGAAGAGGCAGTCCGGCTGGCGCAGGCCCCGTTCGGCGAGCCGAACCGCGGTCTCGTACGCGGGAAGTGCGCCCGCGCAGTGCCCGAAGAACGCGAACGGCTGGTCGGAACGCGGCACAAGCTGTTCCACCAGGCTGGCGGCGAGGTTGTCGTAGGTGCCGTAGTGGGGCGCGGCCAGCCGGTTCTCGCGGCCGGGGAACTGCACCGGGCTGACCTCGACGTCGTCGATGGCGGTCGGCCAGGCGCTGAAGGCCGAAGCTCCGGACCCTGAGTAGGGGAAGCAGAAGAGTTGTGCGCGGTGATCGCCGGACTGCGGCCGGACGAACCACGGCGACGTGGCGGTGGCGGTGCCGGATGTCATGGCGTCCTTCGTTTCTGGGCGACGATGGGGAGGTGGGTCATCCCGGCGATGAAGTACGACCGCAGGTGCCGCGGTTCGCCGGCGAGGTCGATGGAGCCGAACCGCTGGAGCAGCTCCTCGAAGAAGACGCGCAGGGTCAGCCGGGTCAGCGGCGCCCCGATGCGGAAGTGCGCTCCGAACCTGAACGCCACCTGGCGTTTCGCGCCACTGCGCGTGATGTCGAACTGGTGGGGGTCGGTGAACTGGGCCTCGTCGCGGTTGGCCGAGCCGATCCAGGCGACGACCGCCCCGCGGGCCGGAATGGTGCCTCCGGCGATCTCGACGTCGTCGACGGCGTACCGCATGAAGTTGCAGGCGGCCGATGTCCAGCGAAGGCCCTCCTCGACGAGGTTCGGGATCAGGCTCGGGTCGGCCTGTGCCTTGGCGAACTGCTCGGGCCGCTCGATGAGCGCCTGCACGGTGCCGGAAACGGTGTGCGGCGTCGTCACATTGGCGCCCAGGAGAATGCTGTAGCCGTCGAGCGCGATCTCCTCGTCGGTCAGCGGCGCGCCTCCCGGGCGGACGCTCATGAGGTGACGGAGCAGGCTGTCGTCCTCGTGCTCGTCCGCCCGCCGCGACCCGGCACCAGGCGTCAACCTCACGCCACTGCCCTTCCCCTCTCGATGAGCTCGGCGACCCGGGCCGGAGTCTGGGCCAGGTAGAAGTCGCGCACGGACAGCTCGACGCCGTAGTCCTGGGCCACTCGGTCGATGATCTTGATTCCGATCAGCGAGTTGCCGCCGAGCGCGAAGAAGTCATCGTCCGCCCCGACTTCACCGGAGTCGAGGTACTCCTCCCACAGTGCCGAGACCTCCCGCACCAGTGGCTCGGGCGCACCCGAAGGCGCGCCCTGTCCCTCCGAAGCCTCGTCCTGCCCCTCTCGCTCCTTGACCTGCGGCGACGATTCCATAGCCAGCCTTTTCCTTCCTGCGCCGAATGGGAGTGCCCTGCCCACACCATCACGGCCGCTGAGCGCCTTTTCCGTTGCCTCGTCGGCGAGATGGATCCTTTGAATGGCTGAAAGGAGTCCGGGGGATTTCTCCTGGTGAATTGTTCACACCCGGGGGCCATCGCGAAGCCAAGATATTTGGCCGGGAAGCTCCGCACAAGAGATGACAGTGCCCGAACGCCCCGCGGAGCGCCAGTGTCCCGGCAACAGGACAGGAACTCGCGCTCTTCCCCGTCCGGTTGCCGGGCACCGGGCGACTCTGTCGCGCCTGTGGTACGTGTCTGTCGCGCCTGTGGTACGTGCGGATCGGCGCGAATTGCACCATCCGCTCAAGGAGTACTCGAAGAATGCTCAAGGCCGACTAAGGGCAGCTGCGCGCAGCGGAGCCGACGCGTCCCGGAACAGTTACGGTGACGGACGGAAATGACCTGCTCGGCAGCTTACCTGGCATGTCGAAAAATTTGACTGTTGAAGGGGAGGGACTTCCTTGCTCAAGTCACAAAGGCTCGCGGTGCTGCCCATCGACCTGTACGACCTGGATTCCGAGTTCTCCGTCGTTGACGGCCATGAGTACGGAGGCGAATACGACGCCTTCACCTTCGGGTCGTGGTCATCCCACGTGCTGGCCAACGGCAGCGGCGCGGATTCCGACACCTCCTTCCGCCCCCACGACGGCCGTATGGCCCTCACCGAACTGGGCAAGCAGTTGCCGGGCATCATGTCCCTGGTGACCGAGCACTTTCCCCTGGACCGGTTGCAGTGGGTGCGCATCTTCCGAGCCGAGGACGCGATCCTCGCCCCGCATGTGGACTTTCTCGAATGGGCCGAACCCGGCACCAGGCTGCAGATTCCGCTGCGCACCAGCGAGGAAAACCTCCATTCCGAGAACGACACCGTCTATCACCTCCGCCGCGGTGAGGTCTGGAAGATACACACGACCGATCCTCATTCGACACGCAGCTCCGCCGAGACGGCCCGGTTGTCCCTCTGCCTCGACTTTTCGGGCGCCGATGAGCCCATCGCGATCCGCAAGGAAGTACCCGCGACCGAGCCCATCCGCATCATCGAACGGCCCGAAGCGTCCGAAGCGGAACTCAAGGAACTCCTCGGCGTCGGCAGCGGCTTCTCCCCGGAGTCCATGCGGTCAGAGTTCCGTCGATTCGTCGAGTTCCACTTCGAGCGGCGCTCGCATGCGGCCACGACGTACGACTGGTACGAGGAGGCGGCGCGGCTCACCGGGAGCGCCGACATGGCCGTGAAAGCGCGTGCGTTCGGCACCTACTGCATCCAGAAGCGGGCCGACGGGGAGGTCTTCCTCTGGTGAGAGGTCTGGTTGCCGTCGGCCACCGGGGCGAGGGTCCTGCGGACCCGGCGAACCGGCCGGCGCGGCGGTCCGGCCGGGACTCTGAGCGACCCCGTTGGCCAACCGCCCGCCAGGCTCGGTGAGTTGCACGCGTGCGGTGCCGTGAAGAGAGGCCGCTGCACTGGGCGTTTGCAGTGCAGGCAGACATCTCAGCTATTCCGTCTTGCTAAGTACCGGTAGTCAGCGTTACGGTGTACCGGTACTCAACAGCGCTTACTAGCAAGGTCGCTTCGGAGAAGGGGCCACCGCGCAAGGTGCACTCCCTCAACGCCCAGGGACGGGAGTACCTCGAAGAGTTCTGGAGGACGTGGAGCTTCCTCACGGAACGACTGCGACAGCTCCACGAAGGGAGCAAGTATCCATGTCCCAGGACGAGAAGAGCGGCTTCATCGCCAAGGCGATCGGACCCAAGAAGCACTGGCGGGCCTACAGGGCCCGAGTGAAGGACCTGCCCGAGAGCTATCGCGCGGCGGCCGAGGCGATCGAGCGGTACCTGATGAACTTCGTGCCCACCGACGCCGACTCCAACACGTCGATGTTCGACGACCTCGCCGACCTCTTCGAACAGGCCGCGGCCGACGCCACCGCGATCCGCGAGATCGTCGGCGAAGACCCGGTCGAGTTCGTCGACGCGTTCGCCCAGAACTACTCACAGGGCGGCTACGTCCCCGACCGCGCACGCACGCAGCTCACCGACGCCATCACCCAAGCCGCGAACGAGGCCTGAGGGCCGCGGGCACGACTGCCTGACCGGTGATCCGCGTGGGCCCTTGAGGAGTCCTGCAGAAAATACGGCGAGAAGTTGCCCGCGCCGCACGACGTGGATGCCGATGCGTCGAAGGGCGACGACTTCAGCCGAGCCCGCCCCCTCACAACGGCCGTGCTCACATCAACCACCCCCCATTAACCTCAGCCTTCGATCGGGAGGGCCCCATGCCTTCATCTGTCATGCCCACATCCGTAAAGAGTGATGGTCGCACCTCGTCGGCCGCCATCTCCGCCGTCGGTCTGCGAAAGGCGTACGGCGACAAGACCGTGCTCGACGGCATCGCTCTGCAGATCCCGGCCGGGTCCGTGTTCGCGCTGCTGGGCCCCAACGGCGCCGGGAAGACCACCGCCGTGAAGATCCTCTCCACGCTCATCACCGCCGACGCCGGCGAACTGCACGTCGGCGGCCACGACCTGGCCGCCGACCCCCAGGCGGTGCGCGCCACGATCGGTGTCACCGGACAGTTCTCCGCCGTCGACGGCCTGATCACCGGCGAGGAGAACATGCTCCTCATGGCCGACCTGCACCACCTCTCCAAGCAGGAGGGCCGCCGGGTCGCAGCCGAACTCCTGGAGCGCTTCGACCTGGTGGAGGCCGCGAAGAAGCCCGCCTCCAGCTACTCCGGCGGCATGAAGCGCCGCCTGGACATCGCCATGACGCTGGTCGGCAACCCGCGGATCATCTTCCTCGACGAGCCCACCACCGGCCTCGACCCCCGCTCGCGCCACAACATGTGGGGCATCATCCGCGGCCTCGTCTCCGGCGGGGTGACCGTCTTCCTCACCACCCAGTACCTCGAAGAGGCCGACGAGCTCGCCGACCGCATCGCCGTACTCAACGACGGCAAGATCGCCGCCGAAGGCACCGCGGAAGAACTCAAGCGGCTCATCCCCGGCGGGCACGTCCGCCTCCGCTTCACCGACCCGGTCGCCTACCGGTCCGCCACCACCGCCCTGCGCGACGTCACCACGGACGACGAGGCACTGGCGCTCCAGATCCCCAGCGACGGCAGCCAGCGCGAACTGCGCTCCATCCTCGACTGGCTGGACACCGAGGGCATCGAGGCCGACGAGCTGACCGTCCACACCCCCGACCTCGACGACGTCTTCTTCGCCCTGACCGGCCCTGCCAACGTCATCAGCCAGACCAAGGAGACCGTCCGATGAGCGCCCTGTCCCTCGCCATCCGCGACTCGAACACGATGCTGCGCCGCAACCTCCTGCACACGCGGCGCTACCCGTCCGGCACCCTGAACCTGCTGCTCGCGCCGATCATGTTGCTGCTGCTCTTCGTCTACATCTTCGGCGACGTGATGAGCACGGGCATCGGCGGCAGCGATCGCTCCGACTACATCGCCTACATCGTCCCGGGCATCCTGATGATGACCATCGGAAGCACCGTGATCGGCGCCGCGGTCTACGTCTCCATGGACATGAACGAGGGCCTCATCGCCCGCTTCCGCACGATGAAGATCTACCGCGGCTCCATGATGATCGGGCACGTCGTCGGCAGCGTCCTGCAGTGCCTCGCCAGCGTGGTCCTCGTCGGCGCCGTCGCTGTGGCCATCGGCTTCCGCTCCACCGACGCCACCGCCCTGGAATGGCTGGCCGCGTTCGGACTTCTCGCGCTGTTCGCCGTGGCGCTCACCTGGATCGCCGTCGGCATGGGCGCGGCCAGCCCGAACGCCGAGGCAGCCGCCAACAGCGCCCAGCCGCTGATCCTGCTGCCGCTCATCTCCAGCGCCTTCATCCCGGCCGAAACGATGCCCGGCTGGTTCCGGCCCATCGCTGAGTACCAGCCCTTCACGCCCGCCATCGAGACCCTGCGCGGCCTGCTCCTCGGCACCGAGATCGGCAACGACTGGTGGATCGCCCTCGCTTGGTGCGTCGGCCTGATCGTGCTCGGCTACCGCTGGTCGATGGCGCAGTTCAACCGCGACGCGAAGTAGGCGCGCAGGCTGCGGCCCGCAGCCGTCCCGCTCCAGGGCGGCGTCCTCCGACTCCGCGTCGGCGAACGCCGCCCTGTCGGCGTCCCCGGCCAGGCAGGGCGGGGCAGCGGCCGCAACCGGTGGGAACTCCCCCAGGAGACAGGGCTGTTGGGCAGGCGTGAACAACCGCGGCGGCCTGCCGCGCCGGTGCTGCCGACCTTTGCGACGAGTTGCCGGTGCTCGCAGCCTCTGCGACGAGTTGCCGGTGCTCGCGGCCTCCGCGATGAGTTGCCGGTGCCGGTGGGGTCGATTGATGAGAGGCCGGTTTCAGTACAGGCGTTGATGAGGCGCCCTGGGGTTCTCGACAGCGAAAGGGGTTGGATCATGGTGACAGCACAGGCCCGGCAGCGGGCGGCGCCCGGCGCCTTCACCTCCTTCGCCCGCTTCGTGCTCTGCGGCGGCGGTGTGGGGATCGCCTCCAGCTTCGCCGTGGCCGCCCTCGCATCGCTGATCCCCTGGGCCCTGGCCAACGCCCTGATCACCGCGGCCTGCACACTCCTGGCCACCGAACTGCACGCCCGCTTCACCTTCGGCGCTGGCGGACGCGCGACCCGACGCGAGCACGCACAATCAGCCGGATCCGCGGCAGCCGCCTACGCGGTCACCGGCCTGGCCATGCTCGTCCTGCAGCAGCTGGTGGCATCGCCCGGCGCGGTCCTGGAGCAGGCCGTCTATCTCGCCGCCTCCGCGCTCGCGGGTGTCGCACGATTCGCAGTGCTGCGCCTCGTCGTCTTCCCACACAGCCGCTCACGGACCACGACCACTGCCCGCGACCCCCGCCCTGTGCCCGACCGCGGACCCCTGCGCGCCCCTGCCCTGCCCCGGGGCCCCCTGCCACGCCTCCTGAACGTTCCTTCGGCGCACCGGCGCACGGACGCGAGACGGGCGGCGTGGGGGCACCGCGCACCTCCCGCGTTCCTCACCGAGCTCATCGAGGCCGCATAGCCGCACGGCACACGGCTGACAGCCGGTCAGGAAGCAACGGCACCTGCGAGCAGCCCTTCACGGACGGTCGCGGCGACCTCCCCGATCTGGTCGGTCAGATAGAAATGGCCACCGGGAAAGACCTTCAGGCCGAAGTCGCCTCTGGTGAACTCCCCCCACGTCCGCGCTTCTTGAACCGTCACCATCGGGTCCTGGTCCCCGATCAGGGTGGTCACGGGAACGGCGAGAGGCTCGCCCCCGGTCCACTCGTACGTGGCGACTGCCCGGTAGTCGGCGCGCAGTGCCGGCAGCACCATCTCCAGGAGGTCCGGGTCGTCGAGCATGGTCTGATCGGTTCCGCCAAGGCGGTGCAGGTCGGCCAGTACGTCGGCGTCGTCCCAGGGCTCGCCCTCGTCGCCGGTACGGCACAGCGGCCCTCCCCGGCCGGAGAGGAACAGCCTCTGCGGTACGGGCAGTCCGTTCTGGACGAGCAGGCGCGCTGTCTCGAAGGCGACGAGCGCGCCCATGCTGTGACCGAACAGGGCATACGGCCTTTCGGGGACCCGGGCCAGTTCGTGGGCCAGTTCCCCGGCCACTGCCTCGACGAGCGGGGCCAGTGTGGTGAACGGAGCCTCGGCGTACCGGTCCTGGCGCCCGGGGTACTGCACGGACACCACGTCGAACTCGGCCGGCAGAGCGCGCGCCAGCGGGACGTACCCGGCAGCGCTGCCCCCCGCGTGCGGGAAGCACACGAGCAGCGGCCCGTCTCCCGTGGTCGCGGTGAAGCGTCTCAACCACCTGCTGTTCATGGTGGGTGTGTCCCTTCGTCTATGCCGGTCAACCGTTCTCACCGAACCGGCGGCGGGCATGGGGAAGGCCCGCCGGCACCTCGGGGGATGTGGGCGCCGGCGGGCGGTTCGGTGCTCCGCGCGGGCTTGTGGCACGCCTGGGAGCTCACGACTGCGAGCATCGCGCCGCGTGCTCGACGGATGCTCGCGGGGTGGTGGAGAGCCGGCGCGGCGGTCAGGTGCTCTAACCGTCTTCGAGCGGCACGGCAGAAGCTGGTGGTCCATCACGACGGCCGGAAGGGGAAGCTCATGACGGCTCTGGACGACAGGCCGACCGGGCGGCAGCGCGGCACCGTCGCCGAACTCGAGGCCAAACGTGACGCCATGCGCCGGGGGCCCAGCGACAAGGCCACCGAGGCGCAGCACGCCAAGGGCAAGCTCACGGCCCGGGAGCGGCTGCTGCTCCTCTTCGACGACGGACGGTTCACCGAGGTCGAAGGGTTGCGCAGACACCGGGCGAGCGGCTTCGGTCTGGAAGACACGCGCCCCTACACCGACGGCGTGGTCACCGCCTGGGGCCGGGTGCTCGGTCGTACCGTCTTCGCCTACGCGCATGACTTCAGGATCTTCGGAGGCTCCCTCGGAGAGGCGCACGCCGAGAAGATCCACAAGATCATGGACATGGCCGCCACGGCGGGCGCACCGATCGTCGGCCTCTGTGACGGCGCCGGGGCGCGCATCCAGGAAGGGGTGACCGCGCTCGCCGGATACGGCGGGATCTTCCAGCGCAACGTACGCAACTCCGGGGTCATCCCGCAGATCAGCGTGATGATGGGCCCGTGCGCGGGCGGGGCGGCCTACTCCCCGGCGCTGACCGACTTCGTGTTCATGGTGCGCGGCACCTCGCAGATGTTCATCACCGGTCCCGACGTGGTGCGGGCCGTCACCGGGGAGCGGATCAGCCAGAACGGCCTGGGCGGCGCCGACGCCCACGCCACTGTCTCCGGGGTGGCGGGATTCGCCTACGACGACGAGGCGAGCTGCCTCGCTGATGTCCGCTACCTGTTGTCCTTCCTGCCCGCCAACAACCGTGAGCAGCCGCCGTCGGAGCCTTCCGCCGACCGGCCCGACCGGTTGACCCCGGCCATGCTCGACCTGGTGCCGTCCGACGCCAAGCAGTCGTACGACATACGGAAGGTCATCGGGGAGTTCGTCGACGCCGGCGACTTCTTCGAGGTGCACGAGTTCTGGGCGCCCAACGTGGTGTGCGCCCTGGCCCGCCTCGACGGCCATGTCGTCGGCATCGTCGCCAACCAACCCGCCTCGCTCGCCGGGGTCCTCGACATCAAGGGCAGCGAGAAGGCGGCCCGCTTCGTGCAGATGTGTGACTCCTTCAACATCCCGCTCGTGACGCTGGTGGACGTGCCGGGGTTCCTGCCCGGCGTCGACCAGGAGCACGGCGGCATCATCCGGCACGGCGCCAAACTCCTCTTCGCGTACTGCAACGCGACGGTTCCCCGCATCCAGTTGATCCTGCGCAAGGCCTACGGAGGCGCGTACATCGTCATGGACTCGCGCTCCATCGGCTCGGACGTGTCGCTGGCCTGGCCCGGCAACGAGATCGCGGTGATGGGGGCCGAGGGCGCCGCGGGCGTCATCTTCCGGCGCGAGATCGCGGCCGCCGACGATCCCGAGCTCTCCCGCGAGCAGCGCGTCAAGGAGTACAGGGATCAGCTCATGCACCCGTATTACGCGGCGGAGCGCGGCCTGGTGGACGATGTCATCGACCCCGCGCAGACCCGCGTGAGGCTGATTGACGCGCTCGCGATGCTGCGCACCAAGTACGTGGCGCAGCCCTGGCGCAAGCACGGGAATCAGCCCCAGTGACCGCGGGCGAGCCCACGAGGGCCTTCGCGGACGCGGTCGGCGGGGCGCTCGTCGTCGTGGCGGGCGACCCGACCCGGGCGGAGCTGGCCGCCGTCACCGTCGCCCTGCTCACCCTCGTGGACCGGTCAGGCGGCGGGGCAGAGAGCCGTGGGGTCGGCCTGGGCCGCGGGGCGAGCCGGGGTCGCGTGCACGGGGTGGGTGACGCGGAGGGGGGTCGTGGCCCGTGAGCGGTCGCGTGCGAAGACGACCAGGCGAAGCACCACGAACCGTGCGACACCGGCGAGTGCGGATGCGCAGAGGTAGACGCCCTGCTCCAGGACCGCGCCGGGCGACGCCACCAACTGGTGCAGGACGAGCATCGCCAGGCACGTCAGCGCGTAGGCGGCCGCCGCGGCCTCGGCGGACTGCGCGTGCTGTCGGCGGGTCGCGCGTCCGCCCGCGCCGAAGGTGAAGCGGGCGTGCAGTTCGGTGGCGAGGAGTGTGGAGGCCGCGGTGATCAGGGCGTTGGCCAGGCTCCAGGGCATCCAGGATGCGAGGGCGGCCACGGCGAAGCTGGAGGCGACCCCCACCCCGCCGCCACAGAGTACGAAGCGGGCGAAGGAGGCGAAGGCGCCGGGCGCCGCCTGTCGGTTGTGCGCTGTTTCCATGACTCCACCCCTTTGCCGCCCGACTGTTTCTGATGAGAGAAACGCTACGTTGCATTCACTCATTCAGCAATGATGTCGTTGCGTACTAACATTATCTATGCAGGTAGAGGCAGTGAAATCGTTGCAACGTGATGGGTGTTAATGCAACGGCCTCGCTATGATCGTTGCAATGGAATGAGGCTGAACGCTATGGTCGGGGCATGCGAGTCCTGTACCGGACGGGGACGCGAACGGGAATCGCGGGAAACTGAGGAGCGCACCATGGCGTACGTCGATGCAGGCGGGATCCGCCTCCACGTCGAGGAGCGTGGCCAGGGCCCCGCGATGGTGCTGCTGCACGGCACCGGCACCAGCGGCCGGGTCTGGGACGCGCAGTTGGCGGATCTGGCCAGGGACCACCGGATGTTCGCCGTCGACTCGCGGGGCTGCGGCCGCTCGGACCGGCCCGCCGAGGGCAACGACATCGCCGGCAACACCGCGGACGTCCTCGCCGTGATCGATGCGCTGGACCTCGACCGGCCCGTCGTGGTGGGCAGTTCGGTCGGCGCGGTGTTCGCGATCGAGGCGGCGCTCGCCGCTCCCGACCGGATCGGCGGGATCGTCTCCATCGACGGACCCGGCTACTGGCCGGCCGTCGCGATGAGCGACAAGCTGGTGGAGGTCGCCGCCGCGACCGACCGGGCCGCGCAGTTCGCCGAGTGGGTGCCCACCTGGTACAGCCCGGCGGCGCCCCCGGAGCTGATCGCCTCGACGCTGCGGCAGATCCTGGAGTCCAGCGAGCACGTCGACGAACTGTTCGCCGACGGCGCTTCGTACGACCCGCGCGAGCGGATCCGTGAGCTGGCCGTTCCGGTGCTGTTCCTGCACGGCGCCCTGGACGCCTCGATCCCCTGCGAGGTGTCGCGGGTCCTGGCGGACCTCGCCCCGCACGGCACGTTCCGCCTCATCGAGAGCGCGGGCCATATGCCGCACCAGGAGCGGCCCGAAGCGGTGAACGCGGCCCTGCGGCAGGCTGCCGAGCGGCTCGCCGTGTGACCCGGTGCGGAGCCGGCGGACCCAGCGGGTCAGAGACCGTTCACGCCGTCGGTTCCTCGCCCAGTGCCCTGCGGACGAGCGCGCTGACGTCCTGCCCCGGCATGAGCCCGGCGAGTTGGGCGCGCAGCCAGCCCACCTTCTCGTCCACGACCGCCGGGTGCATGCGCGGCACCGGGGCCGCCTCGGCAGCCCGGAGGAAGGCGGCGATGGCGCGTTCGGCGACCTCGCGGGCGCCGGCCTCCTGGACGCTGAGGACCAGCTGCAGCGAGTCCTGATCGCCGACGGCCGAGGGGCAGGCGTGGCCCGGCGGCAGATAGACGGCGCTCGTGCGGTGCAGAGTGATCGTCACCGGCACCCGTCCGTAGGCGAGGTCCCAACTGCTGCTGCCGTCCAACTGCAGCACGAACGCGTGGTCGGCCTCGGCCGACGGCGGGGGAGCGAGGGTGCCCGGCGGGCTCAGCACCAGGGCCGCGCGGGCGCCGGAGGCCCAGAGGTCCTCACGCAGCGCGGTGACGAGGTCCGCGATGCCGGGCAGCCACTCGCCCGGCGCGTCGAAACACACGCTCTCGCCGGCCGCGAACCGCTCCTGGGCGGCCGGATCGCGCTCCCACAGGTCGGCCGGCGCAGGCGCGTCGGGCAGCGCGCGGCAGTGGAAGGACGCGGGCCTGATGTTCCATACCTCGCCGAAGAACGCGTCGGTGTCACCGACGAGTCCGGCGAGCCTGATGGGTAGATTGCGCGCACCGGTGCCCGTACCGGTGGCGCCCGAGGGGCCGGTTGCCGAGGAGCGGGCGCCTGGGGAGGTGGGATCGAGCGCGACGGTCATATGACTGCGTACCTTCCTGCTCCGCACGGTGACGGGCACCCACGTTATGAGTGCCACCGCGGCAGGGGCAATTGGAAGGTGCCGACCCTCAAGGGAATGTCCAGCGCTTCTGAAGCGGGTTCGCGCGGGGAATTCGCACGCCGTGGAACACAGGTGAACCGCACCCCGGACACAGCGTCCTCAAGTGACATTCAAGTGCTACCACTTCGCCGCGATCACCGCAGTTCAAGGCGGTGCGCACGGCCCCCGGGCCCACCTTCCCCAACCCGCTGGAATCAGGCTCGAGTTCGGCTGCACACACGGCAAGGATTCATTGACGCCCTCCGAAGGCCCTCATAGTTTCACGTCCGTCACGGCGAACACTCGCAGCGATGGACCCGGAGGGAGATTCATGGGCCAGGTAGTGGACGTCCAGATACTCGACAGTTCGGGAAACGTCCTCTGGCGGGGATCGGAAAGCGACTACCCGGCCGCGCTCGGCGCCATCGACCCCGACAACTCGGCACTGCGCATGCTCGCCGACGAGGACCCCGAGCACCGCTGCACACGCGACGACGTCATGCGCACCGCGGAGACCCTGCAACTCGTCAGCCGCCAGGGCGGCCCGCGCGGCTTCCTGACGACCCTGCCGCGCGGCGCGGTCCTGGAAGCGGGTGTGGACGCCTTCAACGCGCGGCACCTGGCCGGACTCGAGGTCAACACCGTGCACCTTCCCGTGGTGTTCGACGGATCCGCCGAGCCGATGCGCGCGCTGGCGGACCAGTACGGCGAGCAGGGCCGGACGTTCGAGATCGCGGATGCCGACGGAGGCGCCGACGGCGGGCTCACCCTGGCCTACGCCACCGACCCCGGCCTCTTCTCCTGGCTCAAGGACGCCGTCCTGCAGCGGGCCAGGCTGCCCTACGCGATGTACAGCCCCCAGCCGGTCTTCCGCCGCTTCGGGCCCGACGAGACCGACATCCGGCGCCGCCACCAGTTCAACGTGCCCGACGTCCACATCTGGTGTCACCCCGACGACGTCGCCGAGCGCTATCTGCACGCGCTCCAGCACGCCGCGGAGTCCACCGCGTACTGGTTCCAGCAGGACTACGTCCACGTCCTGGACTCCGTCGTCGGCACCAGCCACGACACCGACGACTTCCACCAGCGGTGCGCCAAGGCCGCGGGCGGCATCACCGTCGTACGACGCCTCGCCGCCGCGCGCCCCGAACGCTACGCGCAGCAGACCGGCATCCTCGTCTCCTCGGGCTACGAACTCGTGACGCTGCAGAACCTGCGGCTCGACGAGGTCAACGCGTCCCGATTCAACATTCGCATGGACACCGGGGAGCATCCCGGCCTCATCCACGCCCGCCTCGCCATGGGCGGCTCACGACTGCTGCCGCTGCTGATCGGCCGGGGCCTGTCCGGCCTCGGGCCGCGAGTGATCCCCGCCGAACTCGCCTGGCACCAGGTGGTGTTCCTGCCGCTCGCCGAGAAGCACGTGGGCCGCGCCTACGAACTGGCCGGGCCACTGTGGATCGACGGCGTACGCACCGCGGTCGACCTGGAGTTCAAGCGACCGATCGGGGCCCGCATCGCCCGGCTGCGCAGCGAATGGCAGCCGCTGTACTGCGTGGTCGGCGACCGCGAACTCTCCGAGCAGCCGCGCTTCCAGTCCGGCGGCCGGACGCCCACCGACCTGGACTACCAGGACTTCCTGGCCGAGCAGTTGCCCGGCTGGCTGCGCTGTCGCCCCGACACGCCTGTCGGGACCGCGCCCCTGCCGTTCGCCGGCGCCTCCTGAACAGCACCGCGGCAGGGTCGTACCCTGCCGCGACGCCCGCTCAAGTACGCGCCTGCGACCGCACAAGCGCCGCTCGACCAGCGGTGCATAGCCTCTGAGCGGTGTACGACCCCGCGCCGCTACGCGTGTCCGCCGACGTGTCCGCCTGCGCTCGCGGACCAGCAAGACAGGAGCAGACACACCTATGACCGTGCAAACCACTTCCGCGGGCGGAACAGGAGCGGGTAAGAAGGATGTACGCCGTCTGGATCGGGTGATCATCCGTTTTGCGGGTGACTCGGGTGATGGTATGCAGCTCACTGGTGACCGGTTTACTTCGGAGACGGCGTCGTTTGGGAATGACCTGTCGACGCTGCCGAACTTCCCGGCTGAGATCCGTGCTCCTGCCGGCACTCTGCCGGGTGTTTCCTCCTTTCAGTTGCATTTCGCCGATCACGACATCCTTACGCCGGGTGACGCGCCGAATGTGCTGGTGGCGATGAATCCGGCGGCTTTGAAGGCGAACATCGCCGATGTGCCGCGCGGGGCGGAGATCATTGTCAATACGGATGAGTTCTCCAAGCGGGCGATGGCGAAGGTGGGCTATGAGGTCTCACCGCTTGAGGATGGTTCGCTGGATGGTTACAGCGTGCATCGGGTGCCGTTGACGGCGCTGACGGTCGAGGCGCTGAGGGAGTCCGGTCTTTCGCGCAAGGACGCGGGCCGCAGTAAGAACATGTTCGCGCTGGGTCTGCTGTCGTGGATGTATCACCGGCCGACCGAGGGGACGGAGAGGTTCCTGCGGGCGAAGTTCGCCAAGAAGCCGGATATCGCCGAGGCGAACGTGACGGCGTTCAGGGCGGGTTGGAATTTCGGTGAGACGACGGAGGATTTCGCGGTCTCCTACGAGGTGGCTCCGGCGGCGGCGGCGTTCCCGGCGGGTACGTATCGCAACATCTCGGGGAATCTCGCGCTGTCCTACGGGTTGATCGCGGCGGGCCGGCAGGCGGATCTGCCGCTGTATCTGGGTTCGTATCCGATCACTCCGGCCTCCGACATCCTGCACGAGCTGAGCCGGCACAAGAATTTCGGGGTGCGCACGTTCCAGGCGGAGGATGAGATCGCCGGGATCGGGGCCGCTCTGGGGGCGGCGTTCGGCGGGTCGCTGGCGGTGACGACGACGTCGGGGCCGGGGGTGGCTCTGAAGTCGGAGACGATCGGGCTCGCGGTGTCGCTGGAGCTGCCGCTGCTGATCGTGGACATCCAGCGCGGCGGGCCGAGCACGGGGCTGCCGACCAAGACGGAGCAGGCGGATCTTCTGCAGGCGATGTTCGGGCGCAACGGTGAGGCGCCGGTGGCGATCGTGGCGCCGAAGACCCCGGCCGACTGCTTCGACGCCACGATCGAGGCGGCCCGTATCGCGGTCACCTACCGCACCCCCGTCTTCCTTTTGAGTGACGGGTATCTGGCCAACGGCTCCGAGCCCTGGCGCATCCCGGACATTGATGAACTCCCCGATCTGCGCGTGCGGTTCGCCTCGGGCACCAACCACACCCAGGACGACGGGAGTGAGGTGTTCTGGCCCTACAAGCGTGATCCGCGGACCCTGGCCCGCCCCTGGGCGATTCCCGGTACGCCGGGTCTTGAGCACC
>NZ_JBHVXJ010000027.1:0-120645 GCF_042881845.1 Streptomyces sp. NPDC058257
ACACGGAGCAGGCCCGGACCGACCGCAGTCCGGGCCTGCTCCGTGTGGTGTGCCGCTGCTGCGTCAGGGCCGGTTGCGACGGTCCCGGACGCAGCAGCAGGGAGATCGGGCGGCGGTAAACGGCTTCGAAGCCCACGTCGAGCAGGACGGCATCGGTAGCAGCCTGCGCCTGGGCGTCAGCCCGGCCGAGACGGCCGCCGCGCGGCCGTCTCACCAAGCGGTCCAGGGCCTGTCCGATGGGTCGTATGAGCTGATCAGAACCCGTTCGTGAACCCGTGCTGCTGAAGGGGAACGGGGACGCTGCGGGAGAAAGAGGCGTGGCCCCGTTTGCTGGCAACGGGGCCACGTACGACAGGGCAGTTAGCGGAGAACGTCGGCGAAGTCATCGTCGCCGGCGGGATTGCCCTGCTCGTCCTCATCCACCCACTTGCTGAAGTCCGTCTTGATGAAGGGGGACCTCGTTTTCTCGCTCGTCAGGCGGGGCCAGTACTCCAGCTCCGTCTCGCGTTTTTGTAGCACGAGCGACAGGCCGCGTGTGCTGAGCTTCTTGGTCGACCGCTCCGGGACGATGTCGGCGTGGAGCTCCAGGTCGAAGGCGTAGTCGCGGCGGTCCGTCCCCCGGCCTGCCGAGGCGCTGAACGTGACCCGCCTGGGCTGCAGATCGAACCTGAGCGTCTCCTCTTCGATGTGTGGGAGGTTGACGGTCAGGAACACCACGTTCCTGGACTCATCGGTGTCACTGCTGCGCTGGGCCCACAGGACTTCGGGGTGGATGCTCACGAGCGCCCCCTTCACGTTCGTAGTTGGTCGACTACTTAAAGTAGCAGCCGGAATGGGAGGGATACGTACGGATCACCCGAATATGGCCCCTGGCGCCCAAGTCAACGTGCCCCACCGGCACCTTCCGGCGTGTTCACGAACGGGTTCTCAGGGACGTGGCCTGCTGTTCGCTGGAACTAAGGGGGGATCGCATGTCACGCGATACAGCCGAGGCAGAGGCAAGGATGAAGGGGATCACGTTTCCGGCTGGCACGGAAAGCACTACGTGTCCCTGGCTGAGCTACTGGTTCGCCTCGGCAGCTTCGGCTTGGACCTCACGTGGCGCGTCGAGTTCGACGAGATCGTCGATCCTCGCTGTGTCGAGATGGAGAGGCAGTCCGCCGACGCCGGCATGGACACGTTGACCTTGTGTCGCTGACGACTTCCTCCATCTGATCGATGCCGAAGCGTATGGGTTCGCCGGGGACGAACTGGTGCTCGTTCTGACCGAATTCGACAACTCCTCGTGGGACGTCAGGGCTGTCGACGAGCGCATACTCAGCGAACTTCGCCACCACTACCCGGGTGTCAAGGATCTCTGAACGGGGCCCTTCACTCCGGATGGAGCCATAGGCAGATCGCCACCACGGTGACCGTTCCGTGGAAGACGTACGCCCGTTTGTCGAAGCGCGTGGCGACGGCGCGGAAGCTCTTGAGCCGGTTGATTGTCCGCTCGACCTCGTTGCGGCGCCGGTAGTTCGCCTTGTCGAACTCTGTGGGCCGACCGCCTTGGCTGCCGCGGCGGCCGGCGGTTGGCCCGCTGGTCTCTCGGCTCGGGGATCGTGTGCTTGATCTGGCGTCTGCGCAGGTGCCGCCGGTTGCGGCGTGACGAGTACGCTCATTTCGCCCGATATGGTCGGGCCGGGTGCGCGGTCGTCCACCAGCCTGCCGGGGGACGCGGATCTCTTCGAGGACGGGAATCGCCCAGCTCAGCGCACACGACCCCGCGGTTTCAGCGGCACTGACGGCAGTTCCGGGGCGGGGAGCGGATCACCGTCATACCCCTTCACCTCACCGAACCGGGTCCCGCTCATCCAGTCCGAACGCGCCCGTGCGATATCCTCCTGGGACCGCCCGATGAAGTTCCACCACATGACGATCCGCTCCTCGAACGGCGCTCCGCCCAACAGGACCAACCGGGCCCGGGAGTTCGTCTCGTTCGTCAGCGTCAACGTGTCGTGGCCCGTGCCGAGGTATCCCAGATCCGCGGCGTGCAGCGATGTTCCGGCCATGCGGACCGCCCCCTGGTCGACGAGCAGTCCGTGCTCGAAGCCGGCGTCCGTCTCCAGGGTCGTGGTCGCTCCCGGATCGAGGAGGATTTCGGCACCGAGCAGGGGCGTGAAGGTCGGCACCGGCGAGGTGTCACCGGCCAGGGACCCCAGGAACACGCGTATGTCCGCCCCGCCGACCCGGACCGGGGCGGGCACATGGTGCCGGAAGTCCCGGCCGGTGTCCCGGTGTCGCCCGGGGAGCGCCACCCACAGTTGGACGCCGTGGAGGATCGTGGTGCTCGGCGTGGAGACCTCCGTGTGGCTGATGCCGTGCCCGCCCGTCATCAGGTTGAGCTCTCCGGGCCGCACCATGGCGTGGCTGCCCATGCTGTCGCGGTGTTCGATCTCCCCGCTGAACAGCCAGCTCACGGTCTGCAGGCCGATGTGCGGATGCGGGGCGACATCCATGCCGCCCGACACGGCCACGTCGTCGGGGCCGTAGTGGTCGACGAAGCACCAGGCCCCGATCAGCGTCCGAGCCCGCTGCGGCAACGTACGCCGTACGGTCATCGCCCGCGGCCCGCCCAAGGGCACGTCTCTCGCCGACAGCACCTCGACGTCGCTCATCGCACGCCCCTCCTCAAAAGTGGTTCTATATTCAACAACTACGCCTGATACTAAGTCCTGTCGCTCCTGAAGCGCACAGCAGACCGGAAGACGGACGAGGCCGGTCTCGACCGCATCCTCGTGGAACTGATCAACCTCCGCGTCTCACAGATCAACGGCTGCGCCTACTGCCTCGACCTCCATACCCGGGCGGCGCTGCGGGCGGGCGAGACCACCCGGCGTCTGGGCGTGCTGGAGGCCTGGCGTGACACCGAGTTGTTCACGGATCGGGAACGCGCGGCCCTCGCCCTGGCCGAGGCGACCATCACACCGGCGGACAGCACCCTGCAAGCGAGCGCCTACGACACGGCACGCGAGCTCCTCACCGACGACGAGCTCTCCGCGGTCATCTGGGTGGCGATCGCCATCAACGCCTTCAACCGCGTCTCCATTCTGAGCAAACACCCGGTGCGCGCGAACCCCGCACCGTGATCGCGAGGACGCTCCCCCGGGCAACGCCGGACGTGGACGAGGAGTGGACCACCGTCTCTAGGGGCCGACGGGCAGCGTACGGGCGAGGGTCGTTCGCGGTCGGCGTCCGGGCGGCGGTGGTGTTCCCCGAGTACGGCGCTCTCCCCGGAGGCTCGAATTTCTACGACCCGTCGTCCCGGTTCGCCGCGACCGACTGCGCCCCGGCGAGCTCGTCGAAGAGCAGGGCGCAGTCGCCGGTCTGCCCCGTGCGGTAGGCGACGCGCGCCACCAGGTGCGCGGCGACCGGGCTTGTCAGGAGTTGGAAGAACACCACAAGGGCGAGCGTGCCCAGGTCGACCCACGAGCGCAGCCGCAGCGCGACGCCCGCGGTGAGCAGGAGGATGCCGAGCGTCTGCGGGTTGGTGGCGGCGCTGCTCCGGGCGAGGACGTCGGGCAGGCGCAGCAGGCCGATGACGCCGGTCAGGCAGACCAGGGCGCCGATGAGCAGCAAGGCCGCCCCTGCGACATCGGCCGCGTGGTGCCAGTTGCTCACGGGCCCTCCTTGGGCTGGGTGGTGGGCAGCTTGGGGCGGTCGCGTACGGCGATGAAGCGGGCGATGCCCACGGAACTCGTGAACCCGAGGAAGGCGATCACCAGCATGATCGACAGGTAGTAGCGGGTACGGGTGGAGGCCGCCTGCACCCCGATCCCGGCCACGATCAGTGCCGCGGCGACATCGAAACCCACCGCGCGGTCGAGCATGGACGGGCCGCGCCAGATACGGATCAACAGGAGTGCGCCCGCGAGCAGGATCACCGCCAGGGCGGCGTCGAGCAGGACGGCGTCCACAGAGGTCACGGCCGGGGGTCCTTTCGTGCGGGAGACGCGGGAGGTGCGGGAGGCACTGGAGGTACGGGTCCGGGGTCCACGGCGACGCGTGCGATCTCGGCGCGGGTACCGAAGGCCCGTACGACGAGTGACTCCAGGCGCCACGCGTCGCGGCGGGTGCGGCGTACCGCGTCGTTGTCGTCGGCGTCGGACATGTGCAGGTACAAGGTGGCGGTGGATCCGTTCACCTCGACCAGGGCACCGCCGGGAACGCAGGAGACGGCCACAGCGGTCGCCGCGATCATCAGGTCGGTGCGGCACCGCAGTTGGACGGCGATCACCGCGGCGGGGCGCCTGCGGCCGCCCAGGGCCTGGCGGGTCACCGTGGCGCTGGAGGCCACCATGTCGTACGCCAGATAACCGGCGAGCCGCAGGATGCCTAGCGGACGCAGGCGCAGGTCGAGTTCGACGGCGGGCAGCGGGAAGACCAGGCACAGCGCGACGGAGACGAGGATGCCGCTGACCAGGTTGCCCCAGGTCGGCCCCGACCACAGCAGCATCCAGATCACCGTGAGCCAGGCGATCAGCGACAGGTCGAGGCGGCGCGGGCGGCTCTTCGATTCAGGAGAACTCACGGGCCGAGCACCGCCGCGATGTACGGGGTCCGAGCGAGGATCTCAGCGGCCGAACGGTCGGCGATGCCCGTCAGGGGGGCGGCGAGCACGGTGTAGGAGAGGCCGAGCAGCACGGCGGCGACGGTCGCACCGACCATCACGCGTGGCACCCGAGCCGTGGTGCGGACGCAGGCGCCCGCGGGGGCGACGGCCACCGCGCCGGTGCTCCGGGGTCTCTCCGAAGCATCACTGTCGTCGCTGTCGTCGCTGTCGTCGCTGTCGTCGACGTCCTCCAACACTGTTCCCTCCAGAGGCAGTTGGGAGGGTGCGGCCCGCCAGAACGCCAGGTTCCACACCTTTACCATCACGTACAGCGTCAGGAGGCTGGCGACCGCGCAGGCGCCGAGCAGGACGTACGCGTCGGTGCCGCCGTCCGCCGCGCCCGCCCGCATCAGCCCCAGCTTGCCGATGAAGCCGGACAGGGGCGGGATCCCGGCGAGGTTCATGGCGGGCACGAACCACAGCACCGCCAGCAGCGGCGCGGTACGCGCCGCCCCTCCCAGCCGCGTCAACTCCGTTGTGCCGTAGCGCCTTTCGAGCAGTCCGGCAGCCAGGAACAGCGTCGTCTGTACGGTGATGTGGTGCGCCGTGTAGACGATGGCGCCACCGATGCCGTCCCTGCTGCCCAGTGCGATTCCGTACAGCATGAAGCCGATGTGGCTGACGAGAGTGAAGGAGAGCAGCCGTTTGAGGTCGGTCTGGGCGACCGCACCGAGGACCCCGATCAGCAGGGACGCGAACGCGACCGCCATGAACAGGAGTGAGAGCCGGTTGCCGGGGAACAGCAGGGTCTCGGAGCGCAGTATCGAGTACACGCCGACCTTGGTGAGCAGCCCGGCGAAGACGGCCGTCACCGGAGCGGGCGCCGTCGGATAGGAGTCGGGCAGCCAGGCGGCCACCGGGAAGACGGCGGCCTTGACACCGAACACGGTAAGCAGCAGCGCCTCGATCAACCCCCGTACGCCCATGGGCAGTTCGGACAGGCGGACGGCGAGCTGCGCGAAGTTGAGGGTGCCGCAGGCCGCGTAGGCGACCGCGATGCCCGCGAGGAACACCAGCGACGAGACGAGGGAGACGACGACGTACGTCGAACCGGCCCGCAGGCGCGGCTCGGTGCCGCCCACCGTGAGCAGCACGAAGCTGGCCATCAGCATGATCTCGAAGCCGACGTAGAGGTTCACGAGGTCGCCCGCGAGGAACGTGAGCGAGACCCCTGAGACAAGCACCAGGTAGGCGGGGTGGAAGACGGCGATCGGAGCGCGCTCCTCGCGGTCGACCATGTCCTGGCCAAGGGCGTAGATCAGGACGATGAGGGTGACGGCACCGGACACGGTCAGCATCAGCGCGGCGAGCCGGTCGACGACCAGGGTCACCCCGAGCGGCGGCGCGAAGTCGCCGAGGTGGACGACGAGCGGGCCCCCTCGGTCGGCCTCGACGAGCAGGACGATGTCGACGGCGAGGACGGCGGCGAGTACGCCGATGCCGATCAGGCGGTGCAGCAGGCGCAGCCGGGGCCCGATGAACATGCTCAGGCCGCAGGCGGTCAGTGGCAGCACGACGGGCAGCGGGACGAGGGCGTTCACCGGGGGTCGTTCTCCTGCCGTGCGGGGCTGGGCGGTCGGGGCGGGTCCGCGCCGAGGATGTCGTCCCACAGGTCGCCCGTGGCGTCCCGGGCGCGAGCCTGGAAGGCACGGTCGGCGCGCAGCCGGTGACGCTGCTCGCGGCGTTCGTCGCGCCAGGCGCGCGGCCCTTCGTCGCGGTGCAGTTCGCGCAGCTCGGCGCGCTCCTCGCGGATCTCCGCGCGCAGGACGACGCGCCGGTCCTCCACGTCGTCCGGCACGAAGTCGGAGCCGGTCAACTGGCTGCTGCGGTACACCATCGCGAGCAGGAACGCCGTGGTGGCGAGGGTGATGACGACGGCGGTCAGCGCGATGGCCTGGGGCAGCGGATCGGTGACCCGCGCGTGGGCGACACCCGGGTACAGGAGCGGCGGAGCCCCGGCCCGCCCGGTTGTGGCCAGGACAAGGAGATTGACGCCGTTGCCGCACACGATGACGCCGATGAGCACCCGGGTCAGGCTGCGGGTGTGGATGAGAACCGCGCCGACGGCCGTCAGGACGACGGCGCAGACCAGCAAGGTCAGGCTGACGGTCACCGTTCCCCCTCTCCGGCGAGCGCGAGCCCGGCCTTGGCTTCCGTCTGCTGGTCGATCTTCGATCCGAGGGCGCGGACGATGTCGAGGACCGCGCCGAGGACCAGCAGATAGACCCCCAGGTCGAAGAGGATGGCGGTGCCCATGTGCCAGTCCCCGATCAGCGGCAGATGCCCGTGCCACGTCCAGGCGTGCAGCACCGTCCCATCGGCGAGCCCCAGGAGCGCGACGCCTGTCGACAGGGCCAGGCCGAGCCCGGTGAAGAAGCCTGGGTGCGCCGGGGCCGCGGCCGCCAACTCGTGGCGACCGCCCGCGAGGTAGCGGATCATCAGGGCCACTCCCGCGACGAGTCCGCCGACGAATCCGCCGCCCGGCAGGTTCTCCGCGCACAGCAGCAGGTACACCGAGAGCACCAGGATCGGGTGGAAGACAAGACGGGCGATCACCTCGAAGACGACGGAGCGGTGTTCGGGCGCGAGGGTGTCACCGGCCATCAGCCAGCTGCGCTCCGGCGCGGCCTGCCGGTACTCGGGCGGCACCTGGATGGCGGGCGTCGCCAGGGACCAGGCCGTCACCCCGCCGGGCAGCGCGGGCGGCGGACCGGCTGCCGGGCCCTGTCTGCGGTGCACGTACAACAGGCTCGTCACGCCAAGGACGGCGACCGCGAGGACAGCCGACTCGCCCATGGTGTCCCAGGCACGGAAGTCGACGAGGATCGTCGCCACGACGTCCTTGAGGCCGTGGTGCGCCGTCTCCTCCGTCATGGCGGCCCCCGCCGGGTCCGCCGTCCGCGCGGCCGCCGCAAGCCATACGGCGCAGGCGACCACGACACTGCTGCCGAGCGCGAGCAGCAGGCTGGCCACGCGACGCCAGGACCGCAGCGACTCTCCGAAGTGCACGGGCAGCCGCCGCAGGACGAGGATCAGGACCACGGTCGAGACGGTCTCCACGCCGAACTGCGTGAGCGCCAGATCGGGTGCGCCCTGGACGACGTACAGAAGAGCCGTTCCGTACCCGGTCAGGCCCGCGAGCACGGCCGCCTTCATGCGGCGTTGCACGACCAGGCACATCAGGGCGCACGCGCTGGTCAGCGCGGCGACCGCGGCCTGCCACGGCGTGTCCCAGAGTCGGGGCGCGGGGGCGCCGTGCCAGGGGCGGTCGGTGACGAGGACGGCGATGAGCCCGGCGAGCACGACGCCCAGGATGGTGGCCACGTACGCGGGCAGTGACCCCTTCTGCACCGCGCCCGTCACCTGTAGCGCGGTCCGCTCCAGACCGAGCACGATCCGTCCGAACCCCTCGTCCGCCTTCGGCCACGCGATCCGCCGCCCCAGCCTGGCCATACCGTCCCGCCCCGCGAACAGCACGGCACCCCCCGCCCAGGCGAGCGCGGACAGACCGAGCGCGGGCCCGAATCCGTGCCACAGCGCGAGGTGATAGGGGCGCGCGGGGACGGGGTACTGCGCCGCGTACGCCTCGAAGAGAGGCGCCACCCACCCGATCCCGGGGCCGAGCACCAGCGAGCCCGCGGCGAGCAGCGCGGGCGGCGCGAGGAAGGCGGGGCCGACGCGGTGGACGGCGGTGTCGGCGACGCCCGGCTTACGGGCGAACGCGCCCCACAGGAAACGCAGTGTGTACGCGGTGGTGAGCGCGGAGCCCACCACGATCAGGGCAAGCACCCACCGCTCGGCGACACTGCCGTGCACAAGCGCCTCGAACGCGGCCTCCTTCGCCACGAACCCGAGCAGCGGCACCATCGCGATCATCGACGCGCCCGCGACGACGGCGACGACGGCCACCCATGGCAGCGCCCGCCCCACACCGGACAGGCGTCGCAGGTCGCGCGTCCCCGACGCGTGATCGACGATCCCGGTCACCAGGAACAGCGGCGCCTTGAACAGCGCGTGCCCGAGGATCATCGCCCCGGCCGCGAGCGCGGTGTTGTACGAGCCGTCCCCCGCGAGCACGACCAGGAAGCCGAGTTGGCTCACGGTCCCGTACGCGAGCACCAGCTTGAGGTCGTTGAGGCGCAGCGCGCGCCAGCCGCCAAGCAGCATGGTCGCCGTGCCCAGGCTGAGGAGCACCGGCCGCCACGGCGTGACGTCCGCGAACGCGGGGGCGAGCCGCGCCACCAGATACACGCCCGCCTTCACCATCGCCGCCGCGTGCAGATAGGCGCTGACGGGGGTGGGAGCGGCCATCGCGTTCGGCAGCCAGAGGCTCAGCGGCCACACCGCCGACTTGGCGAGCGCCCCGGCCAGGATCAGCACAAGCGCGACCGAGAGCGTGGCGTCGGCCGGGGGCGGCGACTGAAGGATCCGGGAGATCCGGTACGTGCCCGCCGCGTGACCCAGCATCAGGAATCCCACGAACATGGCGAGTCCGCCCACCGTGGTCACCGTCAGCGCCTGAAGTGCGGAACGGCGGCTCCCCCGCTTCTCGCTGTCGTACCCGATCAAGAGGAAGGACAGGACGGTCGTCAGTTCCCAGAACAGATACAGGGTCATCAGGTCGTCGGCGAGAACGAGCCCCAGCATCGCCCCGGCGAAGGCGAGGAGGTTTCCGCCGAACGCCCCCAACTGCCGCGTCCCAGGATCGAAGTAGCTCACGCAGTACAGCAGTACGAGCGCCCCGATCCCGGCGGCGAGTAGCACCATCACGAGGGAGAGCGCGTCGAGCCGGAACGCCACGTCGACGTCGTAGGCCTCGATCCACGACCACGCCTCGGTACGCGCTCCGCCGCCCGTCACCGTGCCCCACTGGCAGAGCGCCCAGGCGAGCGCTGCCGCGGGCGGCAGCGCGAGCACGATGAAAGCGCGCGGACCGGCACGGCGGACGAGCGGGGCGGCGCAGAGCGCCACGACGAAGTGGGCCAGGACCAAAACGGTCATGAGTCATGCATATCGGCAAGTAACCGACATATAGGGTGGGCGCGCCGGGGAGCTGTGCAGGGCTACGCAACTCCAGGGGGACGAAGTCCTTGGGCGGGCGCCGCCGAGCGGCGCGTCCGAGGCTCGCCTCGACGTCGTCCCTGTAGCGCGGCTCGCGATCCTCAGCGGCCGCGCAGTGCCTTCCAGTCGTCCTCGAGGATGGAGTACTGCACGATGTCGTGCCACACGCCGTCCACATGGCCGTAGTGCCGCAACCGTCCCTCACGGACCATGCCGGCCTTCTCGATGGCCCGCTGCGCGGCGACGTTCGACGGCATGAATCCCGACCAGACCCGGTGCAGGCCGAGCCGGTCGAATCCCAGGACGCCGAGCAGGAAGCCGATCTCGACGCTGTGGCCCACGCTCACCCGGTCGGCGCGCAGGGCCAGCCCCACCTCCGCGCTGCGGTAGCCGACGCGGACCATCCCGCCCTCGGACGACTGGTCCTCGACGATCAGCTTCGCCGAGCCGATCAACTCACCCGTGGCGATCTCGCTGACGCCGAGGCGGTAGTGCGAGCGCGGAGTCCGCCGAGCACCGGCCCTCGCCTGCTCGACGAGTGCCGCGGCGTCGTGGCGCCGAAAGGGCGGCATACCGAACTCGCGGGTCGTGCGAGGGTCACCGAAGATGTCGAGTACGCCTTCGACATCGCTGGGCACGAACTCCCGCAGGCGCAGCGTGGTGCCTTCGATGAGGACCGAACGCTGCTCCGACACCTCCGACACTCGCGGTGGCCATTCGTCGACCCGCGCCCGGCGCGGCTCTCGCGGAGCCCACCGGGGGGCTTGCTCCCGCTCGGCTTCCAGGCGATCCGTCATCTGTTGACTCCTTGGTGATGTTCTGTCAGGCCGAACGACACACGCGTGACCCAGAGCGGTTTGCGCGTGCGGATCGCAGGAAGGAAGTTGGCCAACGGCATGAGCCAGCCGCAGAGGAGCCCGCGGCCCCGTGGTTCGCGGACTCCCCGCACGGCCGCGATGTTCGGGTGCACCGTGCGCAGCTTCCGCCGCTCGCCCGGTGTCATCCCCCAGAGCATCGGCGGCGGACGGTACCCGGCGGGGTAACTCCAACGCCCCCGTACGGTGCGGGCGGCCATCCAGGCAGGCGGGGTGTCGAAGACCAGGTCCGCTCCGGGGAAGCGGGCGGCGCACCCCTCGATGAGCCGGTGCACCACATCCCGTGTGAGATACATCAGCATCCCCTGGGCGAGGATCAGCAGCCCTCGCGAGGCGTCGACCTCGTCCATCCACCGCGCATCGGTGGCCGAGCAGGGCAGCGTCCGGTGGCGTGGCGCGTCCGGCAGCAACCGCTGCCGCAACGCGGCGACTTCGGGCAGATCGACCGCGAGCCAGCGCACCCTGCCGTTGTCCACCCGCCAGAACTGCGTCTCCAGGCCCTCCCCGAGCGAGACGACCGTGCCGTCCGGGTGGTCGCTGAGGAAGCGGCGCACCTCTCGGTCGTAGCAGCGCGCCCGTACCGCCATTCCTTGTGCCAGGCCCCAGTTACCGGTGCCGAACCGCTGCTCGAAGGGGTAGTCGACCGTGTCGATGACCTCGATCGCCTTCGGGTCGAGCAGTGCCGAGCCAGGGTCCTTCGCGGCCAGAGCGCGGTGGTGCAACGTCCATAGCGTCGTCTCGGCGACGCCGTCCAGCTGGGCCTGCCGCTTCTGTCCGTCCATCCGGCGATGGTCACAACACCGGCGGCGCCCCAGCAAGGAGCGTCACTCCTCCGAGCGTATAGATCACTCCTTCAGTTGGGATTTCCCGTCGTGCCGTTCCCGGCCCCGAAACCTCCGCCGCGCCGTGCGGGGCCGAGGGCCGCTTCGGTGTCGGCGGCGACCAGGTCGGCGTTGATGCGGGCACCGGCCAGGGCGCCGGCCGCGGCGGAGGCGCCGACCTGGGCGGACAGATCGGTGGCGTTGCCCGCCACCCACACCCCCGGCACATCGGTGGCGCCCGCCGTGCCGGTGGCGAAGTGGCGGCCCATGCCGCCGGGCAGGTCCCGCATCGGCAGCCTCAGTTGGTCCAGGCCCTCGGTGCGGGCCCGCATGGTGGTGGCGACGGCGAGGACGCGCCGGGGCACAAGCCGTCCGTCGCCCAGGCGCACCCCCGCGATGTCGCCGTCCTCGGTGGCCACGACCTCGGTCACCGGGGTGTCGACCACCCGGATGTCGCGAGCGGCGAAGCGCGCACGGGTGTCCTCGTCGAGTCCGGTGCCGCGGGTGAAGTAGACGAGGTCGTCGGTCAACTGGCGGAACAGGAGCGCGTGATGGACGGAGGCCGGGCCCACGGCGAGGATCCCGATGGGCTCGTCGCGCACCTCCCAGCCGTGGCAGTAGGGGCAGTGCACCAGGCCGCGCCCCCAGTGCTCGGCAAGTCCGCGGACGTCGGGCAGGACGTCGCGCAGTCCGGTGGCGACGAGCAGGCGGCGCGCCGACAGCGTGCTGCCGTCGACGAGGGTGACCGTGAAGCGCGGTTCGCCCTCATCGGCCAAGGGGGTGGCGGGGGCCGCGGAGGTCACTTCCCCGGTCACGACAAGACCGCCGTAGCGGCGTACCTCCTCGCGCCCTCGGCGCAGCAGTTCGGCGGGCGGCGTGCCCTCCAGGCCGAGCAGGCCGTGCACGCCTTCGGCGGGTGCGTTGCGCGGGGTGCCGCTGTCGATCACGACGACCGAACGGCGGGAGCGGGCGAGCATCAGCGCGCCGTTCAAGCCCGCGGCGCCGCCGCCGATGACCACGGCATCGACGGTCTCGCCCGGCAGCTCGTCAGTGGCATACGCGGCAGTGGTCACAGACATGGCGTCGCGTCCTTCCTTTCACGCGAGCACCCGCGGTTCGGGGGCTTCGGTCACGACGATAGGCACGCTTTGCCGATAGGGCATACGCTATTGCCTATGACGCAAGACAATGGCGAGATGGACAGCCTGGTACGCAAACGGATCCGGGCCCTGCGGGTGGCGCAGGGCTGGTCCCTGGAGGAACTGGCCGCCCGCGCCAAGGTCAGCCAGTCCACGCTCAGCCGCATCGAGAACGGCCAGCGCCGCCTGGCCCTTGACCAGCTCGTCACGCTCGCCCGGGCTCTGGACACCTCCCTCGACCAGCTCGTCGAGACCGCCACCGACGATGTCATCACCAGCCCGGCGATCGACACGGCCCATGGGCTCATGCGCTGGCCGATCAAGGCGGAGCCCGGCATGAGCGTCGTACGCCAGCGCATGACGAACCCGCCGCCCGACAACCCCTCACGCATGCGCGCCCATCCGGGCCGCGAATGGCTCGTCGTCCTGTCCGGCACCGCGGTCCTGCTGCTCGGCAACCGGCGCCTGCGCGTCGAGACCAACCAGGCCGCGGAGTTCCCCACGATGCTCCCCCACGCCATCGGCGCCGAGGGCGGACCGTGCGAGATCCTGGGCATCTTCGACCGCGACGCCCGCCGCGGCCACCAACGCCAGGACAAGGGCGAGAGCGGCCGACCCGGCTCCTGACGCACCGGTCGGCCGCCCGTTGCGCGTACGGCACAGCCGCCGACCATCTTCTTGCGCGCTCCGGGATTCATGGTGCCGCCACAGCATGGTCGACTTAGCGTCGCCGTCATGACCCACGCTTCCTCACACCCGGCCCACGGCGGCGCCGACCACCACCTCTCCCCACACGAGCCGGACGCCGACGGCCAGGCGGAGATCCTCGATCTGGACGCGGAAGTGCTCGGCGCGCACACCGCGTCCATCACCGAGTGGCTGCCCCTCAAGGAGAAGCCGCGCCACATCGTGGACCTGGGATGCGGAACGGGGGCAGGCACTTTCGCCCTGCTCTCGCGCTTCCCCGACGCGCGGGTGACCGCCGTCGACACGTCGGCCAGTCATCTCCACCGCCTGCGGGCAAGGGCCGAGGCGCTCGGGGTGGCCGACCGGGTGCGCACGGTGCAGGCCGATCTCGACGCGGCCTGGCCCGACCTCGGCCGACCCGAGCTGGTGTGGGCGTCGGCGTCGATGCACCACATGGCGGACCCCGACCGCACCCTGGGCAAGGTCCATGATCTGCTCGCGTCCGGCGGCCTGTTCGCCGTCGTCGAGCTGGCGGACTTCCCGCGTTTCCTGCCCGCCGACGCTCCGGAGGAGCGGCCCGGCCTTGAGGAACGCTGCCACGCCGCCCTCGCGCACGACGCCGCCGCGCACGTGCCGCACCGCGGCGCCGACTGGGGGCCAAAACTGGCGGCCGCGGAATTCACCGTCGAGGGCGAGCGCACGATCACCGTGAACGTCGACGGCTCACGCGACGAGTCGGTCGGCCGGTACGCGCTCAGCAGCCTGAAGCGCCTGCGCGGCAGCGCCGCCCACGCCCTAGCCTCTGAGGACCTCGGCGCCCTGGACCGACTGCTCGACACCGAGAGCCCCTTCAGCCTCTTGCGCCGCAGCGATGTCGCAGTACGCACCGAACGTACCGTGTGGGCGGCGCGCCGAGCCTGACCTCCTAGGAAGCGCGACCGGCCGCGACGGCGCGGACGACGGCCGCCACGCCCGCCCGGTCGGTGGGCTGGGAGTCGACGGAGTTGTGGATGGAGAAGCCCTCCACCAGCGCGTCGAGCGCCCGCGCCGTCAGGGGGTCGAAGTGCCGGGCCAGGGACTGACGGCTGGCCTGCATCCAGGCGCGTACCACCTCGAGCAGTTCCGGGTGACGGGCGGCGAACGCGTACAGCTCGTAGCTGAGCAGCAGGTTGCGGTCGGTGCCCCACACCTTGCCGCAGATGATCTCGACGACGGCTTCCTGCGCCTCTTCGGGTGTGCGCGCCGCAGCGAGCAACGCCCCGTAGCGCATGGACACGGACTCGGCGAGGCGGGTGAACGCCTCGGTGAGCAGATGCTGCATGTCGTCGAAGTAGTAGGTCAGCGAGCCGAGCGGCACCCCGGCCGCCGAGGCGATCTTGCGAAAGGTCACTTTGATGGCGCCGTGCTCGGCGATGACGTCGAGCGCCGCATCGAGGATGCGCTCACGCCGCCGGGGGTCGTTGGGGCCGCGGGTGCTGCCAGTCATCCCTGTCGTCTGCCTTCTTCTTCCCGTATCCGAGTGTGTACATTTGTACATACCCCGACGTCGGCCCTGTCGCCGCCCCGAGCATTCTTCCGGATTCCGTGGAGCTTCCCCTTGATAGACCGCGCCGTGCGCCGACGCCGTCAGGCTCTGTATCTCTTTTTCTTCCTGCCGGGCATCTCCATGTCCTCCTGGGTCACCCGCACCCCTGACGTCCGCGATCAACTGGGCGTGTCCACCGGACAGATGGGGCTCGTCCTGTTCGGCCTGTCCGTCGGCTCCATGGGCGGCATCCTGTGTTCCGGGCGCCTCGTCTCAAGGTTCGGGACCCGGCCCGTGATCGCGCTCGGCACCGTCCTGATCATCGCAAGCATGGCCGTGATCGGAGGCGGCGGTTCCCTGCCGTCCGCGCCGCTGGTCGCCGCCGGCCTGTGCCTGTTCGGGGCGGGAATGGGAGCCGGTGAGGTGGCCGTCAACGTGGACGGCGCCGACGTGGAACGCCTCACCGAAACGACCGTCCTGCCCACCCTGCACGGCTGCTTCAGCCTCGGCACCGTCATCGGCGGCCTTGCCGGCATGATCGCCACCGCCGTCGGCTTCCCCGTCATCTGGCACCTGGTCGCCGTCGCCGCGGTCTCCGCAGGGATCTTGGTCTACGCCCTGCGCGCCGTCCCGGCCGGTATCGGGACCAGTGACACACCCCGCGCCGCGGGCGCGGCCCAGCACGCCGGACCCGCGGTGTGGAGGGACCGCAAGCTTCTGCTGATCGGCGGCATCGTCCTGGCCATGGCCCTGGCCGAGGGCGCCGCCAACGACTGGCTCCCCCTCCTCATGGTCGACGGCCACGGCCTGGACGCCGCCCTGGGTTCGCTCGTCTTCGTGGGGTTCGCCGCCGCGATGACCGTGGGGCGTTTCAGCGGCACGTTCTTCCTCAACCGCTTCGGAAGGGCGACCGTCGTACGCGCGAGTGCCGTTTCCGGTGCCATCGGGCTCGTGCTGGTCATCTTCTCCGACAGTGCCGTCGTGGCCGCGGCGGCCGTACTGTTCTGGGGACTCGGGGCGTCTCTGGGATTCCCCGTCGCTCTGTCCGCGGCAGGCGACTCGGGTCCCGACCAGACCGCGCGCGTGAGCCTGGTGGCCACCATCGGCTACGTCGCCTTCCTGGTGGGTCCGCCGTCCCTCGGATTCCTGGGCGACCACTACGGGCTGCGGTCCGCCATGGTGGTGGTACTGGTGTTCGTCGCCGCGGCCATCGCCATCGCCCCTGCCGCCGGCACCCGCGCCCCCGCCGTGGCGGGCGGCGGATACCCGCAGGACACGCCGTCCAGCGGCCCGGACGCCCCCACCTCCGCCGATCGTGAGCTTCAGTGACGCTGCGTCATATGGGCGAGGGTCTGTACGGCACTGTCGGGGGCGAAGGCGCTGTCGATGCCCTCCGCTGCTCCTTCGGCGGCTTCGACTGAGCGCGGCATGAGGGTCTTCTCGTACGCGGTGATGGCCTGATCGATGGTGGGGCTGTCGATGAGGGCGCGGGCGAGGTCGGCGCCGTCGAGCATGGCGAGGTTGGCGCCCATTCCTGAGAAGGGGGACATGAGGTGGGCGGCGTCGCCGAGGAGGGTGACGCCGGGCGTGTGGGGCCAGGTGTGCGGGACCGGAAGGGCGTACAGGGGACGGTTCGTGAATCCGGTGTCTGTTTCGGTGATGAGGCCGAGCAGGGCAGGGCTCCAGCCGGTGAACTCCCCTAGGAGGGCTTCGCGCACGGCGGCGGTGTCGGGTTCTGTGTCTGTGTCTGTGCCGGAGAAGTCGAGGCCCGCCTGCCGGTGCCAGTTCTCGTCGGTGCGCATGCCGACGTAGATACGGATGTGTCCACTGCTGTTGCGCTGGGCGACGAAGCCCTGGTTGTTGTCGAGAGCCATCATCGTGCCCGCGCCGGTGAGTTCGGCGAGGCCGGGGTGGCGGCGGTCGGCGTCGCTGAGGCCGGTTTCCACGAAGGTGACGCCGGTGTAGACCGGCTTCGCGTCGGACAGCATTCGGCGGACCTGCGACCAGGCTCCGTCGGCCCCGATGACGAGGTCGGCATCGGCGAACGTGCCGTCGTCGGCGAAATGGAGCCGGTGGACGCCATCGCCCAGGGGTTCGACGCGGGTGAGCTTGTTGCCCCAGCGTACGGTGTCCGGCTTGAGGGAATCGAGGAGGAGGTCGCGCAGTTGGCCGCGGTCGATCTCGGGGTTGCCCTCAGTGGTGTCGGCCTCGGGCGGGACCGCGCCGAACAGTATCCGGCCGTCCCGGCCGACCAGTCGCATCTGCTGGCCCTCGGGGCGGGCCGCGGCCAGGAATTCGTCCAGCAGCCCGGCCGCGCGCAGGGCGTGCTGACCGGAGTCCGGATGCATGTCGAGGGTGCCGCCCTGGTCGCGGGCGGTGCGGGAGGCGTCGACGTCGTGGACGGTGGCGGTGATGCCATGCTCCTGCAGGATGCGGGCGCAGGTCAGGCCGCCGGGACCGGCCCCGATGATCGCGATGCGGGGTGTGTGGGTGGTGTTCATGGTGGTGGTCCTCCGTTCGTGCGGCACGGAAGTGCCGCACTGTGGTGCGGTGCGATGCGGTGTTGTCCGGCGAGGTGTGCGCGGTGGTGGCGTCAGCCGGTCGTGGGGGCGGGGGCGTTCCGGGCCTTATCGGTGATGGGCGGCGGGCCCGCCTTCTGCAAGGGAACTTCGATGACGCGGAGCGCGGCGACGAAGGCGAGAGCACACAGGACCGCCCCGATGAGGAAGATCTGGTGGGTGCCGTCGGTGACCGCGGTGAGGTAGGCGTCCTTGGCCCCGGCGGGCAGCTTCGACACGGCAGCCGGGCCGGTCGCGGGGCCGACGCCTGGCAGGTGTGACTGGACGGCGCGGGTGAACAGCGAGCCGAAGGCAGCGATACCGAGCGAACCGCCCAGGGTGCGGAAGAGGTTCACCGAGCTCATCGCCGCACCCATGTCCCGCATGGCGACGCTGTTCTGCGCGACGGTGCCGGCCATCTGCAGGGTGAAGCCCAGACCGATGCCGACCAGGACCATGTAGAGCGCGGTCAGCAGCCGTGAGGTGCCGGTGTCCATGGTGGCAAGGAGTGCCAGGCCCACGGTCAGGAACGCGGTGCCGAGGATCGGGAAGATCTTGTACTTGCCGGTGGCGGACATGACCTTCCCGGCGAGGGTGGACACGATCACCACCGGGATCATCATGGGCAGCATCAGCAGCCCGGAGTTGGTGGCCGACGCGCCCTGGACGGTCTGCTGGAACAGCGGAAGGTAGAGCCCTGTACCGAACATGACCACGCCCGCGGCCAGGATCATGGCCACCGCGAGCGGATAGTTGCGGTGGTTGGTGAACACCGACGGGGGCAACAGCGGCTCGTCGGCCCGCTTCTCCGTGCGGACGAACAGGGCGAGGCCGATCACGGCGACGGCTCCGAGCGCGAGAATCTGCCAGGAGCCCCACATGTAGGTGGTGCCGGCCCAGGTGGCGGCAAGGACGACGGCGCCGATGGAGATCGTCAGCAGGGCGATCCCCGCCCAGTCGATCTTCGCGTTGATGCGCCGGGCGGGCACGTCAAGCATCAGCCAAAGCCACACCAGGGCGAGCAGGCCGAGCGGCAAGTTGACGTAGAAGGCCCAACGCCAGTCCCAGTGCCCCGTGATGAATCCGCCGAGGAGCGGGCCGCCGATGGTGCCGATGGCCATGACCGAGGCGGTCATGCCCTGATACTTGCCCCGCTCCCGGGGTGGCACGAGGGCGGCGATCAGGGTGAAGGCGCCCGCGCCGATGCCACCGGCGCCCACGCCCTGTAGGGCGCGGAAGGCGATGAGACCGGTCATGGACTGCGCGGCGCCGCACAGCGCGGAGCCGACGATGAATACGGCGATCGAGGCCAGGTACAGGGGCTTTCGGCCGTAGAGGTCGCCGAACTTGCCCCAGATCGGGGTGGTCACCGCGGTGACGAGCGTGTACGCGGTCACGACCCAGGACATGTGCTCGAGCCCGCCGAGATCTCCGACGATCGTGGGCATCGCGGTGCCCACGACCATGTTGTCGAGCATCGCAAGGAGCATCGCGAGCATGACGCCGAGCAACACCCAGCGCACGTTCTTCGGCACACCCGCAGGCCCGGTGGCAGGGCCAGCGGCGGGGGCGGTGGCGGGGAGAGACGCAGACGTGGACATGACTGATCGCTCCTTTCGGAGATCGGAGGTGACTAAGAGAGAAGAACGAGGAGAGAGCGGGCCGGGCGGTGGCTCACGGTCGGCCGCTACTTCAGAAGAGCACACCAGCTCAATAAGTGCAACGACTCAACTTTTAAAGCTGGGCAACCGAGGAGTAGGGTGTTGGTATGACCGACACCGAGACCGGAGCCCCGCCGGCTCCGATGGGGCGCCGCGAACGCAAAAAGGCCGCAACCCGCCAAGCCATCGCGGATGCGGCACTACGTCTGTTCCTGGAGCGTGGATACGACGATGTCGGTATCCGGGAGATCGCGGACGCCGCGGACGTGTCCACCACGACGTTGTTCAAGCACTTCCCGGTCAAGGAGGCCCTCGTCTTCGACGAGGACGCCGCGCAGGAAGCCCGCCTGCTCGCCGCCGTGCGCGAGCGGCCCCACGGCCAGTCCGTCCCGGCGGCGCTGTACGGGCACGCCTTGCTCCATCGCATGGCGGCCGCGGATGCCGACGCCCGCTTCACGCCCTTCTTCGACCTGGTCAACGGCACGCCGGCCCTGCGTGACTACGTCCAGAACATGTGGCTGCGCCACACCGCGGCGCTGGCCGGGGTCATCGCCGAGGAGAGCGGTCTGCCCGCGGACGATCCCGCCTGTACCGCCCTGGCTCACTTCGCCCTCGAAGCCCCGCGCGCCGCTCGCGGCCACGACGACCCCCGCGAGGCCATCACGCGCGCCTTCGACCTACTGGAGAACGGCTGGCGCGCCCTCGCCTGAACGCCGAGGGGTTCAGGCGGCCGGAACCGTGGCCTCCCCTGCCGGGCCACTGTCCTCGGGCGAGTCTCCTTCCGGGCCCAGCGGGCGGCCCTCCCACACCAGGGCATGCCAGCCCTTGTCGGGTGACCCCTCGAGGATGACCACGCCCGTGTTGGCCAGCGGATGGCCGGCCGAGTACGCCACGTCGACGTTGGCGGCCCGGGCGGCCACCCACATCCGGATCGCGGCACCGTGGCTGACCATGGCCACCGTCTCCACTCCCGTCGCGGCCGCGTCGGCGACGACGGCATCGAAGCGGCCCAGTGCCTCCACGCCGGTCTCACCACCGGGCATCCGGCGCTCGGTGTCGCCCCCGGACCAGGCGAAGGCCGTGTCGAGGTAGAGGGCGGCGGCCTCGTCGTCGCCGCGCATCTCCAGGTCTCCGGCGATCAGCTCCCGGATCCCGTCCCGGATCCGGACCTCAAGGCCTGTCGCGGCGGCCAGAGGCGCGGCCGTCAGCTGGGTGCGCCGCAGCGTGGAGGCGTACAGGGCGTCGATCTTCTCCCCCGCCAGGGCCTCCGGCAGCGCGGCGGCCTGCTCCTGCCCCAACGGCGTCAGACCCGGTCCCGGCGCCCCGGTGTCCAGGAGGTGCTTCAGGTTGGACGGGGTCTGACCGTGACGTATGAGCAGCAGGCGCATGCGGGGAGTACCTCCATGGGATGGAACAGACCCCTCCACTCTGCCACCACCGCCCTCGGGCCCGCGCTCGGCGCCACGACCGTGGCCTCTCCCGACAGCAGTGGGCCGGGAGGCCGGTAGCGGCCTCCGGGCCCCTCGTCCGTCAGGAAGTCGGCGAGGCCGACACCTCGGGCGACAGGGCGGCCTCAAGGCCGTCCTCGTTGTAGGCGGCGACGGCGTAGTAGTACTTCGTACCCCCCGTCAGACCGCGGTCCAGGTACTGCGAGCTACTCGTGGTGTAACTGACCTCGGCGTTCTCCTTGGTGACTTGGGGCTTCGTGGACCGGTAGACGCGATAACCGGCCACGGGTGCGTCGCCGCCGTCGGACGGCGGGACGTACCAGCTGAGCCGCACGCTGCCCGCGCCCGGTGTGACCTCGTAGATCTGCGTGGCGCCCGGCGGGCGCGGCTCCGTGTACGCCGGCTTGACCGATGCGGAGGCGGGCGAGGCGACGGAGTGCTGGGACGTGGCGACGACGGCGTAGTAGTAGTCCCGCTCGCCCTCGCCCTCTCCCACCGTGCCGGTGTACTCGGTACGTGTCGTGGTGGCCACGCGGTTGGCCGGGTCGGTCATGTCGACCGGGGAGGTCTTGGATCGGTAGACGGTGTAGGAGGAGATCGGTACGTACGGGCTCTGTGACCACGACAGAGTGAGCCGCTTGCCCACGAGCTGTGCGTTTCCGATGGCGGGGGCCTTGGGCGGCGTACCGGCGGTGACGGTTCTGGTGCCCATCACGTAGTTCGACGGCGTGGATTCGTTCCCGACGGCATCGACACCCCGCACCTCGTAGGAGTACAGGCGTCCTGGCTCACCCTTCGTGTCACGCAGGGTCAGCGACGTCGTCGAACCGACTTTGACGCGCTGGGCGTTGGGAGACTCGGCGCGGTACACCACGTACTTCACCGCGTCCGAATCGCCGGTGCGCCACGTCAGCGTCACACCGCGCTCGTCCTGGGCAGTGCGGGTGAGTTCCCGCGGCGCGAAGGGCGCGACGGTGTCCCGGGTGCCGCGGCGGGGTTCGGTGTAGGGCGAGACGTGTCCGGCGTCGTCCAGGGCGCGGACCTTGTAGGCGTACTCGACGTCGGGGTCGGCGTCACTGTCCGCATACGAACTCGTGGACACGGTGTCGAGCAGTGCGTACGGGCCGACCTCGTCGGGCTCGGTTCCCTCGGCCTCGGCGCGGTGGACCTCGTAGGCGGTGGCCGCGGAGAGCGAGCTCCAGGAGAGGGAGACGGCCTCGCGCCCGGAGTCGGCGCGGAAGCTCTCGGGGGCGTCGTACAGGGGATTGTCGGGCTGGCCCGGGTCGCCGCTCGCGCTGCCCGCCGAGTGGGTGGCAGCCGTGGCGGGTGCGGCGGCGTGCGCGGTGCCGGTGAACCCGAGAGCGAGGACGACGACAGCTGCCGCGGAGGCGACAGCTGCCGGTCTGAGACGGTGGTGTTGAGACACGGCTGACGTTCCCTTTCGGTGGAACCACGTACGGGTGTACGGGAGTTCGGGATGCAGTCGTGGGGGGAGTTGATGGTGCCGTGGGGGCAAGGAACTGTAACTGTTCATGGCCAGGGGATGGGAGGCGGCGCGCGTCGGCGCTGCCTCTGTAGCGGACCTCAGCCGTATCGGACCTCAGCGTCGCGCAAGCGCCAGCACGCTCAGTCCGAACATCAGGACACCCAGGGGGAGATGGACCGACGGTATGTGCGCGATGCCGAGCACGACCTGGGCCGAGGCGAGGGCGAGAAAGCCGGACGCGTGCCAGACGGGCCGGGGCGAGCCGCCACCCGGCTTCCACGCGAGGACCGCCGCGAGCACGTACAGCATCGACGCCCCGTACATCACGCGGGCTCCGACACTGTGCAGCGCCTCTCCGTAGGACGCGGTCAACAGCAGTCCGGCGGAGACCGCTTGAAGGAAAATGGTCAGGGTCTGCAGGGTGATCGCGATCTGCAGAAACGAGAAGCGGTGCTGTGCCGTCGTCACCTGGGTTGCCATGTAACGGTCCCCATTTCCGCCCGGGGGCGGCTTTCCCGCCTGCGGGCAGTAGATCGATAAGGTCTCACAGGGCCGACGACGCGGGCCCGCCAAAGGTAAGGCCGAAGGCAGGGCGAGGGGGCGGTCAGGAGCATGGGGACGGCAGGGGCGAGCACCGACGAGATAGCCGGTGAGCGGCGCCAACTGATCAATGTCGCCTACCGGTTGCTCGGGTCACTGGCCGAGTCGGAGGACGCCGTACAGGAGGCCTACGCGCGTTGGTACGCGCTGCCCCGAAACCGGCAGGAGGCGATCCTGTCCCCCGGCGCCTGGCTCACGACGGTGACCGGCCGCATCTGCCTGGACGTGCTCGGCTCCGCTAGGGCCCGGCGTGAACGCTATGTCGGCGCGTGGTTGCCCGATCCGCTGCCCGACCACGCCGAGCGCGACCACGGACATGCCACCGACCTCGCCGACCAGATGATCCTGGACGAATCGGTGACCATGGCCTTCCTCGTCGTCCTGGAGTCGATGACACCCGCCGAGCGGGTGGCATTCGTCCTGCACGACGTCTTCCGGTACCCCTTCGCCGAGATCGCCCGCGTCCTCAGCCGGACCCCCGCGGCCTGCAAGCAGCTCGCGGCCTCCGCACGACGGCGGGTGCGCGCCGCGCGGGCTCCGAAGACGGTGACGGCGGGCGGGCAGGCCGACGCGGTACGCCAGGTCAAAGAGGCATGGGAGTCCAAGGACATCGTGGCCCTCGTCGACCTCCTCGATCCGGACGCCGTCATGACCGCCGACGGGGGCGGCATGGTCGGCAGTGCCCTGCGCCCGATCGAGGGCGGCGCGCGCATCGCCCAGTACATGGTCGCCATCGCCGACAAGGCTCCGGGGCTCGAACTCCTGGAGCGGTCGGTCAACGGCATGCCGGGCCTGGTGGCCCAGCGCGCCGGGACCGTCATGACCGTAGCCTCGTTCGCTGTCACCGATGGCCGCGTCACCCGGATCTGGGCGGTCCGCAATCCTGAGAAGCTGCGGCCGTGGGGGCGGGACGCCTAAGAACGCCTGCGCCTGACCACCTCGATGGCCGTCCCGATTCCCGCCATCACCAAGCCGATCCCGCCCAGGACGACCGGCAGCAGCCACAGCGAGGTGAACCCGTTGATCCGCGCGTCCTCGGGCGAATCGGCGCGGTACAGGACCTCGACCTTCTCCCCCCTCTCGTACGACGGCGGATTGGAGCCCGCCGAGCCCCGGAACGTCCTCGGCGTGCCGTCCGCCGAGGTGAACTCGACGACCGGGTACGCCGTGGGCCCGTCGTTCGCCCGCTGCTTACGGGATACGCCGTGGATGTCGTCCCGCCACTCCAGCGACACCACCGTCCCCGGGGCACGCTCGGCATCCGCCAGGAACGAGACCGACACCCCCACCGCGATCAACGCGCCGACCATCAACAACGTACCGACCGTGATCACCCCGAACGTGGCCCACCGTCCGGCACCCCACCCACGCGCCCGAACCCGCACTACATCCCTCTCACTTGCCCAAAGTCAGAGGGACGGTATCCCAGGCACTCCGGCCGCCATGCTCCAGCCCCTTGGGGTCCACGGGCTTCACAGCATCTGCACCCGAGGGCCCGAGACCTGGCTAGGCCCCGCGCTTCTTCGGTGCCGTCTTTCTTCCGGCTGCCGTCTTCTTCGCCGTGGACTTCTTGGCGGCGGACTTCTTCGCGGTCGTCTTCTTGGCGGCCCTTTTCTTCGGCATCTCGTGGACGGTCGCGTTCTTTCCGCTGCCCCCGCTGTCCCCGCTGCCCCCGCTCTCGCCGCGGGCGGCCTGCGCCTTGGACACGGACTCCTGGAGTGCCGCCATCAGGTCCAGGACCTGTCCACCGGCCGGTGCTTCCTCCTCGTCCGGCTTCGGCGGCTTCTTCCCTCCGGCCTTTGAGTTGATGAGCTGCTCAAGGGCTTCGGTGTAGCGGTCGGTGGCCCAGTCCTGACCGGCGATGCCGTCGGCGGTCATGGAGTCGATGAGGAGTACCGCCCTGTCGATCTCCTCGTCGCTCACGTCGACCGCCTTGGGCGCCAGTTGCTGCGGATCCCTGACCTCGTCGTCCCATTTCATGGCGTGCAGCAGGATCACACCGCTCTGCACCCGGAGCAGGCCGAGGCGTTCTCTGCCGTGCCACGCGAACTTCGCGACGGCGGCCTTGCTGTTCCGTTCGAGGGCTTTGCGCAGAAGCGTGTAGGGCTTGGCCGCGACCTGCCCGTCGGCCTGGAGGTAGTACCCCTCCCCGATGCGGATCGGGTCCACGCTCTCGTACGGCACGAACGCGGCGATCTCGATGGCCTTCGCGGTCGGCAGCGGCATCTCGTCGAGCTCAGCGTCGGTGACCGCGACGATCGTGTCCTTGCTGACCTCGTAGCCCTTGCCGATCTCGGCGCTCGTCAGCTGCTTGCCGTCGATCTCGCAGACCTTCCGGGTACGGACCCGGCTCATGTCCTCGAGGTGGTACTGGTGAAACGAGATCGAGTGGTTCTCGGTGGCGGGCAGAACCTTGATCGGGATCGTGACCAGGCCGAACGAGATCGCACCGGACCAGACGGGGCGGGGCATGCGCTACCTCCGTGACAGCCCCGAGAACACCAGTGTGAGGTCTCAGCGATCACTTCACCATCGCAGAGCCGACCGGTAAGGGGCAGTGTCACTTACACGTAACCCGCGAAACCCATCCGCAGCACTCCGCTAACATGATCGAACTCACAACGAGTGCCGTGATCGCCGTCCTTCACCAGAAAACCATGCCATCTAGCACGAAGAGTGAGCTATTTAACTGACACCTAACAAATCGGCTGAAGCATTGATATCTATAGCATCTCGAATGTTTTCGCGAGAAAACGTCAGAACAATGTTCGTCGCGTGGCGTCAGCCACGGGCGATGCTGTGGACCGCGGTGAGCGTGGTGGCCCTCGGATTCCTCATCGCTCTGGAGATCGCGGCGCGCCACTACGGCGTGGCGGGGCCGATCACCAATCAGGCGCAAGAGGTGATCTTCGCGCCCAAGTCCGGGCCACTGCTGTACGCCGGTATGGCGTTGATGATGGTGGCGCTCACCTGGCGGCAGCGATTCATCGCGCTCGGTGTCGCGGTCGGGATCGACGTCGTCTTCTTCCTGGTGCGGTGGGCTGTCGACGCCAAGATGATGTTCGGCAACGGCGCGTTGTGGGTGATCTTGGGCTGTGCGGTCATCGCTCTCACACGCCGCACCGGCCAGGAACGCGTCCTGCTCCTGAAGGGCGTCGGCCTGAGCCTGCTGCTCGTGGCCGGCCGCAAGACCGGTGACACCTGGCTGCTCATCACGTCGAAGACCCGCCCGACCGTGCTCGACCAGTACGTGGCGACCGCCGACCACGCGCTGGGCAACCCGTCATGGCTGGCGGGCCGGGTGGTCTCGTCCACCGGCTCGATCGGCGCCCATGTCCTTGACTACGTCTACATCCAGCTCGCGGTGGCCGCGGTCATCGTCGCGCTCTACCAACTGCGCAACGTGGCGGTCGAGCGCCGCTTCCCTGGCCATCATCTGGTGCGCACCTTCCTGGTCATCGGCCTGCTCGGTCCCGCCATCTACATGATCTTCCCGGTGGTCGGGCCGATCTTCACCTATGGCACCGGCGCCTTCGGAACCGGTGGCGAGCAGTGGGCCCTTGCCAACCTGTGGCCGCACACGCCACCGCCGATCGCGAACCCGCACGCCATACCCTTCGACGAGATAACCCCGCGCAACTGCATGCCCAGTCTGCACACGGCGTGGGCCACCACGATCTTCATTCATTCCCGCAAGGGCCCACGACTTCTGCGATACGCGGGCGTGTTCTGGCTGATCGCCACGCTCTCCGCGACGCTGGGATTCGGCTACCACTACGGCGTGGACCTCATCGCCGGCGTGGTGTTCGCGTTCACGATCGACGCGGCGCTGCGCGCGCTGGACCGTGGCTGGGACCGGGCAGGAATTCAACTGGTCGCCTACGGCACAACGGTCTTCGCTCTGCTCCTGGTGTCGTATCGCTATCTGCCGGTGCAGATGGCCGAACACCCGTGGGTCTTTGGACCGCTTCTTGTCCTGGCGATGATTTCAGTGGTCCACGGATACGTGCGGACCAGCAAGCTGTGGGAGCCGAAAGCCGCACCGGCACCGAAGCCGGAACCGCAACCCGAGCTGGTCTGAGGCATCTGAGGCATGTCGCACCCGCGCCGATGGTTGCCCGTCGCGCGCGAGTACGGCACAAAAGTCCGCCGTAGCGACCTGCCCCCACTGATGTAACCGACGCATCCGCATCGTGGAGGGCATGCGACACATTGACCCCCGGGGTCTCTCGGTGTTCGCTCGCTACGGTGCACCTGGTCACGACCGATCACCGCAGAGACTGCTGACCGGGGTCTCCGGTGCGATCCTGCCGCCTTCCCTGGCCGGCCTGCTCGCACCGGCCGGGGCCCAAGCCCCGGGGGACCACGCACGGGGGACTGCACACGGGCGAGAACCGCGCACGGCGGGAACTGCGCACGGGGATCGACACGCTCTGCCATGCCCCCCTTCACGAACGGGCCCGGACGGCACACGCAGACCGCTGTCGACACAGGAGGAACCGATGACCGTTCATCAGCGCGCGACGGCCGCGAGCGCCGTGCTCGCCGCCCTCTGCGCCGTGACCGTCCTGGCACCCGCGGGCGCGTCCGCCGACACCGCCGCGCCGCGCACCGAGCGGCTGAGCGTCGGTCCGGGAGGCGTTCAGGGCAACGCCGCTTCCACGAACCCCTCCATCAGCGCCGACGGTCACTACGTCGCGTTCGTGTCGGCGTCCAGAAACCTGGTCGCGAACGACACCAACGGCACTCCCGACGCCTTCGTCCGCGATCTGCGCACCGGGAAGACGGAGCGCGTCAGCGTCAAGAGCAACGGAAAAGCGAGCCACGGTGTCGTACGGGAGGTCTCGCTCAGCCCCGACGGGCGGTATGTGGTCTTCACCTCCACCGCCGACGATCTCGCGGGCGGCGACCCGAACGACCTCGACGACGTCTTCCTGCACGATCGGAACACCGGTAGGACCACACGGATCAGCCCCACCGGCGCGTCCTACGACGGGCTGCGCGGCCACCTGACGTACGACCCCGTGGTCAGCGGCGACGGCCGCTACGTCGCCTACGCTTCGGGCGCCGAGGATCTCGTCGCGGGGGACGCCAACAAGCGGGACGACGTCTTCCTCTACGACCGCAAGAAGAAGACCACGGAGCTCGCGCAGCTCACCAACGAGGGCGGGCAGGGTGAAGGCGACGCGTTCGCCCCGGCGTTCGCGGGCGACTCGGGTGGCCGGTATCTCGCCTTCACCTCCAACACCGCCAACCTGGCCGGGGTGGAGGACCACTCCCTCGCGACGGACGTCTTCCTGCGCGACCGGGAGAAGGGCACCACGGAACTCATCACCGTTCCGCACAAGTACAACCGCAAGACCCCGTCCTGGGACCCCGCCCTCAGCGGTGACGCCCGCTATGTGGCGTTCACCTCGGCCTCCAGGGCACTCAGCCCCGAGGGACCGGCCCCGACCGCCTCGCACAACGTCTTCCTCTACGACCGCGAATCGAAGCGTGTGCGGCTGGTCAGCGCCGCCCCGGACGGTACTCCGGCCAATGGCGAGAGCGACGACGTCTCGCTGAGCCGGGACGGGCGCTACGCGGCCTTCACTTCTGCCGCCTCCAACCTCGCCCCCGAGGAGGACGGCGACAGCAGTGCGGACGTCTTCCTGCGGGACATGGTGACCGGCGATGTACACCTCATCAGCGACGAGAGCGAGCCAACGTCCGAGGACACCGCACCAGGGCCGCGGACCGGCGTCAGCGAGGACGGCGGCGCGGTGGTGTTCGACTCCCCCGCCGGAAACCTCGTACCCGACGACACCAACGGCGCGGCCGATGTGTTCCTGCGTCTGCCGCGCTGACGTACTCCGCCGCCGAGGCACTGAGTGCGGCATCGTGTGCGTGAACGGCGAGGACCTGGTGCCTGGCTCGACGGCACCGGGCCCGGCCCCTGGCAGGACGCGGGCGCCGCTGCCCGGCCGTCAGCGGTAGCCGGATCTGTCCAGGCGCCTCAGCACGGGCGAGGCCGCGGCCCCGTGCAGTATCACCGACAGCAGGACGACGAACGTCACCACCGACCACAACTCCTCGTCGTACGACTGAAGTTCCCCCTCTCCCAGCGCATACGCCAGGTAGAAGACGGAGCCGATCCCCCGGACGCCGAAGAAGGAGGTCATCGCGCGTTCCCTCAGGGTGGTCCTCCCCCGCAACTGGGCCAGCCAGCCCGTCAGCGGACGGATCACGAGCAGTACGAGGACGGCCGTCATCGCGCTGCCCAAGGTGAGGGCGGAGAGACCGCCGCCGGCGATGAACCCCCCGATGAGGAACAGCACACCGGCCGTGAGCAGCCGCTCCACCTGTTCCATGAAGGTGTGCATCACCACCTGGTACCCGTGCGCGCGCTCGGCGGACCGGATCGCGCAAGCCGTCGTGAACACGGCGAGGAACCCGTAACCGTGCAGCACTTCCGTGAGGCCGTACGAGATGAAGGTCGCCGCAAGCGCGACGAAACCCTCCCTGTGCTCGGAGAGACGGAGCGCTTCCCAGCCCGCCCGGAAGAACATCCAGCCGAGAAGCCGGCCGATCAGCAGGCCGACCGCCACGCCCACCGTGACGCGTACCGCCACGTCGCTCCACAGCCAGTGGCCCACCCACTCGCCGGACCAGCCCTTTTCCGGCGCCGCGAACATCGCGAGGGCCGCGAGGACCAACGGGAAAGCGAGGCCGTCGTTGAGGCCCGCTTCACCGGTGTGGGCGAAGCGCACCTCGTCCTCGTCGTTCTCGGCATCCGTCGGCTCACCGACCCGTACCTCCGCGGCGAGCACGGGGTCGGTCGGTGCGAGAACGGCGCCGAGGAGCAGGGCGACGGCCGGCGGCCAGCCCACAAGACCCCGGGCGACCAGGGCGGTGGCCACCACGGTCAGAGGCATGGTGATGCCAAGCAGGCGCCAGGCGGTGGACCAGGACCGGCGGCCGAACGGTCTGTTGATCGCGAGACCGGCCCCCATCAGGGCCACGATCACGATCACCTCGGTGAGGTGCTCCACCCACGCCCGGTGCTGGTGGGGATCCAGCTCGGGCAGTCCGGTCGGCAGCAGACAGACGAGGAACCCCACGGCCAGGAAGACCATCGGCATGGACATCGGCTGCCGGGCCACCAGTCTGGGCAGGACCGCCGCGAGCAGGGCGCCGATCCCCACGCAGGCGTACCCGACGTCCGCGGCTGTCACTTCCATCTACCGGCACCTGTACCTCTGCTCGTGGTGATCCCGTGCTGAGGGGTTCCCACTTGGATCAGCCCTAACCGAGTCACGCGTTCTGGTCGACGTGCCGTTGAAGCACATCGCAGACGTGCTGGAACTCCTCCATGAGGCGGCTGGACTCGACGACGAGGACTCCGTACGGGCGAGCCGGGTCGGTCAGCGGCAGGCCCGCCCTGCTCGCTCCGTCGGCCACGTTCCGACAGCATCCCTGGGCCTGGTCGGCCAGGCGGCACATCTGTCGGGCCTGCTCGGAGAGGGAGTCCTCGTCCAGCTCGCCGAGCACCTGGGCGATCTTCGTGAGGGTTTCCAGGAAGTCGGCGTAGCCCCGGAGGAAGGCCAGGTCGTCGTGCCGGTCCCCCTCCTCCTCGTGCCATTGGTGCAGGCTGCGCGTCAGCGACGCCACTTGGTACAGCGAACGTTCGAGGGCTTCGAGGACCGCTCCGTACCCCTCGAAGGAAGTCCGGCCCCGGTATCTGCGCAGCAGGCGGCGCGGGTTGAAGTAGAGGCTCTCCTCCGCGGTACGGAAACCGTCCCGCGCCTGTGTGATCAGCCCTCCGGTCTGCTCGGCTCGCCAACGCCACTGCCGACAGGTCTCCTCGTTCAACTCTCCCTCGCGCAGCACCGGGTACATGTCGCTCACCAGCTCGCCCAGAGCGGTGGACAGTGAGCGGATCCCGTATTCGGCGCTGCGGTAGCGCATCGGCGGGGCCACCGTGACGTTGACGACGACGCCGATGGCGCAGCCGATGAGGACCAGCAGGACGATCTGCCCGAGCTGGGTGGCCTTTTCGGTCACGGACGTGGCGGAGGCATAGGTGGAGAAGGCGAAGAACGCCGCGGTGGGGACCTGCGCCCCCTGCGCGCCGAGCGCGGGCCAGCGCCCGATGGACAGGCCCACCAGCGCGACGAGGACGAACGTCAGCAGATCGGGTCCGCCCAGGAACCCCAGGACCGCGACCATGGCCACGCCGGCCGTCACCGCCGCCAGGTAGCGCAGCGACTGCAGCAGGGACTGGTACACCGTCACCTGCATGATCAGCACCGCGGAGAACGGGGCGAACGCCGGGGACGGTGCGTCGAGCAGGTAGTAGGAGACCACCCAGGCCAGGGTCGCGGCCAACGTGCTCTTGAGGGCCAGGAGCAGCGTGTGCCGCTCGTAGCCAGGGATCCCCCGCGCCCGTCGCCACCATCGCCGCGCACGCTCGAACCGCCCCTGGGCCGCGGCTTCCGCCCCCTGCCCTCCGCCCTCGCCGGCCATGCAGCGGCTCCATTCCGATCAGCAGGTCATCGAGCCCAGCCTGGTACCCGGCACGGCCGTCCGCATGCGGACCGACATCGCTGTGACCCTGAGTGATGCCGGGCGATCCACCCGTGCCTCCACATCCGTGCCGATCTTGTGCATCTTTGCAGTCAGTGCCATGGAACCCGGACGAGACCTCCCATCTTGCTGAGCGCCACCTGTCAACGGCGTGATAACACGGAGTGATCAAATCCAAGGAGACGACGCATCATGGGTATCTTCAGCCGTCGCCAGGCCGCGACCCTCGAGCCGACGCCTTCAATGGGCCCCGGTTCGCCTCTCCCAGCGGCGGGCGATGCCGCGCTCGATCCGGCGCTCCGTGCGCTGACCGGGCAGTGGACCATTGACCGCCCGCACAGTCGCATCGGGTTCTCCGTACGGCACGCGATGGTCACGACGGTGCGAGGTGCCTTCGCCGACTACGAAAGCTCGCTGTACTTCGACGGTGCCCGGCCCTCCGAATCGCGGGCCGAGATCGTCATCAAGGTCGCCAGCGTCGACTCCGGTGTGGAACAGCGGGACACGCACCTCATAGGCGCCGACTTCTTCGACGCGCGCCGCCACCCGGAGATGACGTTCTGCAGCACCTCCACGGTCCATGAGGGCGGCGAGACCTTCCGCATGGCCGGGGAGCTGACCATCAGAGGTGTCGCCCGGCCCGTCGAGCTGCAACTCGACTACCTCGGCTCGGTCGTGGACCCGTTCGGCTTCGAGAGGGCCGGTTTCGACGGCACCACCACCATCGACCGCACCGATTGGGGACTGGTCTACAACCAGCGCCTAGAGACGGGTGGCGCCATGGTGAGCGAGAAGGTCCGGCTGCAGTTCGACATCTCCGCGATCCGGGCCACGCTCCCGCAGTAGTACAGAGCGATGACGACGAGGGGAGGGCCCCGTCCCGGTGCCGGGACGGGGCCCTCCCCTCGTTCACGGGCCGGAGGCCGGTGCTCAGTCCTCGCCCTCCAGGTCGCCTTCCGTCTCCAGGTACGCCTGGCGCAGGGCCTCGATCACGGCCGGATCGGGCTTGGCCCACATGCCGCGCGACTCCGCCTCCAGAAGGCGCTCGGCGATTCCGTGCAGGGCCCAGGGGTTGGCCTGTTGAAGGAATTCACGGTTGGTCGGGTCCAGGACGTACGTCTCGGTGAGCTTGTCGTACATCCAGTCGGCGACCACGCCCGTCGTCGCGTCGTACCCGAAGAGGTAGTCGACCGTCGCGGCCAGCTCGAAGGCCCCCTTGTAGCCGTGGCGGCGCATCGCCTCGATCCACTTGGGGTTGACCACGCGGGCCCGGAAGACACGGGAGGTCTCCTCGACCAGGGTGCGGGTGCGGACCGTCTCGGGCCGGGTCGAGTCGCCGATGTACGCCTCCGGGGCGCTGCCCTTCAGCGCGCGGACCGTGGCCACCATGCCGCCGTGGTACTGGAAGTAGTCGTCCGAGTCGGCGATGTCGTGCTCGCGGGTGTCGGTGTTCTTCGCCGCGACCTCGATGCGCTTGTACGCCGTCTCCATCTCCTCCCGCGCCGGACGCCCGTCGAGCTCACGGCCGTAGGCGTAGCCGCCCCACACCGTGTAGACCTCGGCGAGGTCGGCGTCGGTGCGCCAGTCGCGGGAGTCGATGAGCTGGAGCAGGCCCGCGCCGTAGGTGCCGGGGCGGGAGCCGAAGATGCGGGTGGTGGCGCGGCGCTCGTCGCCGTGGGCCGCCAGGTCGGCCTGCGCGTGGGCGCGGACGAAGTTCGCCTCGTCGGGCTCCTCCAGCGACGCGGCAAGGCGGACCGCGTCGTCCAGGAGGCCGATGGTGTGCGGGAAGGCGTCGCGGAAGAAGCCGCTGATGCGCAGGGTGACGTCGATGCGCGGGCGGCCGAGCTCTTCCGCGGGGATCACCTCGAGGCCCGTGACGCGGCGCGAGGCGTCGTCCCAGACCGGGCGGATGCCCAGGAGGGCGAGCGCTTCGGCGATGTCGTCACCGGCGGTGCGCATGGCGCTCGTACCCCACAGGGAGAGGCCCACCGAGGTGGGCCAGTCGCCGTTGTCGGTGCGGTAGCGCTCCAGGAGCGAGTCGGCCAGGGCCTGGCCGGTCTCCCAGGCGAGGCGCGACGGCACCGCCTTGGGGTCGACGGAGTAGAAGTTGCGGCCGGTCGGCAGGACGTTGACAAGGCCGCGCAGCGGGGATCCCGAGGGCCCTGCCGGGACGAAGCCACCCTCCAACGCGTGGACGGCGTGGTCCAGTTCGTCGGTCGTGGCTGCTAGGCGCGGTACGACCTCGCTCGCGGCGAAGTCGAGGATGTCGGCGACGGACCGCGGGTGGCCTTGGGCAACTCCCGCCACCGCGTCCGGGGCCCAGTCCGCGTCCTCCATCGCCTGGACCAGCGCGCGTGCCTGCTCCTCGACCTCGTCGGCGCTGGTGCGGGTGGCCGCCGACTCGTCGAGGCCCAGCGCCTCGCGCAGGCCGGGCAAGGATGCCGTGCCGCCCCAGATCTGACGGGCGCGCAGGATCGCGAGGACCAGGTTGACGCGGTCGGCACCGGCCGGGGCGCCGCCCAGGACATGGAGGCCGTCGCGGATCTGGGCGTCCTTGATCTCGCAGAGCCAGCCGTCGAGATGCATGATGAACTCGTCGAAGCCCTCGTCCTCCGGGCGGTCCTTCAGCCCCAGGTCGTGGTCGAGCTTGGCGGCCTGGATCAGGGTCCAGATCTGGGCGCGGATCGCGGGCAGCTTCGCCGGGTCCATCGCGGCGATCTGGGCGTGCTCGTCCAGGAGTTGTTCGAGACGGGCGATGTCGCCGTAGCTGTCGGCGCGGGCCATCGGCGGTACGAGGTGGTCCACGAGGGTGGCGTGGACCCGCCGCTTGGCCTGCGTGCCCTCTCCCGGGTCGTTGACCAGGAACGGGTAGATCAGGGGCAGATCGCCGAGCGCCGCGTCGGGGCCGCAGGCGGCGGACAGGCCCGCGTTCTTGCCGGGCAGCCATTCGAGGTTGCCGTGCTTGCCGAGGTGGATCATCGCGTCGGCGCCGAAGCCGTTGTCGTCGGCGGAGGCGGCGATCCAGCGGTAGGCGGCCAAGTAGTGGTGCGAGGGCGGCAGATCGGGGTCGTGGTAGATCGCGATCGGGTTCTCGCCGAAGCCCCGCGGCGGCTGGATGAGGATGAGCAGGTTGCCGCGGCGCAGGGCGGCGAGGACGATGTCGCCCTCCGGGTTCTGGGACCGGTCCACGAACATCTCGCCGGGGGCGGGGCCCCAGTGCTGCTCCACGGACTCGCGGAGCTCGGCGGGGAGGGTGGCGTACCAGCGGCGGTAGTCGGCCGCCGGGATGCGGACGGGATTGCGGGCCAGCTGCTCGTCGGTGAGCCACTCCTGGTCGTGGCCGCCGGCCTCGATCAGCGCGTAGATCAGCTCGTCACCGTCGCCGGAGGCAAGCCCCGGCACCTCGTCCGTACCGAAGTCGTATCCCTCGGCCCGGAGCCGGCGCAGCAGCGAGACGGCGCTCGCGGGGGTGTCGAGGCCGACCGCGTTGCCGATCCGGGAGTGCTTGGTCGGGTACGCGGACAGGACGAGCGCGATGCGCTTGTCGGCGGCAGGGATGTGGCGCAGCCGCGCGTGCCGTACGGCGACGCCGGCCACGCGGGCCGCGCGCTCGGCGTCTGCCACGTACGCGGGAAGTCCGTCCTCGTCGATCTCCTTGAACGAGAACGGCACCGTGATCAGTCGGCCGTCGAACTCCGGGACCGCGATCTGGCTCGCCGCGTCCAGCGGGGAGACGCCCTCGTCGTTGTCCTCCCAGTCGCTGCGCGAGCTGGTGAGGCAGAGCGCCTGGAGGATGGGGACGTCGAGGCCGCTGAGGGCGCCCGCGTCCCAGGACTCGTCGTCGCCGCCCGCCGAGGCCTCGGCGGGCCGTGTGCCGCCTGCCGCGAGGACCGTGGTCACGATCGCGTCGGCGGCCCGCAGTTCGTCGATGAGTTCGGGCTCGGGGGTGCGCAGCGAGGCGACGTACAGCGGTAGCGGGCGGGCTCCGGCGTCCTCGACGGCGCGGCACAGGGCCTCGATGAAGGCGGTGTTGCCGCTCATGTGGTGGGCGCGGTAGTAGAGCACCGCGACGGTCGGTCCCTGGACCTGACGGGCGGTGCGCTCCAGCGGGCCCCACGAGGGCGCGGGGGCGGGCGGTTCGAAGCCGTGGCCCGTCAGCAGGACGGTGTCGGAGAGGAACCGGGCCAGCTGCTCCAGGTTGCCGGGGCCGCCGTGGGCCAGGTAGGCGTGGGCTTCGGCGGCAAGGCCGATGGGGACGGTCGATGCGGCCATCAGCTGGGCGTCGGGGGCCTGTTCGCCGGTCAGGACGACCACGGGGCGTCCGGTGGCGATGACTTGGTCGAGGCCCTCCTGCCAGGCGCGCACTCCGCCGAGCAGACGTACGACGACCAGGTCGGCGCCGTCCAGGAGCTGCGGAAGGTCCTCGAGCGGGAGCCGGGAGGGGTTCGCGTAGCGGTAGGCGATCGGTCCGCCTGCGGCGCGGGCGCTGAGCAGGTCGGTGTCGGACGTCGACAGGAGCAGGATCATGCGGCGTCGGGCCTTCCTCGGGGTGTCCACGCCCCGGGTGGTGTCGATGGCGTCTCCCCTGCTCGAGCGGACGAGAGCTCGGGGAAGGGAGTTCCTGACTCACCCGGCACCAGGACCGGGCTCACAGTGGCGGGACCGCGCCGGATTCGCACCGGGCTTCCTCCCCTTGTCGCCGTCTGTGGCGACGACGGGCCGGTTGGCCCGTCGCTAGGAATACTAAGGGCCGGGCAACTACCGGGGGGCAGGCGGACCTGCTGCGATAGGTCGGTATGCTCGCCGCCATGCCCCCATCGGTCCCCTCGCCAGCGCTCCCGGGCCACGAGTCTGCCCGCAGCCGCGGTGACTCCTGCCCCGGGACGCTTCGGCTGCACCGGGCGGACGACGGGGCGCTGGCCCGTGTCCGCGTTCCGGGCGGGCTGCTGGGCGTGGGGCAGGCGGACGTGCTGCGGGATCTGGCCGAGCGCCTTGGAGATGGCGAGTTGCATCTCACATCACGCGGCAATGTGCAGCTGCGCGGTCTGCGCGCGGACCGCGGGAGCGAACTGGCCCATCTCCTGGGCGGATCGGGTCTTCTGCCCTCCGAACGCCATGAGCGGGCGCGCAACGTGGTGGCTTCACCGCTCTCGGGGCTCGACGGTCAAGGAGAGCGGGACATCCGCCCGTGGCTGTCCGCTCTGGACGAACTGCTGTGCACCAGCGACAAGGCCGCCGCTCTGTCCGGCCGGTTCTTGTTCGCGCTCGACGACGGCCGGGGCGACGTGGGTGCGCTGGGCGGTGACGTGACGCTGACGGCGCGCGGCGACGAAGGCGCACTGCTGCGGATCGGCCCGGCGCGGGACGCGGTCCTGATACCTGCCGCGCCGGCACCGCGAGCCGCCCTCATAGCGGCGGAGTCCTTCCTGGAGCAGGCACCCGACGCGGGCGCCTGGCGGGTGACTGATCTGCCCGGAGGCACCGGCCCCCTCCTCGACACGGTCGTACGCCGGTTGCGGCAGGCCGGGTTCAGCCCCACCCTCGCCACCGCCCCGCTCCCCCAGGGCCCGGGCGCCCCCGCCCTCGGCATCGTGCCCGGCCCCCGCGGCAAACGCGACGAGCACGACAGGGCGGCGCTGTCCCTCGGCCTCCCCCTGGGACGCGTCAGCGCACCCCAGTGGCAGACGCTGACGGACACCGCCCGCCACCTCGGCAGCGGCGAGCTGCGGCTGACCCCCTGGCGCGGGGTCGTCCTGCCGGGAGTCGAGCGGCGAGAGGCCGCGCGACTCCTGGAGGATCTGCGGGCCGCCGGGCTCATCGTCGGATCCGACTCGCCCTGGACCGGGGTGGGGGCCTGTATCGGTCGGCCGGGCTGCGCCAAGTCCCTGGACGACGTACGCGCGGCGGCGACGGCGGCCCTGGGGCCGGTGGGGGCGCTGCCCGTGTACTGGTCCGGCTGCGAACGTCGGTGCGGTCACCCCCACGGGGAGTGGGTCGATGTCGTCGCCACTCCCGACGGCCATGAGATCTCCCGCGTACACGGCGCGGAACGCGGCGCTGCGGCGGCCGTCCCCGGCAGCTCCGGCGGGCTCGCCGCCGCCGTGGCCGCGGCCCGCGGCTGACACGACATGAACGACCCAGCGACACCTGACTGTTCCATGCCCTATCAAGAGAGCGAACGCACTGTGCACCAGTACGAGAAGGACGGACCGGCGATCTACCGCCAGTCCTTCGCCACGATCCGCGCGGAAGCGGATCTGGCGGGCCTGCCCGCCGACGTGAGCCAGGTCGCGGTCCGCATGATCCACGCCTGCGGCATGGTCGACCTCGTACGCGACCTCGCTTTCACCCCGGACGTGGTGGCCCGCGCCCGCGAGGCCCTGCGTGCCGGCGCCCCCATCCTGTGCGACGTGGCCATGGTCGCGAGCGGCGTCACCCGCAAGCGGCTGCCCGCGGACAACGACGTGGTGTGCACCCTGTCCGACCCGTCGGTGCCCGCACTGGCCGCCGAGCTCGGCACCACCCGCAGCGCCGCCGCCCTCGAACTGTGGCGCGACCGGATGGAGGGCGCGGTGATAGCCGTCGGCAACGCGCCCACCGCCCTGTTCCGCCTGCTCGAAATGATCGAGGAGGGCGCACCGCGCCCCGCCGCCGTCATCGGTGTGCCCGTCGGCTTCGTCGGCGCCATGGAGTCCAAGGACGCCCTGGCCGCGCACCCGTCGGGCCTTGAACACATGATCGTGCGGGGCCGCCGGGGCGGCAGCGCCATCGCGGCCGCCGCACTCAACGCGATCGCCAGCGAGGAAGAATGAGCGTGAGCGAGCACAAGACAGGCCGCCTGTACGGCGTCGGGCTCGGCCCCGGCGATCCGGCCCTCATGACGCTGCGCGCGGTGGAGGTCATCGCCGAGGCCGATGTCGTCGCCTATCACAGCGCCCGGCACGGACGGTCGATCGCGCGGTCCATCGCGGCCGAGCACCTGCGCGCCGACCACATCGAGGAAGCGCTGGTCTACCCCGTCACGACGGAGACGACCGACCACCCCGGTGGCTACCGGGGTGCGATGGAGGACTTCTACACCGAGGGGGCGGCCCGCCTCGCGGTGCATCTCGACGCGGGACGTACGGTCGCCGTCCTCGCGGAGGGCGACCCGCTCTTCTACGGCTCGTACATGCACATGCACAAGCGGCTCGCCGACCGCTACCCCACCGAGGTGATCCCCGGAGTCACCTCCGTCAGCGCCGCCGCCGCCCGGCTCGGCACTCCGCTCGCCGAGGGCGAGGAGGTCCTCACCATCCTGCCCGGCACCCTGCCGGAGGAGGAGCTGACCGCCCGTCTCGCCGCCACCGACGCGGCGGTGGTGATGAAGCTTGGGCGTACGTTCCCCGCGGTGCGCCGCGCCTTCGAGACCTCCGGGCGGCTGCCCGAGGCCCACTACGTCGAGCGCGCCACGATGGCAGGCGAGCGTACCGACGAGCTGGCCGCCGTCGACGCCGACACGGTGCCGTACTTCGCGGTCGCGGTCCTGCCCAGCAGGATCGACGCGCCCCGGCCCGAGCGCGCCCCGGAAGCCGGCGAGGTGGCCGTGGTCGGTACCGGTCCCGCCGGGCCGCTGTGGCTCACGCCCGAGACCCGTGGCGTGCTGGCCGCCGCCGACGACCTGGTCGGCTACACCACCTACCTGGACCGGGTGCCGGTCCGTCCGGGCCAGGTGCGGCACGGCTCGGACAACAAGGTCGAGTCGGAGCGCGCCGAGTTCGCCCTGGATCTCGCGCGGCGCGGACGGCGCGTGGCCGTGGTCTCCGGCGGCGACCCGGGCATCTTCGCCATGGCGACGGCCGTCCTTGAGGTGGCCTCGCAGAAGCAGTACGCGGATCTGCCGGTGCGGGTGCTGCCGGGGGTGACGGCGGCCAACGCGGCCGCCGCCCGCGCGGGTGCTCCGCTGGGCCACGACTACGCCACGATCTCGCTCTCGGACCGGCTCAAGCCGTGGGAGGTCATCGCGCGGCGGCTGCGGGCAGCGGCGGCAGCCGATCTGGTGCTCGCGCTGTACAACCCGGGCTCCCGCAGCCGGACCTGGCAGGTCGGCAAGGCCCGGGATCTGCTGCTCGAACACCGCTCGCCGGACACGCCCGTGGTGCTCGGCCGGGATGTCGGGGGACCGACCGAGAGCGTACGGACCGTGCGGCTCGCCGATCTCGATCCGGCCGAAGTCGACATGCGCACGGTCCTGCTCGTCGGGTCCTCGCAGACCCGCTGGGAGCATCGGGGCGACGGACAGCAGATCGTATGGACGCCCCGCCGTTACCCGGAGGACTGAGCCTTCGGTGCTGCTAGGCCCGGCCGCCGCCGGGCGCGCGCAGCCAGGCCAGGGCCTGCTCCGGAGTGCCGGCCACGGTCACGCCATCGGGCACCGGCGGCCGGCGCACCACGACCACCGGGATCCGTGCCTCGCGGGCCGCGGCCAGCTTGGGGGCGGTGGCGGCGCCGCCGCTGTCCTTCGTGACGACCACGTCGATGCGATGGCGGCGGATCAGGTCACGCTCACCCTCCAAGGTGAACGGGCCGCGGTCGAGCAGGACCTCCATCCGCGCGGGGTGCGGTGCGTCCGGGGCGTCCACCGAACGCATCAGGAACCACAGCTGGTCCAGAGCGGCGAAGGCGGCAAGGCCCATGCGCCCCGTGGTGAGGAAGACACGCTGCCCCAGCGCGGGCAGTGCGTCGGCCGCCTCGGCCAGGGAGCCGACCGTGTGCCAGGCGTCGCCTCCGCCCGGCACCCAGCCGGGCCGACGCAGCGCGAGCAGGGGAACATGGGCGGCAGCGGCGGCAGCGGCCGCGTTGAAACTGATCGTCTCGGCGAAAGGATGGGTGGCGTCGATGAGCGCGCTCACCTGGTGCGTACGCAGCCATGCGGCCAGGCCGTCGGCTCCGCCGAAGCCGCCCACGCGCACGCCGCCCGGCGGCAGCTTCGGGCTTGCCACCCGTCCGGCCAGTGAGCTGGTCACCCTCGCCGTGGCGGGAAGAGCCTCCACGAGGCTCTCGGCGAGGTGGCGGGCCTCCGTCGTCCCGCCGAGTACCAGTACGTGCATCGGATCCATCCATGGGTGAGGCGAAGGGCGGGCGCAGCGCCCAACTCAAGCACACCGGTCTGCGGCCCGGCTGGACGACCGGTGCCTGTGCCACCGCGGCGGCCACGGCCGCCTATACGGCCCTGCTCGGCGGCGACTTCCCCGACCCGGTCACCATCACCCTGCCCAAGGGCCAGACACCGGCCTTCGCCCTCGCGGTGGAGGAGCTGGCCGAGGGGCGGGCGACGGCGGGAGTGGTCAAGGACGCGGGCGACGACCCCGACGTGACGCACGGCGCCCTCGTACGGGTCACCGTGCGGCGGCTTCCGCCGGGTTCGGGTGTGGTCTTCAGGGCGGGGCCCGGCGTGGGCACGGTCACCCTGCCGGGGCTGCCGCTCGACGTCGGCGAACCGGCCGTCAATCCCGTGCCGCGCCAGATGATCCGCGACCACATCGCTCGGGTCGCCGCGGAGCACCGGGGTTCGGGAGACGTCGAGATCACGGTCTCCGTGGACCACGGCGAGGAGATCGCCCGCTCCACCTGGAACCCTCGCCTCGGCATCCTGGGCGGCCTGTCGATCCTGGGCACCACCGGCATCGTGGTGCCGTACTCCTGCTCGGCGTGGATCGACTCGATCCGCCGCGGCGTGGACGTGGCACGCGCCGCCGGGCATGCGCACGTGGCGGGCTGCACGGGCTCGACCTCCGAGAAGACGGTGGTGGCCGAGTACGGCCTTCCTGAGATCGCGCTCCTTGACATGGGGGACTTCGCGGGCGCGGTGCTCAAGTACGTGCGGCGGCACCCGGTGGACCGCCTGACGGTGTGCGGCGGGTTCGCGAAACTGTCGAAGCTCGCCGCCGGACACCTCGACCTGCACTCGGCCCGCTCCCAGGTCGACAAGCCGTTCCTGGCCGCCCTCGCCCGGCGCGGCGGCGCGGACGAGGCCCTGGCGGCGGAGGTGGAAGTCGCCAACACGGGTCTCGCCGCGCTTCAGTTGTGCCAGGCGCGAGGTGTCCCGCTCGGGGATCTGGTGGCCGTGGCGGCGCGTGACGAGGCGCTGGCGGTGCTGCGGGGCGCGCCGGTCGAGGTGGACGTCATCTGCATCGACCGGGCGGGTACGGTCGTCGGGCGCAGCAGCGTGCGCTGAGGGAGTCCGGTGGCCGCTGTCAGCAGAGGAAGAGGGCGGCGCGGGCGAGTCCTTCCAGGGCGCGGCGCTGCTCGTCCGTCCACCGCCTCGCCTGCTCGTGGTGCACGGACACCACACCGATCAGCGCGCCGGCTCCGGAGGCGATCGGTACCGAGACGCACGAGCCGACACCGGCCTCCTCCAGCACGTCAAGGGCCGGGGTGCCGAGGAAGACCGGGGAGGCGGCCACCTCATCGACGAGGACTGGTTTGCCGTCCTGTGCGGCCACCCCGCAGGCGGTCTCCCGGTCGGCCACCGTCTCGAAGTAGCTCAGGAACGGGTGGTGGAAGCCGTGTTGGGCCACGATCCGCAGCACGCCGCCCGCGGGCTCGTAGAGCTGGGCGTTGCCCATCGGCGCCCCGGTGATCTCGAACGCGGCCGAAAGCGCCGCCGACACCACGGACAGCCGCAGGCGCCGGTCGTTCTCCGACAGCGGCGTCGTCGCCAGTTCCCGGGCGATCCGGCGGCCCTCTTCGTCCCCGCTCAGCAGAAGCGGGCGCAGCACCGAACTGTGGGCCCGCTCCACCACCAGGCCGCCGCCCGCGGCGGCGGCCCGCAGGCGGGTGTCGAGGAGCAGGGCCACTCCCTCCGTCCCGCAGAACGTCACCCGGCTCAGGTCCAGCAGCACGCGGCCGGCGGATTCCTCCACGGCGCGGTCCAGCTCGCGGGCCAGGACCGGCACGGAGGCTACGTCCAGCTCCCCGGCCACGCGGATCGTGCTCCGGCCGTCCATCCTGGCGACGCCGACCCGCACGGACCGCGACGACTGGGGCCACTCCACGCCCGCCCCACCCGTGAGCCCGCTCCCCCTGCACATGTCCGCCCACGGTATGGCCGAGGCCGCTCGCGCCGGGGGCGCTTCACCGGACCGGTCCGCGATGGCACCGATTCGGCCAGAAACGAAAGGTCACTGGCAGGCGTGGCGCTCGCGCCCCGGCGAGTAGAGATGGCTGTCCCGAAACTGTTCGGCGCCCAGCGTGCGGCCCACCATGATGACGGCGGTACGGATCACACCCGCCGCCTTCACCTGCTCCGCGATCTCGTCGAGGGGCCCGCGCAGGATGAGCTCGTCCGGCCGGGAGGCAAGGGCCACGACGGCCGTCGGACAGTCGGCCCCGTAGTGCGGCAGGAGTTCCTCGACCACGCGGTCCACGTACTTGGCGGCCAGGTGGAGCACGATCAGGGCACCGCTGCGTCCCAGCGTGGCCAGGTCCTCGCCCTCGGGCATCGCGGTGGCCCGGTTGGCGATCCGGGTGAGGATGACGGTCTGGCCGACGGTCGGCACCGTCAGCTCCCGCTTGAGCGCCGCCGCGGCGGCCGCGAACGCGGGCACGCCCGGCACCACTTCATAGGGCACTCCCGCCTCGTCGAGGCGCCGCATCTGCTCGTTGACGGCGCTGAAGACGGAAGGGTCGCCCGAGTGCAGACGGGCCACGTCGTGGCCCTGCTCGTGCGCGGTGACGAGCTCGGCGGTGATCTGGTCGATGTCCAGTTGCGCGGTGTCGATCAGGCGGGCGTCCTTCGGACACTCGGCGAGCAGTTCGCGGGGCACCAGACTGCCCGCGTACAGGCACACCCCGCAGGCGGCGAGCGTGCGGGCGCCGCGCACCGTGATCAGGTCGGCCGCGCCGGGCCCCGCGCCGATGAAGTACACGGTCATCTGTTGTCTCCTGAGGGTTCCGCGGGGGCTTCTGCTGAGCGTTCCGCGGTGGGGGTCGGGCTCGGGGTCGTCGACGGTTTGCGTACGGACCACTGGGTGACCGGCATGGCCTGGCGCCAGCCGGTGAAGCCGCCGACGGGCACGGCGTGCGCGACGGCGAGGCGGACCAGGTCACCGCCGTGTCGGCGGTACCGCTCGGCGAGCAGCGCCTCGGACTCCAGCGTGACGGTGTTGGCGACCAGGCGGCCACCGACGGGCAGCGCCTCCCAGCAGGCGTCGAGAAGGCCGGGAGCGGTGAGGCCGCCCCCGATGAACACGGCGTCGGGCGTGGGCAGTTCGGCCAGACTGTCAGGTGCCCGGCCGGTGATCACGCGCAGGGCGGGCACCCCGAGGTGCGCGGCGTTGCGCTCGATGCGCCGCGCCCGTGCCGGGTCGCGCTCCACGGTGACCGCCCGGCAGGAGGGGTGGGTCCGCATCCACTCGATCGCCACGGACCCCGATCCGCCGCCGATGTCCCACAGCAGCTCTCCGGGTGCCGGTGCGAGGACGCCGAGGGTGGCGGCCCGGACGTGGCGCTTGGTGAGCTGCCCGTCGTTCTCGTACGCGTCGTCCGGCAGTCCGGGGACGGCGCCGATGCGCGGGGCGTCGGGGGCGCGTCGGCATTCGATCGCGATGACGTTCAGCGGGTCCCCGGGCGGATGTGCCCAGGTGCCCGCGATTCCTTCGACGTACGCCTCGCCCTCGCCGCCGAGCTGTTCGAGGACGCGGACCGGGCTCGGTCCGAAGCCGTGTTCGCGCAACAGCGCGGCGACCACGGCGGGTGTGGAGGCGTCGGCGCTGAGCACAAGGAGCCGTCGGCCGTCGTGCAGGGCCGCGGCGAGGCGGGCGGCGGGCCGCCCGACCAGCGTGATGACCTCGGTGTCCTCCAGCGGCCAGCCGACGCGGGCGCAGGCGTAGGACACGGAGGACGGGTGGGGCAGGATGCGCAGCCCCTGGGGGCCGAGGACCTCGGTGAGAGCCCGGCCGATTCCGTAGAACATCGGATCGCCGCTGGCCAGGACGGCGATCTTGCTGCCCGCGTGCGCGGCGAGCAGGCCCGGAACCGCGGGCCTCAGCGGCGAGGGCCACGGCACGCGCCGTCCCGTGCACCGCGAAGGGAGTAGGTCCAGTTGGCGCCGACCGCCGATCAGGACCTGGGCCCCGGTGAGTTCCGTGCGCGCCGCGTCGGGCAGTCCCGCCCACCCGTCGGCTCCGATGCCCACCACGCTCACTGCAGGCGGGAGGGGGGGTGTGGTGGGTGCGGGGGTCACGGACGGTACCTCGGTCTTCGGGGGCTGGCGCACTCGAACTCTACTGTCCGGCCGCGTTCGGGCACCGGCCAGGTGGCCCCATGGGGGCCGGGGGCCGTCGGCGTAGGGTCGGCGGGCATGACGCTACTGATCTCGGTGTGCGGGGCATCTCCCGGAATGGGCAAGTCGACGCTGTGTGGCGGGCTTGCCCGCTGGCTGAGCGATACGGGACTGCGGGTGGACCACTTCCACGAGGAGGAGATCCTGACCCGGCCGCAGTACGCCGCGGTGGCTGAGGAATTCAAGGCGACCGGCACGGTCGGCCTGGGGACGCTGACCGCGGCGACCGCGGAATTCGTCCACGCCGTCGTGGCGAGCGGCGACGACGTGGTGGTCGCGGACGCGCTGGTGCCGTACGTACCGACACTGCTGGCCATGGGGCACGGCGAAGAAGCGATCGACGCGTTCATGACCGACCTCACCGAGGTGCTCGCGCCGGTCGGCCCGGTCATGGTCTTCCTCGATGGGAATGCCGCGTCCGCGCTCCCCCGGGCCGCGAACAGAGAAGGCGAGCAGTGGCTCGACTGGTTCGTCGGAAAGCTCTCCCGCTATGAGGTGACCCCTCCGGTGACCGACGTCGCTTCGGCAGTGCGGTACCTACTGCGCGAGCGTGCGGTGGCACTTGGCGCGGTCCGTCGGAAGGGGTGGGGGCTCGCCGTGGTCGAGCGGGCCGACGAGCTGTCCAGGGAGGAGGTGCTACGGGTCACGCGGCGCGAGTTGGAGCCGTGGCTCGGCGGGACCGTTCCCCATGGAAGGAGGGGCGAGTCCGGCACCGAACGGCCCGGCCCGGCCACGTGAGGCGCCTCAAATGCGGTTGTCCGGCTCTGTGGCACCGCACTACCTTTGCGGCGTGGATCTCTTCTCGCGCTCATGGACGGCACTGCGCACGGCCGTAGCCGAACTCCCGGACGCGGATTTCGCACGCCCCTCCGGCTGCACCGGGTGGCTCGTGCGGGACCTGGCGTGCCATCTCGTCATCGACGCCCAGGACGTTCTGATCACCCTCGTGACCCCCGCCGACAGGGAGCCGACCCGTACCGCGTTGACCTACTGGGACGTCACCACTACGCCGCCGACCGGTGAGGACCCGCTCGACGCGCTGACCGTCCGCCTCGCCGCCGCGTACGAGGAGCCCTGGCTGCTCAAGTTCCACCTCGACGACGTCGGCTCCGCCGCGGGCCGCGCCGCCGAACTCGCCGATCCCGGCGCCCGGGTGAGCACCCGCGACGAGGTCCTCACCGCGGGCGACTACCTCATGACGTACGTCATGGAATGGACCCTGCACCACCTCGACCTGATCGCGCACCTCCCGCACGTGGCCGGACCGCCCGCGGAGGGCCTCGCCCGGAGCCGCGAGATGCTGGAGGAGATCGCCGGCGCCGCGTTCCCCGCGTCGTTCTCCGACACGGACGCGCTGCTCATCGGCACCGGACGGCGCGCCCCCACCGACGCGGAACAGACCGAACTGGGCGGCCCTGAAGGCCTGGCCGCGAAACTCCCACTCGTACTCGGATGACCCTCACCCGGCTGTGACCAGCAACGAGTCCAGGCGCAGGCCGAGTTCCTCCCCCGCGTGCTCCGGCGCTGCCAGGGTGATCGTCACGGGGGTCACCTTCCCTCCTCGTACGGCGAAGGGGCCGACGGCGCGCCGGGTCAGGTCCGCGCCCTTCACCACCCGGGAGTGCCTGCCGACCTGAACCCGGTAGACCGCCTCCGGCCTCGCCTCGCCCCGGACCGCCACCGAAAGCCGCTCGGCCCGGGTGGCGCTGATGTGGCCGGTGTGCCGCACTGTGGTCCGGTGGGTGCTCGAATAGCTGCCGTCGTCCGCGTAGCTGTAGCCGTGCTCGATGTCGGCGGCGTCCAGGACGGCGGCCTTGTCCGGGCCGAGGGCGACCGTGTGCTCCGGAATGATCCGAAGCTTGCCGCCGAGTTCGACCTTCACGACGGGCAGCACATCGTCGCGCGGGCTCTTGGGCAGCGTCACGACGAGGTCGTCCCCGTCCCGACGCCAGTCGAGCCGGTCCTTCGAGCCGTCCTCGTGGACCTCGCGTACGGAGGTGGCCAGGCCCGGCAGCCGAAGCTCACCGGACTTGGGCCACTTGGACACGTGCAGGAACAGATCGCGGTCGTTGACAGTGACCTCGCCCCAGGGCTGACCCCCGAAGCGGGTGGCCGATGCGCCGAGTACGGCGTCGGGGTGACGTTCCAGCCAGTCGCCCATGCCGCGCAGGACGTCCGCCTCGAACTCCACGACCGAACCGTCGCCGCGCGGGCCGATGTTGAGCAGGTAGTTGCCGCCACGGGCGCGCACGCCGGTCAGTCCGCCGATAAGGTCCCTGATCTTGCCGGGCAGGTCGTCCCGCTTCTGCCAGCTGCGGTAGCCCCAGGTGTCGTGGTAGATCGACGCGGGCGTCTGCCAGGCGCCGTCGAGCGCCACCGCGGGAATCTCGTTGTCGCCGAGTGTGCGGAAGTCGCCCTTGTTGTTCCACACCCGGCTGTTGATCGCTGCCTTCGGCTGGAGTTCACGGACGATCCCGGCGAATTTCCGACTCTGAGCGGCGGTGGGCGAGGACATGTCGAACCACACCTCGGCGATGTCGCCGTACTTCGTCATCAGCTCACGGAGCTGCCCCTCGATGACCGGCTCCATCGATGCGGGGATCGGATTGTTGTTGTCGCCGTCGAAGTCATGGCCTTGGTGCCAGTCGACGAGCGAGAAGTAGAAGCCGAACTTCAGCCCCTGGCTGCGGCATTCGTTCGCGAGCGCCTTCAGCGGGTCCTTGCCGTAGGGGGTCGCGTCGACGACGTCGTAGCCGGTGGTGTCGGTGTCGAACATGGAGAATCCGTCGTGGTGCTTGCTGGTGATGACCACGTAGCGCATCCCCGCCTGCTTCGCGAGGGAGCAGATCTCCGCGGGGTCGAACCGGTCGGGCCGGAACCGCTCGGCCACTTCCAGGTACTCCTTCTCGGAGAGGTCGGCCCACATCTGGATCTGTTCGCTGTAGCCCTTGGTGACCGGCTCACCCTTCCACACGCCTCCCAGCTCGGAGAACAGCCCCCAGTGGATGAACATCCCGAACTGGAGCCGCTGCCAGGCCGCGAGGTCCTTGTCGTCGCTGGGCTCGATCTCGCCGGGGATGCCTTGCGTATGTGGGCCGCCGGCCCGGTCCGCCTGCGTGGCGACCGCGGGGGGAGGGCTTGCCACTGCTGCTCCGGCGGCGAGCAGGAGGGCGAGCATGACGCCGATCACCTTGCGCATCACGAATCTCCTCTGCAACTGCCCCAGGTTCGCTTGATTCATCGGACGTTAAGAGCCCTTCTGAGCGGCTTGCGCGTCACGAGGGAGACATGGGGACGGGTACATCGGATGTTAGAGGCACGATGGCGCGACGTCACCACCCCCGACGGACCGGCTTGCGACAGATACCGGTTTCTATGTCACGACGCTCAACTGGCACTTCCCTATTGAGTGTTCAGTCACAGCCATGCTAGAAACCGTTTACCCTCCACCCGTCGCACGGATGGCACACAGCCACGCGAGCCCCTTCCCCCCACTCGCAAGGAGCCCCCACATGCGCAAGCGAAACGGCGCGCTCACGGCCGCCGCCTCTTCCCTGGTCCTGCTCACCGCCGCTCCCGCCGACGCCTCCGTCATCTGGGACGGGGACGCCTCGGGAGGGACCGGAGTGTTCTCATCGACCCTCTGCGACTCCCCGGGCAGCGTCTCCACACAGGACAACGGCGACGGCCGCGGCCAGGTCTTCAAGTTCAACAAGCCGCTCGGCCTCCAGCGCTGCGAGGCCCACGGGATCAGCGTCGGCGGTTCGCGGTACACGTTCAAGAACAACTCGACGTACTGGATCGGCTGGGACACCTCCACCAACACCCCGGACGCGGGCACGATCTTCCAGTGGAAGTCGTACGGCACCAACGATCAACACCAGCAGAACTACCCGGTGTTGATGAAGGTCGAGGGCGGCGTGCTCAAGCTGTTCCACATCGAGGTCGGCGAGAAGTGGACGCTCAAGTGGTCGACACCCGTCACGACCAGTACGTACAAGCGCATCGTGCTCGGCATCCACACCTCGTCCGACGCCACCGACGGCTGGGTGACGGCCTTCTACAACGGCACCAAGGTCGCCGAGTTCTCCGGTCGCACCTGGGACGATCTGGGCAACGACACCCGGTTCGGCTCCTACGGCTCCGAGGTCAAGGACAAGCGCGTCATCAACTGGGTCGACGGACTCAAGGTCGGCACGGCCTACGGGGACGTGGACAACTAGACCGGCCGGATCAGCCGCCCTTCGGCCAGCTCCAGCAGGCTCTCGCGATGGTGCTCGCGCAGGGCTCGGTCGTGAGTGACCATCACCACCGGTCCCGTGAACCGCCGCACGGCTTCCTGTAGTTGCTCGACGAGCGCCAGGCTGAGGTGGTTGCCGGGCTCGTCGAGCAGCAGGAGGTTGGGGCGCCGTGAGAACAGCAGCGCGAGTTCGAGCCTTCGCAGCTGGCCGACGGAAAGCCGGTTCACCGGAACGTCGAAGTCCGCGATCCCGAACAGACCGAACCGGGTCAGTTCCCGCGCGGCGTCGTCGACGTAGGCGGCGCGGTGTGCGGCGAAGGTGTCCAGTACGCCGCGCCGCTCGTGGAAGAAGTCGCTCTCCTGTGGCAAGTACCCGATGCGCAGCCCCGGTCCACGTACGACCGTCCCCGCGTCGGGGGCCCGAAGGCCTGCCAGGACGGACAGGAGCGTGGACTTGCCCGCGCCGTTCGGTCCCGTGATCACGTGCAGCGAACCAGGAGCGAGCTCCAGGTCCACGCCACGCACGACATCGCCGACGACCAGGCCTTCGGCCCGCAGAAGCACGCCGCCGGGCGGCTCGGCACCCTCGCTCTCCGGCGCCGTGAAGGCCAGTGGCTGGGGCGGGCGCCGCACTTCCTCGTCAAGGAGCCGCCCCAGTTGCTGCCGAGCCGCGCGCGTCGCGCGGGCCGCGGCGGCCTGGGCAGCGCCTCCGGCGAGGTTGTAGGACAGCTTGTCGCTGTCCCGCATCCCGCCGAAGGTGCGGCCGGACCTGCCGGCCTTGTCGAGCCGTCGCCGGGTCTCCGCCAGTTCCTGGCGCCAGTCGCGGTACTGCTGCCACCAGCGTGCTTGCGCCGCGGCGCGTTCGTCGAGGTAGTCGCGGTAGCCGCCGCCGTAGCGCACGGTGGTGCCGCGAGGGCCGTCCAGGTCGACGATGGCGGTGACGGCGGTGTCAAGCAGTACGCGGTCGTGCGACGCGATGAGGCAGGGCCCCTGGTACTGGGCCAGCCACGGGACGAGCCAGTCCACCGCGCGGTCGTCGAGGTGGTTCGTCGGCTCGTCGAGGAGCAGCCCGGCCGGTTCGGCGAGGACCAGTTCGACGAGCGCCAGGCGGGATCGCTCACCGCCCGACAGGGTCTCGGTGGGCCGTAGCCGGTCCAGGGCGCCGAGACCGAAGGCGTCCAACACCTCGCCGACCCGGGCGTCGAGTTCCCAGCCACCGCGTCGGGCGAACTCGTCCTGGAGCCGCCCGTACTCACCGAGCACCTCGCTCAGGTCGTCCTTGCCCGATGACATCAACTGTTCGGCTGCGCGCATGCGTTCGGTCATGTCACGGAACTCGGCGGTCGCCCGCGCGAGCACGTCGTCGACGGTGGCACCGGCCAGGAAGCCGGGCTCCTGCGGCAGGAACCCCACCTGTCCCGCGACCGCCCGCACGACCTGACCTCGCTGCAGCGGCAGTTCACCGGCGATGGCGCGCAGCAACGTCGACTTGCCCCGGCCGTTCTCGCCGATCAGGCCTACCCGCTCGCCCCGGGACACCTTCAGCGAGACATCGCGCAGCACCGTCCGGTCGCCGAGCACGCAGTGCACGTTCTCGGCGAGGAGGTGCGCGGAGCGGTGGTCACCGGAGAGGACGTCTTGCGCGCCGGGATGACCCGCGTTCGTTTCGGACATCGTGAGGGGCTCCTGTCTTACGTTGCCGAGAACCGATGGAGGAGGACCATGGGTGGGCGGGCGGAGAGTCGCGCCACCGGTCGACTTGTCGCCTTTCGCGTGGGCCCGTCAGTCGGCCAACGGTGTTCCGCAGCGGGCGCAGTAGAGGGCATCGCGTTCGGCGGCGAGACGGCCGCACTCGGGACAGACCCGGCCGAGCAGACACACCGGCTCTCCCCCGTCGAAGCCACCGGCGGTATCCCTACCGGTACCACGGGCCGGGCGGCGGCGGTGGGCCGTCGTGTAGACGAGCCCCTCCTCCCCCGCGTCCACGCGGCGGGTGATCCCCGCGGGAAGCCAGGCGAGGGCACCGGGAGCGAGCTGCCAGTTCGCCTCCTGGGTGCGGAGTTCACCGGTGCCGGTCAGCACGGTGAGCAGGACGCCGGAGTCGTCCTGCGCGTGTTCGCCGATGCTCGCGCCCGGAGCCAGCCGCACGACGGCGGCGTCGAGATCCCGCGTACGGTCGCCGAGCGACCACAGGACACTGATCTGCCCTCGCCCGACGGCCGCGGTCTGTTCGGGCCCGACGAACACCGGAGCGGCGGCGGGGGTGCTCATGCGGGCTCCAGTCAGCGGAGGCGAGCGACGGACTCAGACTCTGGGTCGGCCGCGGCGCCGACGGGATTCGAACCCGCGGACAGGGAAGGGCAAGGCCCGCCCGGCTCCCGTCAGTCGGCGTGAGAGGGGCTTCCCCCACGCCGATCGCAATGGACCGCTCTGCCACGGCGCCGCAACCTACGGGACCTCGCGATCCCGCTCCGGTGAGAATAGTTTCAGCGCCCGCCGCGGGCGAGTTCATTATCACCGCGCGATCGCCACGCGTCCGCCTGGATCACTCGCTCGCGCGCATCAGCAGACGCCCCTGCCGGAACTGCCGCTCGCCCTCTTGCGGCTCACACAGCATCCGGCCGACTTCGGCGAACCCGGCGTCGCGGGCCATTCCCGCGAGGGTGTCGATCGGCCACCGGTACGCGGTCGCCACTTTGTGGTCGAACGGCGTGACCGGCTCCTCATCAGCCTCGAAGAAGGCGAACAGGAGGTGACCGCCGGGTGCGAGTACCCGCCGGAACTCGGTGAAGTACGCGGGCAGGTCCCGGGGCGGCGTGTGGATGATCGAATACCACGACACGATGCCGTTCACCGCACCGTCGGCCAGGTCAAGGGCGTCCATGGAACCGACATCGAACCTCAGGTCCGGGAAGTTCCCACGGGCGAGATCGATCATCACCGGCGACAGGTCGACACCGGAGACATCCAGGCCCAGATCTCTCAGGTGCGCCGTCACCTGCCCAGGGCCGCATCCCAACTCGGCCACGGGTCCGGCCCCGTTGGTCAGCACTAGCTCGGCGAACGCGGCGAGCAGCGAACGATCCAGCGGATGGGCGTCGAGGGCATCGCGGAACAATTCGTCGTAGAGGACGGCGACGGCATCGTAGGCATCGGCCGTCGTACTCAGGTAGGAGGGAATCTCAGTCACGAGCGAGGAATCTAGTCCCGCCCGTACCTCCGTGGCTACGTGGATTCCGAGGACGTGGGGTGGTGGCGTGGCCCCTCAGGCGTGGCGGCGTGGCAGGCGTACCACTTGGACGAAGAAGTCGTCGATCTGGCGTACCGCCGCGATGAACTGGTCGAGGTCGACCGGCTTGGTGACGTAGGCGTTCGCGTGCAGTTTGTAGCTGCGCAGGATGTCCTCCTCCGCCGCCGACGTGGTGAGTACCACCACCGGGATGTCCTTCAGGTCCGGGTCCGACTTGATCTTCTCCAGGACCTGGCGCCCGTCGTACTTGGGGAGGTTGAGGTCGAGCAGGATGAGGTCGGGACGCGGTACTCGGGCGTACTCACCGCGCTGGTAGAGGAAGTCGAGCGCTTCCTCGCCGTCCCGGGCCACGTGCAGCTTGTTGCGGATCTTGTTGTCCTCGAACGCCTCGCGCGTCATCAGCTCGTCGCCCGGGTCGTCCTCCACGAGAAGCACATCGATCGGCGTGGCAGCAGGAGTGGTCATGTCGGGGCCTTTTCCTCGGTGCGGGGTGCGGTGTCCTCCGCGGTGTCGGCGTCGGTGTCAGCGTCGATGTCGGTGCCGGACGGCAGGGTGAAGCAGATACGCGTTCCTCCGGCATATCCGCTGTCGACCCAGATGTGGCCGCCGTGATGTTCGACGATCTTCTTGCACAGTGCGAGGCCGATGCCGGTGCCCCCGTAGGTGTCGCGGCCGTGCAGTCGCTGGAAGATCACGAAGACCTTCTCCGCGAACTCCTGCGGGATTCCGATGCCGTTGTCGGTGACGCGCAGGTTCCAGGTACCCGAGCTCTCGTCCTCCTCGCAGGTGATCCGGATCCGCGGCGGGCGCTCGGGGTGGTGGAACTTGACGGCGTTGCCGACGAGGTTCTGCCAGAGCATCGTGAGGAGCGTCGGGTCGCCGATGATCTCGGGCAGGTTCCCGGGGCGTTCGACGAGCGCGCCGGTGTCCTGGACGGAGGCGTCCAGGTTGGCCAGCGCTTTACTGAGGGACTGGTCGAGGTCGACGGGCACCCGGGCGTCGTTGAGGCGCCCGACGCGAGAGAAGGTGAGGAGGTCGTTGATGAGGACCTGCATGCGCTTGGCGCCGTCGACCGCGAAGTCGATGTACTGCTTGGCCCGGTCGTCGAGCGCGTCTCCGTACCGCTTGTCGAGGAGCTGGCAGAAGGAGGCGACCTTGCGCAGCGGCTCCTGCAGATCGTGGGAGGCGACGTAGGCGAACTGCTCCAGTTCGGCGTTGGAGCGCCGGAGTTCCACGGCCTGGGAGTCGAGGTCGGCCGCCTGCTGGGTCAGCGTGTTCTGCTGGCGGCGTGAGGCTCCCAGTTCTTCCACGATCTGCTGCCGCATGTCCTCCACGTCCGCTGCCACCGCCCTGAGGTCAGGAGGTCCCTCGACCGTGATGACGTGGTCGAAGTCGCCGCGCGCCACCTGACGCGATGAGACGCGCAGAGCCGCCAGGGGACGGGCCACCAGTGTGTGCACCAGGAACGCCAGGGCGGCCCCGGCGAGGACGAAGACCGCCACCATGGCGCCGAGGATCACGGTCCGCACCGAGCGGGTGCGGTCCAACTCGTCGTTGCCGACCTCGACGGCCCGGGCCAGGTCGGCGTTCTGCGCGGACCACACCGTGCGGATTCCGTCGAATACTTCTTTGCCGCGCCCCGCGTTCTCCTCGGCGACCGAGCGTGGTTCACCGGGCGTGACCTCGGACACCAGCGGTTCGGCGTACGCTCGCCGCCAGTCCGCCGCCTCCCGCTGGACCGCGTCGAGGTCCGCCATCAGCCGGGGCCGGTCTCCGACGAGGTCGCGCAGCCGAGCGGCAGCGCGGGCCTCGTCCCGTTTTCCCTGGGTGAAGGGATCCAGGAACTGGCGGTCGGCGGTGATGGCGTAGCCCCGGACGCCGGTCTCCTGGTTCACCAGAGCGGTCTGCAGACGGTACGCCTGCGTGCGGGCCGGCTGGAGGCGGTCGACCAACTGGTCGGTCACCTCCGCGGTCTGCCCCAGCAGGCGGGCGCCGACCACGGTGCCGATCACCACCAGGAGCACCATGAGAGCCAGCACCAGCTGGAACCAGCCCCGCACCGTCAGACGCCGGCCGATCCGTGCCCTGCTCGTCGTCTCAGCCACGGCGTTGCTCTCCGATGCTGTTCCTGTGTCGGCCCCCGACCACGGTTTCCGTCCGCCCGTCCGCGTCCGGGTTCCCGTCGTTCCCCTCTTCGGCGCCACTCCAGCGCAGGTGGACCACGGCCACGTCGTCGGCCAGACCGCCCTGTGCCTCGGCTAGGTCCTCGGCCCGCTGGATCAGGGTGTCGACGAAATCCTCGGGTGCCAGCGTGGTCAACTCCCTCGCGAGGCCGAGCAGTCCTGCTTCGCCCAACCGCTCGCGGCCATTGCCGACATGCCCTTCGAAGAGACCATCGGTGAACAGCACCAGTGCCGAGCCGACAGGAAGAGGCACTTCCTCGACCGGCCAGAGCAGAACGCCCGGCGCGACGCCCAGGGCCGGTCCACCGGCCGCCTCCACCCACTCGACGCGGCCATCGACGGTGCGCAGCAGCATCCCGGGATGGCCGGCGCGCGTCACCCGCACGTGCTGTGCCCCCGCCGGGACGGAGAGACTCGTCAGCGTGGCGAAGACGTACGGCTTCACCCGCTCCGCCAGCATGATCTCCTCGAGCCGAACCACCTGTTCGGGGCCGGTGATGCCGCTGAGCACCAGCGTGCGCCAGGCGATGCGCAGTGCCACGCCGAGGGCCGCCTCGTCGGGCCCGTGGCCGGAGACGTCCCCTATGAGCGCGTGCACGGTGCCGTCCGCGCTCTGCACGATGTCGTAGAAGTCGCCGCCGAGGAGGGCTCGGGCGCGACCGGGCCGGTAGCGGGCCACGACGTCGACACCCGCGCTCCTCAGCAGCGGCCTGGGCAGCAGTCCCCGCTCCAGCCTGGCGTTCTCCTGTGCCTGCATCTGGCTGGCCTGCAGGGCGACGGCCGCCTGCTCGGCCTGCTTGCGCTGGATCGCGTAGCGCACGGCCCGGCCGAACAGCTCCGGCTCGACACGGCCCTTGACGAGGTAGTCCTGGGCCCCCGCGGCCACGGCGGCGAGGCCGGTCTCCTCCTCCGCGAGGCCCGTGAGCACGACGACGGCGACGTGCTCGGCCTGGGACTGGATCACGGAGACGGCTTCCAGCCCTCGGGCGTCCGGCAGATGCAGGTCGAGCAGCACGCAGTCCGGCATCCGGAAGGCCAGCGCCTCACGCGCCTCGGACATGGAACGCACCCACTGAAGGCGCATCTTCAAAGCGCTGTCGGCGACGAGTTCCTCGACCAGGAGGGCGTCGCCGGGGTCGTCCTCGACCAGAAGCACCGACGGCTGCGGCACCTGCCGGTCCGCTGCGGTGTCGCTCTCGGCGGCTGAACGCGTGCCTGAAGTCCACGGCTGTGAGGCCACCGCCAGCTCCCGCCTTCCCCACCCGGTAAGTCCGCCAGGCTGTGCGGCCGTTGCCGACGCCAACCACTGCGGTCACCGGATCTTCGCACAACGCGCACACCGCTCGTTAGCGAACCCGCAAGCCGGGAGTCACCGAGCGGCGGACGTGCGTGGGGGTCTCATCGGAGGCATGTGCCGTGAGGGTTACGGGAAGGACGTGTCCGGCGGGGGCGATACCCGGGCCGTTGCCACTGACCCGCCGTCACCGGCCCAGCGGCCCATGCGTCACTGGCCCACCCTGCCGTCGATGCACTCGCGCAACAGGTCGGCCTGCCCGCAGTGACGGGCGTACTCCTCGATCCTGTGCACCATCAGCTCCCGGACGGCGAATCCGTCCTTCCCCAGGCGCTCACCCAGATCCGGATGCCGGGCCAGCGCGGCGTCCGTCGCGGCCTGTTCGCGCGCCAGATCGGCGTATGCGGCGTCGACCTGGGCCTGCTCTCCGACAGCTCCGTCGAAGTCCGCGTCGCGCTTGCCGTACAGCTTCGGCAGCGGGTCTCCGTCGCTGATCCAGTTGCGCCAGTCCCGTTCCACCTCGGCTAGGTGCCGGAGCAGGCCGAGGAGCGACATCGTCGACGGCGGAACCGACCGCCGGGCCAGCTGCTCGGCATCCAGGCCGTCGCACTTCATCCGCAGGGTCATGCGGTAGTTCGTCAGGAAGTCTTCCAGCGTGGCCAGCTCGCCGTCCGGGCTGACTCCGTCGCTGTTGCGGGGGTCGTCGTCCGGGTCGGCCCACATGTCGGGGTAGGTGGTTGCCCGGCTCCACCGTTCAGGTTCGTCGCTCATGCGCGCCATGGTCGTCCGCGCGGAGCGGGCGCGCCACTGACTTTCGCGGCCGGCCGCCCCGCCGGGCCCTTACTCGCCGTGCTGCTCGATCTGGATCAGGTTGCCGCAGGTGTCGTCGAGGACCGCGGTGGTGACCGGGCCCATCTCCAGCGGCTCCTGGGTGAAGAACACCCCGAGCTCACGCAGCCGCTTGAACTCCGCCACGACGTCCTCCACGGCGAAGGCGGTGGCCGGGATGCCGTCCTCGACCAGCGCCGTCTTGTACGGCTGCACAGCGGGGTGGCCGGAGGGCTCCAGGAGCAGTTCGGTCCCATCGGGGTCTTCCGGCGAGACGACGGTCAGCCACCGGTCCCCTTCTTCGCTGACCGCGACGTCGTGCTTCTTCACGAAGCCGAGGACATCGGTGTAGAAGCGCGCGGCCTTTTCCTGATCGTCAACGAAGACGCTGGTCAGATGGATCCTCATGGGTGTTCTCCGGTGCATCGGGCTTGAGCCATCGGGTCACGATGACCTCAAGAGGTTCGGTGTTCAGGTCGTGGAACTTGTAGCGGCCGTGGCGACGCGAATGGACCAGGCCCGCGGATTCCAGTACGGCCAGGTGCTGGCTGATCGCCTGACGGGACAGCCCCAGGCCGTGCTTGTTCGTCAGCCGGGCGCATATCTCGAACAGGGTCTGACCGTCCCGCTCCACCAGCTCATCGAGGATGTGCCGACGGGTGGGATCGACGAGCGCCTTGAAAACATCCTCCGCCATGACCCCCACCATAGGCAAGTCACGACTTGCCTATCAAGTGGGAGCGGCGCCGTGTCGTGCCGCGCGCTGCCGTACGGCAGCGCACCGCGCCGTCAGCGCCAGTCGGGAGCGCCCGAGACGGGCGACAGGAGACTCTCGATCTTTCCCTGAATCTCCCGCATGACGGACACGACGCGCCCCTGATGTACGTCGGTGAGCCGGGCCACGGGTACCGAGCAGCTGATGGCATCGACGGCCGGCACGTCGTACCGCAGGGCGAACCCGAAGCCGGCGATGCCGCTCACCGTCTCCTCGCGGTCGATGGCGTAGCCGCGCTCACGCACCCGCCCGAGGTCGGCCAGCAGGGCGGCCCGGTCGGTGTGCGTGCTCCGCGTGAAGGCGGTCAACGGGTCTTCAGGGAGCTGGAGTTCGCCATCCGGGCGCTCGGCGAGCAGCGCCTTCCCCAGGGCTCCGGCGTGCACAGGGACGCGACGGCCGACCCTGCTGATGGTGCGCAGGTACTCGTGGGACTCGCGGGTCGCGAGGTACACGACGTGCGAGCCGTCGAGCCGCGCCAGGTGGATCGTCTCACCCAGGGCGTCCGAGGCCTCGTCCAGGTACGGGCGGATGGCGCGCACCCGCTCGTCGCCGTCGAGATAGCTCGTGCCGGTGAGCAGCGTGCGGATGCCGATGCCGTAGAGGGATCCGGTGGTGTCCGTGCGCACCCAGCCGCAGTCGATCAGGGTCCGCAGCAGCTGGTACATGCTGCTGCGCGGTACATCCAGCTCCTCGGCGAGCTCGTCCAGGCGGGCCGGCCGGTCGGTACGTTCGGCGAGCAGCTCAAGGAGCGCGACGGTGCGCAGCGCCGACTTCACCCCGCGAACACCCGGGCCGGGCCCGCGGTCCGTTCCGCTGTCCGCCATCCGCCCATCGTAGATCCGCGGCGCCTGGCCATTGACCCCGATCGTTCATGACTCTAACCTCCATTCTCATACGTGGACGCCATCTGCATATAGAGATGAGTTTCGTGAACCAGCACAGCACGAACAAGCCCAGCGCGAAGCCCCGTTCGAAGACCCGGGATGTCGCCGCCCAGCGACTGCGGGAGGGCATGGCGCGCGGCGTTCTCTCCTTCCCGCTCACGAGCATGGGGAGCGATGGCAGCCTTGACCTGGAGTCCTACCGCTCCTATCTGACCGCCCAGCTGGCCACCCGGCCCGGCGCCGTGTTCCCCGCATGCGGAACCGGCGAGTTCTTCTCGCTCGACGAAGAGGAGTACCGCGCGGTCATCCGGGTCACGGTCGAGGTCGCCGACGGCCGTCTACCGGTGGTCGCGGGCACCGGGTACGGCTGGGCCCAGTCGCTGCGGTTCGCCCGGATCGCCGAGGAGGAGGGCGCGGACGCCCTGTTGGTGATGCCCCACTACCTGGTCGAGGCGTCGCAGGACGGCCTGGTGGAACAGCTGCGCCGCATCTCCGTCGGCACCCGGCTGCCCCTCATCGCCTACCAGCGCGGGCAGGTCACCTTCAACGCCGCGGCCGTGCGCAGGATCGCCGAGATACCCAGCGTCATCGGCCTCAAGGACGGGCACAGTGACCTCGATCGGTTGCAGCGCCTCACCCTCGCCGCCCCCGACGACTTCCTCTTCTTCAACGGCGCCGCCACCGCGGAGATCCAGGCCCGCGCCTACGCCACCGTCGGCGTCCCGGCCTACTCATCAGCCGTCCACGCCTTCGCCCCCGAGATCGCCGACGCCTTCTTCGCCGCGATGCGGGAGCGGGACGACACGGCGATGGACCGGCTGCTGCGGGAGTTCTACGTCCCGCTGGTCGAACTGCGCGACCGGGCGCCGGGGTACGCCGTCTCGCTGGTCAAGGCCGCCGCACGGCTGCGCGGTCTTCCCGTCGGCCCGGTGCGGGCGCCCCTCACCGACCCGAGTCCGGACGACCTCGCCGACCTGGAGAAGGTCCTTGACGCCGGTCTTGATCTGGTCTCGGCCGTACGGCACAGGGCCTGATCAGCCTCACCTCCCGTCCTGCCCGCCACGTTCACAGGGCCCGGCACCACCGTCCGCAGGCGACTTGATCCACAGTTCAAAGGGGAACTGAAATGCCGCTCGTCGTAGTCGGGGTCAGCGTCTTGATCCTGCTGTTCCTCATGACCCGGTTGAAACTGAACGGCTTCGCCGCCCTCCTGTTCGTGGCGGTCGGCGTCGCGCTGGTGCAGGGCATCCCGGTGGCCACGATCCCGGACGTCCTCTCGGAGGGCATCGGCGGCCAGATCGGCGACACGATGCTGGTCATCGGGCTCGGCGCGATGGTCGGCCGCGTCATGGGCGACTCCGGTGCCGCACAACGCATCGCCAACAAGATGCTCGACGCGTTCGGACCGCGGTGGGTCCAAGTGGCCATGGTGGTCACGTCCATGCTCATCGGCGTGACCATGTTCTACGAGGTCGCCTTCATCATCATCGTGCCCATCGCGTTCACCCTCGTACGCGTCACAGGGGTGAAGCTGCTGTGGATCGGGCTTCCGATGTCCATCACGCTCTCCACGATGCACAGCTTCCTGCCGCCGCATCCCGGCCCCACCGCCGTGGCCGCGACGTTCCACGCGTCCGTCGGCCTGACGCTGGTCTACGGCCTGTTCATCGCGGTACCCGCCGGTGCGCTGATCGCCCTGGTGTGGCCGCGGCTGCCGTTCATCAGGGCGCTGAACCCCTCCATCCCCAAGGGCCTGGTCAGCGAGCGCGAGTTCACCGACGAGGAGATGCCCGAACTCGGCTGGGCCCTGACCGTGGCGCTCTTCCCCGTCGTACTGATCGCCGGTGCCTCGGTGACCGAGATGGCCGCCTCCGGCGAGAGCCCCGTCCTCCACTTCATCACCTTCATCGGCTCGGCACCGATCGCGCTGCTCCTCACTCTCCTCCTTGCCATCTGGGCGTTCGGGCCGCGCATCGGCCGCAGCCTGGCCGACGTCAGTGCTTCCTGTTCGTCGGCGGCGGGGGCGATGGCCATGATCCTGCTCGTGATCGGAGCGGGTGGCGCCTTCAAGAACGTCCTGGTCGAAGGGGGCATCTCCGACCACATCAAGGACACCACTCACGGCTGGTCCATCTCACCGCTCATCCTCGCGTGGCTCATCGCGGTGATCCTCCGGATAGCCCTCGGCTCCGCCACGGTCGCGGTCGTCACCGCCTCCGGCGTGGTGCTGCCGCTCCTGGCGGGCAGCGGCGTCCACCCCGAGATGCTCGTGCTCGCCGTCTCCTGCGGTTCGATCGCCTTCTCACACGTCAACGATCCCGGATTCTGGCTGTTCAAGGAGTACTTCAACCTCTCGGTCATCGAAGCGATCAAGGTCCGCACCACCTATACGACGGTGCTCGCGGCCCTCGGCCTCGGCGGCGTCCTCGCGGTGGAGTGGGCCCTGGACGTCCTCAGCCTCTGAACCGCCGCCCGGCCACCACGCCCTACCCGAGGAGTCTTTGATCATGAACAGGCAGCCGACCGTCACCGCGTTCGACGTCTACCCGGTCGCAGGACGGGACTGCATGGAGCTGAACCTCTCCGGCGCACACGGCCCCTACTTCACCCGCAACATCGTGGTCCTCAAGGACTCCGAAGGCCGCACGGGCCTGGGCGAAGTGCCGGGCGGCGAGAAGATCACCCAGACCCTGCGTGACGCCGAGTCCCTCGTCGTCGGCGCCCGCGTCGGTGACTACAAGCGCGTCCTGCGCGAGATCGGCGACCGATTCGCCGACCGCGACGCCGGTGGGCGGGGCGCGCAGACCTTCGACCTGCGCACCGCGGTCCACGCCGTCACCGCCGTCGAGTCCGCGCTGCTCGACCTCCTGGGCCGGCACCTGGAGGTCCCCGTCGCGGCGCTGCTCGGCGACGGACAGCAGCGCGACTCCGTCCGCGTCCTCGGCTACCTCTTCTACGTCGGCGACCCCGACCGCACCGATCTGGAGTACGTCCGCGAGCCCGAGTCCCCAGTCGACTGGCACCGCGTCCGGCACGAGCAGGCCCTCTCCCCCGACGCGATCGTCCGGCAGGCCGAAGCCGCCTACGACCGCTACGGGTTCCGGGACTTCAAGCTCAAGGGCGGGGTCCTGGAGGGCGCCGAAGAGGTCGCTGCCGTACGCGCGCTGAAGGACCGCTTCCCCCAGGCCCGGATCACCCTCGACCCCAACGGCGCATGGTCCCTGCGTGAGGCGATCGAGCTGTGCACACCCCTGACCGGCACGCTCGCCTACGCCGAGGACCCCTGCGGTGCCGAGGGCGGCTACTCGGGCCGCGAGATCCTTGCCGAGTTCCGCCGGGCCACGGGACTGCCGACCGCCACCAACATGGTCGCCACCGACTGGCGGCAGCTGACCCACGCCCTGGCCCTTCAGTCGGTCTCCATCCCTCTGGCGGATCCGCACTTCTGGACCATGCAGGGCTCCGTGCGCGTGGCTCAACTGTGCAACGCGATGGGACTCACCTGGGGATGCCACTCCAACAACCACTTCGACATCTCCCTGGCCATGGTCACCCACTGCGGAGCCGCGGCCCCGGGCGACTACAACGCCCTGGACACCCACTGGATCTGGCAGGAGGGCCTGGAGCGCCTCACCACCGCGCCGCCCCGCATCGTCGAGGGCGAGATCGCCGTGCCCGACGCCCCCGGCCTGGGCATCGAGCTCGACATGGACCGCCTGCTCGCGGCCCACGACCTCTACCAGCGGAAGGCACTTGGCGCACGCGACGACGCCACCGGCATGCGCTTCCTCATCCCCGACTGGCAGTTCGACAACAAGCGGCCCTGTCTGGTGCGGTGAGCCGGATTCCGTCGATTCCGTCGGGTGCCGGGCCTAGGACGCTCCCCGAGGCTTCTCGATGAGCGCCTGGACCCCGTCCAGGAACCGCTCGAGCCCGAACTCGAACAGCGTGCCGAGCTCCAGATCAAAGTCGTCGTTGCCGAAGAGCGTGGAAAGGACCGGATACGACCCCGCGGTCTGGATGGCTTCCATACGCGGCTCGTTGGACGCCATCCACTCCTCGGGAGTCATACCGGTGTCCTGCCGCGCCTGCGACTCCAGCTCGATGGCCAGCGCGACACCTTGGGCATACCCGAGGACCGCGAGGTGGACATGGATCATCTGGTACGGCGTGAGCCCCACTCCGCGCAATGCGGTCAAGGTCCGCTCCGTGTACCGCATCGCGTGAGGTGAGGCCATCGGCCGGGTGAGACCGGCCATGGCCCGCCCCAGCCAAGGGTGACGCTCGTAAAGACCCCACAACCACCGCGCCTCCTGCGCGAGCTGGGCACGCCAGCCGCGCGGTCTGGGACCCGACGGTTCCTCGCTGAACACCGCCTCCGACATCAGCCGTACGAGTTCACCCTTGCTCGGCACATGCCGGTACAGGGCCATGGTGGAGGTGCCGAACTCGGCCGCGACACGGCGCATCGACAGCGCCGCGAGCCCCTCCGCGTCGGCGAACGCGATCGCGGTGCGGACGACGCGCTCACGGGTCAGACCCCGGCCAGGAGCCGCACGCCGTTCCCCTCCCGGCTCCGCGACCACCGTGCCGACACCGGGCACAGCACGTACCAGACCCTCCTGGTTCAGCGCGGCGAGCGCCTTCGTCGCCGTCGCCATCGCGACACCCCACTCCTGGGTGATGTTCCGGGTGGAGGGCACGCGGTCGCCCGGAACGAGGTCACCGGAGTCGATCCGGTGACGGATGCTCCCCGCGATGCGGAGATAGGGCGGTTCGGCAGCCATGGGCGCACTGTACTAGTGCACCTCGCGCACGATCTCCCAGATCAGGAGCATCAGTTGACGAAGTGCACTAGGTCATTGTTTGCGGCGTACGCGCAGACCCGATTCCGTGGCGGCCATGGAGAACTCACTCAATCCCCGCGCGGGCCGCAAGGAATGGTCCGCCCTCATCGTCCTGATGCTGCCCCTGCTGCTGGTCTCGATGGACGTCTCGGTCCTCTACTTCGCGATTCCGTACATCAGCCAGGACCTTGAGCCGAGCGCCACGCAGCAGCTGTGGATCCTGGACATGTACGGCTTCGTCCTCGCGGGACTCCTCATCACCATGGGCGCCCTAGGCGACCGGATCGGCCGTCGCACGCTGGTGCTCGGGGGTGCCACGGTCTTCGGTGCGGCCTCGGTCGCCGCAGCGTACGCGCACTCGGCCGAACTGCTCATCTGCGTACGGGCGTTGCTCGGGCTCGGCGGCGCCGCCCTGATGCCCTCGACGCTCGCCCTCATCCGCAATCTCTTCCGCGACGAGAAACAGCGCGGCAAGGCAGTGACCGTTTGGACGGCTGTCATGACCGCGGGCATCTCCCTGGGACCGGTGGTCAGCGGCCTGCTCCTTGAGCACTTCTGGTGGGGGTCGGTCTTCCTGATCAACCTGCCCGCGATGGTGCTGCTGCTCGTCCTGGTCCCGTTCCTGGTACCGGAGTTCAAGGTGCCGCAGCAGGGGCGTTTCGACCTGCTGAGCGCCGCGCTCTCGCTCACCGCCCTGCTCCCCGTCATCTACGGCATCAAGGAACTGGCCCAGCACGGCTACAAGCCGCTGCCGGCTCTCGGCATCACCTCGGGCCTTGTACTCGGCTACGCCTTCGTGCGCCGCCAGAAGCGGCTGGCACGCCCGATGATCGACCTCGGCCTGCTGGGCCGGCGCGCCTTCGGCGGCCCGGTGGTCACCAATCTCCTCGCGATGTTCGCCACAGTGGGCATGGCCGTCTTCCTCACGCAGTATCTGCAGTCCGTCCTGGCGATGGGCCCGTTCGAGGCAGCACTGTGGAGCCTGGTGCCAGGAGCGAGTGTGGTCGTCATGGCCCCGATCGCGGCGGTCCTCGCCCAGCGCGTCGACCGCGCGTACGTCATGGGCGGCGGGTTCCTCTTCTCCGCCTGCGGCTTTGTGTGGTTGACCCAGGTGCACACCGACTCGGCCCTCTGGATCACGCTGGCCGGGGCCTCCGTCTACGCGGGTGGCCTTGTCGCCGCCATGACGCTCGCCAATGAACTCGCCCTCGGAGCCGCCCCGCCGGAGCATGCGGGCTCGGCCGCGGCCGTTCTCGAATCGGGCCAGGAACTGGGCGGGGCCCTGGGCATGGCGGTCCTCGGCTCCATCGGTGCCGCGGTCTACAGCCGCGACATGGCCGACGCCCTCCCCGCAGGGGTCCCGCACGCCGACGCCGTACGCGAAACCCTGGGCGGCGCGACGACAGTGGCCGCGCGCCTCCCCTCCGGCACAGCGGACACCGTGCTGACGGCCGCGCGCGACGCCTTCACCCACGGGATGGGCTTCGCCGCGATCGGCGCGGCCGTCGTCATGGCCGCGGCGGGCCTCTTCTCCGTCGTCCTGCTGCGCGGAGCGGGCACGACGACCACACACTCGACCGTGCCTCACGCCGAACCCGAACCCGCGGAGCCGGTCCGGGCGACGCATGCGCGCTAGGGAGCTGGGGAGGGACGAGCCCAAGGGCGCGCGGCCCGGCGCACCGCGCTGTCCCGCGTACTGGTGGTGATCACTTGTGATGTCCTTGGCGTGAGGGCATACGAGCCTGACGGCATACGAGAAGGGATACGCGATGGCAGCGGCGAAGACAGTGACGTTCCCCTCCGGAGTGAGCGTGCCCGCCCTGGGCCAGGGCACCTGGCGCATGGGCGACGATCCTTCGCGCCGCGCCGAGGAGCTCGCCGCCCTGCGCAGGGGCCTGGACCTCGGCATGACGCTGATCGACACGGCGGAGATGTACGGGAGCGGCGCATCGGAGGAGCTGGTCGGCGAGGCGATCCGCGGGCGCCGCGACGACGTGTACCTGGTGAGCAAGGTGTTGCCGTCGAACGCCGACGCCCGCGGCACCGTAGACGCCTGCCATGCGAGCCTGCGCCGCCTGGGCACCGACCGGATCGACCTGTATCTGCTGCACTGGCGAGGCGGTGTGCCGCTCGCCGAGACCGTCGAGGCGCTCGAAGGTCTGGTGAGCCGCGGCAGCGTCGGCGCCTGGGGCGTGAGCAATCTCGATGTCGACGACCTGGCGGAACTCCCCCAAGGCGTCCGCCCGCAGACGGATCAGGTGCTCTACAACCTCACCCGCCGCGGCCCCGAGTACGACCTGTTCCCCTGGTGCCGCGAGCGCTCCGTGCCCCTGATGGCCTACTCCCCGCTGGAGCAGGGGCGGCTGCTCGGCCATCAGGCCCTGGAGTCCGTGGCGTCGGCGCACGGCTGTACCCCCCTTCAGGTGGCGCTCGCCTGGGTGCTGCGTCACGACGACGTCATCGCCATTCCCAAGGCCTCCACGGCGGCACACGTGGAGCAGAACCACGCGGCCCTCGACGTCGACCTCACCGCCGATGACCTCAAGGCGCTGGATGCCGCGTTCCCCGCGCCGGTCCGCAAGGAGCCTCTGGAGATCCTCTGAATGACTCCGTCCGGGAGATCCGACCAGTCGCGGAAGTGTGTGCTCCGTATCTCCGGGCACTCGTCAGGTCGCCGCGCATGCTTCCCCGAGCATGTCGCTCTAGGGTGAATCCCGGGCCCGCAACGCAACGCCCGGAGCCACAGGCTTCGGGCCCTACAGGAGGCAATACATGCTCCTCGCCGCAAGCGGTACCTCGTCGCTGATGCCGATCATCGGCGTGGTGATCGTCGCCGTACTGCTCGCCCTCTTCTACTTCGGACGGCGACAGGCCGCCCGCCGCCCCGACCCGCCACAGGAGCCCCAGCCCCGCGCGGATTCCTGGGAAGACCCCCACGAGGAGCCTCCCAAGTCGCGCTAGGCGTTCCAAGGAGGAACGGCATGCCCATCGCCACGGTCGATCCCGCCACCGGTGAGACGCTCAAGACCTTCGAGCCGCTCGACGACACGGAGGTGGAGCGCCGCCTGGCGGTCGCCCACACCACGTTCGGGCAGTACCGCACCAGCGCTTTCGCCGAGCGGGCCCGGCTCATGAACCAGGCCGCCGACCTCCTTGAGGAGGACAACGCGACCATCGCCCGGACAATGACCACGGAGATGGGCAAGCCCATCAAGGCGGCCAGGGCCGAGGCGGCCAAGTGCGTCAAGGCCATGCGCTGGTATGCCGGGCGTGCCGAGGAACTGCTTGCGGACGAGCACCCGGCGCAGACCGACGTGGAGGACTCCGGAGCGACCCGGGCGATCGTCCGTTACCGCCCGCTGGGCGTCGTGCTCGCCGTGATGCCGTGGAACTTCCCGCTCTGGCAAGTCGTACGGTTCGCCGCCCCCGCCCTCATGGCGGGCAACGTCGGTCTGCTCAAGCACGCGTCCAACGTGCCCCAGACCGCCCTCTACCTGGAGGACCTCTTCCGCCGCGCAGGGTTCCCCGATGGCTGCTTCCAGACGCTCCTGATCGGCTCGGGCGCCGTCGAGGGCATCCTGCGCGACGAGCGGGTGGTCGCGGCGACCCTCACCGGCAGCGAACCCGCTGGCCGCTCGGTGGCGTCCACCGCCGGCGACGAGATCAAGAAGACCGTCCTGGAGCTGGGCGGCAGCGACCCTTACCTCGTGCTTCCGAGTGCCGACATCGAGCGTGCCGCCTCGATCGCGGTGACCGCCCGGGTGCAGAACAACGGTCAGTCCTGCATCGCCGCCAAGCGCTTCATCGTGCACGCCGACGTCTATGACGCCTTCCGTGACCGGTTCGTCGCGGGCATGAGGGAGCTGACCGTCGGCGACCCGGCGAGCGAGGACACCGACGTCGGCCCGCTCTCCACCGAACAGGGCCGCAGTGATCTGGAGGAACTCGTCGACGACGCGCTCGCCCACGGCGCCACCGCGCTGTGCGGCGGGCAGCGCCCCAAGGAGCAGGACCGGGGCTGGTACTACTCCCCCACCGTCCTGGCCGACGTGACCCCGCAGATGCGCATCCACAAGGAGGAGGCGTTCGGCCCGGTGGCCACGCTGTATCGCGTCGCGGACCTGGACGAGGCCGTCACTCTGGCCAACGACTCGCCGTTCGGGCTCAGCTCGAACGTGTGGACGCGCGACGACGCGGACATCGAACGCTGCGTACGGGACCTCCAGGCGGGCGGTGTCTTCTTCAACGGCATGACCGCGTCCCACCCCGGCCTGCCCTTCGGCGGCGTCAAGCGCTCGGGCTACGGGCGGGAGCTTGCGGGACACGGCATCCGCGAGTTCTGCAACGCCACGACGGTCTGGTACGGCCCCTCCGACCCGGGCACCAAGGGCTGACGGCGGAGGGGCCGCCCGCTCAGTGCCCCGGGAGCGGCGGCTCCCCGTGCTCCGCGCCCGTCAGGCGCAACTGCACCTGCACCTCCTGGTCACCGGAGGCGGTGCCGGTGTCCGAGACCACGAACGCCGATTCGAGCGTGGCACGCAGTCGGTCCACCGCCACCGGGCTGCCTTGCAGGTCGGCGGTGACCGGCCCCGCGAGGAGCACGCCACGGACGGGGCCCGGGCTGCCGGAGGCGAGGAAGCCGCCGGTCCAGACGGCGGGGCCGGGCTGCTCCGTGCGGTGTGGCGCGTCATCGCCGCGGTCGGAGGCGAAGTGGGTCCGCAGCACGCCGAAGACGGCGTCCGCGTCGGCCGCCGAGCACTCGCCGAGGACCACTTGCACCAGGTCGGGCGAGTCGGACTGCGCGATGGGGGCGGCCGGGTCGGGTGTGTCGTTCACGCTGTTCTCCAGTGGGGTCGCGGGTAGCTGACGTGTGATCACGGGTACCCGATGTGCGGGCAGGTATCTACGGGCTCAGAGGTCGCGCAGGGCGGGCAGCAGCTTCTTCTCGGCCCAGTCGATGAAGGGACGTTGGTGGTCGCCGCCCACCTGGACGAGGGCGACTTCCGTGAAGCCCGCCTCGGCATAGGGGCGTACGGCCTCGACGAACGCGTCGACGTCGTCACCGCACGGGATCTGGTCCGCGACGTCCTGTTCGGTGACGAACTGCGTGGCGCCCGCGAAACCGGAAGGTCCGGGCAGCTCGGAGTTGACGGGCCAGCCGCCGGCGAACCAGCGGAACTGGTCGTGCGCGCGAGCGACGGCCGCGTCCTTGTCGGTGTCGTAGCAGACGGGCAGCTGGCCGACGCGCGGCTTGCCGCTGCCGCCGTGCCGGTCGAAGGATTCGATCAGGCCGGCCTTGGGTTCGGTCGCGATGACCAGGTCGGCAAGGCGTCCGGCCACCTCGCAGGACCGGCCTCCCGAGACGGCCACTCCAATGGGGGGCAGCTCGTCGGGCAGGTCCCAGAGGCGGGCGTTCGCCACATCGAAGTGGGTGCCCTGATGGTTGACGTTGTCGCCGGTGAACAGCGCGCGGATGATGCCGATCGCTTCCTCGAGCATCTCCAGGCGGACCTGCGGGGATGGCCAGCCCGCGCCGACCACGTGCTCGTTGAGGCTCTCGCCCGAGCCGAGACCGAGCCTGAAGCGCCCCTCGGAGAGCAACTGCATCGTCGCGGCCTTCTGCGCCACCACGGCGGGGTGGTATCGCACCGTCGGGCAGGTCACGTACGTCATGAGCGGGATCCGCGACGTCGCCTGCGCCGCCGCACCGAGCACGCTCCACGCGTAGGGCGCGTGCCCCTGCGATTCCAGCCAGGGGAAGTAGTGGTCGGACGTGACGGAGAAGTCGAACCCGGCCCGCTCCGCCGCGACCAGATCGTCGACAAGGGCACGGGGGCCCGTCTGCTCGGTCATCATCGTGTAGCCGATTTGAACCATATTTGTACGGTTTGCCGAACTGCCCCCGCTGAAACATCACCAGCAGCGGCTACGTGAGGCGGCTGCCCACGCGTCACGGGACTACTCGGGTCCCCTTCAGCCCTACTTCCAGTCGTACGCGTACGCGGCGACCCAGGTGATCTCCAGCCGCGCACTGCTGCCGGGCGCCGCTCCCGGGCCTTCGAGGGCGCTCTCGTTCTGCAGGATCCAGGACAGCGGCTGGTCCGGCACGCCCCGGGTGTCCTGTCCCCTCTCCCGTCCGTCCACGAAGAAGCGCACGCGTCCGGGTGTCCATTCGGTCGACACCGTGTGCCATTCGGTCCACTCGTCGGCGCCGCGGAACGTGCCCTGTTCGCCGCCGCCGCACGGATGGTGGAAGGCGGTGAGGGATCCGGCCCAGTTGCCCTCGGGGTGATCCATCTCGCAGCCGCCGCCGTAGTGCAGCCAGGCCGACTTGTATCCGGGGGCCGGCTTGGTCACCTTGATACGGGCGCTGTACTTGCCGTACTTCATCTGCATGACGGCACGCGGTACGACCGCGGCGGCGTGGACAGGACCGCCGTCGTCGGGCCGCCACATCCGGATACGCATCCGGCCGTCGCCGTTTTCCGCAGGGCCGACGCTCACCGTGTCCTCCGGGTGGTAGACACCCACGACGTCACGGCCGCGATCGTTGGCCGTGTCGCGCCAACCGGTGGGGTAGGCCCACCAGTTGTCGCGGTAGGAGCCTTTGAGTCCTGCGCAGTACGCGGCGGACGTGTCGGTGTGGTGGTCACAGTCGCTGAACGCGCCCAGCGGCACCTCGTCGCCGGTGAAGTCCTCGGCGACGACCTGCCAGAACGGCCCGCAGTCGCCGCGCGGCAGCTCGGTGCCCACACTGCCGCAGGCGTCGCCCGACTGCGGCGCTCCCCCGGCGCTCGGGATGGACAGCAGGACGGCGAGCAGTGTGGTGCCGAGCGCCGCGAGCACGACCGGCCTGCGCCGTCTCGCCGCCGCGTGTGTTCCCATCGCGTCTCCCCTTCTCCCGGCCGCGCACGCTCCGCTGGAGCCGTCGGACACCGCACGCGAAGGGGGCATCCTCGCGGAGCGCGCGACGTCCCGCCATACCGTCGGCCCCGGCGCCGCCGAGCATCGGCGATCCGACCCGCCGGACAGTTAACTGGTGTACGCGTCCGCACTGTTGAGACGTAGGTTGTGCGTTGAACGGTTCACGCCTCGGTGGAAAGACGGGCCCCGACCATGAGCGACCCCATGACGACGCCCGGTTCCGCGGCGCGTCGGGAGATCGACACCTCGGTGCCGCACTCGGCCCGGATCTGGAACCACTGGCTGGGCGGGAAGGACAACTACCCCGTCGACGAACAGGCCGGCGACGCCTACAGCGCCGTCTTCCCCGGCATCGTCACGGTCGCCCGCAGCAGCCGCGCCTTCCTGCGCCGCACCATCACCCACCTGGTCACCGAGGCGGGCATCGGGCAGTTCCTGGACATCGGCACCGGCCTGCCGACCGTGGACAACACCCACGAGGTCGCCCAGCGGCTCGATCCCCGGACCAGGATCGTGTACGTCGATCATGACCCGATGGTCCTCGCGCACGCCCGCGTCCTGCTCACCTCCACCCCCCAGGGAGCGACCGCGTACCTCGACGCCGATCTGTCCGACCCCGACCGCATCCTGGCGGCCGCGGCCAAGACGCTCGACCTCACCCGCCCCACCGCCCTGATCCTGAGCAACATCCTGGGCCACGTCGCCGACTACGACCGGGCACGCGCCATCGTCACCCGACTGATGGAAGGCCTGCCCTCCGGCAGCTACCTCTCCATCAACGACGGTTCACGGGGCACCGACGCCGACTACGAACAGGCGCAGGACGCCTACAACGAAACAGGCGCCGTGCCCTACTTCCTGCGCCCCGTCGACCAGATCACCGCGCTCTTCGACGGCCTTGAGCTCCTGGCGCCCGGCGTCGTCTCGGTCCCCTTCTGGCGCCCGGACACCGACTCCCCCGCCCCTGGGCCCATCGGCGAACACGGCGGCCTCGCCCGCAAGCCGTGAGGCCCTCGCCCCGGGGGTGAGCCGATGCGCCGCCCGCACGCGCCCGGCGTGCCGGAACGTGTGTCCTGACTCAGGCTGGTTACGCGGTGACACCGCAGACCACGCGTCGACGAGGGAGCAGAGCGCCATGGGAACCGATGTGTTCCGCTCGGAAGTGGCCCTGACGGTAAACGGCACACCGTGCCGCCCCACCGTCGACCACCGTTCGACACTCCTCGACGTCCTGCGCGAACAGCTGGGTCTCACCGGCGCCAAGAAGGGCTGTGATCACGGTCAGTGCGGTGCCTGCACCGTCCTGGTCGACGGGCGCCGCGCGAACAGCTGTCTGCTGCTTGCCGTCGCCCACGAGGGGTGCGAGATCACCACCGTCGAAGGGCTGCACGCCGCCGACGGCGAGGACCTGCACCCCGTGCAGCGCGCCTTCCTGGAGCGCGACGCCTTCCAGTGCGGCTACTGCACCCCGGGCCAGATCTGTTCGACCGTCGGCGCCCTGGCGGAGGCCGCGGCGGGCAACGCGTCGCATGTGACGGATCCGGACGCCGCCACCGGCGACCCCGTGGAGCTGACAAGGGACGAGATCCGTGAGCGGCTCAGCGGCAACCTGTGCCGCTGCGGCGCGTACCCCCACATCGTCGAGGCCGTCGAGGACGTGACCCGGTGAAGCCCTTCCGGTACGTGCGCGCCTACAGCGTCGAAGAGGCGACCGCGGCCCACGCGGGCCGCCCGAGCTCCCGCTATCTGGGCGGCGGCACCAATCTCGTCGACCTGATGAAGCTGGGCGTGGAACGCCCCGGGAGACTGATCGACGTCAGCAGGCTGCCGCTGGACGCGGTGGAGGAACTGCCCGACGGGTCCGTCCGGGCCGGAGCGACGGTGCGCAACAGCGACCTCGCCGCCCATCCGCTGGTGCGCGACCGCTACCCCGTTCTCGCCCAGGCCCTGCTCGCGGGGGCGTCGGGGCAGCTGCGCAATGTGGCCACGACCGGCGGCAACCTGCTCCAGCGCACCCGCTGCCCCTACTTCCAGGATCTGGCCAAGCCGTGCAACAAGCGTGAGCCCGGCAGCGGGTGCGGCGCACGCGACGGCGTCCACCGCGACCACGCGATCCTGGGCCACTCACGGCTCTGCATCGCCACGCACCCCTCCGACATGGCGGTCGCGCTCGCCGCGCTCGGCGCCCAGGTGGAGCTGCACGGTGTGCGGGGCCGGCGCACCCTGCCCGTGGCCGAGTTCCACCGGCTGCCCGGCGACCGCCCGGACCTGGACACCGAGATCGCACCCGGGGAGCTCATCACCGGTGTGCTGCTCCCGCCCTCGACCGCGGGGCTGCCCTCCGCCTACCGCAAGGCCCGCGACCGCGCCTCGTACGCCTTCGCGCTGGCCTCGGTGGCCGTGGTCCTGGACGTCGAGGACTCCGCCGTACGCCAGGTGCGCATCGCGTTCGGCGGCCTGGCCCACCGGCCCTGGCGCGCCCGGGAAGCCGAGCGGGCTCTGCTCGGCGAACCTCCGAGTGACGAGGCGTTCCTGCGCGCCGTGGACGCCGAGCTCTGCGCGGCCGAGCCGCTGCGGGACAACGCGTTCAAGGTGCGCCTGGCCCGCAATCTCACGTGTGACGTGCTGCGGCGGCTCGCCGACTCGTCCCCCGCCTCCTGAAACTCAGCCCCCCTCCAGGGAGAACCCCATGCCGGACACCGCCAGTGCCCTCGGAGCTCCCGCCGAGCGCAGGGAAGGCCCCCAGAAGGTGACCGGGACCGCCCGTTACTCCGCCGAGCACACTCCCGAGGGGTGCGCCTACGCCTGGCCGGTCCCCGCCACGGTGGCACGTGGCACGGTCACGGCCGTCGACGCCACCGCGGCCCTGGAGCTGCCCGGCGTCGTCGAAGTCCTCACCCATCTGAACGCGCCGCGCCTGGCCGAGCCGGACGACGCGACGCTTGCCGTGCTGCAGGACGCGCGTGTTCCGCACCGGGGCTGGTACGTCGCGCTCGTCGTCGCCGACACTCTGGAGGCGGCACGCGAAGGCGCCGCGGCCGTCAAGGTCGGTTACGCCGAGGAAGCGCACGACGTCACCCTGAAAGCCGATCACCCCGACGCCTACGTACCTGAGGACGAGGACGGCACATCGGGCGAGCACGTGCGCGGCGACGCGGAGGGCGCGTACGCGTCCGCGCCCGCCCGCGTCGATGTCGCCTACCGGGTGCCACCGCTGCACAACCACCCCATGGAGCCGCACGCGGCCACCGCCCACTGGCAGGACGGGCACCTGACCGTGCACGACAGCAGCCAGGGCGCCACCACGGTCCGCAACGTCCTGGCCGGCCTCTTCGAGCTGCCCAGGGAACAGGTCACGGTCGTCTCGCAGCACGTCGGCGGCGGATTCGGCTCCAAGGGCACGCCACGGCCGCACGTCGTACTCGCCGCCATGGCCGCCCGCGTGACCGAAAGGCCCGTCAAACTCGTCCTGCCGCGCCGCCAGTTGGTGGCTGTGGTGGGTCATCGCTCGCCGACGCTGCACCGGGTGCGCCTGGGGGCCAAGGAGGACGGCACGCTGACCTCCGTGATCCATGAGGTGGCCGCGCACACCTCGCGCGTCAAGGAGTTCGTCGAGACGGCCGCCGCCTCCACACGCATCATGTATCCCTCGCCGCACGCCCGCACCACCCACCGCGTGGTCCCGCTCGATGTGCCGAGTCCCTCCTGGATGCGGGCACCCGGTGAGGCGCCCGGCATGTACGCCCTGGAGTCGGCGATGGACGAACTCGCCGTGACCCTCGGCATCGACCCCGTGGAGCTGCGGCTGCGCAACGACACCGGCACCGAGCCCGACAGTTCCAAGCCCTTCAGCAGCCGCCACCTCGCCGAGTGCCTGCGCGAGGGCGCCCGTCGCTTCGGCTGGTCCGAGCGCGACCCACGCCCGCGCTCGCGCTCCGAGGGGCCCGTCCTGATCGGCAGCGGGGTAGCGGCGGCGACGTACCCGGTGAACATCGCGCCGTGCCAGGCCGGCGCCCACGCCTACCCGGACGGCAGCTTCGTGGTCCGCGTCAATGCCACCGACATCGGCCAGGGCGCCCGCACCGTGCTGGCCCAGGTCGCAGCCGACGCGCTCGGCGTCCCCCTGGACTCCGTGCGCACCGACATCGGCGACAGCGACCTTCCGGACGCCCCGCTGGCAGGCGGCTCCTCAGGGACGGCCTCATGGGGCTGGGCCGTCCACGAGGCCTGTACGCGACTGGCCGCGCGCCTGGCAGGACAGCAGGGGCAGCAGCTGCCTCCGGAGGGCGTCGGTGCCACGGCGGACACGGCGGGCGAGGCCGACGCGGACAGCGACTACTCCCGCCACTCCTTCGGCGCGCACTTCGCCGAGGTCGGCGTCGACACGGTGTCCGGCGAGGTCCGGGTACGCCGACTGCTCGGCGTCTACGCGGCGGGGCGCATCCTCAACTCCCGCACGGCGCGCTCGCAGTTCATCGGCGCGATGACGATGGGCCTGGGCATGGCGCTGACCGAGGGCAGCACGATGGACCCTGCCTTCGGTGATTTCACGGAGGCCGATCTCGCCGCCTATCACGTACCGGCGCACGCGGACGTACCCGCGATCGAGGCGCACTGGATCGACGAGGACGACCCCCACCTCAACCCCATGGGCAGCAAGGGGATCGGAGAGATCGGCATCGTGGGGACGGCCGCGGCCATCGGCAACGCGGTGCACCACGCGACCGGACGGCGGCTGCGCGAACTTCCGCTCACGCCGGACCGGGTCCTGACGCGCGCGCTCTGATCCCGAGTCGCGCGTCGAACGCCCTCAGGCAGCGGCCCGGCTCTCCCGCGTCCAGGCAAGGAGCTTCTCCGCCGTCCAGGTCGTCACCACGCGCTCGGCGGGCACCCCGCACTCCTCGGCCCGCGCGCATCCGAACACCTGCCAGTCCAGCTGCCCCGGCGCGTGCGCGTCGGTGTCCACGGAGAACAGCACTCCGGCGTCCACCGCCCGGCGCAGCAGCCGACGCGGCGGGTCGAGCCGCTCGGGCCGGCTGTTGATCTCCACCGCCGTGCCCGCGTCCGCGCACGCCGCGAACACCGCGTCCGCGTCGAACCGCGACTCCGGCCTGCCGCGCCCGGTGACGAGCCGGCCGGTGCAGTGCCCGAGGATGTCGGCCCGAGGGTCGCTGACGGCGGCGACCATGCGCCGCGTCATCGCGGCGGCGTCCATGCGCAGTTTGGAGTGCACGGAGACGACCACCACGTCGAGCTGATCGAGCAGCTCGGGCTCCTGGTCGAGCGATCCGTCGTCGAGGATGTCGCACTCGATGCCCGTGAGCAGCCGGAAGGGCGCCCAGCGTGCGTTGAGGTCGGCCACCACCGCCAGCTGCTCGCGCAGACGCTCGGGGGACAGGCCATGCGCGATGGTCAGCCGTGGCGAGTGGTCGGTGAGCACGGCCCACTCATGGCCGAGGTCTCGGGCCGCCCGGCCCATCTCCTCGATCGGGCTGCCGCCGTCGGACCAGTCGGAGTGCAGGTGGCAGTCGCCGCGCAGCAGCGCCCGCAGCCCGGTGCCGCCCTCGATGAGCGGGGCGTCGGCCTCGTCCTCAAGCCGCTCCAGATACCCCGGGACTTCGCCTGCCAGCGCCTCGCGGACCACTGCGGCGGTCTTGGGGCCGATCCCTTTCAGCGACTCCAGGGAGCCGTCGGCGACGCGCCGCGCGGCCTCGCCGTCGGCGAGCGAGCCGACCACAGCGGCCGCGGTGCGAAAGGCCCGCACACGGTAGGTCGGAGCGCGGCCGCGCTCCAGCAGAAAGGCGATCCGTTCCAACGCCTGGACGGGATCCATCGGCACCTCCGGCCGTCGGCACCGCGACGGCGTACGTGTGCTTCCAGCGTCGCCCATCGAGGGCCGCGGGGCACGCGAGGGAACCGGAAGGCACCCCGGGCGCCTACGCGGACTCGACGGCCGGGGCGTCCGGGACGACCGAGATCGGCCCCCTGAAGTCCAGCACGGCCTCGGCTCTCTGCTGGGTCTCCTCGGCGGCCTGGCGGGCTGTCGCGAGGACGTCGCCGTGCTCCTGGACGAGGGTGTCGTAGATCGGCGCCTGCGCGGCGTCATTGGCTGGCATGACCAGCGGCTCCTTGTTCGGGTGACGGTATTGGTCGGTTCGGCCGCATGCGGCCGGTCCGCGACCTTACGCTGCTCTTGTGTGGCTCCGCGGACCGGGGTCGACCGCTGAGACGGCCGGCCCGACGCACCGGGGAGAGCTCGTGTGCGCCGGAATTCCAGGGGGATGTACGCGAAATGCGGGACCCGAGCTGCCGAGCCCGGGCGAGATACGGGACCCGATGTGAGACTGCTGATGAGGCGGTGATCACAGATGTCGAGCCAGCCCAGGCAGCCGGGACCCGCAAGCGCCGGTGCCGAGAGCCCCGGCTCCGGCCCCGGAGCCGGGAAGCGCGGCCCCCGACAGCCCGGTCCAGGGGAACAACTGTTTGAGCAACTGCTCGCATCGGCGCACGCGGCGTCTCCGATGGAGCTGCCCGACCTGGCGCAGCGGTTCGCCGACGCGGTCGGGCTCGACCGGATCGACGTGTACCTCGTGGACATCCAGCAGCGGCACCTGGTGCCGCTGGCCGAGGGGCCGACCACCCTCGGTGTGGACACCTCTGTCGCCGGTTCGGCCTACCGGGCACACGCGCTGCGCGTCGAGGAACTGGCCCAGGGCAGGATCGTCGCCTGGCTGCCGCTGATCGACGGCGCCGAACGCCTCGGCGTCATCGGCGCCACGGCATCGGTCATCGACGTCGCGCTGCTGCGGCGCTGCCGCATGCTGGCCTCCATCCTCGCCATGACGATCACCTCGAAGCGGGCGTCGAGCGACAGCTTCGCGCGCCGGACACGATCCGAGACCATGCAGCTTCCCGCCGAGATGCTGCGGGCCTTCCTGCCGCCCAGGACGATCGGCAACTCCCACGTGATCTCGACCGCCGTCCTCGAACCGGCGTACGAGATCGGCGGCGACGCCTTCGATCACTCCCTGACCCCCTCGACCCTGCATGTGGCGATCCTGGACGCCATGGGCCACAACCTCGCGTCGGGCCTCACCACCGCCGTGGCCATGGCCGGCTGCCGCAACGCCCGCAGGGCCGAGGCCGAGCTGCCCGAACTCGTCGACACCGTCCAGCACGCGCTGGCCGGATGGCTGCCCGAGCAGTTCTGCACGGGGGTCCTCGCCCAGCTCGACCTGGCCGAGGGGGTGCTGCGCTGGTGCAACTGCGGCCATCCGCCACCCCTGCTGATCCGGGACCAGCGTGTGCTCGACCGCGCGCTCGAACGACCGGCCCAGCCGCCGATGGGCACGCCCGCCCTGCTGGCCGACGTGGCGTGGCAGGTCCACGAGGAGGCTCTTGAGCCGGGTGACCGCGTGCTGATGTACACCGATGGCGTGACCGAGCTGCGGACCGGGGGCGGCGCCGAGTTCGGCCTTGAGCGGTTCACGGACAGCATCATCCGCGCGACCGCCGCGGGCGAATCCGCGCCGGAGGCACTGCGCCAGCTCATCCACTCCATCCTCGACCGGCAGGACAACCAACTGCGCGACGACGCGACGCTGTTGCTCCTGGAGTGGCGCCCGCCGGGAACGCGATGACCAGCGACCCGTCGCATCTCTGCCCCGTTCCGGCATGCCGGAACGTGTGTTCTGGATCAGGGTGGATACACGGCAGGACACCAGCATCAGTCGCGCATGAAGGAGGACGAGCACCGTGGGAGACGACGAGGTCATGGGCGACGAGGTCTACCAGCCCGACGCGGAGGAGGTCCGCGAGGACGAGGGCATCCTCGACGCGGAGGACACGCTCAGCGACCGCGGGGCGGATCCCTACGACGAGGGCTGGTCGCCTCCCGAGCGGCCACTCGGGGTGGCTCACACCGGCACCACCGCTCAGGAGCAGCAGGACGGCGAGAGTCTGACGGAACGCCTCTCCGAGGAGCGGCCCGATCCCGCGCTCGAAGTCCCCGGGCCCACCGAGGACGACGACGGCATCGGGGACACGACCGACACGGACGGCGAGCCGATCGACGAGTCGCAAGTGGGAGACGCCCGCGCCGGGCGCCTGTTCGCCCCGGACGACGGGGCCAGCCAGGACGCGGAGGACGACGCCGAACAGGACATGATCGGCGAGGACATGGGCATCGACGGCGGGGCGGCCTCCGCCGAGGAGGCCGCGGTGCACGTCATTGACGCAGACGACGCGGCGGACTCCGCGGGCTGACCTCCTCGGCCACGGACGCGGCGGCGTGGACCAGGGCCGCCGCGTCCGTCGAACGGGACTGCCGCGGCCAGGCGATGGCGAGGACGACGGGCGGTGGGCGTCCCCGTCGGCCTTCACCGCCAGGACCAGCTCGGGATCCGCGGCGGCCGCGCGTTGGCCCGCCGCCCGGCGGCCCAGCGGCCCAGCGGCCCGCAGAGCGTCCAGGGTGATCCTCGCCTCGACGAGGAGCACAGCTCCGGCCGGGATCCGGCAAGCCGAGCCACGGCCCATGCGCCGGGTCGATCCGAGTGATCAGCGGGTTTGCCTCCCCGTGACGGGTGCCGTTCCCGAGTTGCCCCGAAGGGGATGAGGGGGGCATCGGTGTGGAGTAGTGGAGTAAGAGAAGGGCGACACAGAGCCGATCAGCCAGCACCGTGGCGGCGCGCGGCGGCGGTCAGCTCAGCGTGCGAGAGCGTCGCGACTGCAAGGTGGCGGGAACGGAACGGCCGCACGTACTCCACATGATCTCCACATGAATCCTTGCCCAACGGTTGAGAGTTCGATCAAATCCCTGCTCAGGGGCGTTTATTACTCAATCTTTGGCAAGATTTTGCTCTGTCATTAAAGGTTAATGCGATGGCAAAGTGAGAGACACGGCTGCCGTACAAGCTGTCACCGGGGCGACGTGGTGCCCGCTGTCATTCAGCGGCCCTCAGCGCCTCACTGTCACCATCGACCCGACCACACCGCGTCCCGGCTCCGCCACAGAGACGCAGGAGGCAGGCCACATCATGAAAACCCTCATCGACAACGCTCGTTCCTTCGCCGCGACACACGTCGCGGACCCGCAGAACACCGAGGCCTTCCAGGCTCTCGAGGCCGGGCAATCGCCCGAAGCCCTGTTCGTCACGTGCTCCGACTCACGCGTCGTCCCGACCCTGATCACGGGCGCACGCCCCGGCGAACTCTTCGAACTCCGTACGGCGGGCAACGTCGTACCGCCCTACCCCACCGTCGACACCGCCGACCGGGACGGCCGCCCCATGAGCGAGGCGGCCACCATCGAGTACGCGGTGTGCGTGCTCGGAGTCCGGGACATCGTCGTCTGCGGACACTCGCACTGCGGCGCGGTGGGCGCCCTGCTGCGGGGCGAAGACCTGTCGGCCGTACCGGCCGTGCGCGACTGGCTCGACCATTCCGTCGCCCCGGACGCCGCCCTTCGTTCCCTCGCCCCGGCCTCCTCGGACGTGGCGGAGGCCGTACAGACACACGTGCTCGCGCAGCTGGAGCGGCTGCGCGCGTACCCCTGCGTGAGAGAGCGGGTCGCCGACGGCTCGCTCACCCTGCACGCCTGGTACTACGAGGTGCACACCGGCACCGTCACCTGCCAGCGCCCGTCGTTCGACGACCGGCCGGCGTTCGGTCCGCTGTGAGAGCTGTCGCACCTCACCGACCGGACCGCTCCCACGACAGGACCCCCCACCTTCATGTCCAACTTCCTCGCTTCACTCCGCTCCCCCTTCAGTCCGCTGCGTGAACCGGGCGTCAAGCGCAAGGACTTCCTCGCCTCGCTCGTCGTGTTCCTGGTAGCCCTGCCGCTGTGTGTCGGCGTGGCCGTCGCCTCCGGTGTGCCCGCCGAACTCGGCCTGGTCACCGGCATCGTCGGCGGCCTGGTCGTCGGCTTCCTGCCGGGCAGCGCCCTGCAGGTGAGCGGACCCGCCGCAGGCCTCACCGTGCTCGTCTTCGAGGCGGTACAGGAGTTCGGGCTCGGCATGCTCGGCGCCATCGTGCTGCTCACCGGCGCGCTACAGGTCATCCTCGGTCTGCTGCGCTGCGGCCGGTGGTTCCGCGCCATCTCCGTGTCCGTCGTCCAGGGCATGCTGGCGGGCATCGGGCTCGTGCTGATCCTCGGCCAGCTGTACACCATGGCCGGGGCCGAGCAGCCGCGCTCCGGCCTCGACAAGATAGCCGGACTCCCCGGCCTGCTGGTCGACGTGCTCAGTGACACCACCTCACTGACCGCCGCCGCCGTGGGACTGGGCACCATCGCCGTACTCGTGCTGTGGCCGAAGCTGCCCGCAGCCGTGCGTGTGGTGCCCGCCCCGCTGGCCGCCGTCGCTCTGGCGACCGCCGTGTCCGCCGTGCTCGGTCTGAACGTCGCCAACGTGACGGTGCGCGGCCTGATCGATGCCATCCAGCCACCGGGGTTCGGCGACCTGGCGTCCCTCGGCAGTGTGGCCGTGCTCGGCACCGTCCTGGCCTTCACCCTGATCGCGTCGGCCGAATCGCTGTTCAGCGCGGCGGCGGTGGACCGCATGCACGACGGACCGCGCACGCAGTACGACAAGGAGCTCGTGGCCCAGGGCATCGGCAACACGGTGTGCGGTGTGCTGGGTGCTCTGCCCATGACGGCGGTCATCGTCCGCAGTTCGGCCAACGTAGAGGCCGGTGCCCGCACCCCGCTCTCGCGGGTCCTGCACGGCGCGTGGCTGCTCCTCTTCGCCGTGCTGTTTCCGGCCGCGCTCGGCGTCATCCCGCTGGCGGCGCTCGCCGGTGTCCTGGTCCACGCGGGCTGCAAGCTGATCCCCGTCAAGGCGATCGCCCCGCTCGCCCGTGCCCACCGGGGCGAGGCCCTGGTCCTCGCCACCACCGCGATCGCCATCGTGGTGACCAACATGTTCGAGGGCGTGGTGCTCGGCCTGGTGCTCGCGGTGGTCAAGTCCGCCTGGGACACCTCCCATGTGAACCTGGACGTGCGGGAATTGACCGGTGGCCGAATGGTGGTCAACCTCACCGGCAACGCCACGTTCCTGCGTCTTCCGCGCATCCTGGAGACACTGGAGGCCCTGCCCAAGGACCGGCCCATCGAGCTGGATCTGACCGCGGTGCGCCATCTGGACCACGCCTGCCGCACGACGCTGGAGAACTGGGCCCTGCGGCACAACGACAGCGGCACGGAAGCCGTGCGGATGAAGACGTTCCAGGATGGCGAATCCGACGCCGAGAAGCCCGCGGAGGTACCGATGCGGCGCTGACGCCGCCCGTCCCCCCGCATGATCCGCCGCACCGCCCGCCTCCCGCCCCGGTGGCGGGTGGTGCGGTGTACCGGATCACCGCTGGAAACAAACAGCCGAAAGCAGGAGTGAGCCGCGCCTCGCCGGGCACTCGTTTAGTTGGCCCCGCCGCGTCCCCCCGTCGCGGCGGGGCCGCTTCTGTCTCGCTCCGGCCCACGTTCGGGCGTCATGGGCGCTGTCGAGGTTCCTGGGAGGATGGCCCGCATGACACAGGACAGTGCAACGCACGCCGCCCACGACATCGACGGGGAAGCCCCGCTGGCCGTGGTGGCAGCCGCGATCGTTCAGGAGGGACGCCTCCTCGTCGTCAGCAAACAGGCGGCCCCCGACTTCTTCTACCTGCCGGGCGGCAAGCCTGACGCCGGTGAGTCCCAGCTGGAGACCCTGGCCCGTGAGCTGGACGAAGAACTCGGGGTGGAGCCCCTGGAACCTCAGTTCCTGGCCCATGTCGAGGCCATGGCGGCCCTTGAGCGGACACCCATGAAGCTGACGGTCTTCGAGGCGCGCATCGGCCAAGTGCCCGAGCCCGCCGCGGAGTTGTCCGCCCTGCGGTGGGTCTCCGGTCACGAGCAGGACGTTCAGCTCGCTCCAGCGGTCAGGAACCACGTGCTGCCACTGCTCAGGCAGCGCGGAACCATGGCGTCGTAGCGGCACACAGCCGCCACCCGCTACCGGCGGCTGCGCACCAGCACGTACACGAAGTAGGGCGTCCCGACGACCGCCGTCATGAGCCCCGCGCCCATCTGGGCCGGGGCGATCACGGTCCGGCCCAGCAGATCCGCGAGGCAGACGAGGGTCGCCCCGAGAAGTATCGCGACCGGCACGACCCGCACGTGCCGACGCCCCACGAGCGCGCGAGCCGCGTGCGGTGCCACGAGGCCCACGAAGCCGATCGTGCCGGCGGCGGCCACGGCGGTGGCGCTGAGCAGAACGCTCACGACGAGGAAGCCGAGGCGTCCATGGGCCAGGTCGAGGCCCAGGAGCCGGGGGGTGTCCTCGTCGAGCGACACGAGGTCGAGTTCCTTGCGCCGGGCGATGGCCACGACCGTCCCCGCCACGAGCACGGCCGCGACCGGCAGGACGTCGGTGCCGGTCCGTCCGTAGGTGGAGCCCGAGAGCCAGATCAGCGCCTTGGTCGCGCTGAACCGGTCGGTGAGCACGATGAGCAGGCTGATGAGCGCCATCGTTCCCGAGGACACACCGATGCCGACGAGGACGAGCCTGCTGTTCTGGAAGCCGCCCTTCGCCGCGAGCCCGAAGACGACCACGGAGCTGACCGCGGCGCCGGCGAACGCCGCGCCCGCGATGCTCCACGGTCCCGAGCCCGGCGCCGAGGTGACGAGGATGATGGCGCCGAGCGCCGCTCCGCCGGAGACACCGAGGACACCCGGTTCCGCGAGCGGATTGCGGGTCACGGACTGCACGAGCGTGCCGGACAGGGCCAGCGCGGCGCCCGCGAGGAGTGCGGCGAGCACGCGTGGCACGCGGGTGTCGAGGACGAAGGTGATGGCCTGGCCCGACTGGCCCCGCAGCCAGTTGACCACGTCGCCGAGCAGGAACGTGCTGTCGCCGACGAGCACCGCGGCGATCGTGACGCCGACGAGCGCGCCCACGAGAAGCACCACGGTGATGCCGTACGCCGTCCGGCTCGCGATGCGCAGCCGGTCCGGCGCGCCGGCATTGCCGCTGTCGCGGGTGCGCATCGCCATGACGACGAGGAACACGGCGCCGACGACGCTCGTGATGACGCCCGTGGGCACGGTGACCGCGGTCTGGGACGACGTCACGGCACGCAGGAGTACGTCGGAACCCAGCACGAGGGCCGCGCCCACGAGACCCGCGACGGGGATGCGGGTCCGATGGCGCACGAGCGCGCGGAACCGGCCCGCGAGTGGCCGTACGAGGGCCGGCGCGCACAGCCCCACGAAGGCGATCGGCCCCGCGAGGGTCACTGTCCCGGCGGCGAGCAGCGACGCGAGGACGACGGCCGTGACGCGCGTACCGCGGACCGGGATGCCGAGCCCGTGCGCGGCGTCGTCCCCGAGGGCCAGGGCGTCGATGCGGCGGGCGATGAGGAGCAGGCCCGCGAGGGCGGCCACGATGACGGGCGCCATCTGGACGACGCCGTCGAACCCGTTCTGGCTGATGCTCCCCTGGCCCCACTGGTAGAGGCCCTCGGTCCGTTCGGGAAACAGCAGGAGCAACGCCTCGGTGATGGCGTTGAGTCCCAGGGCGAGCGCGCTGCCCGCCAGGACGAGGCGAACCGTTCCGGCGCTCCGCCCCGCGAGTACGAGCACGATGGCGGCCGCCGCGAGTCCGCCGACGAACGCCACTCCCGAGGAGGCGAGCAGCGGCGCCGTCGTACCGCTGGCGACCAGTGCGGTCAGGGCAAGATACGAACCCGCGTTGACGGCGAGGGTGTCCGGTGCGGCGAGCACATTGCGGCTTACCGCCTGGAGCGCGGCGCCCGCAGCGCCGAGCGCGACGCCGACGAGTATCCCGGCGGCCATGCGCGGCACGCGTGAGGCGATGACGACGGAGGAGTCGCCCTGCTCGGCCTGGCCGGTGAGTGCCTTCCACACCTGGCCGGGGCCGACGGAGCTGGTGCCCTGCGTGACGTCGACGACGGCCAGGACGGCGACCAGAAGTACGAGCCCGGCCGTCACCGCGACCGCGCCCGAGGGGGACACGGCCGCGCGCTCGGGCGTGGCGGGGGGAGTCGCGGTGACGGCCACGGCGCTACTTCGTCAGAGCGTCGACGAGGGCGTCGATGTACGCCTCCATCGCCCCGGGCCCGCCGAACATCCAGATGCCGTCGGCGACCGGGTGCACATCACCGGACTTGACGAACGGCAGCGACTTCCAGACGCCGTTCTTGGCGAGTTCGTCGGTGAACACGTCGCTCATACCGTCGCTCTTGTTGCCGATGTGGACGAACCGCACGTCGTCACCGAGGTCGGTGAGGCCTTCGACGTCGGTGGTCGCGAGGCCGTAGTCCTTGTCGCCCTTGATCTTCCAGGCGTTCTTGAGGCCGAGGTCCTCATTCACGGCGCCGAGCAGGGAGTTGCTGGTGTAGCCGCGAATGGAGACCTGGTTGGAGGCGGCGTAGCCGTCGGCGAAGGCGACCTCCGAGCCGTCGAGCTTGGCCTCCTTCAGCGCCTTCCTGCCTTCGGCGACCTTGGCCTCGTACGACTCCTTGGCCTTCTTGGCCTCGCCGGTCGTGCCGGTGGCCTTGGCGATGACGTCGAGCGTGTCCATCATCTGCCCGATCTGGTCGGCGCCGTCGGCGGCCTCGACCTGGAGGACCGGGCCGACCTTCTTCATCTGCTTCACCGCGGACGCCGACATGTCGGTCGTGGTGACGATGAGGTCCGGGGTGAGACCGGCGAGGGTGTCCATGCTCGGCTCACCGCGGGTGCCGATGTCCTTGGGCTCGTTCTTCAGCGGTACCGCCGAGTCCCACGCCTTGTAGCCCTTGACGTCGGCGACACCGACGGGGTCCACACCGAGTGTGACCATGGATTCGACGACGTTCCACTCGGTGCCGACGACCTTCTTGGCCGGGCCGTCGAGCTTCACCGTCGCGCCGCCCGCGTCGGTGAGAGTGATCGGTTCGGACTTCTTGTCCGAGCTGGTCTCGGCGGGCTCGGAGGTGCCGCAACCGGACAGGATGAGGGCCACGGCGCTGGCGGCCGCCGCGGCGATGAGAGGGCGTCTCATGAGGAGGTGTGGAGCCTTTCACGTCTGCTGTGGTGGCGGCCCATCGCGCGGGTGCGCAGCCGGCCGGTGAGAGGGTCGGTGTCGACCTCGATGCGGATGCCGTAGGTCTCGGACAGGTGTTCCGGTCGCAGTACGTCATCGGGGGCGCCGTCGGCGACGATGCGCCCCGCGTCGAGCAGGGCGATCCGGTCGGCGACGGCGGCCGCCTGGTCGAGGTCGTGCAGGACGACGCCGACGGCGATGCCGCCGTCGTCCGCGAGGTCACGCATGAGGTCGAGGAGTTCGATCTGGTAGCGCAGGTCGAGGTAGGTGGTCGGCTCGTCGAGGAGGAGCACGCCGGTCTCCTGGGCCAGACAGCTCGCGAGCCACACCCGCTGGAGCTGTCCGCCGGAGAGCTGGTCGACGGCGCGGTCGGCCAGGCCGTCGACACCGGTCATGGCGAGCACGCGGTCCACCACGGCGACGCCACCGGCATCCGTCCGGCCCCAGCGGCCCCGGTGGGGGTAGCGGCCGAACTCCACGACGTCACGGACGGTCAGACCTCCGGGCGTGGGGCGTCCTTGGGTCAGGAGCGCGACACGCCGGGCGAACTGACGCGCCGTGAGGTCGAAGCCGTCGGCGGCCTCGGCCGTGCCGGAATCCAGGGTCAACGTGCCGAGCCGGGCGCCCTGCAGGCGGGCGACGGTGCGCAGCAGCGTCGACTTGCCGCTTCCGTTGGGTCCGACGAGGGCCGTCACTTCGCCGGGCCTGAGCTGGATGGCGGCGTCGTGGACGACATCGACGCCGTCGTACGACACGGTCATGTGCTCGGCGGACAGTTCGTGACCGCGCGGACGTGTGGCGCTACCTGCGCGTTCACCTGATCTCACGGCGTGAAGGTTAGCCTAACCTTATTAAGGCCGGAAGTAGGGGGTTCGAACTCGGGCGAAAGGCACGCGCGGAACGGACCGGTGCCGCCCGTCGGTCGAGACGACGGGCGGCACCGGTGGCACTGGGGTCACTCCTGTTCCGTCAGTACAGCTTGTTGACCGCCTTGACGGTCGTTGTCTTGAAGTCGGCCACCTGCGCCTGGGCGAAGCCGCCCATCTGTCCCCACTGGACGAGTGTCACCGTGGTGCCGTCCCGGCCGACCGAGAACATGTTGATGTCGGAGGCTCCCGATGTGGCCTCGGTGTGGACGCCGTAGACGTGGGCGCCCTCCTCGACGTTCAGCTTTCCGTAGTACTTCTGCGTCGCGGTGACCTCGGGATCCTGGTCCATCAGATCCTTCGCGCAGTTGTCGAGGTCCTTGCGCAGCAGGGCCGCGAAGTCCTTGGCGCGCTGCTCGCTGCGCTCGACGACCGTCACCTGGAGGGCGCCGGTGTCGAGGTCGGTGCGGTAGGCGCGGTGCACGGAGATCGACGGCAGGGCCGCTCCCACGCACATCGGCAGCGGGTCGGGCTGCCCGGCGGTCACCGGTCCCGCGGTCCAGGCCGATGTCGCGTGCGGCGGCAGTTCGGACGGGGCCAGGAACCGGGGCGAGCCGGCGGCGGCCGCCGGACCCGTACCGGCCACCACACCCGCCACTGCCACCGCGGCCGCCAGTGCACACAGTCCTCGGCTCATACCAACGCTCATGATCGTCAACTCCCCGTGGTCGAAAGGCCGGCCTGTCTGTTGCCCGACCCTCATGCCACATACGACCCGCGACACCCCGCACCCGTTGCCCCCGCCCGCGTCACAGCTCCGTCCGCTATGTCATGGAACGGCAACGTCCGCAAGCGTGTTCACGTGCACGGGTTCGCCGGAACCCGCTGCGACCGGCACACAACGGGAAGGGGAAGATTACTTTCCGCCCGCTTCCGCGTGACGGACCCGCGCGACACGTGTCCAAGGGGTCGAGCCGGGAAGGCGGCGCAGAGCGCTGCCCGCAAGAGACAACGAGGAGTAACCCCATGGACAGTTCCGCGACACCCGCGCGCGCCGCGTCCGCCGGCGTCGCGGACGGGTCCGCCGCACTCACCGCTCCTGTCGGTCGGGCCGACGCCCCTTCCCCGTGGGCGCGGCGGGGCGCCGCACTGCGCCGCACTCCGGTGTCGATGTGGAACGACGACGTGTCGGACTGGGCCGCGGCGTTGACGTACTACGCGATTCTCGCTCTGCTGCCCGCCCTCCTGGTCACGGTCAGTCTGATCAGCCTCGTCAGTCCCGGTACGACGCAGACGCTCATCGCGGAGGTCACCGACTGGGCGCCGGCGCAGGCGGGCAGCGCCTTGAACGAGGCGCTCACCGAGATGGCCGGCGCGCGTTCCGCCGCCGTGACGGTCGTGGTCGCCGGCGGGGTCAGCGCGTTGTGGTCCGCCTCCAGTTACGCGGCCGTCTTCCGGCGGGCGCTGCACGCGATGCACGGCGTGAAGGACACGCGGCCCGCGTGGCGCAAGGCACACCGTGTGCTCATGACCGCCGTCGCACTGCTCGCGCTGCTGGCCGCCAGTGCGGTCGTGCTCGTACTCAGTGGCTCGCTCGTCCAGGCCGTGGGGCGGTACGCCGGTGTCGGCGACGCGGGGCAGACCGTATGGAATGTCATGAAATGGCCCGCCCTGGTCTGCCTGGTGGTCCTTCTCGTCCTCGTACTCTTCTTCAACGCGCCGCCCTCGGAGCGCGGTTGGCGCCGCAGCCTGCCCGGCGGACTGCTTGCCGCGCTGCTGTGGCTCCTGTCCTCGGGTCTGTTCACCTTGTACGCCTCGGGGTTCGGCACCTACGGCAAGCTGTACGGCTCACTGGCGGGAGTGGTCGTCTTCCTCGTGTGGCTCTGGGTGTCCAACCTGGCGCTGCTCGCGGGAGCGCAGTTCACGGTGGAGATGGCTCGCGCCCCGGCGGTGCGGTGCCCCGCAGGCGGCGTCGAGGGGTAGCGACCGGCAGGGGCCGGACCCCAAGCCGTGGCCCCTAACTCGTCCCATGGGCGCCCGAACCGTGCGCCCCCAGGCGGAAATCCGGGTCCGTGTGCCCGCGTGCACCCTTCCCTGCGCGCCGCGTGCGCTCCCCTCGCGGGGGTTCGGGCCGGGCATGTACCGGTGATACGCCTGAAGGACAAAATACTCGTGCGCGTGTTCATCGCCACGCGGCATCGAAGAGGAGTCATCCCATGGCCTCGTTCGACACGGGACGGTTGTGTGCGATCGTCAAAATCCTGGACCAGGCAAGCACCCATCTCCGGCTGGCTGCCGGCGAGTGCGCCCTCACCGGATCCGCGACGGCCGCGACCCGGCCGACCGCCGACCCCGCCACACCGGGCACCACCACTTCCACTTCGGGCACCACGGCCACCGGCATCACCGCATCTGGCATCGCCGCGCTCCTGAGCGTCTCGGAACAGGCGTCAGGCAGTGTCCGGCGCGCTCTCGTCCACATCCACAACGGTGAGGTCCAGGACGCCGAGAACGAACTGGACCGGGCACGAACCCAGCCGTGCGGGCCTGCCCTCGCTCCGGTGGGACTGCCGCGGCCGCTCCCCCGGCGCGTGACCACGGCGCTGTGCCTGATGCAGGGGATCACCGGCTTCTTCCCGTCCGAGACGGAACAGGTCCTGATGCGGGCGGCCCTGCCACTGGGGGCAGCGCCCCTCCCGGTGGGGGCACTCCCCTGACCACCCCCTCACTCGAACGGGCTAACGTGGGAATGAGGGACCAGATCGGCCCGATCGCCGCGAATAGCCTGCCGAACGGCTCCCTGCGAGCCATCCGCGCACGCTCAGTGACTCCCCTGGTTGCGTCGCGCACCGATGGGGCGCGCGATGGAGGGGACGCGTGCGACGTCCGTGGCGAAATTCGATTCTGCCCGTCGCCCGCTGCGAGGGAGTGATCACCCATGACTCAGGGCGAGGCCTTCACCAGCGCCGATGGGCTCGCGGGCCTTACGGCCTACGACCGGACCGGCGAGAAGATCGGCAGCGTCGAGCAGGTGTATCTCGACGACCGAACTGGGCGTCCCGAGTGGGTGACCGTCAAGACCGGTCTCTTCGGTATGAAGCAGAGCTTCGTGCCGCTCTCCGGAGCCCGCCGCCAGCAGGACGAGCTGCACGTGGCGGCCACGAAGGAGGCCGTCAAGGAGGCCCCGCGCGTGGACGCCGACCAGCACCTCGAGCCGGACCAGGAGCAGGACCTCTACGCCCACTACGGCCTCACCCGTCCCGGTGGCACGCAGCAGCCCCGTAAGCCGGCGGCCAGTGGCCGCGACCGCACCGGGGCCGCGGGTATGGCCGGTGCCGGTGCTGGTGCCGGTATGGGCATGGGCGCAGGCGAGGGCCGCAACGCGGGCGCGCGTGAGTTCGCGACCCGGTCCGGAGCGGCCGACGACAGCAAGGCCGCCCACGAGAACGAGATGGTGCGCTCCGAGGAGCGGCTGCGTGTCGGGACGGAAGAGGAAGAGGTCGGGCACGCCCGGCTGCGCAAGGTGGTCGTCAGCGAAGACGTGAAGACCTCCGTGCCCCTCTCCCACGAGGAGGTGCGCGTCGTACGCGAGCCCATCCGCGAGGGTGACCGCAGCACGCGGGCCAACATCGGCGAGGAGCAGACCGAAGTGACCCTGCACGCCGAGAGGGCGGTGGTCAGCAAGGAGTCCGTGCCGGTCGAGCGGGTCCGCCTGGAGACCGAGAAGGTCACCGAGACCCAGGAGGTCTCCGACACCGTGCGCAAGGAGCAGATCGAGTTCGACGACGCCAAGGGCGAGCGCAACGCCAAGGGCGAAGGCATGCGCGACCGGAAGCAGGGCCCGCGGCACTGACGCCCTTCAGGGCGCCCTGATCGTGGGCAGCTGACGGTGGAGGGAGGGAGCACTCGGCAGGAGTGCTCCCTCCCTCCACGTTCGTCATGTCCGGTATCGGAACGCCGGTGTTCACGCCCGCTATCGATTGAAGGTGGCAGGGGCCACCACGATCGCGTCCGCCGACGGGAAGGGACGGGGGGTGTCGGGAGTGTGCCGGGCCGATCGGATCCGGTGGCGTCTGTGCCTCGATGGCCTGTTCGTCGATGAGGCCGAGTCCCCGCGGGGTGGCGATCACGCCGATGGGTCTCCAATTGACCTCAACCCCGGTAGGGCTGTGGACTGGCACCAGCCCAAGGAGGAACAACTTGCCCACCAAGTCACTGCAGATTCCCACCACCGACGGTCAGGCCGACGCTTTCGCCGCTTTCCCCGACCGTGACGAGCGCCTTCCGGGAGTGCTGCTGTACCCGGACGCCTTCGGCCTGCGGCCCGAGTTGGAGGAGAAGGCCCGCGAACTGGCCGAGCACGGTTACTACGTGCTCGTCCCCAACCTCTACTACCGGCACGGCCCGGCACCGGTGATCGAACTCCCCGAGCACATCGGGGAGGAGATCAGGCCCGCGGTCTTCGCCCAGCTGATGCCCCTGGTCCAGGCGCACACCACGGAACGCGTCCTGCGTGACGCCGACGCCTATCTCAGGTTCCTCACCGCCCAGCCCGAGGTCGGCGCGGGACCGGTCGGTGTGATCGGCTACTGCCTCGGCGCCGCCCTGGCGATGCGCACGGCGACGGCCCACCCGGATCAAGTGGCCGCCATCGCCGGATTCCACCCCGGCTTCCTGGTCACCGACGCACCCGACAGCCCGCACCGCCTCGTCCCGAAGCTCACCGCCCAGGTCCACCTCGGCCTCGCCGAGGGCGACCTGACGCCCGAAGCCATCAGCGAACTCGACCAGGCCCTGGACGCCACAGGTGTCGGCCACTCCATCGAGATCTACCCCGACACCATCCACGGTTTCACCATGTCCGACACCGACGCGTTCAACCCCGCCGCGCTGCGACGCCACTGGGACCGCCTGCTCCCCCTCCTCGACCGGACTCTGGTCAACAAGTGAGGCACTGAGCTACTGAGGCTTCGGCTCGGAAACCGGGCCGAAGCCCGGCGCCACCGCCCGACGCTGAGTAAGGGCGCCCACATCCACGGTGTGCGGGGGGGGTGATCGGGGAGCGTCGCATGTGGAGAAGTCGACGCCAGGCCGACGGTGGCGGGGTCAGAGCCCTGCCCCGTCCGGCCGACCTCGGCCGGTGCCGGTGGCACCCGCGCATTCGAGGCAGGCCGGTTCGCCGCCGATCGTCGTCCCGTCCTCGGATGCGGCTTCGCAGATGCCGGGGCGGCCGGGGTGATTGGCCTGGCAGTGGCAGGTGCAGGTGTCGGTGACCGCTTCCACGTCGGATTCGTTTTGGGGGGCGAGGCCCATGCGGACGTCGTGGCAGTTGCGGCACAACGGCACCTGCTGCGGGCCGACGGTGGGCGCGTCGCAGACGACGGTGAGCCCTGGTTCGGCGTGGCCGCTGCACGCTCCGGGGAACTCGGGGTGGGTGCCGCACAGGCAGTGGCAGGAGCCTAGCTCGGCGATGAGCGGCCTTGGGTTTGACTCGTACTCGTACTCGGCCTCGGAACCGGAACCGGCCTCGGCACCCGCCTCGGAACCGGAGCCGTACCGCTGCATGCCAGGCGCCATCGCCCGTCTGAGCGCATCGGCGACAGCCTGAAACTGCTCTGCGTTCGGCGCGGATGCAGGCTTGGTCATGCGCCCATTGTGTTGATCGACCCGGCGTAGCGCCAGTGGCCCTGGGGGCCGGGAGGCGCTGACGGTCGCCCAGGGCGTGGCGGCCTCTCCTCGCGTCGAGGGGCGCCGCGCGGCTCAGGCGCCGGCTCCCGAGAGGTCGGCGGCGCTGTTCCCGCAGGCCGCTGCCGCGGCAGTGATGGCCTGCTCGTACTGGTCGTCGTCGAGGAGGACGGAGAGCCCGAAGGCGATGCCCCACGCGACTTGCGCCTCGTCCTCACCGAAGGTCCGTTCTTGCTTGATCAGCTCTCGACCGAGGTACTGGCCGTGCAGGTCCCTGGGGTCTTGACCCTCCGCGCGACGTCGGACGGCTTCGAGGGCGCTCACCGTGAACGCCTCGTAGTGGGTGTCACCCAGCAGCCTGCGCAGTTGCTCGAGTTGGGCGTGGGCGGCACGCAAGTGCAGCGGCCACGTTCGGCTGGTGCCGAATCGCGCCTCCATGGCCTGCGTCAGGTCGATCCGCCGGAACATCTCGTCGAGAGGGTCGTAGGTCATGATCCCTCGGTAGCCGCTGCCGGCGTCCGGGCATCGAAGGCTCGCTGCGGGCTCCCCCATGTGGCTGCAACCAGGAACCCGGGAGGCACCGCTCGTTCGTCTCCATGAGCAGGGCCCGCCGACGCCGGCCGGATCGGGCAGCACCCCGGCCGGCGTCGCGCGCTCAGGCCGCGGGCACCGACCCGGTGGCGAAGTACGGCTTGCAGACCGAGCCGGACCAGTCCGTGGCGATTTCGAGGAGCCTGTTGCCGTCCGCCGACGGCAGGAGGCTCGAGCTGTAGTTGGGGCAGTAGTCGATGGTCGTCGACTCGACGGCGACCGGCGCGGGGATCTCCCGCCACTTTCCGGCGCCGCCCGCGCTGTTGACCCAGACGGTGCGCCCGCTTGCGGCCGCCTTGCTGCCGTCGCGGTTGTACATGACCTGGCCGACGAGGAAGAGCCTGCCCTTGGGGTTGCCCGCCTCGGGCGCCCACGCCAGGTTCGGCGCGTGCTTGAAGTACTTGCCGTCGGCGGTCTCCGGGCGGATACCCAGGGAGGTGACAGCGCCCCAGTTCCATCCGTCGGACGAGGTGCGGTAGTGCACGACGCACTGGAACTGTCCCGCGGCCGCGCAGATCCCGAACGACATGAAGTAGGTCCCGTCACCCATCTTGCGCACCACCGCCATGCCGGGCCGGTCCGAGGCGAGCGTGCTGGCGACGGTGTCGTGGTGGCCCGTCCAGTTCACTCCGTTCGCGGTGCGGGCGGCCACCAGCTTCTGGCTGTGGGTGCCATCGGTCTCGTCGGAGTAGTGCGCGACGAGGCGCCCGGAGGCGTCGACGGAGAACTCCGGCTCCCACAGCCCCTTGTCGTTCGACGCGGTGGCGATCGTGGACAGGTAGCTCCAGCTGCGGCCCACGTCATTGCTCTTGAAGACCCGCAGAGCCATACGCCGGTTCGCCTCGTCCTGGCCGACGGAGGCGGCCCACAGCAGCGTTCCCGCGGGCATGTCGCCCACACGCTGCGGGAGTTCGTACAGCGTCGAGCAGCACAGTCCCTGCCCGCCCGCGGCCTCGGGGTCGCGCACCGTTCCGACTTCACGGAACGACGCGCCGCCGTCCGTGCTCTCGTGAATGGCGCCGAGCCCGTTGTTCCCGGAGAACGTGACCACGGAGGCCAGGACCCGGCCGTTGGCGTCGCCGCTGTGGGCGAGTCTGACGGCGCGCGGGTACAGGCCGGTGCCGTCACGCAGCAGGGTGCCGGTCGCGGCGTCGGCCGACGACCCTGCCTGCGAGACGAACAGTGCCGCCAGAAAAGCGAGCAGCACGGGGAACAGGACGGTGGGGCGGAGGAGACGTGGTCGTGCGGGATGGTGCGCTGACATGGGCCTCTCCTGACTCTGCGGTGTGGGTGTGGATGTGGTTGTGGGTGTGGGTGTGGGTGTGCGCAGGACGGAACAGGTCGAACCTCCGGCGGACTCAGCCCCCTTGAGGCGCGAGACGGATCACGTTCCAGGAGACCGGCGGCAGTTCGGCCGTGAGCGCGCCCTCGGCGGTGATGTGCGTCCCGGACGCGCGGCGCGGCACGACCCGGTCCGGCTCGGCCTCGGTGTTGACCGCGTCGGGGTCCTGGTCGGCGAGGACCAGGTGCTCCACGACACGGTGTCCGGCGGCCTCCCCGCGCAGCGCGGCCTCGAGTCGCAACGGCTGTTCCTGGTCACGGTTGACGGCCAGAACGGTGATCGCGCCGCTCTCCTCGTCGTGCGTCACCACGGTGTCGAGGGTGGAGACATCGCCGTACTGAGGTGTGTCGATGCGGGGCCCGGTGGCGTCGGTGCGCAGGACGCGGCCGTTGGCGAACCGGGCCGCCTGGGCGAAGGGGTGGAAGATGGTCTGGCGCCAGCTGGCGCCGCCGGGCTCGGTGCGGATGGGTGCGATGACGTTGACCAGCTGGGCGAGGCAGGCGATGGCGACCCGGTCGGCGTTGCGCAACAGCGTGATGAGCAGCGAGCCGACCACGGCGGCGTCGGTCACGCTGTACGTGTCCTCGATGAGGCGCGGCGTCTCGGCGGTCTCCAGGTTGCGCTCACCGACGAAGCGGGCGGCGTACCAGACGTTCCACTCGTCGAAGGAGAGTTTGATGTGCTTCTTGGCTCCGCGCGCCGCCCGTACGTGATCGGCGGTCGACACCACGTCGCGGATGTACTGGTCCATGTGGGCGCCCGAGGCGAGGAAGCTGGCGCGGTCGCCGTCGAACTCCTCGTAATAGGCGTGCAGGGAGAGGTAGTCGACCTCGTCGTAGGTCTGCTCGAGGACCTCACGCTCCCAAGTGCCGAACGTCGGCATCCGCGAGTTGGAGCTGCCGCACGCGACGAGCTCGATGGAGGGGTCGACCTGGCGCATCGCCTTGCCCGCCTCGGCCGCGAGCCGCCCGTACTCGGTGGCCGACTTGTGGCCCGTCTGCCACGGACCGTCCATCTCGTTGCCGAGGCACCACAGCTTCACGCCGTGCGGATCGGTCACGCCGTGCTTGATGCGCAGGTCCGACCAGGCCGTGCCGCCCGGGTGGTTGCAGTACTCGACCAGGGCGCGGGCAGCGTCGATACCGCGCGTCCCCAGGTTGACGGCCATCATCGGGTCGAGGCCCAACTGGCGTGCCCAGCCGAGGAATTCGTTGGTTCCTACGCGGTTGGTCTCGATGGAGCGCCAGGCCAGGTCGAGCCTGCGCGGGCGATCGGCGACAGGACCGACGCCGTCTTCCCAGTGGTAGCCGGAGACGAAGTTGCCGCCGGGGTAGCGCACGAGGCCCGTACCCAGCTCGCGTACCAGTTCCGCGACGTCTCCGCGGAATCCGTCGGCGTCGGCGGTGGGGTGCTCGGGGTCGTGGATGCCGGTGTAGACGCAGCGTCCCATGTGCTCGACGAAGGTTCCGTACAGACGCGGGTCGACGTCGCCGACGCTGAACTCGGGGTCGATGACGAACCGTGCGGTGTGCGGCATGTTCTGGTGCCTCTCTCTATGGTGCGGATTTCAGGTCGGGCAGAAGATCGGGCATGTGGTGGGCTACTTCAGCTGGGCTACTTCAGACCGGTACCGGCGATGCCCTCGACGATGCGGCGCTGGAACAGCGCGAAGACGGCGAGCAGCGGGATCGCGCCGAGCACGGCGGAGGCCATGAGCTGGGCGTAGGGCACGCCGAACACGTCCTGGACGGAGGTGAGCCCGACGGGCAGCGTCATCATCTCCGGGTCGGTCACCACGAGCAGGGGCCACAGGAAGTTGTTCCAGACGCCCACGAACACGAAGATCGTGACCGCGGAGACGGCGGGCCGGGAGATCGGCATCACGATCTGCCAGTAGGTGCGCAGCCAGCCCGCGCCGTCCGCGCGCGCCGCGTCGATCAGCTCCCGCGGTATCCCGTCGAAGAACTGCTTGAAGACGAACACGGCGACCACATTGGGTACTTGGGGCAGCACGACACCCCAGTAGGTGTTCAGAAGACCCGCCGACTGGAGCGCGAGGAACTGCGGGATCATCAGGACCTGCCCCGGGATCATGATCCCGGCGAGGAGCATCACGAACGCGGCCCGGCGCGCCCGGAACCGGGTCTGCGACAGGGCGAACGCGGCGAGGGACGCCATGATCACCGTGAGGACAGTGGTGAGGATCGAGGTGATGAAGCTGTTGGCGTACCAGTAGGGCAGCTTGCCCGCGTCGAAGATCTGCCCGTACGCCTCCAGGGTCGGGTGCGCGGTGAACCACGCGGTCGGGTTGGTGACGACCTCTTGGGCGGGCCGTACCGACGTGGCGAGGGCCCACGCGAGCGGCACGAGCCACAGCACCGCGAGGGCGATGAGCGTGCCGAGGGCCACCCGGTTGAACAGGCGCTCCGAGTCGCGGCGGGGGGCGGGCGGTGCGGGGGTGCCGCGGCGCTCGGTCTCCGGTCGCGTGGCGATCGCGGTCATGGTCAGTTCTCCTTCTCGGCGCGGCGTACGAGGGCGAACCAGACGAGGGAGACGAACAGGATCACCACGAACAGCAGGAGCGACACGGTCGACGCGTAGCCCACGCGGCCCTCGACGAACCCGGTGTCGTAGATGAGCTGCAGCGAGGGACGGGTGCTGCCGTCGGGGCCGCCGCTGGTCATCATGTAGATCTGGTCGAAGACCTTCAGCGAGGCGATGACCTGCAACACCGTCACAAGGGTCGTCGTACGGCCCAGCATCGGCACGACCACGTGCCGGATGCGCTGCCAGGGCCCGGCCCCGTCGATGGCGGCCGCCTCGTGGACCTCGCGCGGCACGTCCTGCAGACCGGCCAGATAGAGCACGAAGTTGAAGCCGACGGTCCACCACACCGTGGCCGCCGCGATGGAGATCATCGCCCAGTCCGGGTCACCGAGCCACGACGGCGGGGTGTCGACGCCGAACCACTTCACCGCCTCCTGGGCCAGGCCCAGCTGATCGGCGTAGATGAACATGAAGAGCAGCGAGACGACGGCGGAGGGCAGCACGAACGGCGCGAAGAACGCGAACCGGAAGAACCAGCGGCCGCGCACGAACCGGTCGGCGAGCAGGGCGAGGACCAGGCTGATCAGCACCAGCGGCACGGTCGTCAGGACCGTGAACCACAGGGTGTTGCGCAGGGTCCGCCAGAACTCCGCGTCGCCGAGCACGGCCTTGTAGTTGGAAAGGCCCGCGAATTCACCGAGGCCACTTTTGAGCAGGCTGGTGTCGAAGAACCCGGCGACCACCGTGTAGATCAGCGGCCCCACCAGGAACACCAGGTAGAAGAGGGCGAAGGGCAGCAGCATCCCCGGGCCTGCCCAGCGTTCGCGTCTGCTGGATATCGGGGAGTTCGCGGTCGTCGTGGCCACGGTTCGGCCTTTCGGTCAAGGCGTACGGGATCCGAGGGAGGGTGGAACAGGGGGTCTTGAGCAACATCCAGGGGCCGGGCGGGCCGTTGGGGAGCGGGTCACACGGGAGCGGGGCGCGACGCCAAGGTGCGCAGCTCGCGGCGCAGGCGCGCGGCGCCCGCCGTGGGGCTAGCGTCACCGGTGAACACGGTGTTCACCACCTCACCCACCACGTTCTGCATGGTGCTTCCCGCGCCGCCGTACCAGGCGGCCGGGTCGTAGACCGCTCCGTCGGCCGCGGTGGCGTAGTGCGACTGCGGCACGAGCTCCTTGTACGCACGTGAACGCTGCGTCGGCAGCCAGGCCGGCACATGGCCGCCCTCCGCCCACAACTTGCTGGAGTGCAGCATCGACGCGATGAACCCCAGGGAGAGATCGAGGCGTTGGGACTTCTCGGTGGGAGCCTTCGGCAGTACCAGGGCGTGCGAGTCGGCGGCACAGGCGTAGGGCGCGTCCTTGAAGATGCGGGGCAGGGGCCGCATGTCGAACTTCACCTTCGCCGACTGGACCGCGAGTGCCTGCCAGACGCCGTCCATCAGGAATCCGGCCTTGCCCGTGGTCAGCAGCGTGATGGCGCCCTTCCCGTCGGTGTTCGCCGGGATCACCTTCTCCTGGCTGAGGCGGCGGATGTACGCGAGTGCCTCGGCCGCGGCGGCGGTGTCGATGACGACCCGCTTGCCCTGGTCGGCGACGAGGTCCCCGCCGCCGACCTGCCGGTAGAACGACCAGAACAGCCGGAACTGCATCGAGGCCTCCTTCACCGAGGCGACGGAACCGCCCCAGGCGCCGGTCACCTCCTTGGCCGCTCGCAGCGCGTCGATGAACGCGTCGGGCCCGTCCACGTCCACCAGCTTTCCCTGTCCGTCGAGCAGCCCGGCCTTCTCCGCGATGTCCGTACGGAAGAAGAGCACGAAGGGATGCGTGTCGAGCGGCACGGCGTGCGGCACCCCGTCGACCTGGGACTTCCGCCACGGCCGTTCGTCGAACTTGTCCTCGGTAAGCCCGTGCCGGGCCAGGTCGTCGGTGTGCAGTTCGGTGAGCAGGCCGGCCTCGGCGAGCGTGGGCAGCTTCGACAGGTGGACCACCGCGACCTGCGGCGGCCGGTCGCCGAGGGTGGAGAGGGTGAGCTTCGTGTAGTACGGGTTGCCCCACAGGAACGTCGCGGATTTCAGCTCGGTCGAGCGGTGCGACGACCGGTAGGCGTCCTGCATGGCCAGCATCCGCTCGCCGTCGCCGCCGGTGAACGGGTTCCAGAAGTTCAGCCGCGACGGTGAGGGCGCGCCGCCGGTGAACCCCTGCGCCAGGGTGCTGCCGCAGCCCGTGGCAGTGAGCGCGGCGGCGCCGGTCGCACCGATCGCGAGCCCCGTGCGCAGCACACGGCGGCGGGACGGGGCGGGCGGCGACGGGGTCGGTATGCGGTCCCGCATGGGCATGCGTCCTTCCACGGCGAACAAGGGGAACAAGGGGAACGGCACAGACAAGACGGACAAGGCTGATACGAAATGCAACGTTGGAATGCCGCCGCGATGACAACGACACCGCTGGCCGCTCGCTTTGTTTACAACGTTGTACTCAGCTGGCAATACGGCGTCAACACCTAGGGACGCATTACCTGTTCACGTACTCGACCGATCCACATCGACCCTGCCGATTACAACGTTGAATCATGACGTACGCTGCTGCTGTCGGGGGAGGGAGAAAACCGTGGCAGGCACCCGCCTGAAGGACGTCGCGGAGCGCGCCGGGGTATCGATCAAGACGGTGTCGAACGTCGTCCGCGGCGAGGCCGGAGTCGCCGACCGGACACGCGAACGCGTCCTGCGCGCCATCGCCGACCTCGACTACCAACCCAATGCCTCGGCACGCCACTTGCGCACCGGGCGCAGCGGCATCATCGCGCTCGCCGTCCCCGAACTCGTGGCGCCGTACTTCGCCGAACTGGCCGCCGAGGTCATCGCGGCCGCGAAGAAGCGCGGCTGCACCGTGCTCATCGAGGGCACCGGTGGCAGCGCGGACGAGGAACTCCGCATCGCCTGCGGACTCAGCGATCCGCTCATCGACGGCGTCCTGCTCAGCCCGCTCCGGCTCGACGAGCAGGTCCTCGCCGCCCGCGAACGCCGCGTACCGCTGGTGCTCCTGGGCGAGCAGTCGTACGAGATCCCGGCCGACCACGTCATGATCGACAACTCAGCGGCCGCACGCGAGGCCACCGACCACCTCCTGTCCCTCGGCAGGCGCCGCGTCGCCGTCATCGGCCAGCCCTCGGCACCCGCCCACGCCACGACGGTCCAGCGCATGCACGGCTATCTGACCGCGCTGCACGCGGCGGGTGTCCCCCACGATCCTCAACTCGCTCCGGACACCCGGGCGTTCACCCGCGCCGAGGGAGCCACCGCGATGCGCGCGCTCCTGACGCTGGACGACCCGCCGGACGCCGTGTTCTGCTTCAACGACCTGCTGGCCTCCGGCGCGCTGCGCGTGGCGCACGAGCACGGCCTGCGCATCCCGCACGACTTGGCGGTCGTCGGCTTCGACGACGTCGAGGAGTCCCGCTACAGCGTGCCGAGCCTGACCACGGTCGCCCCGGACAAGCGGGGCATCGCGGAACTGGCCGTCGACGCGCTGCTGCGCAGGATCGACGCCGGCGCGATGGCACCGCCCACACGGCTGACCGCGGGGTACGAGCTGACGGTGCGGGAGAGCACGCGCGCGACCGGCTGAACCGCGGAGATGGTGACGCCGTCCCTCGCCCTGGCACACGCACTCCGCACCTGGCGGCCAGGGAATCGACGCATGTCTACGCCGTGGAAGGCAGCGAGCAGGACCGCCGGTTCGCCGTCCGCTACTCGCGGGCGGGACGGCCCACCGCCGTACTCGGCTGGAACATGCCCAAGCAGGCCCGCCTGCACCGCCAGGCCGACCGCGCTGGAGGACATCGAGATCGCGGGCCGGACCATGCGCGCCGGCGAGGGCGTGATCCTGCTCGGCGAGCTGGCCAACCGGGACCCCTCCGTCTTCCCCGACCCGGACAGCCTCGACATCACCCGTGACGCCCGCCTGCACCAGGCCTTCGGCACGGGCACGCACCATTGCGTCGGCCAGCCCCTGGCCCGGATGGAACTCCAGGTCATCTACCCGACCCTGTTCCGACACATCCCCACCCTGCGGGTGGCCACGGACCTGGGGGAGATCCCCTTCAAGTACGACGCCGTCATCTACGGGGTCCACCAGTTGCCGGTCACCTGGTAGACGGGCGCCCGCTCCTGCCGCCCGCGATCCGATCCGCTCCCACCAACCCTCACCCTGACGCTCACCTTGAGGGTGAGACGCCACTCGATAGGCGTAACGGGTCAGCCCGGCGACCGAAGTCTCATCCGCGCTTGCGGAGGTACGCCTCCAGCTCCGCGGCGCCGTTCAGCATCGCCCGCCCGCGGGCGGAAAGGCGGCCGTGCCAGTCGCGCAGTGCGGCCTCCAGCGGCTCAAGGCCGCCGGCCGCTCGCACCTGGGCGATCAGCGGGGCAATCCGTTCGAGGAGGTAGCCGCCCCGCCTGAGCTGATGGGCGAGCCGGGCGTCCCGTACGTCGGCCTCGCCGTAGACGCGGTACCCGGTCCGCGGGTCTCGGCGCGGGCTCATCAGACCCGCGCGCTCCCATTTGCGCAGCGTCGCGGGCCGGATTCCGAGCTGCTCCGCCAGCGGCCCGATGAACGTGCCACCGGGTTCGGATCCGACGCCGGACTCCGACCACGTGGTGGGCTCCAGGTCGCGGAGCGCGCTCTCCACTGCCTGGAGGGTCCGCCGGTCGTCGAGGAGCTGGGCGTGGCTCTCGTCGATGAGCCGGAACGCCCCGTCGACCGCGCCCTCGTTCACGGCCCGCATGATCGATGTCGCCGTCTGGTGGCCGTGGCCGGGCATCAGCGCCAGAAACGTGCGCAGGGCCGCCGCGTGCAGCGAGGTATAGGTGCGGTAGCCGTGGGGTGTTCGGGCGGCGACCGGAAGGATGCCCGCCTCCTCGTAGTTCCTGACCGCCTGCGTGGACAGACCGTGCCCACGCGCGAGATCGACCGGCCGCAGCCGGTCACCACTTTGAAGGTTTTTCCCCATAGAGCCCACTGTATCGAGGGAAAGTTTCAACAGGAGGTTCAACGATACTGTTTAAGGCATGGCTACTGACGTCAAAGACACCGCCCACGCCGTCGAGGCCGCCACGGTCATGGGGCTGCTCCAGGACCGGCGACCCCGGCTGCTCGCCCTGGGCGAGCCCACCCACGGCGAAGACGCTCTGCTCGACCTGCGCAACGAACTCTTCCGGCAGCTCGTCGAGCAGGAGGGCTACCGGACGATCGCGATCGAGAGCGACTGCATGATGGGCTTGGTTGTCGACGAGTACGTCACCTCGGGTACGGGCACTCTCGACGAGGTCATGGAGCAGGGCATCAGCCACGGCTGGGGCACCTCCGTGGCCAACCGCGAGCTCGTGCGCTGGATGCGCGCCCACAACGTCCGCGCCGACGACCAGGGCAGGCCCGCGTCCGAACGGCTCCGCTTCGCCGGTTTCGACGGCCCGCTGGAGATGACCCACGCCGAGAGCCCCCGCCAGGCCCTCACCGCACTCCACGGCTACCTCGCGGCCCGCGTCGACGCCGATCTGCTCCCCTGCACCGCGGACACCCTCGACCGCCTGATCGGCGCCGACGACCGGTGGACCGATCCCGCCGTGATGTGGGACCCGACCCTGTCCACGGGGCAGTCGCCCGAGGCCGGCCAACTGCGGCTGCTCGCCGACGATCTGGTGGCGCTGCTCGACCGGCAGACGCCACACCTGCTGGCGACGACCTCGCGGGACGGCTGGGACCGGGCACGCCTGTACGGGCGTACCGCCACCGGCCTGCTGCGCTATCACCACTGGATGGCCGACACCTCGACGGCCCGCATGACCCGCCTCGCGGGCACCCGGGACCAGATGATGGCTCACAACCTCCTGGCCATCGCCGAACGGGGCCCGGCACTCGTCCATGCCCAGAACGCCCATCTCCAGCGGCCCAAGAGCTCGATGCGGATGGGCGGGACGCCGCTGGAGTGGTGGAGCGCCGGTGCGCTGGTGAGCGCGCGGCTCGGCGAGGAGTACGCCTTCGTGGCCACGGCACTCGGCACGATCCGGCACCAGGGGGTGGACACGCCGCCGCCGGACACCCTCGAAGGACTCCTGTACGCACTCCCGGAGGACCGCCATGTCATCGACGCCCCGAGGCTGGCCACCGCCCTGCCCGGCATACCGCCCGCGCCCCGCGTATCCCCCTGGTTCGGCTACGCCCCGCTCGACCCGGCGCACTTGACGGACATCGACGGCATCGTGTTCGTCAAGGACATCCCGCAACGCTGACGCTGGCCAGATCCTTGCACTACCTGGCCATCTGGCTACTCGTCCCCTGCCGGACCGCGGCGGAGGATCGATGCCATGAAGATTCTTTGGGTATTCGCACACCCCGAACCGCAGTCCCTCAACGGCTCCCTGCGGGACGAGGGGATACAGGAACTGCGTGACCTCGGGCACGAGGTCCGCGAGTCCGATCTCTACGCCATGGACTGGAAGCCCGTGGTCGACTCCGGCGACTTCCGCCGCGAAACGGCCGACCGGCTCCTGGTCGGCGCCGAACAGGAACACGCTTACAGCGCGGCCGAGTTGACGGACGACATCACCGTCGAGCAGGAGAAGATCGCCTGGGCCGATGCACTGGTGTTCCAGTTCCCGCTGTGGTGGTTCGGGCCGCCCGCCATCCTCAAGGGATGGTTCGACCGGGTGCTCGTGCAGGGCTTCGCCTTCGGGCTCCAGGACCACCAGGGGCGAACCCTGCGCTACGGGGACGGCGGCCTCGCGGGCAAACGCGCCATGGTCATCACCACCGTCGGCGCGCGGGAGTCGGGCTTCGGGGCACGCGGGATCCACGGACAGCTGGACGAAGTGCTGTTCCCGCTCCTGCACGGCACCTTCTGGTACACGGGGATGGACACACTCCCGCCGTACGTCGTCTACGGCGCCGACCGCCTCGACGCCGACGGCTACCGCTCCCGCGCAGCCGAACTGCGCGAGAGGCTCCGCGCGCTGCCGGACACCGCGCCACTCCCCTACCGCCACGAGCACACCGGCGACTACGACGACGCACTCGTCCTGCGCCCGGAGATCGAGCCGGACCTCACAGGCGTCGCGGCACACGTTTCACGAACAGTTCGATCGTCTGCCGCATGACACTGACGGCAGCGTGGTCACCTGAGCGTGCCCGGGAGAGTTGGTCGGTCCCGCCGTGGCAAGGCCGGGGCCGAGCATCATGATCACCGTGGAGAGGACCGCCGCCGTCAGAAGGAGCACGTTGTCCGGCGCACCCGCGACCGCGGCAAGCACGGCGAGGATCACGGCCACCTGGACCAGCGCGAGGACGGTGACCGGGAGTACGAGGCCGGAGAGGATGCCGGCGTCGCTCGCCGGGGTGGAGCGCAGCCGCTTGAGGAAGAGCGCCTGACGGCGCGAGGCCGGCGTGGTCACCGTACTGGCGTAGAGCCCGACGACGCGGCGCGCTATGCGCGTGAGCACGACTGGTTGTAGCGGCGGACGGCCGGTTGCCGTCGGTCAAGCGGGCGGGGGCGGCATGCGAGTGCGTTCGAGCTTGGACCAGCCCTCGGGGGTCAGATACGGCGGGGCGCAGCCGCTGCGACGCCCGGGTGGTGCGAGATTCGCCTGCGCCGGATGCTTCCCGAACTCCTCGAACAGACCGTTCCAGTCGGCGTGCCCGGTCAGGGACCCCGACCGGCCCCGCTGCTCCAGGTCCAGTCGTCGTACCGCTCGCGGTCATTGAGGCCGTCCCACTCCATCGGCTCGATTGACCATCCGGACACGCTAGCCGACCGTGCTGGGGCCACCCACCGGGTCGGCTTCGCCCACGGCTCGCTCCCCCTGGGCACCCCCCGTGCCCAGCCGCGCCAAGTACTCGTCGACCAGCGCGATCTGCCGCTCGGCAGGAAACTCCCCGGGCGCGAACAGCGCCTGGACGACAAGACCCAGCACGAAGCTCTGGGCGGCCGCCGCGGTGTCCTCGGTCCGCGGGCCGAGCGGCAGTTCGCCCAGTTCCTTGGCGTCCGCGATGTGCCCGGCCATCCGCTCGCGCGCACGGCGGTAGCGCTCGGCGTGCTCCTGGGCCAGATCCGGGTCGGCGAGCGCCACGTCCCAGGAGGCCACCCAGATCCGGTTGCTCGCCGCGCTCTCGTCGTCCAGGGGGAGGATGTCGAGCAGCGTCGCCCGCAGCATCACCGTCCCCGACGCGTCCCCGGCCCGCTCAGCCGCCGGGCGCGGGCGGTCGGCCGAGCGTCGGTCGAGTACCTCCAGAGCGTGCCTCAGAAGAGCCCGCTTACTGGGGAAGTAATGCGTGAGGAGACCGGTGGTGGCGTCCATCTCCGCGGCGACCGCGCGCAGGGTGAGCCCGCCGAAACCACGGGCGGCAAGCACTCGCCAGACCGCCTGGGAGACCTCGGTCCGGCGGGCGTCGTGGTCGGTACGGGCTGGCGGCGTCATAGCCGTTAGAGTACATACCCAACGTTCGTTACGTACCTGAGTGGCGTGTACCTGAGCGCTACGCACCTGGAGGCGTGGGCCGGAACACCGCACATGCCCAGCCGGACAACCGCATAGGACCAGCCATGTATGCCATACCGCTGACCGACGACGCCGAGCTCCGCACGCTGGAGCCCTGGCAGGACGCCGAGTTCCTGGCCCACATCGACCGGGCCCGTTCCAAGACCGATCCCTGGATCCCGTGGGCCTCCCGCTCCACCGATCCGGAGTCCGCCCGCGCCACCCTCCAGAGCTACGCGGACAAGCAGGCCGCCGACTCCGGACGGATCTACGGGATCTGGCGGGACGGCACGCTGATCGGCGGCGTGATGTTCGTACAGTTCGACGCCAAGACCGGCAACTGCGAGATCGGTGTCTGGGCCGAGCCCGCGGGTGAGGGCCACGGCCTGATCAGCGCATCGGTCCGGCACTTGATCGCGTACGCCTTCGGCGAGCGCGGCATGCATCGGATCGAGTGGTGGAACAGTGCCGGGAACATCCGCAGCCGCGCCGTCGCCCAGCGCATGGGAATGCACCTGGACGCCACCCTGCGCGAGCAGTCCCTTTACAAAGGGGTCCGCCACGACATGGAGGTCTGGTCCCTGCTCGCGCACGAGTGGCGGGGTGAGCAGGACGCCGTGTGACCTGCTCGTCTCAGGCCATGTACGCGCCTGGTCATGCACTCGCCTCAGGCCGCGAGGCGTTCCGCGAGCAGCAGTACGCCGATCACGATCATGGCGGCGCCCGAGATACGGGTGACGGCGCGCGCGGCGGCGGGGCGCGCCCGCAGGACGGTGCGGGCCAGCACGCCCACGCACAGGTAGATCGCCGCGCAGCTGAGCGTGTGCACCAGGCCGAGCGTGCCGATCTGCGCCGCAAGGGGCCAGCTGCCGTGCGGGGCGGTGAACTGCGGAAGCAGGGCAAGGAAGAGCAGGAGCGCCTTGGGGTTGAGGCCGCTGATCCCCACCCCCTTGAGAACTCGGGCCCCCACCGCCCCGCTCTCCGCGTCCGGCGACGCGGTTCCGGCGACCGCGGGCCGGGCCAACGTCGTGGCGCCGAGCCACACCAGGTAGAGGGCGCCGAGAACGGTCAGGGCGGTGAGGACGGACGGTGTCCGCGCCACGACCGCCGCCACCCCGGCGGCGACCACGGCGGTCAGCGCCAGATAGCCGAGCAGAAGGCCGCTGACGGCCGGCACCACGGACCGGTCACGGAGCCCGGCGTTGATCGCGTAGGCCCAGTCCGCCCCCGGCACGAGGATGAGCAGGACTGAGACCGCCCAGAAGGCGGTTATGGAGCTGACAGCCACGACGTACTTTCTCCCTCTCAAACAGGTTCCGAGAAGGAGATTAGTTGCGATATGCCCAAAGGTGTTTCCAAGTATTGCCAGCTGGAGCAGTCACAGTGGCAGGATCTTCCTCATGGATGATGTGGACCGGAAGATTCTTGCCGAGCTCCAGGAAGACGGCCGTCTGACGGTCACGGAACTGGCGGCCCGCGTGCGGCTCAGCCTCTCGCCCTGCCATCGCCGGCTGCGCGAACTCGAACGCGGCGGGGCCATCCGCGGCTACCGCGCGATCCTGGACGCGGGCGCCGTGGGGCTGAGCTTCGAGGCGCTGGTCTTCGTCACCATGCGCCAGGAGGACCGCGACACCGTCGCCGCCTTCGAGCACGCCCTCACCGAGATCCCCGAGATCCTTCAGGCCGAGCGCCTCTTCGGGGATCCCGACTATCTCGTACGCATCGTCAGCAAGGACCTGCCCGCCTTCCAGCGCCTCTACGACGACAAGCTCGCCACCCTGCCCGGCGTGCAGCGGCTGAGCTCAACGCTCGTCATGAAGCACGTGGTGAACGAGCGTGCCCTGCCCCTGTGAAAGGTCGGCGGCTGCTCGGGGAGCCTTCCGGGAGTCCCCGGGGACCCGCGGGGAGCTTGCGGGGAGCTTGCGGGGAGCCTCAGAAGGCCCCCAAAGCGCTCACCATTCGGCGAACGAACCGTCCTCGTGCCGCCACACCGGGTTGTGCCAGTCCGCCTGACTGTCGTCGGCCGCTCGTACCGCCTTCTCGTCGATGTCGATGCCGAGGCCCGGTCCGCTCGGGCGCAGCAGATGGCCCTGGTGGAAGCGGAACACCTCGGTATCGGCGAGGTAGGACAGGACGTCGGCGCCGGTGTTGTAGTGGATGCCGATCGACTGTTCCTGGATGAGGAAGTTGGGCACGCTGACCGCGATCTGCAGGCTGGCCGCCAGCGAGACGGGGCCCAGCGGGCAGTGCGGCGCGATGAGGGTGTCGAAGGTCTCGGCCAGCGAGGCGATGCGGCGGACCTCGGAGATGCCGCCCGCGTGGGACAGATCGGGCTGCAGGACCGCGACGCCCGCCTGCAGGGCGGGCAGTACGTCCTGCCGCGAGAACAGGCGCTCGCCGGTGGCGATCGGCAGGGGCGAGGAGGCGACCAGTTCGGGCAGCAGGTGCCCGTACTCCGGCAGGAGCGGTTCCTCTACGAACATGGGCGCGAGCGGGGCCAGGTGAGGTAGCAGCCGACGGGCGTTGGCGGCGTGGAAGCGGCCGTGGAAGTCCAGCGCGAAGTCCCTTTCGGGGCCGAGGACTTCGCGCGCCGCGGTGGCGCGGGTGACGATCTCGTCGATGTCGGCGACGGTGGCCAGCCGGTTCATACGGCCGCTCGCGTTCATCTTGACCGCGGTGAAGCCCGCCTCGACCTGGGCCGTCACGTGGTCGGTGATGTGGGCAGGGGTATCACCGCCCACCCAGCTGTAGGCGCGTACCCGCTCCCGGACCGGCCCGCCGAGCAGCACGTGCACCGGCACGCCGAGCCGCTTGCCTGCGATGTCCCACAGCGCCTGGTCGAGCCCGGCCACCGCGCTGGAGAGGACCGGGCCGCCCCGGTAGAAGGACCCCTTCGTCATCACCTGCCAGTGGTCCTCGATGCCCGACGGGTCCCTGCCGATGAGGAGTTCGGCCAGCTCACCGACGGCAGCACGGACCGTGGCCGCGCGCCCCTCGACCACCGGCTCGCCCCAGCCGACCACTCCCTCGTCGGTCTCCACGCGGCACAGCAGCCAGCGGGGCGGTACGGAGAATGTCTCGACACGGGTGATCTTCATCGGGTGAACCTCCTTGAGCGGCGCGGCAGACGCGGGATTCGATACGTCGGGATCGGGGTCGGCGTCGGCGTCGGGGTCGGGATCGGTGTCGGTGTCGGCTCAGGCTGATGTCTTGTACACGCTCCAGCCGCCGTCCACGACGAGACTGGCCCCGGTGACGAAGGACGCCTCATCGCTCAACAGGAAAGCCGCACTCGCCGCGACCTCGTCCGGGCGCCCGAGCCGACCCGCGGGCGTCTGCTCGACGCTCCGGGCCCGATCGTCCGCGTCGACGGTGTCCCAGGCCCGGGTCAGGATGGGTCCCGGCAGGAGCGCGTTGACCCGTACGCCGGGTGCGTACTCCACCGCGAGCTGGCGCGCCAGCCCGGTCAGGCCCGCCTTCGCCGCCGCGTAGGCGGGACGTCCGGGCAGCCCCATGACGGCGTGCACCGACGAGACAAGGACCACCGCGCCTCGTGTGGCGCGCAGGTCGTCAAGGCAGGCTCGTACGCCGAGAAACGCGCCGGTCAGCATGACCGACAACTGCCGGTTCCAGTCGGCCGGTTCGATCACGTCGGCCGCGCCGCCACGCACCGTGTAGGCATTGCTGAGCAGCCCGGTCACCGGACCGAAGTGGGCGCGGGCGACCGCCACCGCCCGCGCCCACGACTCTTCTTCCGCCACATCACACGCCGCGAACACCGCACGCCCGCCGTCCCGACGGATGGAGTGTGCGGTGCGCTCGCCCTCCTCGGCATCCACATCGGCGACCACCACCCCGGCCCCCTCCGCGGCAAGCCGCCGGGCCGTCGCCGCGCCGATCCCGTTGGCTCCCCCGCTCACCACCACACAACGACCGACGAACCGCTGACCGGACCCCGACGACTCAGCACTCACAGGCAACTCCCCGCCCTACGCACCGGCACACACGGAAACAGACAGACATCCCCCACGCACACCATTAACCACCACCCGACACGCCGCCGCCAACACCCCCTGCCCCCTCAGATCGCGCCGTCGGGCCTGTCTAGGCTGCTCACATGTGGAGAGCGGTCGCGGGCCTGGCGTATCCGGAGGCCGAGTTCAGCACACCGGTCTACGCGGCGGACGTGGCCGCTGCGGAGCGACGACTGGGGTGTCCACTGCCGTCAGAACTCGTGAGCCTGCTCTACGAGACCGACGGCATGGTGGGGCGCTACGGCGTGGATACGGTCTGGCCCCTGGAGCGGATCGTCGAGGACAACCTCCTCTTCCGGTCGGACAGTTCCTTCGCCGACCTGTACATGCCTTTCGACGCGCTGCTCTTCTTCGGTGACGACGGAGGCGGCGACCAGTTCGCTTTCGTCCGGAGGCCTCCGAGAGGCGACATCTTCGTATGGCAGCACGAGGACGACAGCCGCCGCTGGGTCGCGCGGGACCTGAAGGACTACCTCGGCCGGTCTCTCGCGGACGGCGAAGACGATGGGTACGACTAGCCGTTCGCGCTCGCGCTCCCGGGCATCACGTGGGATGGACCGGCTGCGCGGCAAGGTCGATGGTGAAGGCCACCCGGTCCAGTCCGGGACCGTCGTAGTTGGGCTTCACGGACGAGATCGTGAAGCCGAGCCGGGTGTGGAAGGACCGCGACGCGGTGTTCTGCGGGCTGGTGACGCAGTGCACGTACCGGCGGCCGTGCGATCGGGCCAGCGCGAAGAAGGCCCGGTACAGGGCGCGCCCGATGCCCTGCCCGTGCAGTTGCGGGTCGACACCGACGAAGTGCACGTAGGCGGCGTCGGGTTCGGTCTGCGAGAGGAAGCCGACCAGGAAGGCCGCGACCTGTTCCCCGTCGCGTTCGATCAGAAAGCTGGTGGTGGTGAAGTGCTGGAAGTAGAGCCGCGGCAGGAGCAGCGCACGTTCCAACGCCCCCGCCTGCCCCTTCAGACCACCCCACCACGCGTCCAGCACCTCTAGCACCCGCGGATGGTCGTCCTCGGCAAGCTGCCGCGCCGTCAGTCCACCAGGAAGGTCATCGATCATCGCCGCAGTCTGTCACCGGCGCCGGGCATGCCGCCAGGCAACCGAGGCCCTGAGTAGCCGGAGTGGCTACCGGACGCTCTCTCCAGCGGTTCGGGCGGCCGGATCCGGCGGGGCAGGCGAAGACGTCGAGTCCGCCCGCGCGGCCCACGATGACCTGGTCGGGCCTGGCGGATCAGCTCACCCGCGTCCTCGCCTCCCTCCCTTCCCCTCATGCCCGGGGTCGATTTCCGAGGTGATCGCGCTGGATCTCATGGGCGAGGGCGCGTCGCACGGAGGCCGAGCCGGTGGCGGTGACGTTCGCGGAGATGTCGAGAGCGCGGCTGATCTCGTCGTACGCATCCCGGTGGCCGCCCGGGAGTTGTGCCTGATGCCGCCTCAGGTCCTCTTCGAGCAGACGCCGTAGCTCGTCGACGTTCCGGGAGGTGAAGCGCTTCTTGCCGCGCGCGAGGGCATTGACGCAGCGGGTGCAGTGGGCACTGTCGTCCAGGGCCTCGGATACCTCCTCGGCAAGGCCCCACAGACGCCCTTCGAGCCATGGGAGGTCCCGCTGATCGAGGTGGAGCCTCATCGGGGGCGGCCGGTCACCCGGCTGCAGCTGCTTCGCCATCCGCACGTGCTTCGCCATCTGCTTGGACACGGCGGGCTGGCTCATGTCCGCGAGCTCGGCGATCTTGTCCTGCGTCCAGCCGAAGTCGGCGAAGAGCTTGATCATCTCCGCGCGCAGCTTCCGCATCTCCTCGCCGGCGCGGATGACTTCGTTCATGCCGGCAAGCATCCGCCCGGCCTGCTCCTCGGTCAGCGCCCCGGAGTTGCGGTGAGTGTCCTCTTTACCTGCCATGGCTCGGTTATACAGTCCAGCACCCCGCTCCCCATAACCGGGTTGTATAACTAGGTTATGACTGTCAGGATCCGCGTCATGCCCACCTACTCCGCACCTGACGGAACCCAACTCGCCTACCACCCGTACGGAGAAGGCGACCCGGTCGTGTGCGTCCCCGGCGGCCCCGCGGACTCCCGCTATCTCGGCGACCTCGGCGGCCTCTCCGCGCACCGGCGGCTGATCGTCCTGGACACGCGCGGAACCGGCCGGTCCGCGATCCCCGAGGACCCCTCCTCCTACCGGTGCGACCGCCTCGTCGAGGACGTCGAGGCCCTGCGCGAGCACCTCGGACTCCCCCGGATGGACCTGCTCGGTCACTCCGGTGGTGCGAACATCGCCACGCAGTACGCGGCCCGCTACCCACGCAACATCGGCAAGCTCGCCCTGATCGGCCCAGGGACCCGGGCCGTCGGCATGGCGGTCAGCGGTGAGACGCGACGTGAGCTCGCGCTGTCGCGCAGGAACGAGCCGTGGTTCCCGCCGGCGTTCGCCGCCCTGGAGGCGATAATCGACGGCTCCGGCACGGACTGGGAGGCCATCAGCCCCTTCTTCTACGGCCGGTGGGACACCGCCGCCCGGCAGCATCACGCGGCGAGTCGGCCGAGCAACGAGGCAGCGGTCACCGGCTTCGCGGCAGAGGGCGCCTTCGACGCGGAGGCCACTCGTTCGGACCTCGCGGACTGTGAGACACCCGTCCTGCTGCTCACCGGGGAGTTCGACGTGAACAGCCCTCCTCAGCAGACGGCCGAATTCGCGGCGCTGTTCTGCGATGCGACTCTCGTGGTGCAACCGGCGGCGGGTCACTATCCCTGGCTGGATGACGCCGACCGGTTCGTGGCGACCACCGCGGCATTCCTGGAGTAGACCGCCGACGCGTCAGCCGTGCGCATGTATGCCCGACTGAATTCCGGTCAGATGGGGCCCATGACGCGTTTCGCAATGGTGGGCCTGCTGACGGCCTGTGCAGTGGGCGGTGTACTGCTTGCCCTCCTCGTATCCCCCTGGTGGTGGTTCGCCGGGGCCTTGCTCGTGGCCGCCGCCCTGACGGGGGTGTACGACCTGGCCCAGCGGCGGCACTCCGTACTGCGGAACTATCCCGTGCTCGGTCATCTGCGGTTCCTCATGGAAACGCTGCGCCCGGAGCTCCAGCAGTACTTCGTGGAGCGCAACTACGACGGCAGGCCCTACGACCGCGACACGCGCAGCATCGTCTACGAACGGGCCAAGGGCGTCGACGCCGAGGAACCCTTCGGCAGTGAGCGTGACATGGACGAACGCGGCTACGAGTTTCTCGTACCGTCCATGGCCCCGGCGAAAGTGCCTGACGAGCCGCCCCGCGTCCGGGTCGGCGGCCCCGACTGCACCCAGCCGTACGACATGGCTCTCCTCAACGTCTCGGCGATGAGCTTCGGGGCCCTCTCCTCCAACGCCATCGTGGCGCTGAACACGGGCGCGGAACGCGGCGGGTTCGCGCACGACACCGGCGAGGGCGGCCTGTCCGACTACCATCTGCGGCCCGGCGGCGACCTCGTCTGGGAGATCGGCACCGGCTACTTCGGCTGCCGTACCCGTGACGGAGACTTCGACGCACGGCAGTTCGCCGAGAAGGCCGCACATCCTGCCGTGCGCTGCGTGTCGCTCAAGCTGTCGCAGGGGGCGAAACCGGGGATGGGAGGCGTTCTCCCCGGCAGCAAGGTCAACGCCGAGATCGCTTCGGTGCGGGGTGTACCCGAGGGCGAGACGGTTGTCTCACCGCCGTACCACCGCGCCTTCTCCACGCCTCGCGAACTCGTCCGCTTCCTCGCCCGGCTGCGGGAACTGGCGAACGGCAAACCGGTGGGCTTCAAGCTGTGCCCCGGGTCACGGACCCAGTTCCTCGCCGTGTGCAAGGCCATGGTGGCGGAAGGGATCACCCCCGACTTCATCGTGGTGGACGGTGCGGAGGGTGGCACGGGCGCCGCACCACTGGAATTCGCCGACCACATCGGCACGCCGCTCACCGAGGGCCTCATCACCGTGCACACGGCCCTGACGGGCACGGGGCTGCGGGAACGTATCCGCATCGGAGCCAGCGGCAAGGTGGCGACGGGCTCCGACATCGTCAAGCGCCTCATCATGGGCGCCGACTACACGAACGCGGCCCGCGCGATGATGTTCGCCGTCGGCTGTATCCAGGCCCAGCGCTGCCACACCAACCACTGCCCGACCGGCGTCACCACCCAGGACCCGCACCGCGCCCGCGCCCTGGACGTCGTGGACAAAGCCGAGCGCGTCACGCGCTTTCAGCAGAGCACCGTCCACAGCGCGTTGCAGATCATGGCCGCGATGGGCGTCCGCGACGCCGCGGAACTCGGACCGCATCTCCTGCGGCGCCGCGAGGACCACGGCCGGTTCCGGTCCTACGCCGAACTGTACGAGTGGCTGTCCCCCGGCGAACTGCTCGCCGCACCGCCCCGGAGCTGGGCCGCCGACTGGCAGGCGGCGGATCCGGACACCTTCGCGATGGGACAGCGCACGCCCCGATCCGTTGAGAGGAACACCTGATGGCCCGCACTGTTGCCCGCGTCGTGATCGACGCCCTGGAAGAACTCGGAGTGCGCCATGCCTTCGGCGTCGTGGGGGATGCTCTGAACCCCCTCACCGACGCCATCCGCGACAGCGGTTCCGTCGAATGGGTGAGTTGCCGCCACGAGGAGGCAGCGGCTTTCGCCGCCGGCGCCCAGTCCCAGCTCACGGACACCCTCGGCGTCTGCATGGGTACGGTCGGACCGGGCTCCGTGCACCTGCTCAACGGGTTGTACGACGCCGCCAAGAGCGGAACGCCGGTGCTCGCCATCGCCGGCCAGGTGCCGCTCGCCGAGGTGGGCACCGACTACTTCCAGGAGGTCGACAACGACCTCCTCTTCCGTGATGTCGCGGTCTTCCGCGCCACCGTCACCTCCCCGGAGCAGATGCCCGGGCTCCTTGAGATCGCCGTGCGCAACGCGATCGGGCGCCGCGGCGTGGCCGTGCTGACGATCCCCGGCGACATCGGCGACCAGGAACTGCCGAAGGACCGGCCGGTCCGGCTCTCCGTCGCCGAGTCCGCCAACCGGCCCGACGACCCGGTGCTCGACGACGCCGCCGCGGCCCTCTCCGACGGCGGCAAGGTCACCATGCTCGTGGGCCGCGGGGCGCGCGGGTCGCGCGAGGACGTCCTGGCCCTCGCGGAGCGCCTCGCGGCGCCCATGGTGCTCACGCTCAAGGCGAAGGACGGCTTCGAGGGCGACAACCCCTACCAGGTCGGCCAGACGGGGCTCATCGGCAACCCGGCCGCCTCGCACGCGATGGACCACGCCGACACCCTGCTGCTGCTCGGCACCGACTTTCCGTACCGCGAGTGGTATCCCCAGGGCAAGAAGGTCGTGCAGGTCGACCGGGTCGCCGAGCACATCGGCCGACGTGTCCCGGTCGACGTCGCCCTGGCCGCGGACGTCGGTCCCACAGTGCGCGGGCTCCTCGATCGTCTTGAGCGGCGCACGGAGCGCGACCATCTGGACGGAGCGCGGAAGAAGTTCATCACATGGCAGGAGGGACAGCAGCGGCTCGCCGCGCCCGGGCACGACCGCGGCCTCATCGGCAAGGTGCGCTCCGCCTTCGACAACCGGGATCACCTCGTACGCCCGGAAGCGCTGGCCGCCGCCGTGGACACCCTGGCGGCCGATGACGCCGTCTTCACCTCGGACACCGGGATGGCCACCGTGTGGCTCTCGCGGTTCGTCGAGATGCGCGGTTCCCGGCGCCTGCTCGGCTCGTACAACCTCGGGTCGATGGCCAACGCGATGCCGCAGGCCATCGGCGCGCAGCTGCTGGATCCCGACCGGCAGGTCGTCGCCTTCTGCGGCGACGGCGGTCTCGGGATGCTCCTGGGCGACCTCATGACCATCCGCAGCCGACGGCTGCCGGTGAAGCTCGTCGTCTTCGACAACCAGCGGCTCGGGATGGTGAAGCTGGAGCAGGAGCAGGCGGGGCTGCCGGAGTTCGGCACCGAACTCGACAACCCGGATTTCGCCGCGGTCGCCGAGGCCATCGGCATCACCGGCATCAGGGTGAACCGGGCCGAGGATCTCGCCGAGGGAGTCGGCCGGGCCTTCGCCACGCCGGGCCCTGTCCTCCTGGACGTACTCACCAACCCCGAGGAGATCGCGGTACCCGGCAAACCGACCGTCCAGCAGGGCTGGGGGTTCGCCATCGCCAAGATCCGCGAGAACCTCACGAGCCCCGGTGGCCACTGATCAGCGGCCACCGAGAGGAAACGGAAGCACTCACCACGTATCAGCGGCGCCAAGTCGGGCACCCGGACTCTCCCGGGCGAAAGATCCACACACAACGGCAGACGGCAGGATCAGGCGGCCGGAAGTACGTGAACAAATGGCCACATGGCCACAAAAGCCGCAAGATGGACTCGACGCTGATACATCGCCGAATACGCCGAGCAAGAGACGGACCCCCTCCACCCCTTTGCGGCGCAGAGAACATCACCCACCGAAAGGCACTCGTAACCCATGAGCGACGTCACAGGTAAGGCGACCACCACGGACGCCGGAGCTCCGGTCGAGAGCGATGAGCACTCGCTCACCGTCGGCGCCGGTGGGCCCATCCTCTTGCAGGACTCCTATCTGATCGAACAGATGGCACAGTTCAACCGGGAGCGGATCCCCGAGCGGCAGCCGCACGCCAAGGGCAGCGGCGCCTTCGGGCACTTCGAAGTCACCAACGACGTCAGTGCCTACACGAAGGCCGCCCTCTTCCAGCCGGGCGCCCGGACCGACCTCGTGGCCCGGTTCTCCACCGTCGCCGGCGAGCGAGGAAGCCCGGACACCTGGCGTGACCCGCGCGGTTTCGCGGTGAAGTTCTACACCACCGAGGGCAACTACGACATGGTCGGGAACAACACCCCGGTCTTCTTCGTGAAGGACCCGATGAAGTTCCAGCACTTCATCCGGTCCCAGAAACGCCGGGCGGACAACAACCTCCGCGACCACGACATGCAGTGGGACTTCTGGACGCTCTCGCCGGAGTCCGCCCACCAGGTCACGTGGCTGATGGGTGACCGGGGCATCCCGCGCTCCTGGCGGCACATGAACGGCTACACCTCGCACACCTACATGTGGATCAACGCCCAGGGTGAGCGGTTCTGGGTCAAGTACCACTTCAAGACCGACCAGGGCGTCGAGCACTTCACCCAGGACGAGGGTGACCAGATGGCCGCGGCGGACACGGACTATCACACCCGGGATCTCTTCGAGCACATCCGGGACGGCGAGTACCCCAGCTGGACCCTGCATGTGCAGCTGATGCCGTACGACGACGCGGCCACCTACCGCTTCAACCCGTTCGACCTGACCAAGGTGTGGCCGCACGCGGACTACCCGTTGGTCGAGGTCGGCAAGATGACCCTGGACCGCAACCCCACGGACAACCACGCCGAGATCGAGCAGGCGGCGTTCCAGCCGAACAACCTGGTCCCCGGCATCGGCCCGAGCCCCGACCGCATGCTGCTCGCGAGGCTGTTCTCCTACGCCGACGCGCACCGTCACCGCATCGGCGGCAACTACCAGCAGTTGCCGGTCAACGCTCCGGTCGCGCCCCTGCGTACGTACTCCAAGGACGGGGCCATGGCGTACAACAAGACGGAGGACCCGGTCTACGCGCCGAACTCCAAGGGCGGCCCGGCAGCCGACACGAGCCGCTACGCCCCGCCCAGCTGGTACGCGGACGGTGACATCACCCGTGCCGCGTACGTCGATCACGCCGAGGACGACGACTGGGGACAGGCGGGCACCATGGTCCGCGAGGTCCTCGACGACGCCGCGCGCGACCGCCTCGTGAACAACGTCGTCGGGCACCTCCTCAACGCGGTGAGCGAACCCGTGCTCGCCAGGGCCTTCGAGTACTGGTCGAACATCGACAAGTCCATCGGTGAGCGCATCGCGCAGGGGGTGCGCGCCAAGGCGGGCGAGAAGGACTTCAAGGCCGGGGAGCAGGCCAACCCGGCTCGCAGCAGCATGCAGGACAAGGCCTGAGCCATCCGCGCCCGTCGGCCGCCGCCTGGGAAGGCAGCGGCCGACGGGCGTTTTATGAGATGACGCCGACGCCCCTCGGGGCTGCCGGTCCTGGCCCTCTCAGGTCCACGGGTCGGTGAACGAACGGCCGGGCACCGGCTTGGCGATGAGTGCCACGGCGATGAAGAAGTTGACCTGGCCGATCGCGAACATCAGGGTGGCCAGTGCCCGGGCCTCGTAGTGCTCCGCCGCCTGGGCGTACAGCTCGTCGGAGACCCTCTCGCCGTTGCCGTGCGCGGACGGCTGAAGCACGGCTTCCACCAGTGCGAGCGCGGCACGTTCGGCACCGGTGAAGTACGGGGAGTCCTGCCAGGAGGTCACCGACGTGATGCGCTCCTCCGGCTCCCCCGCCTTGCGCAGGAAGCCCGTGTGCAGAACGGTCAGGTAAGTGCTGCCGACGATCTGGCCCGCCCGCAGCTGCACCAGGCTGATCGTGGAGCGGGGCACGGAGCCATTGCCGGTGACCTTGAAAAGTGCCGCCGACACCGCGGCCAGCTCGGGGACGAGCTGCGCGGGGTCCTCGGTCATCCGCGGAACCGTCGGGACCTGCGCCGTGATCGAACGTGTTTCCATCACTGTCTCCTCAGGGCTTTCATGTTGCCTTCACTGCCCTGACGGAGCGCGACGGAGAAACGTGACAGATGGAGTCGATCAGGTTTCCGGCGCGGCGAAGTCGCACCAGACGGCCTTGCCCTCGCCGCGCGGCTCGACTCCCCAGCGCGACGCGACCGCCTCCACCAGGAGCAGTCCACGGCCGGATGTGGCGGTCTCCACCGGGGACCTCTTGCGGGGCCGGGTACTTGAGCGGTCCTTGACCCAGAGCCGGACACGGCGAGGCGGTCCTGTGAGCACTTCGAGCGTGAGGATGGCGCCCCCGTCGGTGTGGACCAGGGCGTTGACCAGAAGTTCGCCCGCCGCCACCTCGACATCGTCGGCGACGGCCCCAAGACCCCACGACGCGAGGTGTTCCCGCAGCGCCGCGCGGGCGTCGGCGAGCCCTTCGGGGTCGGCCTGGTGGACGTACCGATGGATGCGCGGCTCCTGGAGCGTGCCGGGATCGGGGAGCCGGCGCAGGACCAGGAGCGCCACATCGTCACTGCTGCCCCATCTCTCCCACAGCGCGCGGGAGAGGTGGTCCGCCAGGTCTTCGGCCGTCTCGGGTCCCGCGGCCAGCACTTCGGCGAGGTTCTGGATCCCGGTGTCGAGATCGAGACGGGCGTCCTCCACGAGCCCGTCCGTGCACAGCACCAGGGTCTCCCCCGGCACGAGGTCGAGCCGGACCTCGGGGTAGTCCTCCATGCCGAAGTCGGTGGCGAGGCCAAGAGGCAGCCCGCCGCTGACCCGTGGCACACCCACCCGGCCGTCCACATGCCGCACGAGGGGCGGCAGATGGCCGGCCCGCACGGCGCGCACGATGCCGGTGGTGGGGTCGAACTGGGCGTAGGTGCAGGTGGCGAACCGCTCGGTGTCCAGCTCGGACAGGAAGCGTGAGGTGCGCGAGAGCACCGTCGCGGGTGGGTGCCCCTCGCCCGCGAAGGCCCGCAGGGCGATGCGCAGCTGCCCCATGATGGCCGCGGCGTGGGTGTCGTGTCCTTGTACGTCACCCACCACCACGCCGATGCGTCCGCGGGGCAGGGTGATGACGTCGTAGAAGTCGCCTCCGACGTCACGGCCGCCCCAGGCCGCGTGGTAGCGCACGGCGACCTCGGAGTCAGGGACGTCGGGGACCCCGCGCGGCAACATCGTGGCCTGCAGACTCTTGGCGAGGTCGCGTTCCTCGTCGAAGAGCATGGCGCGCTGGAGCGACTGGGCGACGATGCCGGAAAGACCGATGCAGAGGTTGCGGTCCGCGTCGGTGAAGTCCTTGCGGCCACGGTAGAAGAGCGCGAGTCCGCCGATGGCACGGTTCTGCGCGACCAGAGGCAGGAACGCCGCCGAATCGAGCTCCATGTGATCGATGTAGGGCCCCAGATGGGTGAAGCGCTGCCCGAGGTCGGGCAGCGTGCCCACGAAGCGGGGCTGCCGGGTCAGGACGGCCTCGACCAGCGGCAGCGATTCGTCGACCTTGTGCAGCTTGAGTTCGTCGAGGGCCTGCATCGTCTGGCCCACCAGGGCGATGAGCTTCAGGTCGTCCCCCTCGACCAGGCCAAGGACGAGGCCGTCGGCGGCGAACCGGTCAAGACCGCTCGCGCCGGAGAGCACGGCCACCACGTCGTCTACCGTGACGGCCCGGGAGAGGGCTTCCGTGGTGCCTTGCACCATCAGGGCGATGCCCTGGCGGCGCTCCTCCCTGGGATCGGTGGCCGCGAGTTCAGCCCCGTCGTGCTCGGCCGTCCGTACGAATCCGACGGCCCGCCCGGCCCGGCCGTCGTCGTCGCGCAGGATGCGTCCACGGGCGTGGCTGAGGTGCAGCGACCCGTCGCGGTGGCGGACACGGAAGTAGAGACCGTAGAGGTCGACACCGGTGGCGACCGCCTCCTTGACGGCGTGACTGATGCGGACGATCTCCTCGGGCTGCACGCGCTCCCGCAGTGAGGTCACCGAGCCGCTGAACTCGCCGGGGAGCAGGTCGAGCACCACGAGGGCACTGGCGTCGAGACTGAGTTCACCGCTGTCCAGGTCCCAGTCGAAGCTGCCCATGCCGGTCAGGAGCAGGCGCTGTTCCAGGTCGATGTGTGACTTCTTGGCTGACGTCATGGCTGTCTCCGTATGCCGCTCGGTCACCATAAGCGCCAGGCGCCCCGGGCGCGCGGCCGTGAACCGGCGCGGAAAGTGGAAATCGACCTTCCGGTGATCTGTCGGGGCGAGGGGGTAACCGGTTGTTCCGCGGCCCCTACGGCCGCGGAACGAGCGGAGGGCGCGGAGGCGTCCCGGGAAGGAGCAGACATGGTGAAGGGCAGTCGAACCATGACAGCCGCGGTAGCCGGAGCGGCGTTAGTGGCCCTGGCCGGGTGCGGTGGCGACGGCTCGGACGACAAGGACAAGCCGTTCGCGGGCAAGAGCGCCGATCAGATAGCCGCTGACGCGATCGAGGCCACCAAGCAGGCCGACTCGATGCACATGAAGGGGGCCATGCGGCAGTCCGCGGGTTCCTCGATGACCATCGACCTGTCGGTGGACCGGCGCAAGAACTGTGACGGCACCATCCGGTCGCAGGGTGCGTCCGCGGATGTGCGTCACACGAAGGGGACCTTCTATCTGCGGGGCGACGAGAAGTACTGGGAGAACGCTCTCAAGGGCCAGTCCGGTGGCGACAAGATCGTGCCGAAGGTGGCGGACAAGTGGGTGAAGGCACCCGCTGACGACGCGACGACGAAGAACGTGTGCGACAAGCAGGCGCTGATGGCTTCGATGGACAAGGACAAGTCGGAGCGCAAGGGCATGAAGAAGGGCTCGACGACGACCGTCGGCGGCGCAGAGACGATCCGGCTGACGAAGAAGACCTCCGGCGGCGAGACCATCACGCTGTACGTGGCCACGGAGGGCAAGCCGTACATCCTGCGTACGACGTCGACCGGCGGCAAGGGCCCCAACACCGCCACCTTCAGCGACTACGGCAAGTCGGTCAGCCCTGAGGCGCCCGCGCCCGGCGAGACCGTGGACCTCAAGGAGCTTGCCGCATCGGGTCAGAAGGCCTGACATCCACACGGCGGCCTGACACCCCACGCGGTGGCCTGACACTCGTGCAAGTGGCGTGACGCCTTCGCATGGTCCGGCCGCGACGGGGTACCGGAGGCCCATGCCCCACCGGCCCGGAGACTCCGTGGCCACTCCCCGTGCAGAAAGAAAGAGGTGCGTATGTCCGCGTCCCTGCTCGAGTCAGTCGATGTCCAGGCACCGGTTTCCGTCGCCTGGGAGCTGTGGAGCGACGTGACACGCTGGCCTTCCTTCCTCAGCCACGTACGCCTGGTCGAGCCGATGGGCGGGCGGCGCTTCGCGTGGCAGCTGGAACTGCCGGGTGCGGAGAAGAACTTCGTCGCCGAGCTCACCGAAGTGGTGCCCGAGAACCGGATCGCCTGGCACACCGTCGAGGGGGTGGACCACGCGGGCGTGGTGACATTTCACCGCCTCAGCGACACCACGAGCCGGGTGACACTCCAGATCGAGTACGACCCCAAGGGCTTCGTGGAACACCTGGGCGCCCTCACCAATCTCGACTCCACTCTGGCCAATTACGACCTGGGTGAGTTCCAGAAACTCGCCGAGAAGACGGCACGGTAGATCCCTGAACCCCCAACGGCGGGGACCACGGACGAGATACGGCGCCGCGTTCGCTTCAGATGCTTCTGCAGAAGCATCTGAAG
>NZ_JBHVXJ010000028.1:0-116525 GCF_042881845.1 Streptomyces sp. NPDC058257
GGGAGAGTAGGACGCCGCCGAACTATTATTAACGGGAAACCCCCGCACCCATGTGGTGCGGGGGTTTTCTGCATTCCAGGCCCCCGCAAGGGGGCCTTTTCTGCGTTCAGGGGCAATTACGCCCCGGGTGGTAGCCGGACTGCACCCGGGGCGACGGTAGCCGGAGCCGGACCCGTCACCACCGTCACGTCGGCCGCGTCAATTTAGTGTCGTACGCCAGAATTACCGCCTGCACCCGGTCCCTGGCCCCCGTCTTCGCGAGAATGCGCCCCACATGCGTCTTCACCGTCGACTCCGCGAGGTGCAGTCGCCCCGCGATCTCCGCATTCGTCCAGCCCTGCCCGATGACCGTCAGGATTTCGAGCTCCCGGTCCGTCAGCGAGGAAAGGCGCGGGTCCCGGGAAGGGGCGGCGTCCTCGCCGGTGCGCGTGGGCAAGTGATCGGCGAACGCGTCCAGGAGGCGGCGGGTCAGGCTCGGGGCCACGACCGCGTCTCCCGTGGCGACAGCGCGGATGCCGGAGAGGAGTTCCTCCGGCAGGGCGTCCTTGATGAGAAACCCCGAGGCCCCCGCACGTAGGCCCGCGTACGCGTATTCGTCCAGGTCGAACGTGGTGAGGATCAGGACCCGTGTGCGGTCGCCGGCCGCCACGATGCGGCGCGTGGCCTCGATGCCGTCAAGGCCGGGCATGCGGATGTCCATCAGAGCGACGTCGGGGTGGAGTTCGGCCGTCATACGGACCGCCTCGCTGCCGTTGCCGGCCTCGCCCACCACCCTCATGTCGTCCTGGCTCTCCAGGAGCATGCGGAAGCCGAAGCGTTGCATCGGCTGGTCGTCGACGATGAGCACGGTGGTCACTGAGCGGATTCCTTGGGGAGGGTGGTCACTGAGCGGATTCCTCGGGGAGATGGAGTTCTACCTGCCAGCCGCCCGGCGGGTGCCGCAGCGGACCTGCCTCAAGTGTCCCGTCGTAGAGGGCCGTTCGCTCGCGCATTCCCGTGAGACCGCGACCGGACGATCCATGGGGGCTGCCCCCGGCGCCCGTGTCCGTCACCGTCACCCGCACCCCGTCATCCCCGTAAACGGCCTCCACGTGAGCCGTCGCCTCCGGGCCTCCGTGCTTGAGGGTGTTCGTGAGGGCCTCCTGGACCACGCGGTAGACCGTGAGCTGGCGTCCTGCCGGGAGGGAGTCCGGTCGGCCCCGGACCGTGCTGCGTACCGGAAGACCCGCGGCCCGTACCCCGGCGATGAGTTGGTCCAGGTCGGTGAGGGCGGGCTGGGGAGCGAGAGCGGCGGCCTCCGGTGCCTCCTCCCGCAGGACCTCCAGGAGGCGGCGCAGTTCCGTCAGGGCCTGGCGGCTGGTGGTGCCGATGGCGGTGAGGGCCTGGGCGGCGCGTTCGGGGGACTTGGCGGCGGCGTACGAACCGCCGTCCGCCAGGGTCGTGATGACGGAGAGATTGTGGCCGATGATGTCGTGCATCTCGCGGGCTATGCGCGTGCGTTCGGCGTTGGTGGCGAGCTGCGCCTGCTGGTCGCGTTCGACTTCGAGCTGCTTGGCGCGCTGCACAAGGGATGCCATGTACTCCTGGCGGGTGCGGACCGCGATGCCGAGGAGGGCGACGATCGCGAAGCTCATCAGCGTCGGAACGATCTGCTGGTCCCAACTGCCCTGCGGATAGCGGAAGCGGCTGACGAGGAGCGGTACGACGGTCAGGCCGTACGCCCAGGCCAGCGCGCGCGGCGGAAGCCGTACCGCGATGTTGAAGACCACGATGAGCAGGGTGAGCGAGCCCTGTAGGACGGCCCCCGTCCAGTTGTTGGCGAGCCCCGCCAGGAACATGAGCGCGTACACCGCGAGCGGATGGCTGCGGCGCCACAGGAGCGGCACGGTGACGGCCGCCGTGATCGCGTACAGGACCCAGGCGGAGACGTCCGTGTTGGGGGCGATGTTCCGCCAGCCCTCGCCCACCAGGTCGACCAGCCCGGCGCACACGAAGAAGCCGGTCAGGAGGGCGTCCCAGACCAGTGGGCGGCGCCGGTCGAAGGAGCGCACCCACTGGACGCCGCGTTCGACGTACCGGGTCAGCGGCTGGGCGCCCGCGGACCAGTCCTGGTGCGACTCCTGGTGCGCCTCCTGTTGCGACTCCTGGTGCGGGGTGCCCTGGCCGCTGCTGGTGCCGCTTCCGTCTCCGCTGCCGGTCACGGCTTCATCCTCGTACGGGAGTCGCTCATACGTCCTGTCGCTTCAGCAGATACGCCGCCGCTGCCAGGGATGCCACCGCCCACGCGCACAGCGTCAGCAGCCCGGCGCCCGGTGAGAGGTCTCCGGATGCGGTGTGTACGGCCGCGAGGGACTCGGAGGCCGGCAGCGGGAAGTAGCCGAGCGCGTCCTGCACGGTGTCGTTCGGGATCATCAGGGCGAGCTGCGGCAGGAGGATCAGGCCGCCGACGTACGCGCCGATCGCGCCCGGAACGCTGCGCAGGGCCGAGCCGAGGCCGAGCACGATGACGCCGATGAGGACGGTTCCGGCGGCCGAGCCAGCCACGGCGCGTGCGATGCCGGGGTCGCCGAGCGACGCCGCCAGGTCCGTGCCGCCGAGGAACAGCTGGGCCAGCGGGAACGTGAGGAAGTCGGTGATCAGGAGCGTCCCGAGCGCGACCGTGCCGAACACGGCGGTCTTCGCCCAGAGCACCGGCAGGCGGCGCGGCACCGCGGCCATCGTGGCCCGCACCATGCCCGTCGAGTACTCGCCCGCGGTGATGAGGATGCCAAGGACCGCGATCGCGACCTGGCCGATCTGGGTACCGAGCAGGGCGTACGTGACCGGGTCGATGTTGTCACCGGGGCTTGGCGTGTAGGTGGCGGCGACGATCATGCCAAGGACGACGGTGAAGACGCCCGCCACGCCGAGCATGATCCAGGTGGAGCGGAGCGTCCACAGCTTGTGCCACTCGGAGCGGAGGATTCCGCGGGAGGTCAGGCGGTAGGGGGAGGCCGGGCGGTAGGGGGAGGCCGGGCGGTAGGGGGAGGTCGGGCGGTCGGACGACGTGAGTGGGGTGGGCGTGGTGCTCATGCCGCTGCTCCTTCCGGCGTTGTGGGCGTTGTCGGCGTTGTCGGCGTTGTGGCGGCGGAGACCGACGCCGCGTACTCGACCGAGCCGCGTGTCAGATCCATGAACGCCTGCTCCAAGGAGGCCGTGTGCGGGGTGAGTTCGAAGACGGGGATGCCGTGCAGCGCCGCCGTGCGGCCGATGTGTTCGCCGTCCGTGCCGCGTACGTCGAGGACGCCCGGCGCGTCACTCGTGATCTGTACGCCCGGTGCGGCGAGCAGCTCGCCGAGCAGGCCCGCCTCGGGGGTGACGACCTTGACGGAGCCTGTGCCCGACTCACGTACGAACGTCTCCACCGTCGTGTCCGCGAGGAGTTTGCCGCGGCCGATGATGATCAGGTGCTCGGCGGTCAGCGCCATCTCGCTCATGAGGTGCGAGGAGACGAAGACCGTACGGCCTTCCGCGGCAAGGGACTTGAGGAGGTTGCGGATCCACAGGACGCCCTCGGGGTCGAGGCCGTTGACCGGCTCGTCGAGGATGATCGTGGCCGGGTCGCCGAGGAGCGCGGCCGCGATGCCCAGGCGCTGGCCCATGCCGAGCGAGAAGCCCTTCACGCGTTTGCGGGCGACTTCGTGGATGCCCACGAGGTCCAGGACCGCCTCGACGCGGTGGCGTGGGATGCCGTGGGTGTGGGCGAGCGCCATGAGGTGGTGGAAGGCGGTGCGGCCGGGATGGACGGACCGGGCCTCAAGGAGTGCGCCCACCTCGTGCAGGGGTGCGGTGTGCGTCGCGTACGTGCGGCCGCCGACCGTGGACCGGCCGCGGGTCGGGGCGTCGAGGCCGAGCAGCATCCGCATGGTGGTGGACTTGCCCGCGCCGTTGGGGCCGAGGAAGCCGGTGACCGTCCCGGGGCGGACGGTGAAGCTCAGGTCTTCCACCACGGTCTTGTCGCCGTAGCGCTTGGTGAGTTCGTATGCCCGAATCATGCTTCTGATGCTGGCGCTCGCGGGGGCGCGTGGCGTCGGACCAGGGGCGGGACGTGGGCGGCGGCGGGTAGTACCGCGGTAGGACGCGGAAGGACGGGGACCCTGAGGGGTGGCCTGGCCCGGGTCAGGGTGCGGCTGGTCCTAGCCGGGGAGTTCGGCGTGGGGCCAGCGGGTGCGGGCCTGTTCGCGGGAGCGCAGGAGGGCGAGGGTGGGCAGGCCGCGGTCGGCTCCTGTGGACAGGAGCTCCGGGAGCTGGGGGAGCGGGGCCACGGCGGCCACGTCGTCGAGGACCAGCGTCATTGGTGGGTCGAGCCGACCGGAGGATGACCGTTCGGCCATGCGCCGGCCGTGCTCGACCACGCTTGAGGCGAGTGCCGTGAGGAGGGGCATCGCGCCCGGCCCCTTGGGCGATTTGGGGTCCTCGATGGCTTCACCCACCACAAACAGCGTGCCCCCTTCATCGATGAAGGAATCCAGAGTGAGGGCATCGGTTCTGTTGGGGGTGCAGGATTCTCGTACGTTCAGAGTGAAAAGGGCGGAGAGAGCGCGTGCCGTCAACTCCTGGGCGATGTCACGGCGTTCCGGGTACGCGGTGAGCGCCGCCTCCAGCTCCCCCGCTGATCCCGATGCCGCCTTCTGGTGGGTGCGAAGGATGCGGACCGCGTCCTGTACGCCCGTTCCCTGGGCCCAGCGGTGTACGTGCTTGACGGGGCGGCCGTCCACCGCTGCCGCGTGGAGGAAGCTGCGGAGGAGGGTTTCCGCGGTCTCGGCGACGGTGCTGTCCAGTTTGGCGCTCGGCCTTATGGCGGCAAGGAGGGCGGTGGCCCGTTCGGCCGCCACTGCCTTGTCCTCGCAGTTGGCGGTTGGGGACCAGTGCATTCTCGCGGGGGTGTCGCAGAGGTGTGAGGGGTCGTAGACCAGGACGGGGCCGAGCTTCGCCCGGGCGTCCTTCGTCTCCTCCCACAGAGTGGGGTCGGAGGTGAGGACGAGCGCTGCGCCCTCCGCGTCTCGGATCGCTTCCGCCGCGAGGGGTCTGCGGGTCTCCTGGGGGCCGAGTACCAGGGGCGTACGGGGCGTGGGGACCGTCAGTTTGTCGGTACTCGGGGTCTCGGTGCGGTGCCCCTCGTCGGGGCCCGCGCTCGTGCCGTCCGCAACCGGCGCTGTGGGCCGCGCCCACTCTTCCCCGGGCTCCCCCGCTGTGGGCCGCGCCCACTCTTCCCCAGGCTCCCCGCTTCGCTCGACCGGGGGAGGCCCCGCTCGCCCCGCGGGACGCCGCCCGCCCGCAGCAGGAGCGGCGGACTCGACGGGTACCGCCTCCACCGGAGCGTGTGTCTGCGGCGCGGGTGAGGGGCGTGGCGCGCGTCTCGCCCTGCGTACCGCCCGCCATCTCGTCACCGTCCCCATGACGAAGATCGTCAGGACGACAAGGACCATCAGCTGGCCGATCAGCAGGCCCCAGAACAGGCCGTAGCCCGTGAGTTGGGCCGCCGGGGTCGCCGGCCACGCGCCCGCGATGTCGTGTGGCTGCTGTACCAGGTGCCGCATCGCCACCGGCGTATTGCCGAAGCTGACGTTCTTGGGCCAGGAGCCGTGCGAGAACGTGCCCGCGAGGCCCGTCGCCGACCAGACGAGGACCGTCAGGCCGAGCACGAAGGCGAGGCCGCCGACCAGCACACCGTCGGGGATTCCCCGCTCACGTGACGCGCGGCGCCCGCCCTGGTCGCGGTACTCGGGCTCAGCCTCCCGGTAGCCCATCCCTCACGCCACCCCGTATCGCGACGACGGCGATGATGGATCGTTCATCTGCTGTTCCATGTACGCCGCTCGCTCCTCCGCCTCCAACTCGGCTGCCCGCAGCGCGTCGTCGGCGAGGAGTTGGTCCGCCGACGACTCCGTCATGGCGCGGTCGGTGAAGACCAGGGGGCGTTCGGTCTCCGTGATCAGGTGTTTGACCACCTGGACGTTGCCGTTCACGTCCCACACGGCGATACCGGGCGTGAGGGTCGGGATGATCTCCACCGCCCAGCGTGGCAGGCCGAGGACCCGTCCTGTCGCTCTCGCCTCGTCGGCCTTCTGGGCGTAGATCGTCCTTGTCGACGCCATCTTCAGGATCGCGGCGGCTTCCTTGGCCGCCGCCCCGTCCACCACGTCGCTCAGGTGGTGGACCACCGCCACGAACGAGAGCCCGAGCCGCCGCCCGAACTTCAGCAGCCGCTGGAAGAGCTGGGCCACGAAGGGGGAGTTGATGATGTGCCACGCCTCCTCCACCAGGAAGATGCGCTTCTTGCGGTCCGGGCGGATCCAGGTGTGTTCGAGCCAGACGCCCACGATCGCCATCAGGATCGGCATCGCGATGGAGTTCCGGTCGATGTGCGAGAGGTCGAAGACGATGAGCGGGGAGTCGAGGTCGATGCCGACCGTCGTCGGGCCGTCGAACATGCCCCGCAGGTCACCGTCGACCAGACGGTCGAGGACGAGCGCGACGTCCAGACCCCACGCCCGTACGTCGTCTATGGCGACGTTCATCGCTTCCGCCGACTCGGGCTCCGGGTGGCGCAGTTGCTCCACGATGTCCGTCAGGACCGGCTGGCGCTCCACGATCGTCTCGTTCACGTACGCGTGGGCGACCTTGAGCGCGAAGCCCGAGCGCTCGTCGAGCCCGTGCCCCATCGCGACTTCGATGATGGTCCGCAGGAGCGCCAGCTGACCGGTCGTGGTGATCGCGGGGTCCAGCGGATTGAGGCGGATGCCCATGTCCAGGGCGGCCGTCGGGTCGAGCCGGATGGGGGTCAGGCCCAGCTCCTGGGCGATGAGGTTCCACTCGCCCACGCCGTCCTCGCCCTGCGCGTCAAGGACGACGACCTGCCGGTCCTTGAACCTCAGCTGCCGCAGGACGTACGTCTTCTCAAGGGCCGACTTGCCGTTGCCCGACTCTCCGAGCACCAGCCAGTGCGGGGCCGGGAGCTGCTGCCCGTACAGCTGGAAAGGGTCGTAGATGTACCCCTTGCCGGAGTACACCTCGCGCCCGATGATCACGCCCGAGTCGCCGAGGCCGGGTGCGGCCGTCGGCAGATAGACCGCCTGGGCCTGCCCCGTCGACGTACGGACCGGGAGTCTGGTCGTCTCCACCTTCCCGAACAGGAAGGACGTGAAGGCGTCCGTGAGGATGGTCAGCGGATCCCGCATGGTGACAGCCCTCGCCTCTAGCGTCGGATGCCGGTCGCGAACGGCAGCGTGTTGACGAAGGACCTGTGGTGCTCGCGGTCGCACCACTCCAGCTTCAGGTACGACTTCCCGGCCGAGGCCCGGATGGTGCGCTTGTCGCGGGCGAGGGCTTCGGGGGAACGGGACGAGACGGTGATGTAGCCGACGAGATTGACCCCGGCCGCGCCGCTCGCCAGGTCCTCGCCGCGCTGGTCCAGACGTGAGTTCGATGCGATGTCGCGGGGGTCGACCGTGCGGTTCAGCTTGGCCTGGCGGCTCGCCTCGGCCTCGTCGTTCGTCTTCTCCGTCAGCATGCGCTCGATGGCGACCTCGGTGGGTTCGAGGTCCATGGTCACCGCGACCGTGCGGATCACGTCCGGGGTGTGGACGAGCAGCGGGGCGAGGAAGTTGACGCCGACGGGCGTCATCGGCCACTCCTTCACCCAGGCCGTGGCGTGGCACCAGGGGGCGCGGGTGGAGGACTCGCGGGTCTTGGCCTGGAGGTAGGTGGGCTCCATGGCGTCGAGCTCGGCGGGCCAGGCGTTGCGCTTCGTCATCGCCTGGATGTGGTCGATGGGGTGGTCCGGGTCGTACATGGAGTGCACGAGCGAGGAGAGCCGCCCCTGCCCGAGCGGCTGCCGTACGCGGATGTCCGCTTCCTGGAGACGCGAGCAGATGTCGGTCAGCTCGCGTGCCATGACGACCGCGAGCCCCGCGTCCCTGTCGAGCTTCCGGCCGCCGTGCGGACGGCTGGCGCGGGCCATCGCCTGGGCCTCGGCGGCCAGATCGCGCGAGTAGTGCATGCAGGCCACGAGATACGCGCGGTGCTGCTCGCTGCTGGTGGAGACCATCGACTGGAGCTGTTCGTACGACTGCTGCAGCCAGGGCAGTGCCCGGTCGTCGCCCCTGATGCTGACGTCCTTGGCGTGGGCGTCGGGGTCGGCGGGGAGCGTGCGCGCGAGCATCTGGAGCCGCGTCACGAAGCCGTCTCCGTTCGCGACGTGCTTGAGCAGCGTCCCGAACCGGTCGACGAGCGCCTCCTGGTCCTCGGAGTCGCGGAGGCCGACGCCGGGGCCCTCGATCTCGATGGCGGCGGTGACCGTACGCCGGTCGGCGTGCAGCAGCACGGCGATCTCATCGGGACCGAAGGGCGCGGCCAGCCAGCTGATGCGGCCGATCCCGGGGGGCGGGCCGACCTCGACCTCCCTGCCGTCGAAGCGGATACCCGCCTCGGGGGTGGCGGAGCGGTAGGCCGTGCCGCGCTTGAGGGAGCGCTTGAAGCTGCGGTTGATCTCGAACCACTTGTAGAACGTGCGGCCCTTGTAGGGGACGTAGACCGCGGCGATCGCCAGCATGGGGAAGCCCATGAGCAGCACGATGCGCAGGGAGAGGACAGGGACGAGGAGTCCGCACATCATCCCCAGGAAGGCTCCCGCGATGATCATCGCGATCTCGCCGGTCTCCCGGTTCTTGCCGACGATCGCGTTCGGCCGCGCGCGGCCGATCAGATATGTGCGGCGGGGCGCGATCGGTTGCGACACGTGGGACTGAGTCGTCAACGCCCTTCACCTCCCGTGCGTTTGGAACTGCCAGTGGAACCGTTTCCTGAGCCGCCCGGGCCGCGGTTGCGCGCGTGCGGTGTGCTGGTCGCGCTGCCCCGGGGCGGGGGCGCGGCGGAGGGGACAGATCCGCCGCCGCTCGATGAGCCGCCCGAGCCGCCCCCGCCGCCACGGGAGCTGTGGGCTGCGACGCCGCCGCTCACGGGGTTGGCGGGCCGCGGCTGGCTGTTGCCGCCTCCGCCGCCGCCACGGGAGCTGTGGGTCTTGATGCCCTGGGAGACGAGGGACGCGGGGGACGAGATGACGGCCGCGGCGCGGTTCTCCGCACCCTGGGAGATGCGGTTGTTCCGGGAGCCCGCGATCTCGTCGCCGAAGCCGGGGACGAAGCGGTAGATCATGGCGCTCGCGAAGATGGCGAGCAGGATGATCGAGAGCCCGGAGACGACCGCCGAGAAGGAGTCGGGCCCGTCACCGGCGGAGAGCGCGCCGGCCAGGCCGAGCACGATGACGATGATGGGTTTCACCAGGATCACCGCGATCATGATCCCCGCCCAGCGGCGGACGTGCGTCCACAGGTTCTTGTCGACGAGACCCGCGTACACGACGGTGCCGAGCAGCGCGCCCACGTAGAGCAGCGCGGCTCTGATGACGAGCTCTAGCCAGAGGACGCCGGCCGCGAGGATCGACACGAGCGAGACGACGATCAGCATGATCGGCCCGCCGCCGATGTCGTCGCCCTTCTTGAGCGCCGCCGAGAACGTCCCGAAGAACGTGTCCGTCTGACCGCCGGTCGCTTTCGCGATGACGTCACTCACGCCGTCGGCCGCCGAGACGACCGTGTAGAGGATCAGCGGCGTGAAGGCGGAGGCGAGGACCGTCAGCCACAGGAACCCGATGGCTTCGGAGAGCGCCGTGGTGAGGGGGACGCCTCGCACCGCGCGCTTGGCGACGGCGAGGAGCCAGAGGAGCAGGGTCAGGATGGTGGACGCGGCGAAGACGACCGCGTACTGCTTGAGGAAGCTGGGGTTCGTGAAGTCGACGGCGGCGGTCTTCTTCACGGCTTCGGACAGCTTGTCGACGGTCCAGGACGCGGCTTCCGCGCAGCCCTTCGCCAGGGAGGAGAGGGGGTCGGCGGTGGAGTCCAGGGGCGGGTCGGTGGGGTACTTGCCGCCGCCGTCGCTGCTGCCTCCGCTGCCTTTTTCGCAGTACTTTTTGGCGGGGCCGCGGATGAGATCGCAGGGGTCGTCGGGCTCGGGCGCGGCGAAGGCATGCGTCGCGAAGAGGACCACCGCGGTCTGCACAGTGGTGACTGCGGCGGCGAGCGTGAGGGTGCGGCGGCGATTGCTAGCGGGCATAAGTGAACCCTCCGTACTCCTCCACAGCCTTCGCCATGTCGTCTGCTGTCGAAGCCCGTTGGTCGCGCCCGACGGGGACGGGGCCGTCCTTCTGCTTGAAGTCGGCGACCTTCCAGTCGCCGCCGATCCACCGGAGCTCGTAGGTATTCGTGTACCAGCTCTCGGAGACGGGGTTCTTGGTGCTCTCTCCGGCGAGGCCGAATAGCGACGAGTACCAGATCTCCACGGTCGCTGAGTTGCCGCTCAGCTTCTTGGTCGTGGTGCCCACGGGGATGATGCGCGAGACGAAGGTCGTGCCCTTCGGCGCGCTGCCGTCGGGGTTCAGCCCGATGCCGGTCAGGAACGCCTTGCCGGAGTACACCTTGTCCAACGTGGGCTGGCGATCGGCGGCCGCTGCCGGGGTGTAGACGGTATTGACGATGCTGTGGCGAAGGGCGGGCTTGAACATGTCCGCCGAGCCGAGTGCCACCGCATAGTTCGCGGTAGCGGACTGCGCACCCTGCTCACTCTTCGCGTACCCGGACGGAATCCCCGACGTCTTACCGTCGACCGGCCGCGCCCCGGACGCGGCCGTCGGGTCCGCCCCCGCCTTCTTGCCGTCCCCGCCGCGCCCGGCAGACTCCTCACCGCCGCCGCCACCACGATTCGCGAAGGCGATAGCCGCGATGAGCACGACCACCACACCGACCACCGTCACGAGGCTCCGTGACGAAGAACGGCTGGATCTGCGCCCTCCGCCATAGACATCCTGGCCGCCCCCCTCGCCCTCGGGGAGCCGCGTCCGGGTCTCGCCCGAGCCGCCGTAGAGGCTGTCGTTCCGCTCGTCGTCGAGACTCATGCCGAGTACGCCCCCTCAACCTTTCGGTGAACCGCCACGTACGACGGTAGCCGTGCTGGTCCCCGCGCGGGCGCGGTGTGGTGACTCGACATCAGGGAGTTGCAACCTCAGCCGGTGGGCGCGACGGATGGGTGGGTCGGAGGGGACAGAGAGAGGAAGCGGCGAGGGGTCAGACCGCCATGCCGTACACGATGGTGAAGACCGTGCCGAGCGATCCGATGATGAAGACGCCGGTCAGGCCCGCGATGATCAGGCCCTTGCCCTGCTCGGCGCTGAAGGTGTCGCGCAGCGCCGTCGCGCCGATGCGCTGCTTCGCCGCGCCCCAGATCGCAATGCCGAGACAGAGGAGGATGGCGATCGCCATCACGACCTCGATCATCACCCGTGCCTCGTTGCCCAGACTCCCGAATGGGCCCCAGTCGGGGGCGATCCCGCCGATGATGGTGGTGATGTCGCCTTTTTCGGCTGCCAAAAGCATGTGTAACTCACCGCCCCTAGTGGGTTGTTCCGTCGCCTCTGCCTACCGCAGCGCAGAGGACAGCTCATTCTCGCCGACAAATGGGCCAGTGCATGTCGACTTGGCGTCATTCGTTGGCTGAAACGTATGGTCACTCTATGTATCACGGTGAGTGACGCCGGGCAATGACGGCCCGGCGAGCCCTCTGACCAGGTCTCATTCTGACCTGACCCCATGATGGACACTCACATCATGGGTCATGGAGGCCTGTCGAGGCCATCCAGGCTGTCCAGGCCGCCGGGACCGTCCCAGCCGTCCCAGCCGTCCTAGCCGTTCAGGCCGTTCAGTCCGTCCAGGCCGTCGAGGTCACCGAGGCCGCCGCCCGTCACGACGTACGAGCAGTCCGTGTAGCGGTAGCCGGGCTGGATCTTGCTGCCCTCGGTGTTGTTGCGGACGCCTCCCACGGCGCTCGCGTCGCGCTTGTAGAGGAAGTGATAGTCGCCCGGGGGCAGGTGGAGCGTCTTGTTCGGATACCCCTTGCCCGCCAGGCAGGCCTTCTTGCCCTGGGCCCGGTTCGTGTACGTCCTGCAGCCGCCGCATGCCGAGAGTTTGAGGGTGCCGGTGGTCGGGCCGGTGTAGAGGACTTCGAGCGGGCCGGGGCCGCCGTTCTCGATGACGTACGTGAGCTTCGCGCCGCCGGGCGACTTGGCGGGCGGCAGGCTGCGGCCCGCCGCCGGGCGGGATTCGGCGATCTCTGCGGCGATGGCGATGTCCTTCGCGCGGTCGCGCTTGCCGTTGCTCTTGTAGGTCCCGGCGAAGTCGTTGAGCGTCTTGGCCGCTTCCTTGAACTTCCCGTCCCTGAACTCGTCCACGCCGCACGCGTACGCCCCCGACTCCACCGCGTTCGCGGCGTCACCGGAGAGTCCGTCGCCCGCGCTGTCGGGGAGGGCCTTGGCGGTGGTGCCGATGCTGCGCAGCTCCTCGGTGGCCTTGCAGGGGTCGGAGCCCTTCAGACCCGATGAGCGAGATGTGATGGCCTCGCGGATGGCGGGCTCGACCTTCCCGGCCTGGTCGGAGTCGGGGAACGTACGCAGGAGCTCGCCGAATTCGTCTCCGCCGGCGGTGGAACCGGCGCCGAGTCCTTGGTTTCCGCACTCGTAGAGGGAGGTGGCCAGGCGGTCGTCGGGCCAGGTGGCGAGCGTGCCGAGGCGGTCCTTGCCGAGGGAGCCGGGGAGGGTGCGCAGGTACTGAAGGGGCGCCAGCGCGGCGCAGTACTCGTGCGCGTCATAGGGGGCGGCGACGGACTTGTAGTACGTGCTGAGGCTGTCCGGTACGCGCTTGGCGGCCTTTGATCCGGGGTGATCGTCGCCGAGGTCGCGGTAGATGGCGAGGGCGGTGCGGTAGTCGTCCTCGGCCGCGTCGAAGTCCCTGCCGTCGGCGGCCGTGACGATCTTGTCGGCCTTGTCGAGCCGGTCGAGCAGCATCTCCTCGACGGCTTCGTCACGCGCGGCGTCGTACGCGATGACGCCGCCGGCGGGAACGGCGAGCAGGACGAGTCCGATCCCGAAGACGAGCGGCGTGCGCAGCGGCCAGTTCTGGGAGGTACGGAGGGCGCGGCGGGCGCCGTCGGCCGCTGCGAGGAGCAGGAAGGCCACGAACCCGATGAGTACGCCGCCGGGGACGCCGTCGACCTCGGCGGGGAGCGCGAGGAGGAGGAGCGCGGCCGTCGCGGCCCAGCAGAGGGCGGCAAGGAGCCACTGCTTCAGGAGTACGTAGCCGAGTCCGAGGCCGGTGAGATTGAGGATCCCGGCGGAGAGGGCGCGCAGGGCGTCGGGGGCGGGTTGGGGTGCGGGTGGGGCGTAAGGGAGTGGGGGTGCTGTGGGTGGGGGCAGGGGTGGGGCGTAGGGGGCGGGTGGTGCCGAGGGGGGTGGTGCCGAGGGGGGTCGTGGCGGTGCGATCGGGGGAGGCGGCCCGAACTGGACGCTGTGGGGGGCTTGGGGCGCCTCGGGCGGGGGAGGGGCGTCGGGGGCTGGGCCTGGGGCTGCCTCGGGGGCTGCCTCGGGCGTGGGTCTCTGGCTTTCGCCGTCCCCGCCCCCGTCCCTGTCCCCGCCCCCGCCCCCGCCCCCGCCCCCGCCCCTACCTCTATCCCTGTCCCCGCCAGGAACCGTGTCTCTGGGCCCGTCGTCAGGCGTGGTGTTCTCGTCCCCGGATTGCATGTTCGGCTCCCCCCAGCCGTTACAACGCGGCGCGTTGATTTGCGCCCAATTCCCCTACGATCAGGGAATGTTGGACACCCGTCAACAGGACGGGCACCCCTCAGTCGCGGCGTCTGAGCGCCTTCGCGCGGGTGTATGACCGCCCGGTCAGGAGCACTCCGACGGCGAGCACCGCGGTGTAGGCGACCAGAACGACATCGAAGCCGCCGGGGAGCCAGCCGAGGAGGCCGGTGCAGTCGTGGTCGATGAGCACTCGAATGAGGCCCTGCGCGGAGAGACACATCGGGACTGCGCCGAGAACCTGCGGGATGTCAGCGACGAGCACCGCCTGGAGGAACTCGTCGCCGGTTTCATCGCCACGGCCCAGGCGAACGGGCAGACGGGCCCCGGCCTGGACGCCCGGCGCGAGGCGGACCTGCTGGTGGCCGTGGCGGTCGGGCTCGGCGGGGATGTGCTGCACGAGCGGCGCGCTCTGGACGACGTACGAGGCGCGCTCGGCTACCACCTGACCAAGCTCTTCAGCCCGACCGGTCCGGCCCAGCCGTAGCCTTGTCGGCTGCTCTGTTGATCGCTTCGGCTTCGAGCAGCGGGTTCTCGAAGCTGACGTTCTCGGCGATCTGGTGAAGCAGGCTTCGGTACTCCGCACGTCGGCTCACGGCGGTGGTGCCCAGCGTAAGGACCACCAGGCGTTTGCCGTCCGGGTGCGGGAGGTGGGCGAAGATCTGGAGAATCGGCTCCTGGGGGAGGCCGGACTCGGCATTCGGGGCGCGTACGAGCTCGCTGAATGACGCCGGTCCGCAGGGCAGTTCGAGGTATTCGATGTCCGTGTGCCCCTCGGCCCCTGCGACGGCCCGGGCGGCGGTGACGGCGGGCGCTGCGGTGGCGATGTCTCGCCAGGACAGGGTGAAGAGGGAGAACAGGTGCGTGGCGATGCTCTCGTCGCTTTTGCTGTCGGATACGTCGTCGCGGTGGAGGCCGATTGAGCAATGGGTAGTGCCAACCTCGACCAGGGCGGCCAACAATTGCTGGCTGAAAGCAATTTGGGTCAGAAACAGCTGGCGTGCGACGTCAGTCGGAGCGGCATCGAGGATCGGATCGATGGCGGTGCGCAACTCGTCCGCTCCGGGGGAGTCGGGCGGATTCAGCAGTGCGCCGATGGGGATCGAGGTGAAGCCCGCTGGGACGGCGAACCAGACATCGCCGCCGGGTTCATTGACGGATTCATCGAGAATAAACTCGGGCGTGCTCAACTGGGTGTCTCCATCTGGCGGCGTTTATCAGCGGTTTGGGGTGACTCCGGCGCGCCGACCACGTTCGAGGTCCTCGGACGTGACCCCCCATTCCGTGAGGCGGCTGCCATCGCCCTTCCCTAGACCTTGGTCGAGAATCTGAAACCGACGGGGCATCTGCCCACTCGGAGTGGGCGCGGCGACGATGCCGATCATGCGTGGATCACCGGCGAACCAGATGGTCTCGATCTGTGCCTTCAGCTGAGGCTTGCCGCGGGGTGCCAGCCGCCGGGTCCACCAGTTCAAGCGGTAGTGCTGGGTGAAGACCAGCGGGAGTTGCTGCTTCGGGTTGGCAGGATTGGGAAGCTCGAACCACCCGTGCTGGGGCCCCACAACCTCTGGGTAGTCCGCTAGGCCACGAGGGACATCGCGTAGCACCTGCCATGGGAAGGTACGCATGATGCGCCGCATCCTCAGTGCCGCAGGAAAGTAGCGCAGTTGAATGTAAGCCCGGTAAAAGCCGTAGATGAAGTACGGCATGAAGATCCACACGACCCAGTTGGGCGTCTCGGTGGAGATCCCGAGTAGTGCGATCCACCCGCCGATCCACCCGATCAGCCCGGCCACGTTCAAGGACATGTGCAGCATCCAGGCGCGACGCGTAGGTGGGTGGTCCCACGCAGTGGGGAATTCAGCAAGGTTCACTTGGACACTCTCTCAGCATGGAAAAGGTCAGAAGGCGGCGCGCAGGAGCCCCGGGAGCGCAGGCAAGTCGACACCGAGCCGTGTGCCATCGATGCCGGTGCCCACCTGTCCCTTGATCTCGTCATCGGATACCAGGCCGTAGCCGGCCGTCACCAGGCCGATGCCGGCTGAACCCTTGCCGATGGAGTCGATCACTACGGCCGGGTTGCTTGTACCTCGAAATACGCGTTCAAGCATAGGATTTGCCACGCCACCCATACCTCGTGCGCTCTCCGCTGTCTTGCTGCCGAAGAGTGACAATTTCTGCCCGAGGCTGAGTGCCGTGCCCCCTGTTCTCACCGATCGCGCGGCTCCGAGACCTCCCTTTACAGCAGCTCCGAGCCCCGGAACCACTCCTAGGCCGTCGGCTCCCACTGAAACCAGATTACTGAAGAAATCGGCATCGAATTCACCCTTGGTGAAGCCATCCTTGAGCGATTCCCGCACCTCCGGATCCGAGAGCCGAGTCGCGAGTGCCCCTGCGCTGAGAACCGCTGCCCCCACCAGAAGAAGAGGCAGCGCAATGGGCCCGGTAAAGATCAGGGCAGCCAGCGCAAGAACCCCAGCAATGGCGCTGAGGATATCCGGAAGATTATCCTTGATCCAGCTCCAGGTGTCCTCGAGCCAACCAGGCTCGTGCGGCGCCAGTTTGTCCGTCGCGTCACGAATCTTTCCCGCGCGATAATTGGACCGCACACTGTGCTCGTGTTCCAGGCTCCGCGCCCTGCCCAGGATCCGGTCGAGTTCCGCTTGCGCGTCCTCGACCTTGCCGTTGGCCAGCTTCAAGGACTTCTTCGCGTCCCCCTGTTTGTCGCCCTTCTTGTCCAGGTCGGGATCAGCGCCGGCGGTGTCGGCGTGCCCCTGCGCCGCCTTCAACACCTCCCGGGCCTCCTTGGCCTTCCCGTCCAGAGCTTTAGCCCGACGCTGGTAATCGTCCAGGTCGCCTTCCCAGCGCTCCAACTGTGTCGCGGCCTTTTCGATGGAGCGTGCGGCGTTCTTCAGGTTGAGAGCCAGCGGCCCGTCTTTGACGGCCTCGCGAAAGGCTACTGCCGCATCGCCTTCCCAGTAGCTGCCGTCCATCAGCTTGGTGACGACCTTGCGGGTGTCGCGGAGGACAGTGACGCAGTTGTCCAGCTTCTTACGCAGCTCTTTTACGGTGTCGCAGTCCCCGGGGGCCGGATCGAAACCGAGATCCGGATAAGTGGAGGAGGCGTCCGTCACTTTGGCACCTCCACGATGTCGTCATTGTTCTTCCCGGGTTTCTCCAACGCCTTCAGAAGTGCATTCTCGACTTCCATGAAGGCGTCTTTGCTCTGCTCGATGATCTTGCTGAGATCCTCGGCCTGCTCACCGATCTGCTCCGCCCCGTACTTCCAGTCCCCTTGGAACTCCTCGCACGCCTTGTCGAGTTCCTCCGTCCCGAGGCCGCCAACGGTCGCACCGGCCAGAGCGCTCCGAAGGCCCTTCAGGGAGGTGACCGATCCATCGAGCAGCTTCATGAATCCTTCGAGCTCGACTGCGTCGAGCCTCAGCCTCTCGGCCATCCCTACCCCCCCGGGGTCTAGTCGCGCGATGTGATCACTGATGGAAACGGTTGTTCGATGGGACGACCGTTGCCGTGAGGTGACTGACGCTATCTATGGGGTGCGTAGTTTCGCTAGTGCGAAGTTTGCGTCATAGGTGCGGGAATATGTATGTTCCGGGCATAGCGGGGCGTTGATCGATTCTCGTAAGAGGAATAGGAGAAAGGGACAGTCATCGCTTGCGGCTCCACCTCCAGCTCCTCGGCCTTCCGGGGTACGTCGACGGGCCGATGCGGCATAGGGCTCCGGCCCGATCTCCTTTGTGGCAGGGCTAGTTAGCGTCCTGGCCATGCGAATCGGATTGATCGGAACTGGAAATGTCGCCCGCGCGCTGGCTGCCGGTTGGCAGGCCGCGGGGCATGACGTCGAGCTGGGGTCGCGTTCACCGAAAGAGCGGGGAGGCGCGGAGGAGCTGACGGGGTTCACCGTCGTCGGTCTCGCCGAGGCTGCCGCGCGTGGCGAGGTATTGGTCAACGCCACGCCCGGTACGGCTTCGATGGGCGTGCTGAACGAGATCGGCGCGGGTGCCCTAGCGGGGAAGGTGCTGGTCGACATCGGTGTCGGCTTCACGGAGGGGATGGAGCTCTCCCATCCCAACTACAGCCTCAGCGAGGAGATTCAGGCGGCGTTTCCCGAGACGCCGGTGGTCAAGACGCTCGCCACTGTCGACTCGGTCGTGATGAAGGACCCGGGGAGCCTGGAGGAGATGGGCACGATCTTCCTCTCCGGTGACGACGCCGCCGCCAAGCGGACGGTGCGGCAGCTGCTCGGCGATCTGGGATGGCCGGATGCCTCCCAGCTCGACCTGGGAGGCATCGGGACCGCGCGCGGTCAGGAGCATTTCGCGCTGCTGTTCATGGGGGTGGCGGAGGCGATCGGGTCGTACGGGTTCGGCATCAAGGTGGTGCGTCCGCGTACCCGTACCGTTTGAGCAGGTGACGGGGGCCGTCGGTGACCGGGAGCGTGCCCGCGGGCCAGTCGATCGAGGGTGGGCATGACCGGCCAGGACGTCACCGGCCAGGACATCAGCAGCCAGGACATCACCAGCGGGGCATGGCCGCCCGGTACGTCGGGTTGACCGTGCGCATGTAACCGGTGTCGTCGCGGTTGCGCAGTCCGCACTTCAAGTACTGCTCGTGGAGAGTCCGCAGGGCGTCGTCGTCGAGCGTGACGCCGAGGCCGGGGGTGCTGGGCGGGACGACCGCGCCGTCCTTGAACTCCAGGGCGCCGGGCTCGATGACGTCCTCGGTCTTCCAGGGCCAGTGGGTGTCGCAGGCGTACGTGAGATTGGGGGTGGCGGCAGCGAGGTGGGTCATGGCCGCGAGGCTGATGCCCAGGTGCGAGTTGGAGTGCATGGACAGGCCCATGCCGAACGTGTCGCAGATCCCGGAGAGCAGCTTGGAGCGACGCAGACCACCCCAGTAGTGGTGGTCGGAGAGCACGACCTGGACAGCGTCGACCGCGACCGAGGGCTTCAGCTCGTCGAAGGCGACGACGCACATGTTCGTCGCCAGCGGCATGCCGACCTCGCGGGCCACTGCGGCCATGCCCTCGATTCCCGGGGTCGGGTCCTCCAGATACTCCAGCACCCCGTCCAGCGCCCGGCCCACCTTGACGGAGGTCGGGACCGACCACACCGCGTTGGGGTCGAGGCGCAACGGGTGCGTGGGAAACGCCGCCCGCAAGGCCCTGATCGCCTCGACCTCCTCCTCGGGCGGCAGCACTCCGCCCTTTAGCTTGATCGCGGTGAACCCGTACTCGTCGATCATCTTCCGGGCCTGGCGCACCAGGCCATCCGGGTCCAGGGCGGCGCCCCATTCGTCCGGTTCGGCGCCGGGGTGAGCGGCCCACTTGTAGAACAGGTAGGCGCTGAACGGCACCGCGTCCCGCACGGCACCACCGAGCAGGTCGGAGACCGGGCGTCCGGCGGCCTGCCCCTGGATGTCCAACAGGGCCACCTCGAACGGGGAGAAGACCCGGTCGACGGTGCTGCTTGTGGTGATCATCCCGGTGAGGCCCGACCCGCCGTCGCCGCCGGTCCGGTTGATGAGGTCGGTGATACGCCGGTGCATCTCCTCGGTGGCGTAGACGTCGAGCCCGACGAGTTCCTTCGCGGCGGCGTTCAGCCGGTCCAGGTGCTTCGCGTCGGCGTAGGTCTCGCCGAGTCCCGTCAGGCCGCCGTCGGTGTGCACCTGTACGACGGCGCGCAGGGCGTACGGCTCGTGGACCCCGACCGAGTTGAGCAGCGGCGGGTCGCGGAAGGCGACAGGGGTGACGACTATCGAGGAGACGCGCAGGCGCTCGGTATTCATGGTCAGGGCCTCCCGGCCGGTTCGGGACCGCGTTGAAGGAACAGCACTCCGTCCAGCATCAAGGCCTGTTCATAGGTCTGATCAGTGTTCATGCTGCTGAGTATTGATCAAGTTAGGACCGGCCGGAACTCCCGTCAACCGTCCGCCCGTCCGCCCAGCTCGCCCAGTTCGCCCGACCCTCACCTGGCCACCAAAAGACCAGACCAACTGCGCCCGAGGCCTCCTCTCGCGGTCACGCCGCGGTCACGTCGCGATCATGTCGCGAGAAATCGTTGACCGGTCGGACGTGCTTTCGTAACGTGATCGCGGACGTGAAGCCAGTTCGCATACATGAACATGAACATCTCTTGGTGCCCCCGTTCCCGGCACCGGGATCGCACCTGCGCCTGCGCGCATTCCGTGAAGGCGCGCCCGCCGCACGGCCGACGGCGTGAGCCCGGCGACGGACGACGCCCTTCCAACCACCGTGGGAGACGAAGATGGTCCCGCAGCTTTTCTCGAGGAAATCGAAGAGTCCGCACAGCGAGGCAGATCCGGAAAGCCGTGCCGTCAGTAAGTTCCTGCGCCGCATGCTGCCTCTTCTGGTGCTGATGCTCCTCGTCAACCAGATGGACCGGACGAACGTCGGGTTCGTGCAGGACGACCTGCGTGTCGACGTCGGCACGAGCGCCGCGGCGTACGGCCTCGGAGCCGGTCTGTTCTTCATCGGCTACGCGATCTTCGAGATCCCCAGCAACATGCTGATGGAACGCTTCGGCGCCCGGACCTGGCTGACCCGCATCATGGTCAGCTGGGGCACCGTGATCCTGGCGATGTGCTTCATCAACGGCACCACCAGCTTCTACATCCTGCGCTTCCTCCTCGGCGCGGCCGAGGCCGGATTCTTCCCCGGCGTCCTCTACTACTTCACCCAATGGCTGCCGAACTCCAGCCGGGGCCGGGCCAGCGCCATCTTCCTGGGCGGCTCCGCCACCGCGTACATCGTGACCGGCCCGATCAGCGGTGCGCTCCTTGAGATGCACGGCATCGGCGGCATCGCCGGCTGGCGCTGGATGTTCGCACTGGAGGGCGTCTTCTCCATCGTCGTCGGCATCGTCGCCGGTTTCTTCCTGGTCTCCCGCATCCGCGAGGCCCGCTGGCTGACCGACGAGGAGAAGGACGCGCTGAGCGCGGCCGTCGAACGCGACCAGGCGTCCCGGAACCGCGAACCGAAGGTGTCCCGGCTCAAGTTGCTGGTCCACCCGCAGGTTGCACTGCTGACGGTCGTCTTCTTCGCCATGGCGCTCACCGGCTACGCGATCACCTTCTGGCTGCCGAGCCTGGTCGCCGACATCGGCGGGCTCTCTCCCTTCCAGATAGGCCTGCTGTCCGCCATCCCCTGGATCTGCGCGGTCGTGGCGATGTACTCGATGGGCAGCGTCACCGACCGGGCGCAGGACCGCCGCCCCTATCTGGCGTCCGCGCTGGTCCTGTCGGCCCTCGGCACGTACCTCGCCACGCTCGGCTCCCCCTGGTTCGGGCTGCTGGCCATCACTCTTGCCGCGGTCGGCGGCAAATGCGCGGCCACACTGTTCTGGCCGATGGCCCAGTCCGGGCTCGACCTCAGGGTCGCCGCGGCGGGGCTGGCCCTGGTGAACTCCCTGGGCAACCTGGGCGGCTTCGTCTCCCCCACGCTCTTCGGCTACCTCAAGGAGCACACCGGCAGCACGACCGGTGGCCTGCTCACCCTGTCCGCCGCCTCGTTGATCGCCGCCGTCGGCGTCTTCTTCATCCGCCGCCCGACCAGCGGGCCGGTCCGGCCCGCTGACGCGGACGCTCCCGCCTCCAGCGAGGGTGCGGCGCCCCGGACCGCCTGAAGCGGCGCTGTCACTCGACGCCCTCCACGAAGTGGTCGAACTCGCCCGCCTGGACGCCGAGTACGAACGCGTCCCACTTCTTCTCGGTCGTCGTCACGACGTTCTCGGGGTCGCTGGTCTCCCGGAGGTACACGGCGTCCCCCGGGCCGTGCGCGATCTCGATCCAGGGGCCCGGCCCTTCCTCCCCTTCGGGGGCGGCGCGGATCCAGTCCAGGTTCGGGGGGATGCCGGGGGTGGGGGTGGAGGCGGGGGTGTCGGTCACTGGGAGGGTCCTTCGTGGGATTTTTTTGGGATGGGTGGGGTGGAGGTGGGTCTCTTGTGGGGCTTTGCCCGTATTTAGGGTGGGGGTTGGGGGTGCGGATTGCAGAGAAGTCCCGTGGCTATCCGTGGGTGGGGGGGCGCGTGGGCTGGTGCGGGTTGGGGACCTGCGGGGCTTTCCCCAACCCCGCCCCTTCCCGGCTGCATCTATTAGCGGCTCCGCCGCGGAGAGGCTCCGCCCCAGACCCCGGTCCTCAAGCGCCGGACGGGCTGACAGGGGCGAGGGCGCGGATGAGGGCGGCGAAGGCTGTGGGTCGTGCGGTGAGTATCGCTGCGGTGGGGTCGGCGCTCTCGGTTAGGTGGACAGTCGGCCCGGTGGGGCTCGCGGCGACGTGTACGCAGGAGTTGCCCTGGGCGCAGTAGGACGACTTCTGCCAAGTGAGCTCGGGCATCTGGGTTCCTTTACAGGTCTCGGATGATGCTGTGGACAAAGTCGCGGGACTGCGCGGCTGGCAGCGCTGTGGCTTCCATGCGGTCGAGCAGTACGCGGTACTTGTTGAGTTGAGCCTCGGCGTCGAGGAACACGGGGCCGTGTGACTGGTCGAGATTCACTGTGTCGAGCTGAGGCACCGGGCCTGCCGAGTAGTAGATCGACTGTCCTGAGCCGGGGAACGTACCAGCGGCGAACGGGATGACGTGGATGGTGATGTGCTCCCGCTCGCTCATGTCGATGAGGTGCTTGAGCTGATCCTTGGTCACGGCGGGGCCACCGAACTGCATCCGGAGAGCGGCCTCGTGGACGATCACCTGGTTCGGCGTTGGCGCGCCGCGGAAGAGCACGGCTTGCCTCTTGATCCGGTACGAGATGCGGTGCTCGATGTCCGGGGGCGACAGCTCGGGTACGTCCTGGCGGAAGATCTCGCGGGCGTAGTCCGTGGTTTGGAAAAGGCCGGGGATATGCACGGTCACGGCGGTTCGCAGCAGCGTGGCGTGGTGTTCGATCTCGGCCAGGTCGAGCAACCCGACAGGGAGGATCTCGCGGTACTCCTCCCACCATCCGCGTGTCCGTTCAGCGGTCATGCCGACCAGCGCTTCGATCAGGGCCTTGTCTGAACAGTCGTAGTGACAGGCCAGAGTGCGCACCCGAGCCGAACTCATGCCGAGCCGACCGGACTCCATGTTGCTGACCTGGTTCTGCTTCACGCCAAGCAGCTTCCCCGCCTCCGTTGACGTGAGGCCAGCACGCTCACGGAGCTTGCGAAGCTCGCTGCCCAGCCGGAGTTGACGTCCCGTCGGGTTGGTTCTCACGGGCGTGCTCGCCTCTCCTCTGTCCAGTCACCCACACGAGTGGTTGTGTAGGGCTTTGCAGGTTTTCGATTAACACCTTAACAAGGTGCAGCTACCTTATGAGTGGCGCCGACACCCTGAAGCACCCCGCTCGACGGAGCGGCAACGTCACTGGGTAGCCCCAGCAACTCCCTGCTCTGAACGGAGACTTCCATGCTGCCCACAACCGTATCCCCGCCCTGGAGCTACACCCTCCAACTCCCGCACGACCCCCGCGCCCCCGGCATCGCCCGCGCCACCCTCCGTGCCGTGCTCGCCGCCTACGGGATCGCCGACCTCGCTCCCACCGCGGAGCCTCTCGCCGCGGAGATGCTCAACAACGCCCACTGCCATACCGAAGGCCCCTACGCCCTCCGCCTCCGCCACTCCTCCCCGAAGGGGATCCGCGTCGCCGTATGGGACTCCAATCCGCGGATCCCGCCTGGATTCGGGCGGCCCGGCAGTCCGGCAGTCCGGCCGTCCCGCCGCCGACGGATGCCGAGAGTGGGCGTGGGTTGCATCTTGTGCGGGCTTGCGCCGACTCCTGGGGTGCCTACCCCCTCCGTGCCGCCCGGGACGGGAAGCTGCTCTGGGCCGAGGTCGGCGGTGATCCCCCTAAGGCACAGGTCCCACCTCTACACTGAGGCGCGGTGGACTCCCGCGGGGTGAGGGGTGGTTGACGGTGCGTAAGACGTGGCTGGTCGCGGCCGTCGGCGCCAGCGGGGCGATGAGCTTCATCGCCCTGCTCGTCGTGGGGACGTACATGGCCGCCGGGAGCATGGAGGGCGGCGGCGGGGGCGGGAGTGTGGCGCTCGCCAAGGGCGCTGTCCCCAGTAGCTATCAGCCCCTCGTGCAGAAGTGGGGCAACCTGTGCAAGGCCATCAATCCCGCCCTGCTCGCCGCGCAGCTGTACCAGGAGAGCGGGTTCAACCCGAACGCCAAGAGCCCGGCCAAGGCCCAGGGGATAGCGCAATTCATCCCGGGGACCTGGGCCACGCACGGGGTCGACGGCAACGGCGACGGTGATCGCGACGTCTGGGACCCGGAGGACGCCATCCCGTCCGCCGCTTCGTACGACTGCAAACTCGCCAGCTATGTGAAGGACGCCCCGGGAAGCCCGACGAAGAACATGCTCGCCGCGTACAACGCGGGGGCGTACGCCGTCATCAAGTACGGCGGCGTACCGCCTTACAGCGAGACCCAGAATTACGTGAAGACCATCACGGACCTGGAGAAGAGCTTCGCCCGGCCCACCAGCAGGGTGCAGCCCTCGCAGCAGGCGGCGGGAGCCATCTACTACGCGCAGAAGAAGCTCGGCACGCTGTATCTGTGGGGCGGCAATGGAACCGCCGAGCAAGGCGGACGGTTCGACTGTTCCGGCCTTACGCTCGCCGCCTATCGCAGCGTGGATATCGATCTGCCGCGCGTCGCGAACGACCAGTACAACGCCGGACCACATCCCAAACGGGACGAACTGCTCCCGGGCGACCTGGTGTTCTTCTCCGACGACCTCACCAATTCCCGCGCCATCCGGCACGTCGGGATCTACGTCGGCGGGGGCTACATGATTAACGCCCCGCGAGCCGGTGCGGTGATCCGGTTCGACCCGATCGATACGCCTGATTACTTCGGCGCGACCCGTGTCACCGAGGACGGCGCGAATGCCGTGCCCGACAAGCCGTCGGCCGCCTGAGGGATAGAGGGGCGGAGGGGCGGAGGGGCAGCGGGCCGAGGGGCTGAAGGTCCCTGGAGGGTTCCGAAATGGGGGCCTCGTGTAGGTGTGTGCGGGGCGTGATGTGGCTTGAACTCTCTGTCAGTACACTTCTCTGAGCTGCGACGATGTATCTCTCTTCGATAACGTCTGCGTGATCATTCGGTAGAGAGTGGAACGTAGTGCGGGGGACTACGCGTTCCCTTGACTGTGTAGGGGCGCGACCACCCAGTAGTAGCGAGCGGCATTGATCACGCGGCAAGCAGCACTGACCACGGGGGTTGATGGAAGGGCGCACGGCAAGGTGCGTCCGAGGCGAGGAGACAAGGGGCCGCAGCACCATGGCTGGACTCGACACAACCGGGTCGAACCCCGACGTCAGCCTGCTCTACGACATCAACGGCCTGGCTGAGGATTCGCCGGACTGGCTGGCAAAGTCGGTGGCATTCGTCGGTGAGTACGGGCTGTTGCTCGCGCTTGTTCTGCTCGTCGTCTGGTGTTGGTGGGGGCAGCGAAAGCGCGGGGCGCTCGATGAGGCCGCCTCCTCTGTCGCCGCTGTTGTCTGGGCGCCGTTGGCGGCCGGGATCGCCGTCCTGGTGAATGTGCCGATCCGCGGATTTGTCGAGCGACGTCATCCTTTCAAGGACCATGACGGCCTTGAGCTCCTTGCGCACGGAAAGACCGACTTCTCGTTCGTGAGCGATCACGCGACGCTCGCGATGGCTCTTGGCGTCGGGCTTTTCGTGGCCAACCGGAAGTTCGGCCTTGTCGGCATAGCTCTCGCCCTGCTCGAAGGCTTCTGCCGGGTCTTTATGGGCGTGCACTATCCGACGGACGTCGTCGGTGGATTCGCGCTCGGAACGGCTGTCGTGTTGCTTCTTTCGCCGCTGGCCATGGCTCTGCTCACGCCTGTCGCGAAGGCTGTTGGGCGGACTGGGCGGGGCGGCTGGCTGGTGTGGGCGAAGCCTCGGGGAGAGGCCGTGGCGGAGTTTCCCCAGCCCTCCGCGTCGGCCTCCGGTCCGGATGAGCGGGATCTCGCGGCGTAGCGGCCGTTCCCGTCCCCCTTCCCCTTCCCCTTCCCCTTCCCCTTCCCCTTCCCGTTCCCGTTCCCGTGTCCGCCTCCGCTCGGCGCCGCTTCAGTAGCCACCAGCCTGTGCCGGCCGCTGCCGCGGTCACTCCTGCGGAGGCGGCCGTGAGGGGGCCTGCGGCCGGGTGGGCGGGTTCCGTGGTGGCGGCTTGGGCCGCGGGGGCCGCCAGGGTCAGGAGGACGGCTGTGGCTGCTGCGGCCTTGGCTATTCGCGGGGTCATGCATCCAGAGCAGCGGGGTCCCGGGGAGTGGGCCACCTGAGGGCGTGTCGGGTGCGCTGTTCGGGTTGCGGGGACGGCCGTACGGGGTACAGGCCTGTCCGCCCCCAGACCCCGAACAAGATGTCCTCAAACGCCGGACGGGCTGGATTTCCAGCCCGTCCGGCGTTTGAGGACGAACTCGGCGGAGCCGGTGAATCAACGGCGTTCAAGGCTCCGGCTGCCGGTCACAGTGCCTGGGGGAAGTCGAAGAAGCGGTTCGGGTCGTACTGCTTCTTCAGGGTCTTCAGGCGGGCCGCCGCCGAACCGTAGTAGGCCTTGCGCCAGTCGCTCAGGGTCGGGTCCGCGTAGTTCTGGTACGCCGCGCCCGACGCGTATCGGGCCATTGCCCCATGGGCGGTTTTGAGCCAGGCCTGGGCCGGCTTGCCGGAGGTGCCCGGGCGCCAGGAGGCGATGTACTGCGCCAGCATCCGCGAGCGGCGGTGGACGAAGGCCGTGGCCGTCGGGTCGACCCGGTTGATCGCGCCGCCGAGCGCGGTCAGCGCGATGCTGCCCCCGCTCGCGCCGGTCACGTTCTCCACCTGGGAGAGGAGCGCGCGGATGCCCGCCGCCGAGAGGGAGCGGTCGAAGAAGTCCGAACTCGCCGCGTACGTCTCGCGGTTCAGCGCGCCCTGCGTGCTCCGCCCCGGCGTCGCGCCCGGCAGATGGCACTGGGCGTCCGACGCGAAGGACGAGCAGCCCGCGTAGACCTCCATCGACTCCTCGTACGAGCGCCGCTTGAGGGAGACACTGCGCGCCGGGGCGCCGATCTTGTCGGCCAGGCGGTCCACCGCGTTCTGCAGTTCGCCGTACGTGCCGAGGGAGAAGCACGCGATGGACACCGTGGGCGTGCCGCCCGGCGTGTTCGCCAGGTGCGCGGACGACCAGATCTCGTCCGGCTGGTCGGGGCCCCACGCCTGCCACGCCTTGATGACCGCCGCCGCCTTCGACCAGGGCCAGGTCATGTACGCCGAGACGCCCTGCGGGGCCGCGTGCGTGCGAAAGCTCAGCTCCGTCACCACGCCGAAGTTCCCGTTCCCGGCGCCGCGCAGCGCCCAGAAGAGGTCCTTGTTCTCGCTCCTGCTCGCCGTCAGCTGCTTGCCGTCCGCCGTGATGAGCGTCGCCGACGTCAGGCTGTCGCAGGTCAGGCCGTACGCCCGTGACACCACTCCGTGGCCGCCACCCAGTGTGAGTCCCGATATGCCTACCGTCGGGCAGGAGCCCGCGGGGATCGTCACGCCCTTCGCGGCGAGCGCGCGGTACACGTCGATCAGCTTCGCGCCCGCGCCGACCGTGGCCGTCGAACCACTGGCGCGTGTCTTGTTCAGCTTCGACACGTCGACTATCAGGCGGCCCGTGCCGGACGACCAACCCCCGTAGGAGTGGCCGCCGTTGCGTATGGAGACCGGGACGTCGTGCGCGCGGGCGTAGGCCAGGGTCGTACGGATGTCGTCGGGGTTGGCGACGTATGCGACCGCCGTCGGCTTCAGCTTGTCGTAGCGGGTGTTGTAGAGCTGCCGGGCCGCCGCCCACTGTGCCTCGCCCGGCTTGACCAGGGTGCCGTCCAGGTCCTTGGCGAGGGCGGTGAGGTTCGACGCGGCGGACGCGGCGGCGCTCGACGTGCGCAGGGGAGTGCCGGAGCGCGAGCCGGCCGCGCCGCGGGAGGTGACGTCACCGCCGCCGCCCCCGCCGGAGCTGCTGCAACCCGCTGCCGCGAAGGCCGTAGCCGCCGTCGCCGCCGCCGTGGTGCTGATGAACGTACGTCGTTCCATGACCCGCCTCCCGTTGCTTCCCACGGAGTACGAGACGGCGTACGGGGCCCGTGGGTTCCGGTGAGCAGGCAGGGGAGTTGGCGGGAAGCGGCCGGGAAGCGGCCGGGGAGCGGCCGGGGAGCAGCCGGGGAGGCTACGCGCCCGACAGGTGGGACTCTGCGTCCGTCCGGGCCTTGCTGCGCGCTCTGCGGGCCGGGCCGCGCCAGCCGCAGCTGCACCGGGCTGCGCAGAAGCGGCCCTGCTCGACCGTCGTCGTGCGGTGCGGTTCGTCCTGTTGCTCCTGGGCCACGACTCCACCGTACCCACGCCGGGTGAACGCCCTTGCGCGTGACGGGTCAACGTACCGGTCGTTACACGGAACGACAGGGGGCTACAGACCTCGCGGGAAAGCTTGGGGGTAGTCGGGCGATGGGTCAGCAGCAAAGGCGCACAGGCGGAGCGGTCCTCACGGCCGCGGCGGTGAGTCTCATGGCCGTCGCCACGGGATGTTCGGGGGGTGGCGCCGTCGCTGACGACGGGCGTGCCGCCGACGCCGTCGACGTGGTGCGGGAATCCGCCGACGCCCTTGCCCGAGCGGGGACTTCCAAGGCGCGTACGTCCATGGAGATGGCCAGCGGGGGCACCCGCGTGACCATCCGTGGGCAGGGATCGTACGACTTCAGGCGGCAGGTGGGGCGGTTCGTGGTCGTTCTTCCGAAAGATCCCGCCGGGGACGACGAGCACCGCCCCATCACCGAGCTGATGGCGAGCGGCGCGCTCTACATGAAGAACCGCGGCGCCGGGGTCCCCGCGGACAAGTGGGTACGGATCGACACGGCGGCGCTCTCGGACGGCAACCTGGTCACGGGCGGGGCCACCGATCCGCTCGCCGCCGCGGAGTTGCTGCGGGGCGTGCATAAGGCGTCGTACGTCGGGGAGACGACGGTGGCGGGCGTGAAGGTGCGGCACTACCGCGGGGTCGCGGACCTGCCGAGCGCCGCGAAGTCCGCTTCCGAGGGGCAGCGGCCGGCCCTGAGGGCGGCGGCGAAAGGGTTCAGCAAGGGCCGTGTGCCGTTCGACGCGTACGTCGACGAGGAAGGGCGGCTGCGGAAGCTGCGGCAGCAGTTCAGTGTCGCGAACGCGGCGGTCGCGTCGACCACGCTGCTCTTCGACTTCGGGGTGCGGGTGGACGTGCGGCTGCCCGCGAGCGAGGACATCTTCGCGGGGAAGATCGCGGAGAAGTAAGGACTCGGCTGGTCGACCCGGCTGGTCGACTCGGCTAGTCGACCCGGCTAGTCGTACCGGTGGCGGAAATGGTCCGTCCGTGCCATGCGCGGTGCGTAGGCCGCTCCCTACTCTAGGAAGTCGGTACCGGCAGGAAGCAAGGTCAGGAAGAGGTGATGAACGTGGCTCTGGTGCGCGGTACGACCGTTCAGGACCACGTTGCCCTTGCCGAGATCGAGCTGTGCGGTGAACTCATCATCGCGGCGTCCGCCGCCGGTGAGGATCGGCTGAGTGCCGACCGCATTGACGAGGTCCTGAAAGTCTCCACCGATGTGGGGCAGCGGGGCGATAACCGGGACTAGTCCCGGAGTGAACCCCGGTCCGCCGGGGTGGGGAAGTGGCCCGGGCCCTGCCGCGTCCCTTCACTTCACTTCACTTCATCTCACTTCGCTTCGAGACCAGGTGCCCGGCTCAAGACCAGGTGCCCGGCTCAAGACCAGGTGCGCGGCTCAAGCTCAGGTGCACGGCTCAAGCTCCGCGGCTCAAGCTCAGGTGCGCATCATGCGCGCGATCGCCTTCGTCGCTTCCTCGACCTTCGCGTCGATCTCGTCGCCGCCCTTGACCGCCGCGTCCGCCACGCAGTGGCGCAGGTGCTCCTCAAGGAGTTGGAGGGCGAAGGACTGCAGGGCCTTGGTGCCCGCCGAGACCTGGGTGAGTATGTCGATGCAGTAGACGTCTTCCTCGACCATCCGCTGCAGGCCACGGACCTGCCCCTCGATGCGCCGCAGCCGTTTGAGGTGCTCGTCCTTCTGCTTGTGGTAGCCGTGGACGCCCTGCTCGTGGCCGCCCTGCTCGTGGCCGCCGGGCTCGGAGGGCGTCTCGGTGTTCATGGCCACACCGGCCGCATCGGTGGTCGTCATCGAGTCCTCCTGCTTGGACAGTCACTCTGCTGGGCAGTCATAGAAAAGCCACTGGCTGAACTGGCATGAACTGGTTTTCTATACCCCTAGTGGGTATAGAATACTCGATTGCTCGGGGGGCGTGCTGATCACTGTGCCTGATGGGCGACACTGGGGTCTGGCCGGTTAGCCGTGGCCGGATGATGCGCCTAGCATCAGCCTGACCGAATCCAAAGCACCCCGAGGACCCCACGTGCGCTTTCGTCTGACCCCCAGGGAGACGAGCTTCTACGACATGTTCGCCGCTTCCGCGGACAACATTGTCACGGGCTCGAAGCTCCTGATGGAACTGCTCGGGGCTGACGCCTCCGCCCGAGCCGAGATCGCAGAGCGTATGCGGGCCGCGGAGCACGCTGGAGATGACGCGACACACGCGATCTTCCACCAGCTGAACTCCTCCTTCATCACGCCGTTCGACCGCGAGGACATCTACAAGCTCGCGTCGTGCCTGGACGACATCATGGACTTCATGGAGGAGGCCGTCGACCTGGTCGTTCTCTACCAGGTCGAGGAACTCCCCAAGGGAGTCGAGCAGCAGATCGAGGTCCTGTCGCGAGCCGCCGAGCTCACGGCGGAGGCCATGCCGAATCTGCGGACGATGGACAACCTCACCGAGTTCTGGATCGAGGTCAACCGTCTGGAGAACCAGGCCGACCAGATTCACCGCAAGCTCCTCGCCCAGCTCTTCAACGGCAAGTACGACGCCATAGAGGTGCTGAAGCTCAAGCAGATCGTCGACGTGCTTGAAGAGGCGGCCGACGCGTTCGAGCACGTCGCCAACACGGTGGAGACCATCGCGGTCAAGGAGTCCTGAGGCCTCTCCATGGACACCTTTGCTTTGATCGTGACCATTGGCGTCGCGCTCGGATTTACGTACACGAATGGCTTTCACGACTCTGCGAACGCCATCGCCACTTCCGTCTCCACCCGTGCGCTGACGCCCCGTGCGGCACTCGCGATGGCCGCCGTCATGAACCTCGCGGGCGCCTTCATGGGCAGTGGGGTCGCCAAGACGGTCAGTAAGGGTCTGATCGAGACGCCCGAAGGCAACAAGGGAATGTGGATCCTCTTTGCCGCCCTGGTGGGCGCCATTGTCTGGAACCTCATCACCTGGTACTTCGGGCTTCCTTCCTCCTCCTCCCACGCGCTTTTCGGTGGAATGGTCGGAGCCGCGCTCGCCGGTGGAATCGGGGTGATCTGGTCCGGAGTCCTCGACAAGGTCGTGATTCCGATGTTCCTTTCGCCCGTGGTCGGCCTCGTCGTCGGTTATCTGGTGATGTGCGCGATCATGTGGATGTTCCGGAAGTCCAACCCGCACAAGGCCAAGCGTGGATTCCGTATCGCACAGACGGTGTCCGCGGCCGGTATGGCGCTCGGGCACGGTCTGCAGGACGCGCAGAAGACCATGGGCATCGTGGTGATGGCCCTGGTCATCTCCGATGTGCAGAGCGCCGACGCGCCGATTCCGATCTGGGTCAAGATCTCCTGTGCGCTGATGCTCTCGCTCGGTACCTACGCGGGTGGCTGGCGCATCATGCGTACGCTCGGCCGCAAGATCATCGAGCTGGACCCGCCGCAGGGATTCGCCGCCGAGACCACCGGCGCGGGCATCATGTTCACCACCGCGTTCATGTTCCACGCGCCGATCTCCACCACCCACGTGATCACTTCCGCGATCATGGGTGTGGGCGCCACGAAGCGCGTGAACGCGGTGCGCTGGGGTGTCGCGAAGAACATCATCCTGGGGTGGTTCATCACGATGCCCGCGGCTGCGATCGTCGCCGCTGTCAGTTTCTGGATCGTGAACCTGGCGTTCTTGTAAGTCTTCGGCTGCGAGCAGTTTGTGGCTGGTCGCGCAGTTCCCCGCGCCCCTTCGGGGCACGGCCCGAACACAGGAAAGGCCCGCCCCCGGGAGCCAGGGGCGGGCCTTTCTTTGTTGCCCTCGCGGTGGCACCGCCATGCAGCACCGCAAGGAGTCAGGAGAGCCGGAGTACGGCCTAGCCGAAGCGGCCCGAGATGTAGTCCTCGGTCGCCTGCACGGACGGGTTGGAGAAGATCCGCTCCGTGTCGTCGATCTCGACGAGCTTGCCGGGCTGGCCGACCGCCGAGAGGTTGAAGAACGCCGTACGGTCCGAGACGCGCGCCGCCTGCTGCATGTTGTGCGTCACGATGACGATCGTGAAGCGCTCCTTCAGCTCGCCTATCAGGTCCTCGATGGCGAGCGTGGAGATCGGGTCCAGGGCCGAGCAGGGCTCGTCCATCAGGAGCACCTGGGGCTCGACCGCGATGGCCCGCGCGATGCACAGACGCTGCTGCTGGCCGCCGGAGAGGCCGGAGCCGGGCTTGTTCAGGCGGTCCTTGACCTCGTTCCAGAGGTTGGCGCCCTTGAGGGACTTCTCGACGATCGCGTTCAGCTCGCTCTTCTTGTACGAGCCGTTGAGCCGCAGGCCCGCCGCCACGTTGTCGAAGATCGACATCGTCGGGAACGGGTTGGGGCGCTGGAACACCATGCCGATCGTGCGGCGCACGGCGACCGGGTCGACGCCGGGACCGTAGAGGTCCTCGTCGTCCAGAAGCACCTTGCCCTCGACGCGGCCACCCGTGGTGACCTCGTGCATCCGGTTGAGGGTGCGCAGGAAGGTGGACTTGCCGCAGCCGGAGGGGCCGATGAAGGCCGTCACGGAGCGGGGCTCCACGGTCATCGAGATGTCCTCGATGGCCTTGTGGGAGCTGTAGTACGCGGTCAGGCCCGATACGTCGATTCGCTTGGCCATGGAAATCACTGCTTTCGAAGGGGTACGAGAGGGTCGCTGATGGCCGCGGTCAGCGGCCCGTCTTGGGGGCCTTCCAGCGGGCTACGCCGCGGGCCGCCAGGTTGAGGATCATGATGAAGCCGATGAGGGCGAGGGCCGCCGCCCAGGCGCGGTCGTAACCGGCCTGGTTGCCCGCCGCGTACTGCTGGTAGATGTACAGCGGCAGCGAGGCCTGCGAGCCTTCGAACGGGTTCGTGTTGATCATGGGGTTGACCCAGACCAGGAGCAGGACCGGTGCGGTCTCGCCCGCGATACGGGCGACCGCGAGCATGACGCCGGTCGTGATGCCGCCGATCGCGGTGGGCAGGACCACCTTGAGGATGGTCCGCCACTTCGGGATGCCGAGGGCCAGTGAGGCCTCCCGCAGCTCGTTCGGGACGAGCTTGAGCATCTCCTCGGTGGAGCGCACGATCACCGGCATCATCAGGATGGCGAGCGCCATGGCGCCGGCCCAGCCGGAGAAGTCGAAGCCCAGGATCAGGATCCAGAAGCTGAGGACGAACAGGCCCGCGACGATCGACGGGATGCCCGTCATGACGTCCACGAAGAACGTGACGACCTTGGAGAGCTTCCCGCGTCCGTACTCGACGAGGTAGATCGCGGTGAGCAGGCCGATCGGCACGGCGATGACGGAGGCCAGGAGCACCTGCTCCAGGCTGCCGATGATCGCGTGGTAGATGCCGCCGCCGGGCTCGTCGTCCGCGACCACGCCCATGGAGTGGGTCAGGAAGTAGCCGTTGAAGACGGTCGAGCCGCGCTGCACGGTCTCGTAGATCAGCGAGGCCAGCGGGACGACGGCCAGGAGGAACATCACCCACACCATCGAGGTGGCGAGGCGGTCCTTGGCCTGGCGTCCGCCCTCGACGGCGACCGCGGCGGCGTACGAGACGACGATGAAGAGGATGGCCGCGATGAGGCCCCACTGGATGCGGCTGTCCAGGCCCGCGCCCATCCCGATGCCGATGCCGACGGCGGCGGAGCCGAGTGCGACGACGGCCGGTGTCCAGCGCGGGAGCCGTGCGCCCTGCAGGCTCGTGGGCTTGACGATGGTGGCGCTCATGCGTTGGCCCCCGAGTACTCCTTGCGGCGCGCGATGATCATGCGGGCCGCGCCGTTGACCAGCAGCGTGATGATGAAGAGGACCAGGCCGGATGCGATGAGCGCGTCACGGCCGTACTCGGTGGCCTCGTTGAACTTGCTCGCGATGTTCTGCGCGAAGGTGCCGCCGCCGGGGTCGAGCACGGACGCGCTGATGAGGAAGGTCGGGGAGAGCACGGTGGCGACGGCGATGGTCTCGCCGAGCGCGCGGCCAAGGCCGAGCATCGAGGCGGAGATGACGCCGGAGCGGGCGAAGGGGAGCACCGACATGCGGATGGTCTCCCAGCGCGTGGCGCCGAGCGCGAGCGCGGCCTCCTCGTGCATCTTCGGGACCTGGAGGAAGACCTCACGGCTGACGTTCGTGATGATCGGCAGGATCATGATGGCGAGCAGGATGCCGACCGTCATCAGGGAGCGCGGGGCGCCGCCCTGGTACTCGAAGACGCCGGTCCAGCCGAAGTAGTCGTCGAGCCAGCTGTAGAGGCCGGTCAGATTGGGCGCGACCACGAGGGCGCCCCAGAGGCCGTAGACGATCGACGGCACGGCGGCCAGGAGGTCGATCACGAAGGCGATGGGGGTCGCCAGCTTGCGCGGCGCGTAGTGCGAGATGAACAGCGCGATGCCGATGGCCACGGGGACGGCGATCACGAGGGCGATCACCGAGCTCACCACGGTGCCGAAGACCAGGACCGCGATGCCGAAGTACGGCTTGCCGCCGGTGGTGCCACCGGCCGGGTCCCACTCGAAGGTGGTGAGGAAGTTGCCCGTGTTGTCCGAGAGGGCGAGGGTCGCGCGGTAGGTCAGGAAGGCCGCGATGGCGGCCATGATCACGAGCAGCGCGATGCCGGAGCCGCGCGAGAGACCGAGGAAGATCCGGTCGCCGGGGCGGGTGGCGCTGCGGCGCGGACGCTTGGGTGTGATGCCCGACGGCTGTACGTCGTTGCGTCGGGGGGGTGGGGGTGCGGTCGTACTGCTTGGTATATCCATAAGATTCTCCGGTCTGCGGAGCCGATCACCGCTTCTTCAGCGGGCGTTGCTCCTGGCGGCGGTGCACCGGACGGTGCGGCCGGCCCTGGTTCACGGGGCCGGCCGCACTCGGTTCAGCTAGCTCAGGCCCGCGACGGTCTTGCGGACCTTGGTGATGATCTCGGCCGGGATCGGCGCGTAGTCGTTCTCCTTGAGGACGTTCTGGCCGTCCTCGCTGGCGATGTAGGTCAGGAAGGACTTGGTCGCGGCCAGGGACTCGGCCTTGTTGCCCTTCTCGCAGAGGACCTCGTACGTCACCAGGGTGATCGGGTAGGCGCCCTCGGCGGTGGGCTTGTAGTTCAGCTCCAGGGCGAGGTCGTTGCCCTTGCCGACGACCTTGGCCTCGGAGATCGCCTTGGAGGCGTTGTCGACGGTGGCCTTCACCGGCTCCTTGGCGTCGGTCTTCAGGTCGACGGTGTTGATGCCGTCGGCGGCGTAGGAGAGCTCGAAGTAGGAGATGGCGCCCTCGGTCTGCTTGACCTGGCCCGCGACACCGGAGGAGCCGTTGGCGGACTGGCCGCCCTTGGCCTCCCAGGACTTGCCGGGCTCGTGCGACCAGGCGGACGGGGCCGCGCCCTTGAGGTACTTGGTGAAGTTGTCCGTGGTGCCGGACTCGTCCGAGCGGTGGAACGCCTGGATCTTGGTGCTGGGCAGCTTGGCGTCGGGGTTCAGCTTCTCGATCGCCTTGTCGTCCCAGGTCTTGATCTTGTCGTCGAAGATCTTCGCGAGGGTCTCGGCGTCCAGGACGAGGTTGTCCACTCCGGGCACGTTGTAGCCGACGGCGATCGGGCCGCCGACCATCGGCAGGTCGATGGCCTGGCTGTTCTTGCAGACCTTCTTCGACGCCGCGATCTCCTCGGGCTTCAGCGCCGAGTCGGAGCCCGCGAAGGCGGTCTGGCCCTGCATGAACGCGGTGATGCCGGCGCCGGAACCCGTCGGGTTGTAGTTCAGCTGAACGTCCTTGCAGGTGGTCGAGTAGACCTTCCGCCAGGCGTCGATCGCGTTCTTCTGCGCGGACGAACCGGAGGCCGCGAGCTGGCCCTTGGCGTCATCACACTTGATATTGGCGTTGGCGCTCGTCTTCTCGCCGCTGCCGCCGCTGCCGCCGCTCGTGTCGTCGGAGCCGCACGCCGTGAGGGCCAGGGCGCCGGAGACGGCGATGGCGCCGAGGGAGAGGGCGCGGAGCCGGTTCTTGCGCTGAAGCTTCACTTTCGGGTCTTCCTTCCGGGAGCCGCCGGCCCTTTGCTGGCGGCGTGCGAGGTCTTCGTCGTGCGGTTCTGCGGTCCTGCGGTTCTGCCGTGCTGCGGTTCTGCGGTCTTACGTTGTGTTGTAAGGCTGAAATTAGGCAGGGCAGGTGAAGCGGCCGATGGGCATGAGTGAACGGGGGGTGAACCTCGGCGGTCGGCCTGGTTAGGCGATGCGCTACTGAAAGTAGCCGATCGTTTACGCCGGGTTGAGGACGCCGAGAAGGGCGTCGACAAGCTCCTGGTCACGGCGTTGGGTGAGGCGGTTGCGGGCCGCCGCCGGCGAGAGCCAGAGGATGCGGTCGACCTCGTTGTTGGGTGAGAAGCGGCCGTCGGCCACCTCCGCCGCCCAGTAGCTGACCTCTTTGGGGCGGCCTTGGGCGATATAGCGGACCGTGGGGAGGCGGGTGCCGGGGATGCAGCGGTGGCCCGTCTCCTCCTCGACCTCGCGCAGGGCGCCGTCCAGGGGCGTCTCGGCCCGCTTCAGCTTGCCTTTCGGATGCGACCAGTCGTCGTACTTCGGCCTGTGGACCAGGCAGATCTCCAGCTCGCCGTCGTACGGGGAGCGGCGCCACAGGACGCAGCCCGCGGCCCGTACGACATCTCCGTCGCCGTTCGTCATGGGGTACTCACCGTTTCCGTCTCGCGGAGCCAGGCCTGGTGGAACGCGAAACGGGCCGCTTCCACCTCATGACGCTGGTCGGCGTGCAGGACGCCGAGTGCGTACGCCGTCGCCGGGGCGATGCGCGGGGTGCGGGCGGCCGACGCCGCCGCCGACGCGGCGTCCGCCGCCTCGCGGTGGCGGTCGAGGGCGTGGCCCGCGTCCACGAGGCGGAGGTCGTCGCCGGGGCTGCCGGTGAGGACCTCCTGGGCGTACCTGTGCAGGCGCAGGAGGGCGCGGGTCTTGAGCCAGGGAGCGTCCTGGGCCTCGGGCGCGGCGTCGGCCTCGGCGGCGAGACCGTACGTCAGGGCTTCCGCGTTGTACGGATGGCCCGCCTGTCCGAGGGGGAGCGCGGCGATCGCCTCCGCGAGGTCGCCCTCGGCCCTTGCCGCCAGTGGTTTCAGGTCCTCCTGCGCCCGGACGAGCGGCACCTCGCTGGCCAGTACGGCCACGTTGTCCGCGACCGCGTGGAAGCGGGAGGAGCCGAAGGCCTGGAGGGCCGCTGAGTGGGCCCGCGTGCGGGCGAGGGTGAGCTGGCGCTCCAGCAGCGCCGCTGCTTTGGCCGCGCCCACCGTCAGGCCTCTTGGAGCGCCGCCCTGTTCACCCGCACCCTGCGCTGTGGGCTGTGCCGACCCGTTCCGCCTCGCGGAACGCCTGCCCACAGGGGGAGCGATGTCGACGCGGTCCGTGGGTGCCGGAACCGTCGGCGTGCCCGACAGGCGGTGCAGCGCGTCAAGGAGCCGCTCAAGGCGGGCCGCGTACGCGTGCTCGTGGGCCAATGTGCCGGAGAGCCAGCCCAGTTCGGGTCGCAGCCCGGACGCCCATTCCTGGTCGAGGAGCGGGCGGAACGTGTGCAGGGTGCCGCCGATGCGGCGGGCCGCGCGGCGCAGGGCCCTGGCCGCCTCCAGGGACTCCTCCGCGCCCTGCGCGTCCGTCGTCGACTCGCGGTGCAGCCGCAGCGAGCGCAGGAACTCCGTGGCCTGGCCCTGAAGATAGGCCGACAGGACGTCGCCTGTCGTCGTCTCATGGTTTAGCTGTGCCACGCCGGCGCCTCCGGGCGTCAATGAGCGTCTCCTGTACGTTCCGCAGGGGCTGGCCCTCCGGATCCAGCGCGTGCCGGGTCCAGTTGCCGTCAGCGCCCAGGTGCCAGGAGGCGGTGTTGTCCGACATGCCGGTCTCCAGGAGCCGGTTCAGCGTCGCCCGGTGTGCCGGGTCGGTGACCCTCACCAGTGCTTCGATACGTCGGTCGAGGTTGCGGTGCATCATGTCGGCGCTGCCGATCCACACCTCGGGCTCGCCCGCGTTGCCGAAGGCGAAGACGCGGGAGTGCTCCAGGAAGCGGCCGAGCACGGAACGGACCCGGATCGTCTCCGAGAGCCCCGCGACACCTGGCCGCACCGCGCAGATCCCGCGCACCCACACGTCCACCGGCACACCCGCCTGCGAGGCGCGGTAGAGCGTGTCCACGACGGCCTCGTCGACCATCGAGTTGCACTTGATGCGCACATAGGAGGGGCGGCCCGCGCGGTGGTGCTGGATCTCCTTGTCGATGCGTGAGATGAGCCCGTCACGCAGGGACTTGGGGGCGACGAGGAGACGGCGGTAGGTCTCGCGGCGCGAGTAGCCGGAGAGCCGGTTGAAGAGGTCGGACAGGTCGGCGCCCACCTCCTGCTTGGCGGTGAGCAGCCCCAGGTCCTCGTAGAGCCTGGCCGTCTTGGGGTGGTAGTTGCCCGTACCCACGTGCGAGTAGCGGACCAGGGTGTCGCCCTCCTGGCGGACGACGAGCGACAGCTTGCAGTGCGTCTTCAGGCCGACGAGGCCGTAGACGACATGGCAGCCCGCCTCCTCCAGCTTGCGCGCCCACTTGATGTTCGCCTGCTCGTCGAAGCGCGCCTTGATCTCGACGAGTACGAGCACCTGCTTGCCCGACTCGGCGGCGTCGATCAGCGCGTCGACTATCGGGGAGTCGCCCGACGTCCGGTACAGCGTCTGCTTGATCGCCAGGACGTTCGGGTCGGCGGCCGCCTGCTCCAGGAAGGCCTGCACGGACGTGGAGAACGAGTCGTACGGGTGGTGCAGGAGTACGTCGCGCTCGCGAAGGGCGGCGAAGATGTCGGGCGCGGAAGCCGACTCCACCTCGGCGAGGTCGCGGTGCGTGCCCGCGATGAACTTCGGGTACTTCAGCTCGGGCCGGTCGAGGGCCGCGATACCGAAGAGCCCGGTCAGGTCGAGCGGGCCCGGCAGCGGATAGATCTCGGCCTCGCTGATCTTCAGCTCGCGCACGAGGAGGTCGAGGACGTTCCGGTCGATGGACTCCTCGACCTCAAGGCGCACCGGAGGCCCGAAGCGGCGCCGCATGAGCTCTTTCTCCAGGGCCTTGAGGAGGTTCTCGGCGTCGTCCTCCTCGACCTCTAGGTCCTCGTTCCGGGTGAGCCGGAACATGTGGTGCTCCTGGATCTCCATGCCCGGGAACAGCTCCGCGAGGTGCGCGGGAGCCGCTATGACGTCCTCGATGGGCACGTACCGCTGGGGGGAGGCCTCAAGGAAGCGGGAGAGGAGGGGCGGGACCTTCACGCGGGCGAAGTGGGTGTGTCCCGAGACCGGGTTGCGCACGACCACGGCGAGGTTGAGCGAGAGCCCCGAGATGTACGGGAAGGGGTGCGCGGGGTCGACCGCGAGAGGGGTCAGTACGGGGAAGATCTGCTGCCGGAAGAGCGTGAAGAGGCGGGACTGCTCCTTCTCGGTCAGCTCGTTCCAGCGGACCAGGTGGATGCCCTCGTCGGCGAGGCCGGGGGCGACGTCCTCCTGGTAGCAGGCGGCGTGCCGGGCCATGAGCTCGCGGGAGCGGTTCCAGATCAGCTCCAGGACCTCACGGGGCTGCAGGCCCGAGGCCGAACGGGTGGCGACGCCGGTCGCGATGCGCCGCTTGAGGCCCGCCACCCGGACCATGAAGAACTCGTCCAGGTTCGAGGCGAAGATCGCCAGGAAATTAGCCCGTTCGAGTAGCGGGGTGTTCGGGTCCTCGGCGAGCTCCAGGACGCGCTCGTTGAAGGCCAGCCAGCTGCGCTCCCGGTCCAGGAACCGGCCCTGCGGAAGCTCCTGGCCGTCGTGTCCTATCTGGCCGTCCTCGTCGTACGCGTCGAGATCCGCGTCGATGTCGGGGTCGAGGTCGGACACCGCGGCCGACAGCGTGTGCGGGCGGTGAGCGGCGATGGAGCCTACGGAGGGCTGGGCGTGTGTGACGGTGCCGTGGCTCGAAGGGTCTCCGTCATGGCCGGTGGTGGGCGACGGGTGGGACTGACCTTGCGTGCTGGGCTGGCTCATGGCCCCATTCTTCCGCGCGGGGACTCCGATAGGCGCGTCGGAGAGTGCCGGGGTGAGGAAGAGCTTCCCGTTCATGGGGGGAGGGTCGGGCACGGCGGGCTGCATTGAGTGAGGGTCGCAAGCCAGTCTGAATCACTGGTTACGGCGACATGACGTGCGGGACATGTGCCGGGGTCCCCCGGACGTCTACACGTCCGGGGGACTGTTCATTCCGGGCCCGGACTTCAGGCCGTACGGCGCCTGAGCACGCGGAACGCGGCGTAGGCGGCTGCGGCGGTGAGGGCGAGGACGATGCCGGTCTCGATGAACTGGACGTACCAGAAGTGGGAATGGGGGTGGACGTCGGCGTACCAGCGGGTGACTTTGGTGTCACCGGTGGCGTTGCGGACCCCCATGTTCACGATGATGGAGTCCATGGGGGTTTCATGCATCGTGTAGCTCGTGCTCGTGCCCGAGGCGGGCCCCGAGACCGTGGTCGCCGGGAACAGGTGCCAGCGCACGCTTCCCATGATCAGCAGCACGACGCCGGTGACGAGGCCGCCGATGGCAAGGGCCACCAGGGTGCGGCGCACCAGCAGGCCGACGAGCGCGCCGACCATGACGCCGAGAAGGCAGTACGCGACGAAGACCGGGCCGATTGCCTCGTAGACGCCGCGGTCGGCCCAACTCAGATTCCACATGTTCTCGACACCGGACCGGCCGCCCCAGAAGACCGCCATCAGCGCGAGCCCGCCGGCCACGCTCGTCACGGCGAACACCGCCAGCTTCGACATCAGCCAGCGTGCGGGCGACACCGACTGCGTCCAGGCGAGCTTGTGGGTCCCCGACTCCAGCTCGCGGGCGATGACCGGGCCCGCGACGAAGGCGCCTATCAGGACGGGGATGAGGAGCATCCCCAGGGAGTAGCTCTGCACGAACTGGTACAGCAGATCCCGTGCGCTGGCGAAGCCGAGGAATGTGTTCTCACAGGGGCCGGTGCTGGTGCCGCATCCGTCGCTCGTCGCGGGGTAGGTCGCCGCGGCCCAACGGAAGTAGCCGGTCAGGACGGCCGCGAGCACGATGAGGCCGAGCACCGTCCACAGCGTGGTGCGGTGCAGCCGGACGTCCACCCAGCGCGGACCGCGAAGGAGAGGAGAACTCATACCGTCACCTCGTGTTCGGCGGGAGCCGTGCTCGGCGTCAGCAACGCCGGGGCTTCGGGAGAGCGCAGATGGGCGAGCAACAGTTCCTCCAGGGAGGGCTCTTCGACGTCCCAGCCTTCGCCGAGCGGCCCGTCGGGCCGGATCAGCGCGGTCAGGCCGCGCCCGGTCGCGCGGGATTCGACGACGGTGTGCGGGGCGAGGTCCTCGACGGGGCGGCGCCCGGTGACCAGGGCGTGCGCGCCGACGAGGTCGTCGATGCCGCCGCCGAGCCGGACCCGGCCGCCGGACACGAGCAGCAAGTGGTCGCATGAGTCGGCCAGTTCACCGACGATGTGCGAGGACATCACCACGGTGGTGCCGTGCTCGGCGGCCTGTGACATCAGCGTCCCCATCAGCTGATGCCGGGCGAGCGGGTCGAGGTCGGCCATCGGCTCGTCCAGGAGCAGGAGTTCGGCCCGCTTGCCCAGCGCGAGGGCGAGTGCGACGCGGGTGCGCTGACCGCCGGAGAGCGTGCGCACGCGCAGCTCCGGGTCCAAGTCTCCTTCGCCTACGACACGTTCGGCGAGGGCGGCGTCCCAGCGCCCGTGGTTCAGCTCGGCGCCGAGCCGCAGCGTGTCGGCGATGCTGAGCTGCGGGTAGAGCGGCTTGTCCTGGGCGACGTAGGCGACGTGCTCGCGTGCGGTGGCCGGGTCGGCGCCGAGCACGGTGAGCGCGCCCTCGGTGGGCCTGAGCAGCCCGGCCGCGAGGGCGAGCAGCGTCGACTTTCCCGCGCCGTTGGGTCCCACTACCGCGCAGATCCGTCCGGCGGGCAGCCGGAAGGAGCAGTCGCGCAGGGCATGGCCCCGCCGCCCGTAACTCTTGGCAAGCGCGGCCGCCTCGATGGCGGTGTCGGTCATGCGTGGTCCCCCTTGGTCACGTGCTGCTTCGGCTGCGTCTGCTCTGACTGTGTGAACTGCTCTTCGAGTACGGCGCTGAACAGTGCCGCGACGTCGTCCCTCTCCAGACCGGAGGCGCGGGCGCGGGCGGCCCACTGGCTCAGCTCGCCGCGCAGCGGGGAGTCGGTGGGCGTGGAGCCCAGCGACTTCCGCACGAAGGTGCCGAGCCCCCGGCGGGCCTCGACCAGGCCTTCGCGTTCCAGCTCGCGGTAGGCCTTCAGGACCGTGTTCGGGTTGATGGCCGTCGACTCGACGACCTCACGGGCCGTGGGCAGCTTGTCGCCCGGCTCCAGCAGGCCCAGGCGCAGTGCCTGCTGGGTCTGCTGGACGATCTGGAGGTAGGTGGCGACGCCGCTGCGCCGGTCGATACGGAACTCGACCATGCCCTTGCACCACCCTTTCACTAATTGAGTAGTGAAAGGGTGGTGCAAGGGGGTGCGTTCCGTCAAGGGGGAGGCGATCTTGTACTGTCTGCCGCTCAGCATTGACGTGAACATGTATGGAAAGTCGGGGGACTTACCTTGTCCATGCCACCGCCGCCTCAGGGCGGCTATCAGCAGCCTCAGCAGCCGTACGGCCAGCAGCCTCAGCCGCCGTATCAGGGCCAGCCGCCGTATCAGGGTCAGCCGCAGTACCAGGGTCAGCCGCAGTACCAGGGGCCGCCGCCGCCCCAGTACGGCCAGCAGCAGTTCGCCCCCCAGCAGCCCCAGCAGCCCCAGCAGCCCCAGCGCCCGCGCGGCGGTGGCGGCGGTGGCGGCGGCTCGTTCAACCGGCAGTCACCCCTGATGAAGGTGGTGGTCCTGCTCATCGCCGGTGTCATCGCGGGCGTCTGGTGGTATTCGAGCCGGGGCAACACCACGGGCCCCGGCAGCGAGGCCGCCAAGGCGCCCACGGCCGCGGAGGTCGGCGACTGCGTACAGAACAAGGGATCGGGCGGCAGCCCGGACATGGAGGTCGTCGACTGCTCCGGCACGGCGGCCGAGTACAAGGTGACGAGCAAGCACGAGACCGAGTGCGAGCCGGGGGAGTCCCGCTATGAGCAGACCCGGCGCGGCCGGGTGCAGTACAGCATGTGCCTGAAGCCGGTCGAGCCGAAGTAGGCGAGAGAGGCCGAAGACGCGCGAAGGGCGCGGTGTTCCCCCGGGGAACACCGCGCCCTTCGCGTATCTCCCGCGTCGCCCTGAACCTCGGGACCTCGGGACCTCGGGACCTCAGGACCTCATGGCCTCGGGACCTCAGGACCTCAGGACTCGGTCCGGTACATCAGATCCGTCTCGTGCGTGACGAACCCGAGCCGTTCGTAGACGCTCACCGCCGCCTTGTTGTCCGCGTCCACGTACAGCATCGCCGTCGGAAGACCCGCCGCCGCGAGGTGGTTCAGGCCGATGGTCGTCAGCGCCTTGCCGAGGCCGCCGCCCTGTGCGCCGGACCGCACCCCGAGGACGTACACCTCGCCGAGGCCCTCGTCCGCGTGCACCTTGGTCCAGTGGAAGCCGACGAGTTCGCCGTCCTTCTCGGCCAGGAAGAAGCCCGCGGGGTCGAACCACGGCTCCGCCTCACGGTCGTCCAGGTCGCGCTGGGTGAGGGAGCCCTGCTCGGGGTGGTGGGCGAAGGCGTCGGCGTTCACCGCGAGCCACGCCGCGTCGTCCTGGCCGGGCACGAAGGCGCGTACGACGACGCCTGCGGGAAGCACCGGCTCGGGCAGGTCGAGGCCCGCCAACGGCCGCCGCATCTGCCGCAGTTCGCGGAAGAGGGTGAGCCCGAGCACCTGCGCCAGGTGCCGCGCCGCCGAGTGGCCGCCGTGCGCCCAGATCCGCAGCCGCCGGCCGGACTCGGCGAGCAGCGCGGTGCCAAGGGCACGGCCGTGCCCGCGCCCGCGGTAGGAGGGGTGCACGACGAGCTCGGCGGCGGGGGCCTCGATGGGGTCGGTGTCCTCCAGCTGCGCGTACCCGACGAGGTCGTCGCCGACGCCGAGCAGCAGATGCCGCACCCCCGCCCGCGCGCCTCCCCGCAGTTGCAGCCGCCCCTGCTCGGACACGGCCTGCTGGCCGTCCGTGCGGGCCGCTTCCGCGATGAGGCCGAGCACGGCGTCGGCCTGGTCGGAGGTGAGGGCGGCGACCGTGTCGATCTGCCGCAGGGTGGCGGGAGGCTGCTGCTCGTCAGTCATGGAGTCGAGGGTACGGCGGCGGCCGGTCGGGGAGCAGATCACGGGCCTGCTCACGGCTTGGGGGGAGTGCACGACGGCGTACGCGCCTCTGTCGCCGCGCCTGGTCGCCCTCGGCCGCACTGGCTCCCGTACGCCGTCACTCCTGTCCTGCGCGTCGTCCCGAGCGTCCCAAGTGTCCGAAGTGCCCTCGACGGCAACCACCTCGTAACCCGTAACCCCCTGTCGCGCTACGCGCGTTGACTCTAGGCTGCGCGGAGTTTCACACCCTCAGCCGCTCTATACCCTCCCAGGGGGACACGTGCCAGCCACTCCTCAGCCACGTCGGCCCAGACGCCGGGCCGCCCGCGTGCTCGCCGCCGCGGCCGGTCTCGCCACGCTCGGCGCGCTGGCCGCCGCACTGCCCGCGAGCGCCGGACAGGACCACGCCGGAGCGTCGGGCGCGGCGGACGCGGCGGGCAAGAAGCGCACCGTCGACGTGCAGCTGCTGTCCTTCAACGACTTCCACGGCAATCTTCAGCCGCCCGCGGGGTCGTCGGGCCAGGTGACAGAGAAGCAGCCGGACGGGACCGAGAAGAAGATCGACGCGGGCGGTGCCGAGTACCTCGCCACGTCTCTTCGTACGGCCCGCAAGGGCAACCCCTACAGCGTCACGGCGGCGGCGGGCGACCTCATCGGCGCGAGCCCGCTCCTGTCGGGTCTCTTCCACGACGAGCCGACCGTCGAGGCGATGAACAAGCTCGGCCTCGACGTCACCAGCGTGGGGAACCACGAGTTCGACGAGGGGGCCAAGGAGCTGGCCCGCATGCAGAAGGGCGGCTGTCACCCCAAGGACGGCTGCTTCGAGAAGGGCAAGAAGTTCAAGGGGGCCGACTACCCCTACCTCGCGGCCAACGTGACCGACGAGAAGTCGGGCAAGCCCGTCCTCAAGCCGTACTGGGTCTGGAAGCACAAGGGCGTCAAGGTCGGCTTCATCGGCGTGACGCTGGAGGGCACGCCGGACATCGTCTCCGCCGACGGCGTCAAGGGGCTCAAGTTCCACGACGAGATCGAGACGGTCAACAAGTACGCCAAGATCCTCGACAAGCAGGGCGTGAAGTCGATCGTCACCCTGATCCACGAGGGCGGCGTCCCCGCGTCGGGGGCCTACAACTACAACTGTGACTCCCCGGGCGCGGGCGACGGCATCTCGGGCCCCATCACCACCATCGCCAAGGGCATCACGCCCAAGGTCGACGCCCTGGTCACCGGGCACACGCACAACGCGTACGTCTGCACGATCCCCGACCCGTCGGGCAAGCCCCGCATGGTCACGTCCGCCTCCTCCTTCGGGAAGCTCTACACGGACACGACGCTCACGTACGACCGCAGGACGAAGGACATCGTCCGTACGAGCGTGAAGTCCGCGAACCACGTCGTCAGCCGGGAGCAGGCGAAGGCGCCCGACATGACCTCGCTCATCTCCCGCTGGGACAAGCTGGCGGCCCCGGTGGCCAACCAGCCCGTCGGCTTCATCTCCGGCGACATACCCGGCCGCGGCGCCACCGCGCAGGAGGCGCCGCTCGGCGACCTGATCGCGGACGCGCAGCTCGCGCACGGCAAGTCGCTCGACCCGGAGACGGACCTGGCGCTCATGAACCCGGGCGGCATCCGCTCCGACCTCGTGCACAAGCCGAGCGGGAACGAGGGTGACGGCGTCGTGACGTACGGCGAGGGCTTCACCGTGCAGCCGTTCAGCAACACGGTCAATCTCGTCGACCTGACCGGCGCGCAGCTGATCACCGGCCTCAAGCAGCAGGTGAGCGGGTCGAACGAGGCGTCCCCGAAGATCCTTCAGGTGTCGGACGGCCTGACGTACACGCTCGACATGACGAAGTCCGGCGCCGACCGCGTCGTGACGGACTCGATCAAGCTGGGCGGCAAGGCGATAGATCCGGCCACCACCTATCGTGTGGCGATGAACTCCTTCCTCGCGGGCGGCGGCGACGGCTTCGCCGAGCTCGGCAAGGGCGCGAAGCCGCTGGTCGGCAGCGATGACCTGAAGGCGTTCAACGACTACCTGACCGCCAACTCCTCGGCGGACAAGCCGATCGCCCCGCCCAAGGCGGACAGGATCACCGTCGTGAAGTGAATGAGGCGTTAACAGTCGCACTCAGTAAGTGGCCAAAATCGGTCGTTACTGGGCGTGAGGCTTGGGGTGGGGTGTGAACGTATGGTGAACTCAGCTGATGCGTTCCCCCCACCGCATAGCCACGCTTCCGCCCGATCACGACCAGGCTTATCCGTCTGATGGTTGGCACGCCGAATCGGTTTCCCCAGAAGCACCCCCCGAGGCGGCAGAGACCACCGCTCCGCTCAATCCGTACGACGAGCTGGGCGCCCTCGCGACCCCGAACCCGCTGGAGCGTTTCCTCCACGAGGCGGACGAAGAGGACGAAGCCGACAAGTCGGACGCCCCGTGGCAGCCTCCGAACCACCGCCGAGGCGGGCGGGGCGGCCGGGGCCGCAGCCGCCGCCGCACCCGGTTCGCCGGACTCCCGCTCGCGGCGAAGGCCGTCGTCGCCCTCGTCGTACTCGCCGCCTTCCTCGCGCTGGGCGACCGCTGGGCCCTGCTCTACGCCGAGCACGAGGCCGCGGACAAGCTCAAGGACTCGATGCACCTGAGCGCGGCGCCCGAGGTCGAGATCGAGGGCTTCCCCTTCCTGACCCAGGTGCTCGACAAGCGCGTGGACAAGGTCAAGGTCACCGTGCCGGACGTCGCGGCCGACCGGATCTCGCTCGCCCAGGTCTCCGCCACCGGGACGAACGTGAAGATCACCGGCGACGGCCCCACCGACATCAAGGGCGCCCTCATCCAGGAGATGAACGGCGAGGTGATGCTCTCCTTCGACGACCTCAACCGCGAACTGGGAGCGTCGCAGGTCACCTTCAGCGGCCACGGCCGCGACCAGGTGCTCGCGCGCGGCACGCTGCCCGTCGCGGGCCACGACCTGAAGCTGCGCGCCGACGCCCGCATCGAGCGCAACGGCGACCGCGGCATCTCCACCGACATCGGCAGGATGAGCCTGCAGATCGGGGACCTGGCGACCTACCGGCCCGGCACCCGCGACTCCGAGGGCCTGCACCTCAGCAAGAAGTCCGCGGACCGCCTCGCCGAGGAGACCGCCAAGGCGAAGGCGCTGCTCTCCGTGCCGTCGATCGTCCAGCGGCTCGGCGTCTCGGAGTCGGTGGTCAGCGGCGCCCTCAAGAGCGACACCAAGCTGCACGACCTCGTCGGCTCACCGCGCTTCATCAACGATGTGATGGGCCTCAACCTCATCGACGTCGCGATGGGCCACCCCGAGCTCCTGAAGAAGCTGGGCCTTGACCCGGCGCTCCTGAAGGGCCTGGCCCAGCTCACCCGGCCCGTGCTCGCCGACCGCCTGACGCTCGCCTTCCAGCTGCCGAAGCTGCCCGGGGACGGGCACGTGTGGCTGAAGGACGTGAACGTGCAGAAGGACGGGATCAGGGTGCGGCTCACGGGCACGGGGCTGAGCATCGGCAAGTAGGGCCTAGGGCTGGCCGGTGTAGGGCCTAGGGCTGGCCGGTCGGGGGCGGGGTGGGCGCGCCCGGCAGGCTGACCGTCGCCACCGTCCCGCCGCCCTCCGCGTGCCGGAGCGCCACCTCGCCGCCCGACTGGTGCACGGTGCGGGCCACGATGGACAGGCCGAGGCCAGATCCGGGGAGGCTGCGGGCCGACGGGGAACGCCAGAAGCGGTCGAAGACGTGCGGGAGTTCGTCGTCGGGGATGCCGGGGCCGTGATCGCGGACGGTCAGCGAGCCGCCCTTGAGGGCCACTTCCACGGTGGAGCCCGGGGGCCCGAACTTCACCGCGTTGTCCAGGATGTTCACGATGGCCCGCTCCAGGGCCGCCGACTCGGCACGTACGTACCAGGGGGCGAGGTCCGCGGCGAACGTCAGCTCGGGGCCACGGAGGCGGGCCCGCTCCAGGGCGGCCTGCACGATGCCGTGCAGGGCCACGACCTGCACCTTCCCGCCCTGTCCGCTGTCCGTGCGCGAAAGCTCCTGCAAGTCGCCGATCAGCGCCGCCAGCTCCGTCATCTGCGCCGTGACCGAGGCGAGCAGGGCCTTGCGGTCGTCGGGCGGGATGGCCCGCCCGGTGTCCTCGCTGCGGGCGAGCAGCTCGATGTTCGTACGCAGCGAGGTGAGGGGGGTGCGCAGCTCGTGCCCCGCGTCGGCGATGAGCTGCTGTTGCAGGTCGCGCGAGGAGGCGAGGGACGCGGTCATGGAGTTGAACGAGCGCGAGAGGCGCGCGATCTCGTCGTCGCCCTCGGCGGGGATCCGCAGGTTCAGGTCCTCCGTGCGGGCCACGTGCTCCACGGCCGCCGTCAGCTCGTCGACGGGCCGCAGGCCTGTGCGGGCCACCCAGAGGCCCGCGGCGCCTGCGCCGAGTACGCCGATGCCGGCTGCCGCCGTGAGCAGCAGGGCGAGCTTGTTCAGGGGGGTGTCGATCTCGGAGAGCGGGCGGGACAGGGACACCGTGAGGTTGCCCTGGACCTGCGTCAGGACACGCACCGACTCACCGTCGTCGGTCTGGCCGTCGTGCAGGGTCTGCTCCCGAAAGCCCTGGGCCACCTGCAGATCGTCCCCCTCCACCACGACGGGTGTGGAGCCGCGTCCCACGCAGCGCGTGCCGTCCGTCTGGACGACCTGCACGAAGACCGTCGTGGTGCCGGGCGCCGTCTCGTCGTTGGGGGAGCTGTGCGTGTCGCGACAGGGGGCGACCGTGTCCGCGAGGTAGGGGCCACCGACGTTGAGGCTGCGCAGCGAGTCGTCCATCTGGTCCCGCAGCTGCGAGCGGGTGAGGAGCCAGCACGACACCGCGACGGCGGCCACCGCCAGTGCCACCACACACGCCACCAGCAGTGCGAGCCGCGAGCGCAACGGCATCGTGCGGTACCGGTGGAAGAACCCGCTCACTCGGCGCCCCCGCCGGAACCCGGCCGCAACACATACCCCACACCCCGCACCGTATGGACAAGCCGGGGCTCGCCCCCCGCCTCGGTCTTGCGGCGCAGGTACATGACGTACACGTCCAGGGAGTTGGAGGAGGGCTCGAAGTCGAAGCCCCAGACCGCCTTCAGGATCTGCTCCCGCGTGAGGACCTGGCGCGGATGTGCGAGGAACATCTCAAGGAGGGTGAATTCCGTGCGGGTCAGTTCCACCGTGCGCATTCCGCGCGTGACCTCACGGGTCGCGAGGTCCATCCGCAGGTCCGCGAAGGCGAGCGTGTCGCCCTCCTCGGCCTGCCCCGCGCCGGCGGCGTACGAACTGCGCCGAAGCAGGGCCCGGATCCGGGCGAAGAGCTCGTCGAGTTCGAACGGCTTGACCAGGTAGTCGTCGGCGCCCGCGTCGAGCCCGGTGACGCGGTCGCCGACCGTGTCACGCGCGGTGAGCATCAGGATGGGTGTCAGAGCGCCGGTCGAGCGCAGTCGGCGCGCGGCGGTGAGGCCGTCCATGCGGGGCATCTGGATGTCGAGGACGACGAGGTCGGGGCGGTAGGCCGCGGCCTTCTCCAGGGCGTCGGCGCCGTCGACGGCGACCTCCGTGCCGTACCCCTCGAAGGCGAGGCTGCGCTGTAGCGCCTCCCGTACGGCGGGCTCGTCGTCGACGATCAGGATGCGCTGCTGCTGCTCGCCTTCGGCGGGGCTCATCGGCTGGTGACTTCCTTGAGTACGGGTCCGTGTGCGCGTCGGAGTGCGGGTCGGACGGGGCCGGTATCAGCCTCGCACGCGTGCGCGGGGCTTGCGGCGTGCGGCGGGCCGGGACTGCGCCGTGACCGCCTTGGCCGCCGTGGCCACTTCCGGGGCGCGGGCAGCGGAGGAGCCGTGGAGTTCCCCGGCCACGGCGAGGGGGAGGCCGAGCCCCGCCGGGTCGGTGTCGGGGTGTCCCCAGCCGATGGTGGCGGCGAGCGCGTGCCGGGCGCGGTTGACGGTGATCAGGGTGGTGGTGGGCATGGCGGCCTCCAGAGGAGCGTTCGGGGTCAGTTGGTGGAGCCGGCCCGCAGGGTGTCGAGGTCGGCCTTGACCGTGTTGATCGGGATGGCGAAGCCGAGGCCGACGCTGCCCGAGCTCGACTCGGTGCCGCTCTGCGACGAACTGGGCGAGTACATCGCGGAGTTGATCCCGATGATGTTGCCGTTCATGTCTATGAGGGCGCCGCCGGAGTTGCCCGGGTTGAGCGAGGCGTCGGTCTGCAGGGCCTTGTACGTGGTCTTCGACGACCCGGTGTCGCCGTTGAACTGCTCACCGCCGTACTCGAACGGCCAGTTGCCGCCGCCCTGCTGTTGCTGCTGCTGCTGTCCCTGGCCCTCGTCCGTCGAGACGGTGACGTCCCGGTCGAGGGCGGAGACGATTCCGCTGGTGACGGTGCCGGTCAGGCCCTCGGGGGAGCCGATCGCCACGACGTCGTCGCCGATCTTCACGTTGTCGGAGTCGCCGAGGCTCGCGGGCTTCAGGTCGGGAGCGCCCTCGGCCTTGATCAGCGCCAGGTCCTTCTTGCTGTCGGTGCCGACGACCTTGGCGTCGTACGACTTGCCGTCGGCCGTCGTCACCTTGACCGACGTGGCGCCGGAGATCACGTGGTTGTTGGTGACGATCTCGCCGTCCTTCGTGACGATCACGCCGGATCCGGTGGCCTCACCCGCGTTCGACTTCGCGCTGACCTCCACGATGCTGGGGCTGACCGCCTCGGCGACGCCGGAGACGGTGCCCTTCTGGCTCGTGGGCACGACGTTCGTGTTGGTGGCGCTGCTCGACGCGGTGTCGTTGCCGGTCAGCTCCTGGAAGGCGTAGGCGGTGCCGCCGCCTACCGCCGCTGCCGCGATGGCGACGGCGGCGAGGAGGGCCAGGGGGCCCCGGGCCCGCTTGCGCGGGGGCTTCGGGGGCTCTTCCGGTGCCTGCCCGTGCTGCTGTGTCGGGGCTTCCGGCGCGAAAGCGGGCGGGGGCGGGTAGGCGCCCTCCGTACCGCCATGGTGCACAGGCGCTGACGACTGGTGCTGCTGGGGGTACTCGCCGCTCTGGCGGAAGTTGTCGGTCATGGGTTCTAGGCTGGTCCGCCTTCATGAGAGGCGGCTGAGTACGTCCTGAGAACGCCAATAGAAGTGCGTATGCCCCTTATAAAGGCGTCAGCTCGTCAAGGCGTCGGCGCCGAACCCTGAGCTTCAGGCGCACCCGCACGACTGCCGGACGACCAGACGTGACGGGAACAGCTTCAGCCGCTCCCGGCGCGACCCGGCGACCCGGAGGCCGTCGTCCAGGACGAGATCGACCGCGGCCCGCGCCATGGCGGGCCTGTCCGATGCCACGGTCGTCAGCGGCGGGTCCGTCAGACCCGCTTCCTTGACGTCGTCGAACCCGGCGACGGCCAGCTGTTCCGGCACGTCGATCCGCAGCTCCCGCGCGGCACGCAGGATGCCGATCGCCTGGTCGTCGGTGGAGCAGAAGATCGCCGTCGGCCGATCAGGGCGGGCAAGGAGCTCAAGCGCCATCTGATACGCGTCGTAGCGGTTGTACGGCGCCTCGAAGAGCCGCCCCTCCACCGAGCGCCCGGCCTCCTGCATGGCCCGCCGCCACCCCTCGACGTGGTCGGAGACGGGGTCGCCGACGGTCGGGGTCTCGGCGGTGCCGCCGACGCAGGCCACGTACTCATGCCCGTGTTCGAGGAGGTGCCGGGTGGCCAGCTGCGCGCCGCCGAGGTCGTCCGTGACCACGGCGACGTCGTCGATCGCCTCGGGCCGCTCGTGAAGGAGGACGACCCGCGCGTCCCACGCGTCGATCTCGGCGGCGGCCTGGTCCGTCAGACCGTGGCTGACGAGGATGAGCCCGGAGACCCGCATGCCGAGGAACGCCCGCAGATAGTGGGCCTCGCGCTCGTCCACGTAGTCCGTGTTGCCGACGAGCACCATTTTTCCGCGCTCGGAGGCGGCCTGCTCCACCGCGTGCGTCATCTCCGCGAAGAACGGCTGGCGCGCGTCGGGCACGATCATGCCTATGAGGTCGGTCCGACGCGACGCCATGGCCTGGGCGACCCGGTCGGGCCGGTACCCCAGCTCTTTGATCGCGGCGAGTACACGCTCGCGCGTGGCCGGGGCAACCGGCCTAGGTCCGTTGTTGATGACGTAGCTGACGACGGCGGTGGAAGTACCCGCAAGTCGCGCAACGTCATCCCGAGTCACCTTGGCCACGCGCGGAGTCTACGCGGATGGAACTACCGCTGGGCAGGGCGTACGTCAGCTTCCTTCGGCGTGATTTCGGCGGGGGCCGCCTTCTCGACGGGAGGCGCGACGGGGGAGCCGACGGGGTTGCTGTCGCGCTCGCCCTCGGGCCGCGGAGTCGCCGCCTTCGCCTTGGCCCCGTCGGCCGCGCGTTCGACCTTTTCCGGCGTCACGAAGCGGTAGCCGACATTCCGGACGGTGCCGATGAGCGACTCGTGCTCGACGCCGAGCTTCGCGCGCAGGCGCCGTACGTGGACGTCGACCGTCCGCGTGCCGCCGAAGTAGTCGTAGCCCCAGACCTCCTGGAGCAGCTGGGCCCGCGTGAACACGCGCCCGGGGTGCTGCGCCAGGTACTTGATCAGCTCGAACTCCTTGAAGGTCAGGTCGAGGACCCGGCCCTTCAGCTTCGCGCTGTACGTCGCCTCGTCCACGGAGAGATCGCCGTTGCGGATCTCCATGGGGGAGTCGTCGGAGGTGATCTGCTGGCGGCCCATCGCGAGCCGCAGACGCGCCTCGACCTCGGCGGGCCCTGCCGTGTCGAGGAGTACGTCGTCGATGCCCCAGTCGGCGGTGACGGCCGCGAGGCCGCCCTCCGTGACGACGAGGACCAGCGGACAGCCGGGTCCCGTGGAGCGCAGAAGCTGGCAGAGGCTGCGGACCTGCGGCAGGTCACGGCGGCCGTCGATCAGTATGACGTCGGCACCTGGGGTGTCGACGAGGGCCGGGCCTTCGGCGGGGGCCACCCGCACGTTGTGCAGCAGCAGGCCGAGAGCGGGAAGCACCTCCGTCGACGGCTGAAGGGCATTGGTAAGGAGCAGCAGAGAACTCATCGCTGCTCACCCGCCTGGGTCGTCCTACGGTTGTGCACGGTTCGCTCGCCCATAACGTCGGTTCCTCCTCGGTCCCTGCGAGGACGTTTACGGCACTGCTTCGTACTGATTACTGCGGCGGAGGGCCCGCGCCCCGGGCTCTCCACGTGCGGATCCTTCGGCTTCGTATACGAACCCTCAGAAAGCACGAAAGGACCCGGGGGCTTCGCTGCCCGGATCCTCTGCCAAGGAGAATAACCCACATGACTTCCGGTTCGGCAGGCCAAGCGGCGGGATCTTCTGTGCGGCCGATCACTCGCACTCCGCCGCGCGTTCAACAGCGCGCAACGCTGCGTACACAGGACGGAGTCGCCATCGAGGCCGTCTACGAGCCAGGACCCGACCCGGCGGGGCAGCTCGCGATCGTGCTCGCGCACGGCTTCACGGGCGGCGTCGACCGGCCGCACGTGCGCCGCGCGGCGGGCGTTTTCGCCCAGCGTGCGGCCGTGATCACGTTCTCCTTCCGGGGGCACGGGGCGTCCGGCGGGCTCTCCACGGTCGGCGACCGCGAGGTGCTCGATCTGGCGGCCGCCGTGGAGTGGGCCCGGTCCTTCGGTCATCCGCGGGTGGTGACCGTGGGTTTCTCGATGGGCGGTTCCGTGGTGCTCCGGCACGCGGCGCTCGCCGGTGCCGCGCATGGGGGGCGCACGGAAGCGCGGGTTGACGCGGTGATCGCGGTGAGCGCCCCGGCCCGTTGGTTCTACCGGGGAACGGCGCCGATGCGGCGGCTGCACTGGCTGGTGACGCGGCCCATGGGGCGGGTCGTGGGCCGCGTCGGCCTGCGCACGCGGATCCACCCGCACGAGTGGGACCCCGTCCCGCTGTCCCCGGTGGAATCGGTCCCGCTGATCGCGCCGACACCGCTCCTCATCGTGCACGGGGACCAGGACCCGTACTTCCCGGTGGACCACCCCCGGATGCTGGCCGCCGCCGCGGAGGGCGGGGCGGAGCTGTGGATGGAGGCGGGGATGGGCCACGCGGAGAACGCGGCGGACGACGCGCTGCTCGGTCGGATCGCCGAGTGGGCCACGGCATCATGGACGTCGGCAATCGCCGAAGGAACGTCGGCAACCGCCGAAGGAGAGGAGCTGCCGTGGTGAACGGCACCATTCGTTACTGGGCCGCGGCCAAAGCGGCCGCGGGCGTCGCGGAGGAGCCGTACGCTGCGGCGACGCTCGCCGAGGCGCTGGACGCGGCACGCGAGCGACACCCCGGCGAGCTGGTCCGTGTACTGCGGCGATGCTCGTTCCTCATCGACGGCGACCCCGTGGGTACCCGCGGGCATGAGACGGTACGGCTGGCCGAGGGCGGCACGGTCGAGGTGCTCCCGCCGTTCGCAGGAGGGTGAGCAGCGCTATGAGTGATCCACGGTACGAGGGGTCGGGGTACGGGGACTATGACCCCTACCGCCAGGAATATCCCCCTGCTCCCGAGCAGCAGCAGCCTTACGCTCCCGAGCAGCAGCCATACGCCCAGCAGGCGTATCCGCAGCAGCAGCCTCCGCAGGCGTATCCGCAACAGCAGCCTCCGCAGGCGTACCCGCAACAGCAGCCTCCGCAGGCGTACCCGCAGCAGCAGCCGTACGGGCAGCAGCAGCCCTACGCCCAGGACGCTTACACCCAGGACGCCTACACCCAGCAGTGGGAGGGGCAGACCTGGGACACGCAGGTCCAGCCCTCACCCGTGGTGGACGTGGCGGAGACGGCCTATCTGCCCCCGCAGGGGTTCGCGCAGCCGATGCCCTCGGAGCCTGCTCCTGCTCCCGCACCTGATCCCGAGCCGCAGCCCGCGGCGGACTCCGGCACGTACGGCCCCGCCACCACCACCGGCAACCCCCGTGTCACCGACGCCCAGCGCGCCCGTGCCGAGGGGCGGTCGCCGATCATAGAGCCGGGGATCCAGCCCGCCGCGCTGACCGCGGTCCTCGGCCTGCTGCTCGCCGGTACGGCCGCCGTCGGGCAGTACGCACTCCTCGTACCGCTCATCCTGCTGCAAGCAGTCACCGCAGCCGGATGGTTCCGGCTCAACGGGATGTGGCCCGCCCGGCAGGGCATCGCGCTCGCCTTCATGGGCGGTGTCGTCGCCGACATCGCGCTGCTCGCCACCGGCAAGGAGAACGCGCCCGCCGCGATCCTCGGCACCCTGGGCGTGTGGGTGCTGCTCGTGCTCGTCCTTCAGCTGCGCAGCCGTGCGTCCGCCGACGAGCGGATGGCCGGTCTGATGGCGACGGTCACCTCCTCCGCTCTCGCGATCATCGCGACGGGGCACCTCGCGGCGTCGGACGACGCGATGACGGTGGGCGGCATCGCCGTCGCGGTCGCCGTGATCGCCCGCGCGCTGCCTCTGCCGACGCCCGCCTCCGTGGTCGTCGCGCTGCTCGCGGCGGCCGGAGCGGGCATCGCCGTCGGCGGTACGACGGACTTCGGCAGCAAGGGCGCGCTGCTCGGCCTCGGCGCCGGTGTCTGCGCGCTGATCGGCCACCGGGTGGCCAGCTACGACTATCCGTCCCGCTTCGTGCACATGACGGCGGGCGTCGCCCTGCCGCTCGCCGCCGCGGCCCCGGCCGTCTATCTCCTCGGCAGGGCCATCGGCTGACCGGCGGAGAGATCGGCGGAGGCCGATCGTCACAGCTGATCGACAGGTCCCCGGCCGGGCTCTCCCGCCGGGGGCCTGTCCTTTAGGCTCGCGGCAAACGTCAGTTGAGTCGGGGGATCAAGGTGGGGGAACACCGGACATGAGCAAGCGCGCCGTACGAATACTTCTGATCGTCGTCGTGATCCTGGGGGGTCTGTTCGTGGGCGCCGACCGCCTGGCGGTCGGTTTCGCCGAGGACGAGGTGGCGAAGAAGCTGCGTTCGAGCGAGGGCCTCAGTCAGACGCCCGACGTCTCCATCAAGGGCTTTCCCTTCCTGACGCAGGTCGTGGGCGGCACGCTCGACGACGTCGAGATCGGCATGCGGAACTACGAGGCCACCTCCGGCTCCGACAAGATCCGCATCGCCGATCTGGACGCCCGGATGCAGGGCGTCGAGTTCTCGGGGGACTACAGCTCGGCCACCGCCGAGAAGGCCACCGGCACCGCCCGGATCTCGTACGACGAGCTGCTCAAGGAGGCACAGGGCGAGCCGGTCGAGCTGCCGCTCGGCGCCACCGGCAAGGTCGTCGGGCTCTCGGACGGCGGCAACGGCAAGGTCAAGGTCGAGGTCGAGGTGAGCAAGGGCGGTGCCAAGCTGCCCAAGCCGGTGCACGTCATGAGCTCGGTGCGGGTCGAGGGCGACACGATCAAGGTGGACGCCGACCAGATCCCCAAGAAGATCGACGTCATGGGCGTATCGATTCCCCTCCCCGAGGGCATGGTCCGCGATGTGACGGACTTCGAGGAGAAGGTCAGCGGGCTGCCGGGCGGCATCAAGATCGACGAGGTGGAGCCGGCGCAGGACGGCGTGGACATCACGGTCAAGGGGACGAACGTGAAGCTCGCGGGCTGAGGCCCCTCCGGCGGGCCCATCGGCCTGCCGTTCCGCAGTACGAGACAGAGCCGTCCGCGCCATGGATGCGGCAGGGGTGAAGCCCTCCCCCCGCCCCCGCGCGGGCGGCTCCGTTCGTCGATCGATCCCACATCGTGGATGATCGCGTCTCATCATTCAACATGCCGGTGACACGGCCGCCCTCGCGTCCTTACGATCGGACGCATGCACCGACAGGCGGACCTCACGAAGCGGCGGGCAGTGGACCTGTGCCGCGTCGCCGCCATGCTCTGTCGCACCTTCTGAGCGGGAGCCCCGACTCCCGTATCCCCCGGCCCGTTGACCTCGTCAGGGCCACCCCGTGCCGCGTACGCCGCGCCACCGCGCAGTCACAGCACGTACCCGGCGCCCCCTCGCACAGCACCAAAGCCCCGCCGTAACTGCCCCGGAGGAGACAAAGTATGAGCCGCAGCGACGTCCTGGTAGACGCCGACTGGGTCGAGGCCCACATCGACGACCCGAAGGTCGTCATCGTCGAGGTCGACGAAGACACCTCCGCGTACGACAAGAACCACATCAAGAACGCGGTCCGCATCGACTGGACCGACGACCTCCAGGACCCGGTCCGCCGCGACTTCGTGGACCAGGAGGGCTTCGAGAAGCTCCTCTCGGCCAAGGGCATCGCGAACGACACCACCGTCGTGCTCTACGGCGGCAACAACAACTGGTTCGCGTCCTACGCCTTCTGGTACTTCAAGCTCTACGGCCACCAGGACGTGAAGCTCCTCGACGGCGGCCGCAAGAAGTGGGAGCTCGACTCCCGCGACCTGGTCGACGGCGACCAGGTGCCGCAGCTCGCGGCCACCGCGTACAAGGCCAAGCCGCAGGACACCTCGATCCGCGCCTTCCGTGACGACGCGGTCGCCGCGATCGGCACCCAGAACCTGGTCGACGTGCGTTCGCCCGACGAGTTCAGCGGCAAGCTGCTCGCCCCGGCGCACCTGCCGCAGGAGCAGTCGCAGCGTCCGGGTCACATCCCGTCCGCGCGCAACATCCCGTGGTCGAAGAACGCCAACGACGACGGCACCTTCAAGTCGGACGACGAGCTCAAGGCCCTCTACGAGGACGAGCAGGTCGACCTCTCCAAGGACACCGTCGCGTACTGCCGCATCGGTGAGCGTTCCGCGCTCACCTGGTTCGTGCTCCACGAGCTCCTCGGCGTCGAGAACGTCAAGAACTACGACGGCTCCTGGACCGAGTACGGCTCCCTCGTCGGTGTGCCGATCGAGCTCGGCGCCAACAAGTAACCCTCCCCGCCCCCCCCGGCAGTGACCAGTTAAGGAAGAACGCATATGTGTGGAGCGAAGGCCGGCGGACCCGACGCCTCGACGATCAAGCCCGGCGAGACCACCATCCAGGGTCAGGTGACCCGCGACGGCGAACCCGTCAGCGGCTACGTGCGCCTGCTCGACTCGACCGGCGAGTTCACCGCCGAGGTCCCGACCTCGGCGACCGGCCAGTTCCGCTTCTACGCGGCCGAGGGCACGTGGACGCTGCGCGCCCTGATCCCGGGCGGCACCGCCGACCGTACGGTCGTGGCGCAGACGGGCGGCCTCGCGGAGGTCGCGATCGCGGTCTAGCTCCGCACGCGCCTCGCGCACTGCTCCGCAGGCTGCGAGGCGCCGCGTCGGACTCCGTCCGCCGACTCCGTGCGGGCGGAGTCCGACGCGTATGAACGGCCGAGGGCCGTGTCCCTGGGGGGTTGGACGCTTCCGTATCCGGGACGCGGCCCTTCGCGCCGTTCGGCACCAGAACGCGTCAGCCCACCGGATGCGGCCCCTCAGTGGTCCTCAGTAATCCTCGGCGGTCCTCAGCGGCCCTCGGCGGTCCTTCGGCTGGCAGCCGCTCCTGTGGTTACCGCCGGTGCTTGCCGTCCAGTTCGTCCCACCAGTCGTCGGACTTCGAGTCCCCCGAGGGGTCGTCCCACCAGCGGTCCTCGGGGCCGCGCCGGTTGGCCACGATGGCGGCCAGGGGCGGGATCACCATCGCCACCACGCACATCCCGACGGCGACGGGAATGGACCAGAGCCGCACGACGGCCCACGCCAGGACGAAGAGGGCGATGCACGTGCCCATCATGGCGAAGTACGCATGGCGACGTCGCGCGAACATAAGGCCAGCGTACGACTGGGTTGCTCAGTAGGCGAGCGTCAATGGACGAGTGCTCGCGCGCCTCGGTGGACGAGTGCTCGCGCGCCGTCAGTAGACGAGTGCCTGCGTGCCGTCCGTCATGGCTTCCTGTACGAACACCTGTGCGCCCGCGATCCGCACTCCGTCGATCACGTCCTTCTCGGTGATCTCGCGACGCGCCGCGCACTGTGTGCAGAGCGTGATCTGTCCGGCGGCCACGATCGAGTCGATCAGATCGGGCAGCGGCGCCGCGTGCGGCAGCTCGAACTCCGCCGCGCGCCCCGGCAGCGCGAACCACGCCGACTCGCCCGTCAGCCAGAGCGAGACCTCCACTCCGCTGGCCACGGCAACGGCCGCCACCGTGAACGCCTGCGAGCAGCGCTCGGGAGCGTCGGCCCCGGCGGTCACCTTGATCACGAGCTTCTTCGCCATGGCCGCATCGTAAGGCCGACGGGGGGACCACCCATAAGGCCACCCATAAGGCCACCCATAAGGCCGCCCGTAAGGCCACCTCGCAGAGAGGCGCGGGGCGCGCACGACTACAGTGGGAGCGGCTCTGATACCTGCCCCACTAGCTCACCCCATAGCTCACCGAGGAGCACCCCGTGCTTGAGGCCTTCTTCTCCGCCCTGCTGGTTCTGGTCTGCGTCGGCGTTCTCGCCTTCGCCGGACTGTCCGTGAAGAAGCTGTACCAGGGTCAGCGCTGAGCCCCGTACACCCCGTACGCCACCTAGAGATCGCCTGAGCTTCCCATGATCGAGATTCCGTCCGACCTGCACCCCGACCTCGTGCCCCTCGTCTGGCTCCTCGGCAACTGGGCCGGCGCGGGCGTCACCGACTTCCCCGGCGCCGAGAAGGCGAACTTCGGTCAGGAAGTGTCCTTCTCCCATGACGGGCGGGACTTCATCGAGTACCACTCGCACACGTGGGTGCTCGACGCCGAGGGCAACAAGGTCAAGCCGCTGGAGTCCGAGTCGGGCTTCTGGCGCGTCGACAAGGACCGCAAGGTCGAGACCGTGATGGTCCGCGACGACGGCGTCGTCGAGGTCTGGTACGGCGAGCTCGCCGACCAGAAGCCGCAGATCGACATCGTCACGGACGCGGTGGCCCGCACGGCGGCCTCCGGCCCGTACACCGGCGGCAAGCGTCTTTACGGGTATGTGAAGGGCGACCTGATGTGGGTCGGCGAGAAGCAGACCCCCGAGGTGCCGCTGCGGCCGTACATGTCGGCGCAGCTGAAGAAGGTCGTCTCGCCCGAGGACGTCGCCGAGATGGCCAGGGGCCTGGGCGATCTGCCGGACGACGGCATCGCCTTCTTCAAGTAGGCGGCCGGTTCTTCAAGAGGGCCGCGGGCCCGTCTGGCCTAGACTGCCTGTGTGGCAAGCACCGACTTCGACTGGAAGAGCGACCTGCGACAGCGCGGCTACCGGCTGACGCCGCAGCGTCAGCTCGTCCTCGAAGCCGTCGACGCCCTTGAGCACGCGACCCCCGACGACATCCTCTGCGAAGTGCGGAAGACGGCGTCGGGGATCAACATCTCCACGGTGTACCGGACCCTGGAGCTCCTGGAGGAGCTGGGTCTTGTCAGCCACGCGCACCTGGGGCACGGTGCGCCGACGTACCACCTGGCGGACCGCCACCACCACATCCATCTGGTCTGCCGGGACTGTACGAACGTCATCGAGGCCGATGTCTCCGTGGCGGCCGAGTTCACCGCGAAGCTGCGGGACTCGTTCGGCTTCGACACGGACCTGAAGCACTTCGCGATCTTCGGCCGCTGCGAGAACTGCTCCGCCGGGGAGAACGGCCCCGGGGGGGAGAACGGCCCCGGCAAGGAATAAGAACGCCCGCCGCCGGGTCGTAGTGTGGGTGAACATGAAGAGCCCCCTCCTGTCCCTGCCCGGCGCCGTCCCCGCCGAGGGCGTGGACGAAGGCGTCGCCGCCCACTACGGCGATCTGTTCCGTGAGCAGCGCGCCCTCGCCGACGGCACCGGTTTCGTCGATCTCTCGCACCGCGGTGTCGTGACCGTCTCGGGACCCGACCGGCTGAGCTGGCTGCACCTGCTGCTCACGCAGCACGTGACCGAGCTGCCCGTCGGGCAGGCCGCCGAGGCGCTGATCCTCTCCGCGCACGGCCACATCGAGCACGCCCTCTATCTCGTCGACGACGGCGAGACGGTGTGGGCGCACGTCGAGCCCGGCACGCAGGACGCCCTTGTCGCGTACCTGGAGAGCATGAAGTTCTTCAACCGGGTCGAAGTCGCCGACCGCACGGACGAGTTCGCGGTCGTGTACCTCCCCGCCGGTTCGATCGCCCCGGTCCCGGAAGGCGTCGTCGTACGCGAGACGCCGCACGGCCGCGATCTGTTCCTGCCGCGTACGTCTCTTGAGCCGTACGCCGACAAGAACGGCCCCGCGATCGGCATCCTCGCCTACGAGGCGCTGCGCGTGGAGGCGCACCGGCCGCGGCTCGGCTTCGAGACGGACCACCGCACGATCCCGCACGAGCTCGGCTGGATCGGCACGGCCGTGCATCTGCAGAAGGGCTGCTACCGCGGCCAGGAGACGGTCGCCCGCGTCCAGAACCTGGGCAAGCCCCCGCGCCGCCTGGTCTTCCTCCACCTGGACGGCAGCGAGGTCCATCTGCCGGTGGCCGGGACCGAGCTGCGTCTCGCCTCGGAGGGCGAGGAGGGCCGGAAGCTGGGCTTCATCACGACGGCGGTACGCCACCACGAGCTGGGCCCGATCGCGCTGGCCCTGGTGAAGCGGAACGTGCCGCTCGACGTGGGGCTGCTCGCGGGGGCGGTGGCGGCTTCGCAGGAGGTCGTGGTCGAACCGTAGGGGTCGCAGATGCGGGGCAACGGGGTGGGCGGGCCGGAAGAAACCCGCCGGGGTGGGCGGGCCGGAAGAAACCCGCCGGAGCGGACGGGCCCGAAGAAACCCGCCCCGAAGCGGCGGTTCAGTTCGGGCCTGTCACATCTCGATCAGCACCGTGAACGGCCCGTCGTTGGTCAGTGACACCCGCATCTGTGCGCCGAAGCGGCCGCAGGCCACCGTCGCGCCCAGCGACCGAAGTTGGGCGACGACCTCGTCCACCAGGGGCTCGGCGACATCGCCGGGCGCGGCGGCGTTCCACGTAGGCCTGCGGCCCTTCCGCGCGTCGCCGTACAGCGTGAACTGGCTGATGACAAGGAGCGGCGCGTCGATGTCCGAGCAGGACTTCTCGTCGGCCAGCATCCGAACGGACCAGAGTTTGCGGGCCAGTTGGGCCGCCTTCTCCTTGGTGTCCTCGTGGGTCACCCCCACCAGGACGCACAGGCCCTCGCCGCTGATCTCGCCGACCGTCTCGGGGCCGTTCTCGCCCTCGACGACGACACTCGCTCCGTCCACCCTCTGCACCACAGCACGCATATGGCCCATCATGCCTGCTCCGTACGGCCGCGGTGGCCGCCGGATGCGCCGCCCGCGGGGGTGCCGTGAACCCCCCATCTGGGGTTGATTGGGGCACTCGCTCACATAGCGGCCACCCGGGGTGGCACCATGCTCACACGCGGTGTACCGCGCCGGTCGAGGGGACGGTAGAGCCACATGAGCACATCAAGTACGGGGCAGCCGCCCGGATCCGTGTCGCTGACCCGCACGAGCGCCGCACGACGTGCGAACGTGCCGCGGCCGCCCATGCAGCGCACGGGCGGCGCGGTCCTTTCCGGGCAGCCCGAGCACGACCTGGCCGCGCTGCTCCTGCGCGAGCTGCGCGAGTTGCGCAGGGACGCGCAGCAGAACGAGGCGGACCTGAGCTATGTCCGGCGCCTCCTCCAGGGGCGGATCGACATCCTGCGGGCCGAGGTCGCGCGCCGCAAGGACCCGACGGCGCCGGGCCCGGAGGGGCCGCTCGTGCTGCGGCTCTCCGAGATCCTCACGGACGGCCCGGCCCGGCACCGCTCGTCGGCCCGGCATGTGACCCTCGGCACGCCGCACAGCGCGGAGTACGGCCTCCTGGCCACGGAGATGCTGGCCGAGGTCGAGCTCTCCGACCTGGACGCCCGTACGGACGACGAGCTGCACACGGCCATGGGGCGGCTCACCCGCTACGAACAGCAGGTTTCCCGGCGCCGCCAGCAGCTCCAGCACACGGCGGACGATTGCAGCGCGGAGATCGCCCGCAGGTACCGTGAAGGCGAAGCACAAGTGGACGACCTGCTCGCCTGACCGGTGACCCCGGCTTTCGCGGGCGGCGCCGTCACGCCACCCCCCCCCGCCCCGGAAGGCCGAAGATGACCTCGACGTCCGCCGAGTCCGCAGCCACCCCTGCCATACCCCCGGTCATACCCCCGGTCCTCGCCGAGGTCGTGCGTTCCGGCTTCGTCGAGGGCCGTCACAGGGGAAGCCTGGTGCTGCTCGCGGCGGACGGCGGCGTGGAGCTGGCCATGGGGGACGTGGGCGCCCCCGTCTTCCCTAGGTCCGCCAACAAGCCGATGCAGGCGGCCGGTGTGCTGCGGGCGGGGCTCGACCTGTCGGGCGAGCGGCTCGCGCTGACGGCGGCGAGTCACTCCGGGGAGGGGTTCCACCGGGACCTCGTACAGAAGATGCTGGCCGAGCACGGCCTGACGGCGGCGGACCTGCAGTGCCCGCCCGACCTCCCGCTCGACGCGGTCGAGGCCGAGACATATCTGGCAGCGGGTGCCATTCGTGACCGGGTCACGATGAACTGCTCCGGCAAGCACGCGTCGATGCTGGCGGTGTGCGAGCTGAACGGCTGGCCCACGGATTCCTACCTGGACCCGCAGCACCCCCTCCAGCAGCTGATCCTCCAGGTGGTCGAGGAAGCGGCGGGGGAGAAGGTGGCGGCCGTCGGCACGGACGGCTGTGGCGCCCCGCTGATGGCGATCTCCCTGACCGGCCTCGCCCGCGCCTTCCGCCACTTCGTCCTCGCCCCCGAGGGGACGGCGGAGCGCCGGGTCGCGGACGCGATGCGGGCCCACCCCGAGTACGTGGCAGGGACGCGCCGCCCCGACACGTGGCTCATGCGGGAGATCCCCGGTGCGCTCTCCAAGATGGGCGCCGAGGCGGTCCAGGCGTTCGCGCTGCCGGACGGCCGTGCGCTGGCCTTCAAGGTGGATGACGGCGGGATACGGGCCCTGGGCCCCGTCCTGGCCCGTGCGCTGCGTATGGCGGGCGTGGAGGCGGACGTACTCACCCGCGTCGGCCGTGCGCCCCTGCTCGGCGGCCCCACCGAGGTGGGGGAGATCCGGGCGGCGTTCTAGCCGCCGCCCGAGACCTCCCCCCTCCCACTCCCACTCCCCCTCCCTCGGATCAATGACTGACCGGGCTCCCGGCTCCCCTCCGGATGGGAGAACCCGGTCAGCCAGCACTTGTCAGCCCGACTGGGCGAGCAGCAGGACGAGGAGCGCGGCCCCCACGCCGCTGATCTTGGTGTTCTTGGCCTTGACGCCCACCGTCAGCAGGACGAAGGCGACGATGCCCAGCGGGCCGTACTTCCACTGGACGAGCTGCTCGAATCCGATGGCGAGGGCGGCGATGACGAGGGCGATGAGCGGCATGACGTTCCCCCCTTCCGGGACGGGGCGGCGAGCCCCGTCCTGCTCGGTCGACGGCCATCCGATGGGCACCCCCCGGCCGCCAACCCCTCAGGGTTCCTGCCAGGCTGCCTAAGTTGGCCGCCAACTTCACCTGAGTTATCTCCGCGATGGCTCGATTAGTAACCACCTTCTGAGCAACTTCACAGCAACTCCCCAAAGTTGGCGCGAAGTTGTACCGTTCGGTTGTGAGCACGGAACCTGCCCCTGTCAAGGGGATGAAGAGGCCGCACAGGTCTCACCGCGAGGTGGCCGACGAGCTTCGCGACCGGATCAGGTCCGGGTCGCTGCGGCCCGGCCAGCGCATGCCCACTCAGGCCGAGTTGGCCGACGAGTTCGGCGTGGAGCGTGGCGCGATACGTGAGGCGCTGCGCACCCTGCAGGGCGAGAACCTGCTGGCGAACGTGTCCAAGGGCAGCCCGGCCACGGTCGCCGAGCCCGCGGGGCACTGGCTGTCCGGGCCCTGCGGCGTCAGGCCGCAGTCGACCATGGTCGGCCTCGCCCCGCGCGTCGCCGCCGCGTTCGAGGCGCCCCACGTGCGGATCGACGCGCTCTGCCTGACCTCCGTCTCACTCACGATGGCGATCGGTGAACCGCTCCGTCAGATCCACGCCGGACAGCGGAAACCGGCCAAGGTCTCCGTCCGCGTACTGCTGCCGAGTCGCAGCATCGACCTCGCCTTTCCCGCGCCGGTGGACAGCGGGGACGACGAGGGCGGCCACGTGCACAGACACTGGCTCGACCAGCGCAACGCGCAGGGGCAGGTCCTGCGCCACAACCTCCTCGCCCTGCGGGCCTCGCACGATGTCGACGTACAGGTCTCGTTCCGTGCGCTGCCGTTCACACCGCCGGTGAAGCTGTATCTCCTCAACGGATCCGAAGCGCTCTTCGCGTACTACACCCTCGCCAGGCAGAGCGAGGAGATCGACCACGAGTACCTGGAGATGTACGACGCCCAGGGCGCGCAGTCGATGCTCTTCCCCTTCCACCAGGGTGACGGGCCGCGGGACACGACGTTCGTGGAGCAGTCCCACCTCTGGTTCGACGCGCTCTGGGGCACGATCAGCCAGGACCTGGACCTGGAGCCGGCGCGCGGCTGACGCGTGAGGGGCTCTGGGCCGCCCGTGACTAGATCGCGGGCCCGGTCATCACCAGCGCGATCACGACCGCGCCGATGGAGCTGCACGTGGGGCTCTTCGTCTTGATTCCGACGGTCAGGAACAGCAGGCCGACGATGCCCGTGGCCCCGTACCGCCACTGCACGAACTGCTCGAAGCCGACCGTGGACAAGGCGGTGAGAAGAGCGAGGACAGCCATGATGGTTCCCCCTTCTGCCATCTCGAATGAGTTGGCAACCAACTTCACTTAAGTTGTCCCCTCTTGGTCCCGCAACATAAACAACTTCAAGACAACTGCCCTGAGATGGCGAGGAGTTGTATCGTCTGGTTGTGACCCAGGAGAACGTTGCAGTGAACGGCAGCAGAAAGCTCACTCCCCAGGACATCGCAGACATCCTTCGCGACCGCATCCGTTCCGGCGACCTCAAGCCGGGCGACCGGCTCCCCACGCAGGCGGTGCTCGCGAAGGAGTTCGGCGTGGAGCGGGGGACGGTGCGCCAGGCGCTGAAGACGCTGCAGGCCGACGGCCTCCTGGCCAACGTGAGCAAGGGCAGCCCGCCACGGATCGCGGCGGAGCCGCCGGTGTCGACTTCGGCGGCCGAGGAGCCGCAGGCCTCGATGGTCGGCCTCGCGCCACGGCTCGCGGCGGCGTTCTCGGAGCCCCAGGTACGGATCGACGTGGTGTCCTACACGGCGGAGACGCTGATCCTGGCGCTCGGTGACCCCCTGCGCCGCATCCACGAGGGACTCATCCGCCCGGAATCGATCAGCGTCCGCATCCTGCTGCCCAGCAGCGACATCGACCTGGCGTTCCCCAGGGCGGTCGACGGCCAGGGAGACGAGGACGGCAAGGTCCACCGGCGCTGGCTCGCGCTGCGCAACACCCAGGGGCAGGTCCTGCGCCACAACCTGCGGGTGCTGCGCGCCTCGCACGGCATCGACGTCGACGTGTCGTTCCGCGCACTGCCGTTCACACCGCCGGTCAAGCTCTATCTGCTCAACCAGAAGGAGGCGCTCCTCGCCTACTACACGATCGAGCGCAGCACGCTGGACCTCGGCAGCGCGGAGTTGGAGGCGTTCGACGTCGCGGGGCTGAAGTCGCCCCTGTTCTCCTTCGACAAGAGTGCGGCCCCCCGGGACGCCGCCTTCGTGGAGGAGTCCCAGAAATGGTTCGACGCACTCTGGGCAACCATCGCGACGGACCTGACACTCTCTTAGTGACTCCTGATACGACGCAGACCGAACAGATGACAGAAGAGATCAAAAGTCTTCGAGAGCTGGTCGTTCGAGCCCGCTTCGTCCTCTTCGACTTCGACGGGCCCATCTGCCAGTTGTTCGCACAGCACAAGGCCGAGCGGATCGCGGCGGGCATGTTGCGCGGGTTGGGGGAGCGGGGCCTGCGCGGTCTGCTGTCCGAGAAGATGCGGGCGGAGGCGGACCCACAGGTCGTCATGCGCGCCGTCGCCGCCCGGCACCCCGGCAGCGATCTGATCACCGAGATCGAGGAGCAGCTCACTCAGGAGGAGCTGACGGCGACAGCGACCGCGTATCCGACTCCGTACGCCGACCCCGTGATCCAGACCTGGGTCAATGCCGACACCCGGCTCGCGGTCACCACCAACAATTCCGCGCGTGCGGTGACGAGGTACCTCGAATCGCGCGGCCTCACGCACTGCTTCGCCCCGCACATCTACGGCCGCACCCAGAACCTCGATCTGCTCAAACCCCACCCGCACTGCGTCACCCGCGCCCTGAGCGCCATGGGCGCGGCCCCCTCCGCGGCGCTGATGATCGGCGACGCACCCACCGACCACGAAGCCGCGGGGCGGGCCGGGGTGAGCTTCCTGGGCTACGCGCGTACCGATCACAAGGAAGAGCTGTTGCGGGCCGCGGGGGTCAGGCCCGAGCACATCGTCAGATCCCTCGAACCCGTTCTCAAGATCCTTCGCGCACAGGGCTGACGCGGGGCTGACGCGGGCCGAGGCGGGTCCGGCGCGGGTCCGGCGCGGGTCCGAGGCGTGCCCGGCGCGGGTCCGGCGCGGGTTCCACACCGCCTGTGCGGGTGCTTCTCGTCCTGCTCGCCGAGTAACGCCCGGCGGATGAGCGCGTTACATAGCGCGTCACATCCTTGGCTGCTCTCGCCCGTGTGCTGCCCTCGTGCCGCGTGGAAGAGTGTGCGTAGTCAAGGCTGTGCGGCAACTTCGTGTACGCGCGCGAGCATCAGGAGCAGCACGTGTCGATCAGCGCCTGGGCGGACGGATCCCCGGTCTTCCGTGACGTCCACCGCCCCGTGCTCCCCGGGCTGCCGGACCGCCTGGTCACCCCCGAGGACGGTAAGCCGGTCGACTCGCAGCTGATCAAGGCCATCGCCGAGCTGCTCGCACAGCTGGCTCTGGTGCGCAAGGAGTCACTCCTGATCCCCGTCGGCGGCTGGCCGCACGACGAGCGGGACAGCGGAGGGTTCCTGCGGGACCTCGCCCGGCACACGCACGCGCGTGACGTGCGGCCGATGTGGGCCGAATTCGGCGGCCTCCTCGACGCGTTCGGCATCGGGCCCGACGCCCTGGTCCAGTGCGCCGGGCGGTCGCCCTCCATGGCGCGGCGCCCGTACAGCCTCCTGCACACGGACCTGTGCCGGGCCACGGTCCTCCTCCCGTACGACCGGAAGCCGTACGACGGGAAGCCGTACGACGGGAAGCCGTACGACCGGGATCTTCCGGTGAGTCTCGACTGGTCCCGGGCGGTCTACGGCGACCCCGCCTACGACCTGGCGTCCCATCTGGTGCGCATGCGGTATCCCGAATTCCAGTGGCCGGAGGTGATCGACGCCTGGGTCCGCGCCATGAGCGGGCGCAGACCCGCGGCCGTGAAGAGGGTCAGGGCGGACGTCTGGAGCTACATCGCCCTCGAACAGGTCCGTGCCGTCCATCTCGACGTGATGAGGGCGGCGGCCTCCCTGGGGGAGACGCTCGACAGCACACGTCTGGGCGCGGCGGCCGAATCCGTACGCCAGTGCCTGCACGCGGCGGAGAAGCCGCTCGGTCTCGCGCGGCTGCCCGAGGCGAGCGTGGTCGAGCGCGCGCTCTTCCGGTGGCAGGCGGCCCGGATCGAGAGCCGGCACGCGGCAGCGTCGGACGAGGGCCCCTCGCCCGTGTCCACCCTCTCCTGGCAGCCCGACGAACGCGTTCCGGAGCGCCCCGACTTCCCCCGGACCGCCGTACTGAAGGCGCTGGCCGCGGAGGGCGCAGCGCAGCAGCACCGGGTGTTCAAGGGCACGGCCCATCTCAACACGGTGGTGCGTGTGGACGGGGTCGAGCGGCCCGTCGTGGTGAGGCGCAAGGCAGGTGCCGTGCCGCGTCAGGAGGGCGGGTTCCTCAGCGAACACGCCGTGCTCGCCGCCATCGAGAAGTCGCAGGCCGGGGTCAGCGCGCCGAGGATCCTCGCCCTCGGGATCAGCGGCAGGGGCGACCTGTTCGCCGTCCACTCCTACGAGGGCCCGCTGGTCGGCGAGCAGCCGCCGAACCACCCTGTCCACGGCCTGCTGCCCAACGAGGCGGACAACCTCGTGGACCAGCTCCACGCACTGACCCGGGTCGACCACCGCGGGCTCGATCCTGCCGCGCCGCAGACCGGCTTCTACGGCAGGCTCAGCGCGGAACTGGTCCGGTTCGTGCACTCGCTGTCCAAGGAGACCCAGCGTCAGGCCCGCTCCCGCGGTCTCCCGAACGGGTGGCGGCTACAGGAGATCCTCGGCAGGCACGACACCACACCGCGCCCCTCGGTACTGCTCCACGGCGACCTCAACCCGTGGAACCTCGTGCGGTCCGGGCCCGGCGGCCGACTCACCATGATCGACTGGGAGTTGGCCATGATCGGTGATCCGCTCTACGACCTGGTGCGCCATCTGCATCTCACACCGACGCGGGTCGAGATCAGACAGCGTCTGTTCGCGCGGTGGGCCCGCGTGCTCCCGCCCGAGTACACCAAGGGGTGGGAGCAGGACTGGCGGGTGTACCGCTGGATCGAGCTCGTCCGGTCCGCCTACGTGGACCTGGACCGGCTGGAGAGCGGCGCCGTGGACAGCCCGAACGTGCGGCGCGCGGTCGATTCGTACGCGATGACCTTGGACGCGGCGAAGGCCTCACTGGGCCTGCGCCGGGAGCGCTGAACCCCTCACATCTCATGCGCCCCTGACATCTCATGCGCCCTCATATCTCACGCGACCTCATCTCTCTGCCGTCCCTTACCTCCCTTACCTCCCTTACGTCTCTTGCGCCCCTCATGCCGTCCGCCTCCTGAACAGCACCCCCGAAGCCCCCACCGAGGCGGCCAGGATGCCCGCGCACCAGGCCAGGGCCACCCAAGGCGTCGAGCCCACCGGCTGGCCGAGGAGCAGGCCGCGGAGGGAGTCGATGACCTGCGTCACCGGTTGGTTGTCGACGAAGGGCCTGAGCCAGCCGGGCATCGAGTCCGCCGGGACGAAGGCGCTGCTCGGGTAGGGGAGGAAGCTCACGAAGAACGTGAAGCCGCCCGCCGCCTCCGGGGACTTGGCCAGGAGGCCGACCGTCGCCGAGAGCCAGGACAGGGCCAGGATGAACGCCAGGAGGATGGCCGTCGCCGCGAACCAGGCCGCGGGGGTCGCCGACGGGCGGAAGCCGATCGCGAAGGCCAGGGCGAGGACCAGCGTCGTGGCGATGAGGTTGCGGGCCACCGAGGCGACGACGTGGCCCGCCAGGATCTGGGTGCCGCCGATGTCGAGCGAGCGGAAGCGGTCGATGATGCCGCCCTTGAGATCCTCCGTGACCGCGATCGCCGTGTTCGACGAGCCGAATCCGGCGCAGAGGAGGAGGACGCCGGGGACCACGTACAAGACGTACGACCTGGTGTCCGTCCTGATCGCGCCGCCGAAGAAGTAGACGAAGATCAGGAGGAGCATCACGGGGAGCGCCATGGAGGTGATCAGGGCGTCCACGTTGCGGCGGCTGACGCGGATCGCGCGGCCGGTCATGACCAGGGCTTCAGACATGGGTCATCCCCTCTGTCTCGTTCCGCGTCTCCTTCGGCTGTGACGGGTTCGTGAGGGCCAGGAAGACGTCGTCAAGGCTTGTCGTGCGGAGGGCGAAGGTCGCCAACTCGGTCCGGTGCGGGTCGAGTTCGTCAAGAAGGTCTCGTACGTCGCCTGCCGTGCCGTCCGTCGGGAAGCCGAGCGTCAGGGTTTCGGGGGAGTGGTGCGTGGCCCTGGGGGAGAGGTGGAGGTAGGCCTCCTGGGTGGTGACCGTCGCGTCCAGGCGGTGGCCCGCCACCAGGGACTTGAGGGTCGACGGCGATCCCTCTGCCGCGATCTTCCCCTCGTGCAACACCGCGATGTGGTCCGCCAGCCGGTCCGCCTCCTCCAGGTATTGAGTGGTCAGGAAGACCGTCGTGCCTTGTGCCGTCAGGTCGCGTACCACCTGCCACATCTCCTGGCGGCTGCGCGGGTCGAGGCCCGTCGTCGGCTCGTCGAGGAAGATGACCTCCGGGTCGCCCACCAGGCCCGCCGCCAGGTCGACGCGGCGGCGCATGCCTCCCGAGTACGTGCGGACCAGGCGGTCTCCCGATTCCGTGAGGCCGAAACGGTCCAGGAGTTCGGCGGCTTTGGCACGGGACTCGGGTCGGGTCAGGCCCGTGAGCCTCGCCATCATGCGGAGGTTCTCCGCGCCGGTCTGCGTCTCGTCGACCGCCGCGAACTGGCCGGTGAGGCTGATCGCGCGGCGGACCTCGCGCCGCCCGGTACGGATGTCGTGGCCCGCCACCCGTGCCGTGCCCGCGTCGGGCGTGGTGAGCGTGGCGAGGATGCGGACGGCTGTCGTCTTGCCCGCGCCGTTCGGCCCGAGGAGGGCGAAGACGGTGCCTGGCGGGACGTGGAGGTCGATGCCGCGCAGGACGGGTACGGCTCGGCCGCCGGATCTGGATCCGGATCCAGATCCAAGTCCTGCGGATCTGGATCCGGATCCGTAGGACTTGGTGAGGGCTGTCGCCTCGATGGCCGCCGGTGGTGCGGGTGGTGGCATGGGTTTCTCCCCCGGTCGCGTGGCGCTCTGGCCGCGCCCCGACCTATTGCGCTCTATTGCGTAAGGCATACGCATTACTGAGTAAGGGTTACGCAGAACTACGATGTGCGTCAAGCACGGCAGCTCACGAGGAGGTAGCGGCGGATCATGGCGGCGGATCGTGAAGGTGTGGATGCGGGCGAGGCCGCGGGTGACGCCGTGGGCAGGGCCGCGGGTGACGTCGTGGGCAGGGGCGCGGGTGACGCCGTGGGCGGGGCCGCGGGGGACGTCGTGGGCGGGGGCGCGGGTGACACGGGGCTCTCCGCGACCCTCGAAACGGCCTGGGGGCTGCGAGAACGCCCGTCGAAGGGGCCCAAGCCGGGGCTGAGCCTCGACCGCATCGTCGACGCGGGCGTCGCCATCGCCGCGGCGGAGGGGATCGGCGCGGTCTCCATGGGGCGCGTCGCCAAGGCGCTCGGCGTCGCGCCGATGTCCCTCTACCGGTACGTCTCTTCGAGGGACGAGCTGTACGTCCTCATGCAGGACGCCGCCACGGGTTCGCCGCCCGAGCTGCCGTCGGACGTCGTGGGGTGGCGGGCGCGCCTGGAGTGGTGGGCGCGGGCCCAGCGCGATGTCTTCCGGCGCAATCTGTGGCTCGTGCGCATCCCCATCAGCGGGCCGCCCGCGACGCCCCGCCAGCTGGAGTGGATGGAGCAGGGCCTCGCGGCGCTCGACGGGAGCGGCCTGGAGGAGGGCTGGAAGCCGTCCGTCCTGATGCTCATCGGCGGCTTCGTGCGGAACGAGGTCACGCTCATGGCGGACCTGGACGCGGGCATGCGGTCCGGCGGCCAGGAGCCCGACGAGGTGATGCGGCGGTACGCCCGCACCGTCGACGCGCTCACCTCTACCGCCCCGGACCGCTTCCCCTCGCTGCGTCGGCTGCTCGCGGCGGGCGTCCTGGATGTCGCCGACGCCGAGGACGCGGAGTTCGAGTTCGGGATCGGGCGGGTGCTCGACGGGGTGGCCGTGATGGTGGAGGGGGCGGGGGGCGAGTAGAGGCGAGCAGGCTTCGCGCCTTCGCGCCTTCGCGGCCTTCGCGCCTCGCGCCTTCAGGCCGTCGCGCCTCGCGGCGTTGCGTCTTCAGGCCCTCGCGCCCTCGGCTCTCACGCGTACCGCGTCAACCCCGACCGCAGCTGCCCGAACGCCCGGTTCGTCGCCATCACCGCGTCCGGCCGGACCGCTTCCGCCTTCTCGCCCGCGTCGACCCGGCGCCAGATGTCCAGGGCGAGAATGCGCTGTACGGCGATGATCTGGCCGGCGGCCAGGCGCGCGGCGAGCTTGTCGCCGTCACCTCCGTCCGGTGCTCCGTCCGGTGCTCCGTCCGGTGCTCCGCCCGGTGCTCCGGCCGGCGTCCCGCCCGACGCCTCGCTCAGTGCGTCCCCCAGCGCCTTCTCCGACCGCTCCTGGTACCCGTACAGCCGCGCCACCAGCGACGGCGTCCCGTACAGCAGCCGGTGGAAAGCCAGTACGTGGACGTTGTCGCACAGGCCTGTCACCGGGTCCTGGCGCTCCAGGCCGTCGAGGAAGTGGCGGTGCAGGGCGTCCAGGGGGGAGTGCTTGGCGGGGCGTGCGGTGACGACCCGTGCCGCCTCGTCCAGATGGTCGGCGAACCGGTGCAGTACGAGGTCCTCCTTGGCCGGGAAGTACCGGAACAGGGTCGGCTTGGAGATGTCGGCGGCTGCCGCCACCTCCGCGACCGGCACCTGATCGAAGCCCTTCTCCAGGAAGAGCGCGATCGCCGCGTCGGACACCGCCTGGTACATCCGCTGCTTCTTGCGCTCGCGGAGGCCGGTGCCACCGGTGCCGCCGGTGTCACCGGTGCCGGAGTCCGTGTCGCCGCCGTTGCCCATTTCTTCGTCCGTCATGGCGGGAGCCTACCTCACCTATGATTCTCGGTAACAAATTTAACTGAGTTACATTATTCTCGACGGTATGACGCGACTCGACGAAGCCCTGACCCAGGAACGCCGCTACCACGACACCTGCCGCACCGCCCTCGCCGGCATGGTCGACGGCGCCGAGGAACAGGTCGTCAGCGGAGCGGACGTCTCCGCGTCCGGCGCCGACGCCGAGGTCCTCGGCTACCAGTTCCGCAGCCACGCCAGAGCGATGCGCGAACTCCCCGAGGCTCCCCTCTTCTTCGGCCGCCTCGACTTCGCCGCCGAAGGGACGGAAGCGGGCCAGGCCGGTGACCATCGCGGGCAGAGCTACCACATCGGCCGCCTCCGCATCACCGAACACCCCTCGGCCCCGCCCCTCGTGGTGGACTGGCGCGCCCCCGTTTCCCGCGCCTTCTACCAGGCCGGGACCCGGGACCCCCAAGGCGTCTCCGTCCGCCGCCGCTTCGGCTGGGCGCCCGGCAGCAAGGGCGACTCCGCCGACCTCACGGGCCTGGAGGACGAGCCCCTGGCCGCGCCCGCCGCGAGCACGGCGCCCGCACACAGCACTGCGCCCGCCGCGAGCACGGCGCCCGCACACAGCACCACCCCCGCCCCGAACACCGCGCCCGCACAGAGCAGCCGCATCCTCGCCGGAGAGATCGAACGCCCCCGCGTCGGCCCCATGCGCGACATCGCCGCCACCATCCAGCCCGAGCAGGACGACCTCGTCCGCGGCGAACTCACCGCGTCCGTCTGCGTCCAGGGCGCCCCCGGCACCGGCAAGACGGCCGTCGGCCTGCACCGCGCCGCGTACCTCCTCTACACCCATCCCCAGCGAGTGCAGCGCGCCGGACTCCTCATCCTCGGCCCCAACCGCACCTTCCTCCGCTACATCGCCGAGGTGCTCCCCTCGCTCGGCGAGACCGGCGTGCGGCAGTCCACCGTCGCGGACGAGATCGCCAGGGCCGAGGCCCCCGTGCGGGCCCAGGACGGCGAGAGCGCGGCGAGCGTCAAGCACGACGCCCGGATGGCGGAGGTCCTGCGCCGCGCGCTCTACTCGCGCGTCGCGCCGCCCGCCAACTCCATCGCGGTGCCGGACGGTTCGTACACCTGGCGGGTCGCGCTCGACGATCTGGAGCGGATCATCGCGGACGTGCGCGCCGAGGAACCCCCGTACGCCGTCGGCCGCGAGCGCGTGCGCACCCGTGCCGTGCGGTACATCCAGGAGCAGGCCGAGCGCCGCGCGGGTGCCGTGAACAACGCCTGGCTGCAGAAGATCTCCCGAGCCCGTTCCGTCTCCGCCTTCGTCGAAACCGCCTGGCCCAAGGTCAAGCCGGAGGAGGTGCTCGCCGCCCTGCTCGCGGACCCGGAAGCCCTCGCCGCCGCGGCCGACGGCATCCTCGACGCCGATGAGCAGCGGGCGATCCACTGGACCAGGCCCCCGCGCTCGTACAAGTCGGCGAAGTGGTCCGCCGCCGATCTCGTCCTGCTCGACGAGATCGCGGGGCTGCTCGAACGGCCCGAAGGGTACGGCCACATCGTCGTCGACGAGGCCCAGGACCTCTCCCCGATGGAGGCCCGCGTGATCGCCCGCCGCGCGGACTTCGGCTCGCTCACCGTCCTCGGCGACCTCGCCCAGGGCACCACACCGTGGGCCGCCCGCGGCTGGCCCGAACTCCTCGCCCACCTCGGCAAGCCCGACGCCTCCGTCACCCCGCTGACCACCGGATTCCGCGTCCCGAAGGCGATCGTGGGGCTGGCCAATCGCGTACTGGCCTCGCTCGACGTCGACGTACCGCCCGCGCGGTCGCTGCGTGCGGACGGCGAGTTGAGGATCAAGGAGGTACGGGATCTGGGCGCCGCCGCTGTCGGCGTGGTGCGCGACGCGCTGTCCCGCGAGGGCTCCGTCGGTGTCATCGCCGCCGACGCGGACACGGACCGCCTGCGCGAGGCACTCGCCGCGGCGGGCATCGAGAGTGCGGGCCCGGACGATCTGGGCGCGCGTGTGACGGTGCTGCCCGCGTCCATGGCGAAGGGGCTGGAGTACGACCATGTGGTGGCCGTCGAGCCCGCCGCCATCGCGGAGGCGGAACGACGCGGGCCCAGCCGCCTGTACGTGGTCCTGACCAGGGCGGTCTCCCGGCTCGACGTGCTGCACAGCAGGCCGCTCCCGTGGGAGGCGTGAGCGGGGCGGCGCGGTCGCCCGGATCCTCCGCCCATCCGCCCATCGCTCATCCGCCCATCGCTCATCCGCCCATCGCTCATCCGCCCATCGCTCATTCGCCATTCGCACATTCCTTTGAAGTTATATAGCCAGCGGGGTATGTTCGAGGTATGCCCATACCGTTCGATGTGCTTGCCGACCCCAGCCGCCAGAAGATCCTCGATCTGCTGCTCGAACGCCCTCGTCCGGTCGGTGAGCTCACCGAGCGGCTCGGTCTGAGCCAGCCCGGCACGTCGAAGCATCTGCGGGTCCTGCGCGACGCGGGTCTCGTGAAGGTGCGGCGGGACGGGCAGCGCCGCTGGTACGAGCTGCGGCCCGAGCCCCTCGCCGAGCTCGACGCGTGGCTCGCGCACTACCGGCACCTCTGGGCGGGCCGGCTCGACGCCCTCGAACGGCACCTCGACGTCATGGACGGTGACTCCTCATGAACCCGCACTCCGACACCCTCGGCCACGACGAGGAAGGCGGCCGCAGCGTCCTGCGGATGGAGCGCCGCCTCGCGCACCCGCCCGCCAAGGTCTGGGCCGCGATCACCCGGCCGGAGCACCTCGCCCAGTGGTTCCCCTCCGAGGTGACCCTGGAGCTGCGGCCCGGCGGCGCGATGGGCTTCCACTTTCCCGGCGACGAGGGCCCCGGTATGACCGGCGAGGTCACCGACGCCGACGAGCCGCGCCTCTTCGCCTTCAGCTGGGGCGACGACCACCTGCGCTGGGAGATCACCCCGGAAGGACCCGACGGCCGGGGCTCGCTGCTCACCCTGGTCCACACCTTCGGCGACCGCTTCGGCGCCCCGAGCTTCGCCGCGGGCTGGCAGTTGTGCATCTCGGCGCTCGGCCAGTTCCTGGACGGTGGAAAGGCCGAGGTGAGCCGGGACGCGGGCGAACTGCACGAGGCGTATCTGGAGCAGTTCGACCTGGGCCACGGGACGGTGACCGGCGACGGCGACGGCGGCGGCATCCGCTTCGAGCGGCAGCTGGTGCGGTCGGCGGACGCGGTCTGGGCCGAACTCTGCTCCGGCGAGGAGCCGTTGGAGGGCGACACGGCCCCTGACGGCTTCTTGGCGGACGGCGTCTCCGCGGGCCCGGTCACCGCGCTGCGGGCCCCGGTGTCGCTCACGTACGCCGTGCATCCCAAGGGTGAGGTGCGCTGGGAGCTCGGCGAGGGCACGGGCTACGGCACCCGCCTCGTCCTCACGCAGACCGGCCCCTTCGACAGCGCGGCGGCCACGGACGAGGCGCTCGCCGCCTGGCACGCCCGTATCGAGCGGCTGGCGGGACGGCTGTTGGAGGACTGAGGCGCCCTTCGGTGGCCCCGGCAGTCGCCTTCAGCCGCCTTGAGTAGAGTCGCTGAGTACGGCTTCCCTGACCGCGGCGGCGTCAGGCGTGCTGCGGGGCGGGGGCTGCCGGAGCGGCCGGGATCCTGCGGGTCTCGCGCAATATCAGCAGGCCGGTGACCACCATCAGCGTCGCGGTCAGGCAGTGGACGCCGAGCGCGGTGGCCACGGAGCCGTGGTGGGCAAGGACGGTGGTCATGTCGCCGTACGCGGCGAAGGCCTCCACGAGCAGCACCCAGCCCAGCGCCCGGCGGTGGCCCGTCACCAGCAGGATGGCCAGGACCAGGGCCAGGACGACGTCGCGGATTCCCTTGATGATCAGAAAGCCGCCGCCGTCACCGGACGGCCAGCTCGGCAGTCCGAAGTCCGGCGCCGTCGTCTCCGGGCTCACGATGAACTCCGTCCCGAACCAGAGGATGAAGAGGATGAAGGCGGCGGCCAGGACTGTGTTGATCTTCTTCAGCGGCATTGTTCGTCCCCTTGCGAGTCATCGTCAGCTTGGTCAGCTTCGTCAGCTTGGTGAGTGTGGTGAGTGTGGTGAGTTTGGTGCGTTTCGTGGAGCTTGCTGAGGCGGCTCAGACGAGGGCGGCGACCAGCAGGGCGAAGGCGGCGATGAGGATGGCGACGCGGACGTAGTGGAAGCGGTTCCAGCGGTTCATCTGCTCCTTCCAGTCGGCGGGCCGGTTTTCAGGGGTCCACGTCTTGTTCCGGTTGTTGATCGGGACGAGCAGCAGAAGCGACATGATCACGCTGACGAGCAGCAGCGCGCCGGCGGTGACGACGAGGCCGGTGCCGTGGTGGTGCCATCCGGCGATGGCCCAGATGCCGACGAGGACGAGCGAGCCGATGTACCAGAACGGCATCACGGCGCCGAGCATCCGGCCCCCGTGGGCGTGGCCGAGTTGGCCGCTGTCCTCGGGGAGTGCGTTGAGGATCGGGTTCATGACAAAGGCGACGGAGAACTCCACCCCCACCATCACGCCGAAGACCACAGTGGCGAACACCTCAAGTGCGTTGAGCATGATGATCTCTCCCGTTATCTAGCGTTGCTAGCTGATGAGGCAACGCTAGTACTACTGCCGCTCGATTGTCTAGCGGTGCTAGGATCTAGTCATGTCGGTACAGGAACGCAAGCAGCGCGAACGGGCGGAGCGGGAGCGCCTCATCGTGGCGACGGCCCGCGAACTCGCCGAGCGGCAGGGCTGGGACGCGGTCACCACCCGCCGGCTCGCCGAGCGCATCGAATACAGCCAGCCCGTCCTCTACAGCCACTTCCGCGGCAAGCGCGAGATCATCGGCGCCGTCGCCATCGAAGGGGCCACCGAGATGGCCGTGGCGGTGCGGGCCGCGACCGCCGCCGCGGACGGCCCGCGCGCCCGGGTGTACGCCCTCGCCCGCACCTACCTCGACTTCGCCGCACGCAACCCGGCGGTGTACGACGCCCTGTTCCAGCTCGACGGCGGCCTGGCGTTCGCGGACGAGGACACGCCGGAACCTCTCAAGGACGCCTTCGCCGCCCTGCTGGAGAGCCTCGGTGAGGTCGCCGGGGACGGCGTCGACCCGGGACTGTTCACCGAGACGTTCTGGGCGGCCCTGCACGGCCTGGCCACCCTCACCCGAGCGGGGCGGCTGCCGCCGGAGCACATCGAGCCGAGGGTGGAACTGCTGGTGGACCGGCTCGCCATGGCCTGACACACCATCCCGGCGGATGCGTTCGGTGCGAGTGCGGGTGCAGGTGCGGGTGCAGGTGCGAGTGCGGGTGCAGGTGCGGGCGGGTGCGGGTGCGGGCGGGCGTGGGAGCGGGTGTCGGTCGCTGGGAGTAGGACCTGCGCCCCATGCGCTCCTCGGGGGCGCTGACTAGTGTCGGCGCTCATGCGGAACACGGAGATCGTTCGTCGTGAAGGACCCGAGCGCAGGCGCGAGACGCTCGCACGCCTCGACCGGGAGCGTGACATATGGCTGTCGACGTCCCACCCGGAGCACGGCCCGCACCAAGTGCCCCTGTGGTTCCGCTGGGACGGCCGGGCGTGCTGGCTGTGCACCGGCGAGGCCTCCGTGACCGCCCGCAACGCGCGGGCGGAGCCACGGGTGCGCCTCGCGCTGCCGGACACCGTGGACGTGGTGCTCGTGCAGGGCGAGGCGGAGTGTTTCACGGCCCGTGACGTCCCGCCGGAGGCCGCGGACGGATTCGCCGGGAAGTTCGGCTGGGACCCGCGCGAGGAGGAGGTCCCCTTCCTCTACCTGCGCGTGACGCCGAGAACGGTGCGGGCCTGGCGCGGCGAGCACGAGCAGCACGGCCGGGTCCTCATGCGGGACGGGGCGTGGGTGGTGTAGCCGCGCCCGCGGTGCTTCTGCTTCTCGCGGTGCTTCTGCTTCTCGCGGTGCTCCTGCTTTTCGCGGCGCTTCTGCTTTTCGCGGTGCGTCTACTTCTCACGCGGCTGGTTGAACCGCAGCATGTTCCCGGACGGGTCGCGGAAGGCGCAGTCGCGGACGCCGTACGGCTGGTCCATCGGCTCCTGCAGCACCTCGCCGCCCGCGGCACGGATCCGCTCGAAGGTGGCGTCGACGTCGGTGCTCCGGAAGATGACGCCCCGCAGCATGCCCTTGGCGAGCAGTTCGGCCGCGGCCTGCCGGTCGGCGGCGGAGGCGTTCGGGTCGGCGAGCGGCGGTTCGAGGACGATCTCCACGTCCGGCTGCGACGGCGAGGCGACGGTCACCCAGCGCATGCCCTCGAAACCGACGTCGTTGCGTACTTCGAGGCCGAGTACGTCGCGGTAGAAGGCGAGCGCCTTGTCGTGGTCGTCGACGGCGATGAAACACTGGGAGAGGTTGATTTCCATGGGTACGACGCTACGTACCGGCGTCGGGTTTCGCTTCTCCGTTCCTGACCGGCCTGGTGCGGGTCTTGGCCACGCAGGCGGGGATGGCGGCGCCGTGGTCGTGGTCGCGGGCCCGGTACGCGCTCGGGCTCTCGCCGACCAGCTCGGTGAACCGTGTGCTGAAGGAGCCGAGCGAGGTACAGCCCACGGCCATGCAGACCTCCGTCACCGACAGGTCCCCGCGCCGCAGCAGCGCCTTGGCCCGCTCGATGCGGCGGGTCATGAGATAGCTGTACGGCGTCTCGCCGTAGGCGGCGCGGAAGCTGCGCGAGAAGTGCCCCGGCGACATGAGGGCGGACCGCGCCAGGGCCGGGACGTCCAGAGGTTCCGCGTAGTCGCGGTCCATCCGGTCACGTGCCTTGCGCAGGAGGACGAGGTCGGGGAGAGAGACAGCCACACGGGGAACGTTACCGACCGCGCGGAAATGCGGCGTGTGCGTCGGGCCCTGGGGGAGCGGTCTGGCGCACTGGCTCCGTAGCGACACTCCTCGGGCGATCAGGCACTCGTCTATCAGGCACTCGTCTCGCCGGGCTGCGGCCGGAGGTACTCCGGGCCCGCCCCTCTATCTCCAGGGTGCGGCGGGGTTCAGCGCACCGGGAAGCCGAAGGAGTGGCCGTCCTGCTTGAGTTGGGGCAGGACCTGGCGCAGGGCCTCGACGGTCTGGGTGCGGTCGCCGCCCGCGTCGTGGAAGAGGAGCGTGGGGCCGTTGGGCAGCTCGCGCCGGACGGTGGCCACTATGGCGTCCGTACCCGGGCGCTCGAAGTCCTTGGTGTCCACGTTCCAGCCGAGCGGGCGCATGCCGTGGGAAGCGGCGAGCTTGCGGCTGTAGGGAGTGAAGGCCCCGCCGGGCGCGCGGTAGTACATGGGCCGTACGCCCCCGGACGCCTTGGTGATCATGCGTTCGGCGTCGACTATCTGCTTCGACTGGTAGGCCTCGGATTCCTTGTCCATGGCGGTGTTGTGCGACACCGTGTGGTCGCAGAGGCGGTGCCCGTCCGCGACGACCTTCTTCACGAGGTCGGGGTGCGCCTGCGCCTGGGTCCCCACCATGCAGAACGTGGCTTTCACCTTGTACTCCCGCAGCAACTTCAGGACTTCAGGAGTCCACTTGGGGTCGGGGCCGTCGTCGATGGTGATGTTGACGCCGCGCTCTCCTTTGTCCGAGGCGTGCGCGATGGTCGCCGCGACCGGCTTCACCTTCGACGTGGCGGGGGCGTCCGCGTTGGGCGACGAGTCGGTACCGGCCTGTGCGGTCCACACCGAGGCACCGGTGGCGAGCAGTGTCACGCCGAGCGCCGCACCGATCATCTTGCCGTACCAGCCCCGTGCGTTGCTGTGCCGTGCCATGTCCGCCCCTTTGCGTACTGTGCCTCGCCGATCCCCTGGTCACTTGCGACCCACCAGGGGGGACGAGATACGGCGACGGAAGGATGCGCCCGTTACCGATCAAGGACAATTCCGGGGGAGTTCGCGGACAACTCTGCGCGAGCGGCGTCCGAAACGGTGCGGGTTGGCCCGATCTCGCCCCGCGCGAACGACCGCACACCGTCTGGCAGTTGAGTGCCGACCGTGAGATCGTCCTGGGATGTCAGACGCTGCGGGGGAATCGGTTTCGGCACGACCCGACGACCGACCCGACGACCGACCTGATGACCAACTCGACGGCCGGTCCGACGGCCGGTCCGATGGCCGCCCCGACGGCCGGTCCGATGGCCGCCCCGACGACCGTGTCGCATCCGCTCTGCGCTTCGCGGTGGAACTCGTCGCCTGGGTGGCGACCCCCTGGGCGCTGGCCGGACACTCGTGGCTGCTCGCCGTCCTGTCCGTGGTGCTCCTGATCGGCCTTCCCACGTGTTTCTCCACTCCGGGTGACAAGGCGAGCGTGATCATCGCCGTACCGGGCTGGGTCACCATCCTTCTCGTGCTTCTCCAGATCGCCGCGGCTGTGACTTCGTCGTGGCTGGCCTGGCCGACATGGGCGGCGGTCCTCGTGTCCCTGGCGGCGGTCACCACCCTCGTCACGGAGCGGCGCCGCTGGAAGTGGCTGTCCGCTCCCGGTGGAAGTGGCGGAGAGCGGCGCATCTGACCGGAGGCCGGGGCACCTTGGGCCCCGTCGGCCCCGTGACGACATTCGTACAAGACCGAGGCCCGTGCCCCGGGCATCCTCCCGTACATGGGTATCTACGACGGCGAGCACTTGCACGGGATGCACATCGTCCACGACGGTCGGCGGGAGGCGCCGCCGCTGGTGCTCATCCACGGATCGGGGGCCTCGGGCAGCTCCTGGGACCCGGTGGTGCCGGCACTGGCCAGCCGGTATCACGTCATCCGGGTCGACCTCCCGGGCCACGGTCAGTCCCCGCCCGCGCCGTCGTACGACGTGCCTGAGCAGGCAGCCCGCCTGGGCGCGGCGCTCGATGAGCTCGGCCTCAGCCCGGTCGCCGTGGCCGGGCACTCAAGCGGCGGATACATCGCCACCGCCCTCGCCGAACAGCGCCCGGACCTGGTGGGTTCGCTCGCCCTGATCAGCAGTGGCCCGAGTCCCGACGCGCTCCTTCCGCAGCCCGTCCTCCTCCGGGTTCTGATCGCCCCGCCGCTCGGCCCGCTTCTGTGGAGAGTCCGTTCCGACGCGATGCTCCGCCGGGGGGTGACCGCGGTGTGCAACCGCCCGGTGGACGTCCCGGACGACCTGGTCGCCGCGGCACGGGCCATTGGCTACCGCAGGTTCAGGACGGTACTGCGCCAGAACAGCGCGTACATCGCCGAAAGGGACGTGCCCGCGCGCCTGACCGCACTCGACGTCCCGGTTCTGGTGATCTTCGGTGCCGCCGACCGCCGCTGGGATCCGTCTTCGGCGCACCACTACGACACGGTGCCGAACGCGCGAGTCGAGCAGCTGCCCGACGTCGGACACTTCCCCATGCTCGAAGCTCCGGACGAGACAAGCGAGTTGCTGTTGGGCTTCGCGGCGAGGGCCGCTGAATCCCATCGCCTAGCCTGATGTCGTGAGGACCACCGAATCACCACATGACTGGGCGGCGGTGGAGGTCGCCGTGCCCCGGCAGCGGGACCGACTGCCGGGGGTCAGTATGGCCGGGTTCAGCCAACGTGCCCCGGCGCGCGTGGATATCGCCATGGTCGCGCACCCCTCGGTGACTCTGTTCGTGGACCTGAGCGAGGGAGACAGCCTTGTCTGCGACGCCCACGGCCGGCGCGAACGCGGCAGCACGGTCGTTGGACTGGTACCGCCCGACCTTCGGCTCGGCGGCCGGGCGGCCGGGGGGATCGAGTGCCTCCAGATCCGGTTGTCGCCGGTCCTGGCGATCGCGGTGCTCGGCGCCTCGACCGACCTCAGCGGGAAGGTGGTCTCCCTGGAGGCTGTCTGGGGCCGCGACGCCGGGCGGGCCGAGGACAGGCTGCGGGCCGCCACGTCGTGGGACGAGCGGTTCACGATCGCGGCGGATGCCCTCGGCCGACGGCTGAGCGCCCGCCCGTCGCTCGATCCAGAGGTGGCTGCCGCCTGGTGGCTGATGCGCACCAGCCGGGGACGGGTACGCGTCGACAGCCTGGCGAACGAGCTCGGATGGAGCCGTAAGCGCCTGTGGTCCCGCTTCCGGTCCCAGATCGGCGTCACCCCCAAGCGCGCCGCCCGGCTGGTGCGCTTCGACCGCGCCGCCCATCTCCTCGCGGCGGGCAACGCCGCCGCCCAGGTGGCGGCCGTGAGCGGCTACGTCGACCAGGCCCACCTCCACCGCGAGGTCAAAGCGTTCACCGGGGTGACACCCACCGCCGTAGCCGCTGCGCCGTGGCTCGCCATCGATGACGTCGCGTGGCCGACCTCGTTCGCGGACCTGACGCCGTCGATGTCTCCGGTCCGTGTCGCCGGTCCGTCAGGTTCCGGCGAAGTGAGCTGAGGTCCCATGAGAGACGAGGCATCGTCTCTCAGCACGTGCCCGGACGGCCGGCGCCGGGCCTTGTGACTCCGGCCCGGACCGCCCTTGTGAGTCCGGCCCGGACCGCCTTGTGCGCGAGGCTCAGTCGGCCCGTCGGGTGGAGTCGAGAAGCTCGCGGTAGCGCTTGGCGTGTATGGCGAGGTCCTCGTCGGAGACGGTGCGGGCACCGTGCAGGACCAGCGGTTCGGCAAGACGCATGCCGATCAGGCGGGCGGTGGCGTCGAGGGGTGCCAGCAGCTGGGCCAGCGTGAAACGGGAGGTGGGATCGACAGGAGCGTACGACTCTTCCGGCCCGCCTGTGGAGGTGACCAACTGGAGGGTCTTGCCGCGCAGTGCGGAGCCGCTGCTGCCGTAGGCGAAGCCGTGGGTGAGGACTTGGTCGATCCATGCCTTGAGCACCGCAGGGACGGAGTACCAGTACCAGGGGAACTGCCACACAATCCGGTCGTGGTCGCGCAGCAGTTGCTGCTCACGGGCGATGTCGAAGCGGCCATCGGGATAGGCGGGACGGATCTCATGGACGGTGACGTGCGCGAGGTCGCTCACGGCGTCGGCAAGGCGGGCGGTTATCCGGGAGGAGGCGAGGTCGGGGTGGGCGACGACAACCAGGGTGTGCGAGGGGGGCGGGTCGGCTGGGGTCGCGGAGAGGGGGCTGGGATGGTTCATCGGGGTTGGTCCTTGACTGTGGTCGGCTTACGGGAGAGTCGGAGCAGCTGATCCGTACGCCACCGTGGACGTCGATCACGTCTACCGGTGGCGCGGGTGACACGGGTGGCGCGGGGCACGGGTGACTCACTTGATTGAGGGGCCTGAGGGGCCTGAGGGGCGTGAGGAGCAGGTGTCTCGTGTGACGGATCGATCCGTTACGGAGTTTGTGACGGATCGATCCGTCTGTCAAACTGAGACCGTGCCCAGCGCGCGGTCAACGGGCCCACCGCCCACGTGCGCCGCGCGCCGCGTCGGCTCGGCGCGACGCATGACAAGCAGAAGGAGCGCGCCATGGTTCGCAAGACAGCGGAGGAGAACCGGCGCCACGTCCTGGCCGTGGCGAGCCGCCTGTACTACCAGCGCGGCATCCGCGCTGTCGGTATGGACCTCGTGGTCAAAGAGAGCGGGGTCGGCAACGCCACTGTCTATCGGCAGTTCCCCACCAAAGACGCTCTTGCCAGTGCCTTCACGCAGGACCGGGCCGACGCCTGGTTCGCGCGCATGCGCCAGGTCACCGACCAGGTCGACGACCCGCGCGAGAAGCTCCTCGCGATCCTCACGGCCGTCATCGAGGAGACCGGACTGCCGACCTTCCGCGGCTGCCCCATGCTCAACACCCATACCGAGTTCCCCGACCCGCAGCACCCCGCGAACCGTGTGGCGGTCAACCACGAGCAGCGGGTCCGCCACTGGATGCGCGACCTGGCGGCCGACGCCTGCGCTCCCGACCCCGAGCAGCTCGCCGACGAACTGCTCCTCGTCCTCAACGGCGTCTACGTCACCGCCACCGTCCTCGGACCCCAGGGTCCCGCCCGGCGCACCAGTGAGCTCGCCCGTCGCCTCATCTGGACTGCCTGCGACGAACCCGGCCGCTCCTGAATCCGGCACCATGCCCGACCGACCGGCCCACCGGCTGCCCGACCCAGTCACCCACCCACCCACCGACCGACCGGCTGGCTGACCGGGCGTCAGGAGGAGGGGGGGCGGGGGCGATCCCCTGGTGGCGGGGTGCCCCACGGGGAACCAGTCGGGTTCGTCCTGCCGGCGCACAACGGCTACAACGCGATCATCGCCTACGTCGCGGTCCTTCCCCTGCACCGTGGCAATGGCTGCATCGACGACCTTCTCGCCGAGGGCACCCGGGTTCTTGCCGAGCGGAACGTCCCCCGCATCCGTGCGTCCACAGACCTTGGCAACGTTCCGACGGCGGACGGCGGACGCGATCCGGCGCGCTGGATACGTAAATTTCGGGCAGGAGATCAATATGTCCTGGAGTTGATCGAGCTCTGGGCGGGTCCTGAGGCTGCTCGGCGCGGTCCAGGCGCGGCTGCGTGAACTACCGGGACCCGGAGTCACAGCGGCCCAGTAGTGGCGTAGCGCACTTTTGCAAGCAGGCGCTTGCAATAGTTAGCAAGCGGCAGGCACTATCGACGCATGGCATCACTCAACGTCGGCAATCTCGGTGAGTATCTGCGTGAGCAGCGGCGCAACGCGCAGCTCTCGCTCAGGCAGCTCGCCGACGCCGCCGGGGTGTCCAATCCGTATCTGAGCCAGATCGAGCGCGGCCTGCGCAAGCCCAGTGCCGACGTGCTGCAACAGGTGGCCAAGGCGCTGCGAATCTCCGCCGAGACGCTGTATGTCCGGGCCGGGATCCTCGACGAGAAGGAGCGGGACGAGCTGGAGACGCGCGCCGTCATCCTCGCCGACCCCTCCGTCAACGAGCGGCAGAAGCAGGTCCTGTTGCAGATCTACGAGTCGTTCAGGAAAGAGAACGGCTTCGAGGTCTCGGGGTACGCGGATGAAGCGTCGTCGTACGCGGACGACGCGGACGATGTGGACGACGTGGACGCCACCGCTGACGGCCCCCGCACGGCCGACGGCAGTGATGCCAGCCCCAAGGACCATCCCTCAAGCTGAACGCGAATCCGGGAGGACCATCACCATGGCCATCAAGGACGACCTGCGCAACACCCTCACCGACACCACCCCCGCCTACTTCGTCGTCGGCACCGCCGACCTGGCGTTCCAGCAGGCGAAGCGGGTGCCGGGCGCCATCGAGCAGCTGATCGCCGAGGCGCCGGCCCGTATCGACGCCGTGCGCAACACCGATACCAAGGCCGTCCAGGACAAGGCCGTCGCCCGTGCCAAGGGGGCGCAGGAGACCATCCAGACCCGGGTCTCCGAGCTGCTCGGCACGCTCGACACCGACCTGAAGAAGCTGAGCGAGAGCGCTCAGGGCTTCGCCCTCAGCTCGGTCGGCGTCGCCGCCGAGTACGCCGTCAAGGCGCGCGAGAAGTACGAAGAGGTCGCCGAGCACGGCGAGCAGGCCGTGAAGACCTGGCGCGGCGAGGCCGCCGAGGAGATCAACGAGCTGGCCGTGGCCGTCGAGCCGGACGCCGATGAGACGTCGGGCTCCGCCGAGTCGCAGCCGGGCACGTCGGACTCCGACGCGTCGGAGCCCACTGCCGCGGCCCCGGCGAAGAAGCCCGCCGCCAAGAAGGCCCCGGCCGCCCGCAAGCCCGCGGCGAAGAAGGCCACGCCGCCCGCCAAGTAGGCCCGCGTACGGCATTCACCGGGTGAACGGGCCGGGCACTCACGGAGTGCCCGGCCCGTTCACCCGGTAGCGGGTACGGTGTCCGCGTACTCGACGATTCGATGATTTGTATGGCTTCAAGAGGCTTAAAGAGCCGGGACTGGTGGTGGACGTTGTGCTGATGCAGGGGTTCGCAAACTTCATGTGGCTGCTGTCGTTGGCGCTGATCGTCTTCAGCGGCTTCGCGCTCGTCGATGCGGCGGTGCGGCGCGAGGACGCCTATCGCGCGGCGGACAAGAAGACCAAGCCGTTCTGGCTGATCATCCTCGGGCTCGCCTTCATCGTGAACCTGATCTTCAACATCCTGTCGTTCCTGCCGATCATCGGGCTCGTCGCGACCATCGTCTACATGGTCGACGTACGGCCCGCGCTGCGGCAGATCACCGGCGGCGGAGGCGGCGGCGGACGCCGCGGCTCCAGCAGCGACGGTCCGTACGGGCCGTACAACGGCGGCCGCTAGAAGCCAGTAGCCCCGCAACCCGTAAGGGGCGCGGGGAAGCACTCAGCACTCGGTGCTCAGCGGCCAGCGCTAAGCACTCAGCGGTCGCGGTCAAGGAGCAGCACGGCGACGTCGTCCGTCAGGTCGCCCCCGTTCAGCTCCCGCGCCTCGTTGACCGCGGCCTCAAGGAGCTCGTCGCCCCGCAGGCCCGCGGCGATCTGGCGGCGGAGCATCTCCACCATGCCGTCCTGCCCCAGACGCTGGTTGCCCTGGCCGATGCGGCCCTCTATCAGGCCGTCCGTGTAGAGCATCAGGCTCCACTTGCCGCCAAGCTCCACCTGGCGGCGCGGCCAGCGGGCGTTCGGCAGGAGTCCCAGCGCGGGGCCGTTGTTCTCGTACGGCAGCAGCTCGGCGAGGCGGCCGTCGCGGGCGATCAGCGGTGACGGGTGGCCCGCCAGGCAGAGCCCGGCCCTGCGCCCGTCCGGGGCGATGTCGACCGTGCAGAGCGTCGCGAAGATCTCGTCGTCGGCGCGCTCGTGCTCCAGGACCTTCTGCAACGTGCTGAGCAGCTCGTCGCCGCACAGACCCGCGAAGGTCAGCGCCCGCCAGGCGATCCGCAGCTCCACGCCGAGCGCGGCCTCGTCGGGGCCGTGGCCGCAGACGTCGCCGATCATGACGTGCACGGAGCCGTCGGGGGTGCGCACCGTGTCGTAGAAGTCGCCGCCGAGCAGCGCCCGTGAACGTCCGGGGCGGTAGCGCGCGGCGAACCGCAGCGGTGAGCCGTCGAGGAGCGGCGTCGGAAGCAGGCCGCGCTCCAGGCGGGCGTTCTCCTGGGCGCGCAGCCGCGACTCCGTCAGCTGGCGCTGGGCGGCGTCCGCGCGCTTGCGCTCCACGGCGTACCGGATGGCGCGGCTGAGGAGGCGCCCGTCCAGCTCGTCACGGAAGAGATAGTCCTGGGCGCCGACCCGCACGGCCTCCGCGCCGCGCTCGGAGTCGCCGTTCGCGGTGAGCGCGAGGACGGCGTGCCGGGGCGCGAGGCGCAGGACGTGCTTGAGCGTGGCCAGCTCGTCCTCGTGCTCCCCGGGGGCCGCGGAGAGCGCGGCCGCGGCGGAGGCGGCAGAGGAGGCGGGAGTCGCGGGGGCCGTCATGGCGAGGTCGAGCAGGATGCAGTGCACGTCGTCGGTGAGCAGCCGCTCGGCCTCGGTGAGGTTGCGGGCGGTGCGGATACGGATGGGCTTGCCCATGGCGTCGAGCATCCGGGGCAGGCTCAGGGAGCCCGCCGGGTCGTCCTCGATCACCAGGAGGCTGAGTCCCGGTCCGCTGGTCTGCTGGTCCATGTCCCTGGGCGCGGGTACGGGCTCCAAGGGTGTGGGTGCGCTCTCCACGGGCGTGGGTACGGATTCGGGCGCCGGCTCGGGTGCGGGCGTCGGCGTCGGCAGAGCGTGAGCCTGACCGCCTTCCGCGGCCGGGATCGCCCTCTGCCGCGGTATGGGTACGGGCATGGCTTCGGTTTCCTTCCCTCCCCCCGAGGGCACGGTGGATCGACGGTCGAACGATTCACCGACGGGGACCATAGCGTTAGCCGCGCCCCGATTGGAATGGCGCACGGCAAACAGCCACCGTCATATGCCGGAACAAGGACCGCAATTGGGCACGACAGGTCCCGACCGGAATGACGAACATCACGCCTGAAGGGTTGAGAGGCGGGGCGAGGGTGCGGTGGGTCACATGACGTACGGCACAGGACGGCCCGCCTTGTGCCGCACCTCTGCGGAATGCGTGCCGCACCTCTGCCGAACACGTGCCATACCTCCGGCGAACACGTGCCGTGACGCTATTCGTGGAGCCCGATACTCGCCCGATACCCCTACTTGTCGGGCCGCACGACCCCGAGAATCTGCATCGATCCCGCGCCCGCGACGGTGACATCGCGGCCGGGCCGGGGCGCGTGCACGATCGCGCCGTCGCCCACGTACATCCCGACATGGCTGGCGTCCGCGTGATAAATGATCAGGTCGCCGGGGCGCATGTTCTTGATGTCGACGTGCGGCAGCTGCTTCCACTGCTCCTGTGACGTACGCGGAATTCCCTTGCCCGCGGCGGCCCAGGCCTTGGACGTGAGTCCGGAGCAGTCGTACGAGGACGGGCCCTCCGCGCCCCAGACGTACGGCTTGCCGAGCTGCGCGGTGGCGAACTCGACGGCCTTTTTGCCGGGCCCTGTCGCCTTGCCCTTGATGTCCTTCAGAACGCCGGAACTCACCCACGCCGACTGCTTCTTGAGCTGGGCCTCTTCCTCAAGCTTCCGGAGCCGCTCCAGCTCCTTCTTCTCGAGCTTCGACTCCATCTCCTCGGCGGCCGCGATCTTCTTCTTGATCTTCTTCTTCGACTCGGCCTTGGCCTTGCGGTTGGTTTCGAGCTTCTTCCACTGGGCGGTGGCGTCCTTGGCGTAGATCCGCAGGTCTTCCTGCGTCCGCTCCATCTCCGTCAGCATGCCCTTGGTGGCCTTGTGGCCCTGGCGCATCCGTCCGGCGCTCTCCAGGAACTCCTGGGGGTCGTCGCTCAGCATCAGCCGGGCCTCGGAGGACACCCCGCCGCTTCGATACTGCTCGCGGGCGGCGGCGCCCGCACGGGACTTGAGCTTGTCCAGCTTCTGCTGGCCCTTGGTGATGGAGCGGGCGAGCTTCACGATCTGCTTGGACTGCTTCTCGCTCTTCTCCTCCGCCGCGTTATACGCGTCGGTGGCGACGCCCGCGTCGTGGTAGAGCTTCTCGATCTCTTTTCGCAGGTCCTCAAGGGACTTGGTGGTGCCGGGCGTTGGCTTCGCCGGGCTCGCGTAGGCCACGGCGGGTGTGCTCAGCACCGCTGCGGCGCAGATCAGCGCCAGGCCAGCCACAGTCGAACTCCGCTTGCCGGTCACGTCCGCCTCCCCCAAAGCTGATTTACCGTCAGTAACTTACGGTTGCCCCGCGGATGGTGCCATGCCGACGCGCAATACGACAGAGCGCGACATCAAGTCCGATCGCGGCAAGCCCGATCACGCAGCAATCACAGCAAGCCCGATCCCCACCCGCTACTCGCCCCATGTGACGAGCGGCACGCGGAGATCGTTCCCCTCGCGGCGTGTCGCACGCGGATTTCACCCGCCGCCACCTCGCGAATCATCCGCGGGCACCCCACGGGTTCACCTGCGGGCACCCCACGGGTTCACCTGTGGGCCCGCTCGTGCACCTGTGGACACCCCGCGAGTTCAGCCCTGACGGGGGGCCAGCGCCTCCCACCGCACGGTCACTTCGCCCTGCCGCCACCGCGAACCCCGGTCGGCCACGGGCCAGTCCGCGGCCAGGTCCCGCACCGCTCTGATCCACCGCTGCCGGGCGCCGTACGAGGCGTAGGGCGCGGCGGCGGCCCAGGCCCGGTCGAAGTCGCGCAGGAACGCGTACACCGGCTCACCCGGCGTGTTCCGGTGGATCAGCGCCTTGGGCAGACGCTCGGCGAGGTCGGACGGCCGGTCGAGCGATCCGAGGCGGGTCGCGAAGGTCACCGTGCGCGGCCCCTCGGGTCCGAGCGCGACCCAGACGTGCCGCCGCCCGATCTCGTCGCACGTCCCCTCGACGAGCAGCCCGCCCGGCGCGAGCCGCCCGCACAGCCGTTCCCACACGGCGGCGACCTGCTCCTCGTCGTACTGCCGGAGCACGTTCGCCGCGCGGATCAGCAGGGGCCTGCCCGGTAGCGGGACCTCGAAGCCGCCATGCCGGAAGGAGAGCCCTTCCCTCTCGTACGGCTTCGCGCCCGCGACCCGCGCCGGATCGATCTCGACGCCGACCACGCGCACGCGGGGGGCGGCGGTCCGCAGCCGGACAAGCAGCTCCAGGGCCGTCCAGGGGGCGGCTCCGTAGCCGAGGTCGACGGCGACGGGGTCGTCCGAGTGCCGCAATTCCGCGCCGTGGGTGGCGGCGATCCAGCGGTCCATGCGGCGCAGGCGGTTGGGGTTGGTGGTCCCGCGCGTCACCGTTCCCACGGGGCGGGAAGGAGTGCGGGAGGCCATGGTGGAAAGGGTATGCGCCCTGGCGGCGGGGGTACGCGTCGAGTCCGGCGGGGGGTACTCGCCGAGTCTGGCGGCGGTACGCGTCGAGTCCGGCGGGGTCATGGGGCGAGCGCCCCCGGTGAGCTCAGGGGGGGGCGACCCCCGGTGAGCTCATGGAGTGATCACCGGCGGGGTCATTGGTTGAGCCGCGACTGGTAATTGTTTGGTAAAGCGGAAATGGAGCTGTCTCTTCCGATGTTCACCCTCTGGAGGACCGTGCACGCCCTCCCTTAAGCCATGCCCGCTTGAGCCAAGCCCGCTCAGTCATATCCGCGCGCACCAGGAGGACCGCCACGTGAGCCAGTACGTGACCAGGCTCGGCCGTCGCTCGCCGGCGGCGCCCAGGGGGCTCCGGCTCCCCGGGGCACACCGGCGCCCGCGCAGGGTGGCCATGCTCAGCGTGCACACCTCCCCGCTGCACCAGCCGGGTACGGGCGACGCGGGCGGCATGAACGTCTACATCGTGGAGCTGGCCAAACGCCTGGCGGCGATCAACATCGAGGTCGAGATCTTCACGCGCTCGACGACCGGTGCGCTGCCGCCCGCCGTCGAACTCTCCCCTGGCGTCCTCGTACGCCATGTGGACGCGGGACCGTACGAAGGCCTGGCGAAGGAAGAGCTGCCCGCCCAGCTCTGCGCCTTCACGCACGGCGTGATGCAGGCGTGGGCGGGCCACCGCCCCGGCTACTACGACCTCGTCCACTCGCACTACTGGCTCAGCGGCCACGTCGGATGGCTGGCCGCCGAACGCTGGGGCGTGCCCCTTGTGCACGCCATGCACACGATGGCGAAGGTCAAGAACGCCGCCCTCGCGGAGGGCGACACCCCGGAGCCCGCGGCGCGCGTGATCGGTGAGACGCAGATCGTGCGGGCGGCCGACCGTCTCATCGCCAACACCTCCGAAGAGGCCGACGAGCTCGTACGCCACTACGAGGCTGAGGCGGGCAAGGTCGCCGTCGTCCACCCCGGCGTGAACCTCGACCGCTTCCGCCCCGCCGACGGCCGCGCGGCGGCCCGACACCGCCTCGGCCTCCCGCAGAACGCCCTCGTCCCGCTCTTCGCGGGCCGCATCCAGCCCCTGAAGGCGCCGGACGTGCTGCTCCGCTCGGTCGCGGTCCTCCTGGACCAGCGCCCCGAGCTCCGCTCGAACATCGTCGTCCCCGTGGTGGGCGGCCCGAGCGGCAGCGGCCTGGCGAAGCCGGAGGGTCTGCAGAAGCTGGCCGCGAGGCTGGGCATCGCGGACGTCGTCCGCTTCCAGCCGCCGGTGGGCCAGGAGCAGCTCGCGGACTGGTTCAGGGCGGCCTCGGTCCTGGTGATGCCCTCGTACAGCGAGTCGTTCGGCCTGGTGGCCATAGAGGCGCAGGCGGCGGGCACCCCGGTCCTCGCTGCGTCGGTGGGCGGTCTGCCGGTCGCCGTACGCGACGGGGTGACGGGCTTCTTGGTCGACGGCCACGAACCGGCCCACTACGCGCGCGTGCTGCGCGATTTCGCCGACAACCCACACCTTGTGGACCGCATGGGCGAGGCGGCCGCGGGGCACGCTCAATCCTTCGGCTGGGACACGGCCGCGTCCGCCACCGCGGACGTGTACACGGCGGCGGTGCACGAGCACAGGCGTCGCGTACGCTCGCATCATGGCTGATCAGGCTGGCACCGCGCCGACCACGATCGTCGAGCGGACGCTTGACGAGGCGGAACTGGAGTGGGATAGCCCTGAGAGCGGCTCCTACGTGGTGACGCTCCCCGGCACCCGCAAACTGTCGACGACGCTCTCGCTCAAGGTCGGCAAGCACGCCCTGTCGCTGACGGCGTTCGTGATCCGCCACCCCGACGAGAACGACGCCGCGGTCCACCGCTGGCTCCTGGAGCGCAACCTGCGCCTGTACGGCGTCAGTTACGCGATCGACTCCCTCGGCGACATCTACCTCACGGCCAAGCTCCCGCTCTCGGCGGTCACCCCGGACGAGCTCGACCGCCTGCTCGGCTCGGTCCTGGAGAACGCGGACGGCTCCTTCAACACGCTCCTGGAGCTGGGTTTCGCGTCGGCGATCCGCAAGGAGTACGCGTGGCGGGTGTCGCGCGGTGAGTCCACGCGGAACCTGGACGCGTTCACTCACCTGACTCGGCCGCAGGGCTGAGTTCGCTGCACGTAGCTGCACGTAGCTGCACGTAAGAGTCCCCGTCGACATCTTCCCCCGTACGGGGCGCCAGTGGCATGCTCACGCTCATCGCAGACATGAATGACGTTCACATCCATGGATAGGGCGGCGGGCATGGACAAGATGCATCCCAGCAGACGTGGCGTACTCGGCGGGGCGATGGCCGTGGCGGCGGTTGCCGCGACCGGCGCGACCGGTGCGACCGGTGCGACGGCGTCTGCGAAGTCCGGCGAAACCCCCACCCTCTGGCGGGAGTTCAAGGCGGCCCCGTACACGCATCCCCAGATCCCCTACGTAGCCCGCGCGGGCGCCCGCTCCGGCGCCCGCAGCCTCCCGCGCCCCAAGGCGGTCGCGAACGTAAGGGACTACGGAGCGAGGCCGGACGGCACGTCGGACGCGGCCCCCGCGATCAACCGGGCGCTGGCCGACGCGGGAAGGAGAGGCGGCGGCACGGTCGTCGTCCCTCCCGGCGAGTACCGCGTCGACGGCATCATCCGCATCGCCCACGACAACGTGGTCCTGAGGGGCGCGGGCAGCACCCGCACCACCCTCCGCGCGACGAAGAGCCTCACGGAACTGATCGGCCCGTACGGCTCCCGCTACGGCGGGGACAAGTCGAGCTGGTCCTGGGCGGGCGGCCTCATCTGGCTCTGCCCGCAGTCCCGTTGGGATGCGCTGACGACGGCCATCACGGCGAAGGCATGGCCATTCGAGGGCTGGACGGGCAACAGGCGCGACGCGTGGGAGACGCTGAGCGCCGTCGCCCCCGCGAGGCGCGGCGACCGCACCCTGAGGGTCACGGACACCTCCCGCCTCCACGAGGGCGACCTGGTGCTCCTGCGCCTGGCGGACGACGCGGACCACACGCTCCTGGAGCACATGGCGGGCGGGGGAGAGGGCCCTGAGGGATACGTGTGGGACGACAAGACGAAACTCACGTCCTACGTCCCCTACGAGTGGCCGGTACGGATCACTTCAGTAAAGAAGAGCACCGTCACCCTGGAACGCCCGCTTCCCCTGGACGTACGCGAGGAGTGGGACCCGCGCCTGACGACGCACGTGAAGGCGCTGACGGGAGCGGGAGTGGAGGCCCTGACGCTGGAAGCGGTGGAGACCCCTCAGTCCCCGCATCTCCTGGACAAGGGCTACAACGGTGTCACGTTCCAGTGCGCGTACGACTGCTGGGCGGACGACATCGTGGTCCGCCACGTCGACAACGGGTTCGGCCTGGTGAGCGCGTCGGCCTGCACGCTGCGCCGCACGCGGGTGACGGGCAGGGGAGCGCACCACCCGTACTTCTGCCGGGAGGGCTCGCACGACAACCTCATAGAGGACTTCAGGATCGACGAACGTACGGTCCCGGCGCCCTCCGGCACCCAGCTCCACGGCATCAACGTGGAGGGTCTGTCCTCCTACAACGTCTGGTCGCGAGGCGTGATGGAGATGGGCACGTTCGACAGCCACAGGGGGATGCCGTTCGCGAACGTCCGCACGGACATCACGGTCGACAACGACGGCAGCCACGGGGGAGACGCCAGCGCGGGCCCTCTCTTCGGCGCCCGCTTCACCCACTGGAACATCCGCGTCACCAACGAGCGGGCAGGCCTGATGAAGATCGACGGCCTGGCCCCGTACAGCGCGACGGTCGGCATCAACGAGGTCCGCGAGTTCGGCCAGATCGACGTACCGGACTTCTCCGGAGACCTGCACTCGCGCATCGAGCTCTACGGGACCACTGGCGTGGTGCGGCCACGGAATCTGTACGAGGCGCAGAGGGAAGTCGAAGGCGAAGGCGCTTAAGAGGCCGTCACCGAAGCCGTTATCGATCCGTCGGCATGAGTGCGCCGAACGCGTCATCGACCACACTGCCGAGATCCAGGCGTGCCTCGATGGCGACCCAGTGCTCAACAGCGGCCATGAGGCACTCCATGGCGGCGGCCACGCGCGCGTGGAGGATCAAGGGAGACGACTGCCCGGTCCGTGAGCGCTCCGTCAGGCTCCGCACCAGGTGCGGCCGCCAGTTGGCCTGCTTCTCGCGAAATCGGGTGCACAGCGCCGGACTCCGATGCACCAGGTCGAGCAGCGTGAGCCCGTCGGGGAGTTCACGGGCGACGAACGCGACGACTGGATCGACGGCTCGCCTCAGAGCGGCCCAGTCGTCCTCATCGGCCGGGCGGACACGCAGAGCCTCGGCCATCCGGTCACCGAGCGGGTCGAAGGCGAAGAGGACCACTTCCTCCTTGCTTCCGAAGTAGCGCAAGAACGTGGCGCGCGAGACCCCGGCGGTGGCAGCGAGGTCTTCGAAAGTGACGCTTTCGAAGCTCCTGCGGCAGAACAGGTCGAGAGCCACCCGGGCCAGCTCCTCGCGAATCGCGCTACGGCCAATGTCGCGGGTGCTCATCCGGGAGGCGTTCATCCGTGCACCCTACCCCTCTCAAGCGAACTCACTCACAGAACTGACACCGGGCTACTATCGTGATACTCAGTATCAGTAGTGGCGGTGAGTTTCTTTGAGGGGTGGGTCGGGCGAGGCGATGAAGAGGCCGATGAAGAGGCCGATGAAGGTTCTGGTGATCGGTGCCGGTGCGTTGGGGCAGGTCTTCGGTCTCTGGCTGGCCAGAGGAGGCGCTTCGGTGACCTATCTGGTCAGACCGGGGCGGGAGGGGTGGGAGCGGGAGGGCCGGACGCTGTTCCGGTTGCGGCGTCTTGGCGGACCGGTCGCCGAGCGGCTTCGGCCCGCTGCGGTCGTCGCCGACCTGGAGGACTTGAACGGCGAGGGCGGTTGGGACGCGGTCTGGCTCTGCGTTTCCTCCACGGATCTCCATGGACCCTGGGTTCAGGACCTCCGTGACCGTGTCGGCTCCGCGACCGTCGTCCCCGTCATCGCGGCCCCGCACACCCTGTCGGACCTCACCCGGATATGGCCGGCCGAGCAGATCGTCCAAGTGGTGCCGTCCGTCCTTGCCTACCAGGCGCCGCTGACGGACGAAGTGCCGTCGCCCGGCATCGCGTACTGGATGCCGCCCGGCGCGGCGATCACGGTCAGCGGCGCCGAGGACCGCGCCGGGGACACCGTGGCGGCGCTCCGCGCGGGCAGTGTCCGCGCGCGAAAGGCGGATCGTGAGGGCGCCGCCGAGCAGAACGAAGCCCTGATGATTCCCTACATGGCCGCGCTGGAGGTCGCCGACTGGTCGCTGCCCGCCCTGCGCAAGAAGCTGAGCGCGCCGACCGCCGCCGCCCGGGAAGCGGCGGTGGTCGCTGCCGCTCTCACCGACAGCGAACCACCCGCGACGGCTGTCCCCGCCTGGGCCATCGGCCTGGCCATGCGGGCCCTTCCCGTACTCGCCCCGTTCGACCTGCCGCGCTACCTCCGCGCGCACTGGACCAAAGTGGGCCCGCAGACCCGGGAAATGCTGGACGAATGGATCACCGAGGGCAGGTCGCGCGGACAGCCGGTTCGCCGACTCGAAGAACTCCGCGAAGCCCTTACGGCCAGAGCCTGAGAGTTGAGCTTCAGTCAGTTTCCTGCGAGGTGGCGAGGTGGCGGGGGGCCTCGACCCGCAGCACGATCAGCAATGCAGAGGCGAGCAACAGGACGCCGGAGATCGTGAATACGGTGACGGCGCCGCCGATACCGAACATCACGCCGCCTGCGGCGGCCCCTCCGGCGATGGCGGACTGAACGCCGACCACCACGAGCCCGCCCGCGCTCTCTGCCTGGTCGGGCACCATGCGCGTCGCCCAGTTCGACCACGCCACCGATACGCCGCCAAAGGCAAGGCCCCAGAGGACCACCAGAGCCATGTACCCGACCTTCCCGGCGGGAAGTAGCGCCAAGCCCAGGGCCGCGACGCCCATCAGCGCCGGTGTCAGTGTCAACGTAAGGCGCAGGCTGATCTGCAAAAGCCATCCGGCCACCAGCGTGCCCACGAAGTTCGCCACTCCGAAGACGAACAACAGCAGCGCCAACTCGTCGACGTCGACTTTCACCACGTTTTCCAGAGCGGGCCGGATATAGGTGAACAGCGCGTAGTGCCCGATGTGAACCAGCAGCATTCCTACGATGCCCACCGCGAATCCCGGGCGTCGCAGGACCTCCCACAATGTGCCGAGACGTGCCGCGCCACGGGGCGTCATCCGGGGCAGCGTGAACAGCTGGAACACCAATGTCAGCATTCCGAGTACGGCCGCCGCCAGGAAGGTGCTGCGCCAGCCGGACAGTTCACCGAGGTAGCTGCCGAGCGGCACCGCCACGATGGTCGCCACCGCGATGCCACTGAAAATGATCGATATCGCGCGCGGAACCAGAGCCGCGGGCACCAGGCGCATGGCCACCGCCGCCGCCATGCTCCAGAAGCCACCGAGCGCGATACCCAGCAGGATCCGCATCAGCATCAGCATCGCCATGTTGGAGGCCATGGCCACCAGCAGGTTGGACACGATCATCAGGACGGTGAAGCCCAGTAGGACGACCCTTCGGTCGATCCTCCGCGTCAGGGTCGCCGTCAGCAATCCGGAAATCATCGCCGCCACCGCGGTGACGGTCACCGCCTGCCCCGCCAAAGCTTCCGATATCCCCAGGTCGGCGGCCATCGGAGTCAACAAACTGGTCGGCAGATACTCCGCTGTCAGCAACCCAAAAACACCCACCGCCAGCGAGAACACCGCCGCCCAGGACGATGAGGCCGGTTCGGGCGGTATCGATTCCCTGTCGGGGGCTTCGCCAGGCTTGGCGTCGGGCACCGCGTCGCATATATCGCTGCTCAACTTTTACTTCTCCTGAATCGCATGAGAGGTTCAAGTCAAGGCTGCACGCGAATTTCAGGATGAGCTATGACGGAAAGTCCGCAATCTTTGATCGAGAGTCCGGGCGGGGGAGCTCCGGGAGCTCCGGGCGAGGAGGCTGCGGGGCAGTTCGCCCTGTCGTCCGCCCTCATCAGCGAACTGCTGACCAGTATGCGGCTGCGCGGTGTCCAGTATCGGCGCGTCCATGTCGGCCCGCGGTTCGGCCTCAATTTCGATGCCAAGCCCGGACGCGCCTATTTCCACTTCCTCGCCGTGGGCTCCGCCGTCCTGCGCACCGCGGACGGAACTGTGTACGAACTCTCGGCAGGCAACGCCGTATTCATGGCCCATGGAGAGTCCCATCAGCTGCTCTCCGGTCCGGACGTGCAGGTCCTGGGTATGGACAGTTTCAACGGGATTCCCCTCGGCGACGCGGTCTGTGACGTGGACGCCTGCCCGGGCACCGACCCGAATCCCAGCGCGATCTTCTTCAACGGCTATATGGAGTTCGACCTCGGCGGAATGCAGGGCATCAGTCAGCTGATGCCCGACGTCATGCTGGTCGACGCCGAAGGGGAGCGTTACCCCGGGCTCCTGCCGATCCTCGCGTCCATGAGGCGCGAAGTCTGCTCCGCGCGCGTGGGCTTCGCGGGCATCCTCGCCCGTCTTGCCGAGGTGGCGGCGGCCATGATCGTGCGGGGCTGGATCGAGTGCGGATGCGACAGCGCGTCCGGCCTCGTGGCCGCGTTGCGCGATCCCCGCCTGGCCTGCGCCATCCTGGCCCTGCACCGGCAGCCTGGACATCACTGGACCGTGGCGGAGCTGGCAGCGGAATGCAATGTCTCCCGGTCCGTCTTCGCGGACCGGTTCCAGACCACGATCGGCATGCCGCCCCTCCGCTACGCCACGGAGCTGCGCATGATCCTCGCCGGTCAGTGGCTCGCCCAGGACACGCTGCCGATCCAGTCCGTGGCGCAACGCCTCGGCTACACCTCGCAGGCCGCGTTCAGCCGAGCCTTCAAACGCGTCACGGGCCAGCCGCCGGGCGCGAGCAGGGTGGGCTGACGCAGAGGTGGTCCGGTCGCGCCTACGCGTCGTCCTGCTGGCCGGACTCCTCGGGGCGCCGGGCCACGAAGGAGCCGAGGCCCACCTCGGCCCGGATGATCCCCTCCGTCTTGAGGTGGGTCAGGGCCTTCTGGGCTGTCGAGGCGGCGATACCGAACTCGGAGGACAGCTCGACGACGGACGTGCCGCTCGGCGTGACGCGGTCGCGCCGATCCCCGCTGCCCCCCCATCACCCCCGCCCTCCCCGACCACCGCAGCCCCTACGGACTCGACCCCGGCGCCCTCGCAGGCGAGGCCAGCCCCCTCGTACGCCCCTACCTCACCGCCCACGAGCAGCGCAGACGCCGACGTGAACTGGTGCTCGCCACCCTGGGGTTGGACGCCCCCGGCCCCTACTGGATCCACGGCATGGAGGTCGCCTGATGTCGCAGTCGCAGTCGGAGGACGGTGGCCCCTAGGACGCGGAACCCGGAACCCGGAACGCGCGCACCGGGGGCCACCCTCGCGCCCTGCTGCCCGGCATACCCGCCTGGCACAGGCCAATCCAGCCCAGGGTGCGCGGTAAGTCGCCAATCGTGGATGGCCGCGTGACTGCCCCACGCGCTTCGAGCTACATAGGAGGACTGGCCGTTCTTGTTTGATGGGGGGGACTTGCCAAGTGGTGCTGACCATCGATCTCGCGGTACTGCTGGCCATCATCATCTTTTTGCTTTGGCGGAGACGCCCTCTGGCTCGGACCCGGCTCAACACAGGAATGACCATGGCCGTCGTGCTGGTCTTCGGGGTGATCATCGCTCCGACCGCCTTCGGGCACGAAATTGTTGACGCCGTGAGCGAGGTCTCGCAGGGGATCTCGAACGTGAGTACCAGCCCCTGACCGACCGGCCTTTACTCCGGGAGAGAGCAACCGTGGTCAGGGTTCCGCGCTATCGCGATCACGTCATCGAGCCGGTCACGCACGTCGAGCAGGTCGGTGATCCGCTGGTCGACATCGACGCGCTGCGCTGCCAGTTGGTCCAGGAGTGCCGCCGAGGGCGCGCCGCCCGAGTCCACACACGGCAGCACCAGGCGGACCGTTCTGCTCGGCAGGCCCGCGGCATAGAGCTGCTGGATCAGCTTGACCCGGCCGACGGCGGTGTCGGCATAGTGCCGCTGGCCGCCGGAGCTGCGGTCGGCGTGCAGCAAATCCTGTTCCTCGTAATAGCGCAGCGCACGGACGCTCACCCCCGCCTTCTCGGCGACCTCCCCGATCCGCATCCGCATCCGCACCGCTCCTCCTTCGTGCGACTGGCGCGTCAGACTTGCACCTGACGTCAATGTCAGGTTCTACCGTAGCGGGCATCGGCGCTCGCGATCGTTCCGGAGCGCACCGAACCCTTACGACGGGCCCGTTCAGGCCCTCGGAGAAGGCAGGACTTCATGCGCGCAGCCCGCTTCCATGAGTACGGCGACGTAAAGACATTGGTGATCGAGCAGGTGCCGGAACCGCACCCCGGCCCCGGGGAGATCCGCATCCGTGTCGCGGCCGCCGGCGTCAACCCCGTCGACTGGAAAGTGCGTTCCGGCGTGGCGCGCGAGATGTTCCCCCTGGAGCTGCCCGCGATCCCCGGGCGGGACGCCGCCGGTGTGGTGGATGAGATCGGTGACGGGGTGCGGGAGGTCGGTGTCGGTGACCGTGTTTTCGGTCTTGGCGGTGTCACCGGCGCGACGGCCGAGCTGGCCGTACTCTCGGCCTGGGCCCACTCGCCCGCCACGTGGAGCGACGAGGAGTCGGCCGGAGCCGGCCTGGCGTCCGTGACCGCGATGGGCGGGCTGAAGGCGCTCGGCCCCCTGCACGGGCGCACCCTTCTCGTCGAGGGCGCCGCCGGAGGCGTGGGCAGTGCAGCGGTCGAGATCGCCGTGGCTCAGGGCGCCACCGTGATCGGGACGGCCGGCGAGCGCAACCACGAGTTCCTGGCCTCTCTCGGCGCCGTCCCCACCACCTACGGCAGCGGTCTCGCGGAGCGCCTCGCCGTCCTCGCTCCGCACGGTGTCGACCTCGCTCTCGACACCGCGGCCTCCGGGTCCCTGGCCGACCTCGTCGCGATCGTGGGCGACGCTGCCCGCGTCTCCACGGTCGCCGACCACGTCAACGCGGAGCGCCTGGGCGTACGCGTGGTGAACGCCGTGAACGACTCCGCTCTGCTGGCTGAGGCCGCGGAGGTCGGTGGGCAGGGCTGCTACACACCCCGCATCGAGCGAACCTACGCCCTCGAAGAGATCGCACAGGCCCATGCCGACGCCGAGCGCGGGCACACCCGGGGGAAGCTCGTGATCCGTCTCTGATTCGGTCGCCTCTGAGTCGGTTGCTTCTGCGCCGGTTGGCTCAGTCGGTGACCGGGTCCCCTACGGCCCCTCCCGTGGCCCTGCGGATGGCATCCGCCACGCGTTGCGGGGCGTCGGCGAACTGCACGGGGTCGGCGCCGTCGAGGAGAGCCGCGCCGATGTGCTCGTTGAGGACCCGGAAGGCGGCTGAGGCCGCTGCGGCGTGCAGGCGGACCTGGAGGTCGTCGGCCGGGAGCCCGAGACGCTTCGCGACGATCCCGCCCATCTCGCGCTCCACCTGGTCGCAGGCCATCAACCAGGCAGTGCGCAGGGGCGGTTCGGTGTCGGCGAGGCGGATCATCCGCATCGCGAGCGCGTTGTCGGCGAGCTCGACGGGGTCGGCCTCACGGCGGAACCGGCCCGCCTCCGTGCTGAAGTGCTCTTCGAGCGAGAGGTTCGCGGGCCAGCCGCGCAGCGTGCGCATCTCCCATTCGACGCCTCGCGTCACGATGGGTTCGGCGCAGCTCTCCTTGTTGCGGAAGTGGCGCCAGATGGTGCGGGTGGACAGGCCCACCGCCTCGGCGATCTGATCACCGCTGGTGGCGTCCACGCCCTGTTCCCAGAACAGGCGTGCCGCCTCCCGGGAGATCTCCAGGCGCAGCTTGTCGCGCCGCTGCTCCTTCATGTCCCGCCTCCGCTCGCGTTCCTGCCGTGGGTGTCTTCTGTCTTCGTGAGTGCCTTACTGACATTAAGTGACGTCCGCAGCCGGTGCGTACCGGGGAGGTCGGGTGAGAGGACGTCGGGTGAGAGGAGGTCAGGTGGGCGTAGCTCAGGCGCTCTTGGCGGGGAGCAGGCCGATGGTGGTCAGTCGCTTGTTGGAGCACCGGGCGGCCCAGGCGACCACGAGGAGGGCCAGGGCGAGCAGCGGGAAGCCCATGGCGATCTTGGCGGCGCCCAGCGAGCCGACCTGGTCGGTGACGTAGAAGTACTGCTGGACGGCGAACCGGGCGCCGAAGACGGTGGCCAGGACCAGGGTCGCGATGTCGTAGTAGAGCCGCGAGCGCTTGTCCGCGCGCCAGACGTTGCCCTTGCCGGTGGCCGCGTTCCAGATCAGGCCGGCCAGCGGCCAGCGCACCAGGACCGAGGCCAGGAAGAGGACGGCACCGGCCAGGCTCGCCCAGATACCGATGAGGAAGTAGTCCTTGGCGGAGCCGGTGAACCAGACGACCCCGGCGGCGACCGCGACACCGAACACGCCGCCGATCGCGGGCTGCAGGGACTCCCCGCCCACCAGCCGTGCCACACCGATGGCCACGGCGACGGCGAAGGCGGCGACGATCGACGCCGTGAGCCCGAGGAAGTTGTGGGCGACGACGAATGCCAGCGCGGGCAGCGCCGAGTAGACCACGCCCTTGGTGCCACCCGCCTGGTCGAGGACCGAAGGCCGCGGCTGCCGGGGCGCCGCCTGTCCCGCGCGTCCCGCCTGCCTTGCGCGTCCCGCCTGTCCTCCCGCCTGCCCTGCGTGCCCCGTCCGTCCTCCCGCCAGCCCTGCCTGTCCCGCCCGCTCCGTCCGCGCGTCGGACTTGGTCTCCAGGAAGCTCTTGCTCTCCATGGTGGTCACGTCTCCCGATTCGTCTGAGGGCGAGGCGATGCCGGTGATGCATCACTTGATGACATCGTGTCACTAAGTGACGTATCTGGCTACCCCCCCCTGCTCGACAGGGGTGGACGGTGCACCGTGGGTCACTTAGTGACGATGCCGGGGTTGTCGGGGTAGTGGCGGCGCAGGTTGGCGGCGAGGACGCGGTCGAGCGTGCGGTCGGAAAGGACTCGGCCGAGTCGCATGATCAGGGCGGCGTCCCGGCCCGCGGTGTAGCGGGTGCGCGGCTTGCGGGCCGTCACGGCCTTCGCGATGACCCGGGCGGCGGCGTCGGCGGTCAGGCCCGACGCGGTGCCCGATGCCATCAGCTTGTTGTTCGCCTCGACCAGGGCGCCGTAGCGCTCGTCCTGCTCCGGCGTCATCCGCGCGGCCAGGTCGTTCGCCGTGGCGATCCCGCGGGCGGCGATCTCCGTGCGGACGCCGCCGGGCTCGACCACGACGACCTGTACGCCCAGCGGCGCGACCTCCCGCCGGAGCGAGTCGCTCACTGCCTCAAGGGCGAACTTCGTACCGGCGTACGCGCCGTAGGTGGCCATGGCGTATTTGCCGCCGATCGAGCTGATGTTGACCACGCGGCCCCTGCTGCGAAGGAGCGCGGGCAGGAGTGCCTGGGTGACGGCGATGTGGCCGAACAGGTTGACCTCGAACACCCGCCGCCACTCCGCCATCGGCATGGCTTCGACCGGGGCGTTCACCTGGATTCCGGCGTTGTTGACGAGCGCGTGCAGCGCGCGAGGGTCGGTGGCGACCCTCTCCGCGAGTGCCTCCACGTGCTCGGACCTGGTGATGTCGAGGATGACCGGCTCGATGCCGGTCGACCGGATGGCGTCGGCGTCGCGGTCACGTCGTACACCGGCCAGGACGTGGAATCCCCGGCGGGCCAGTTCGCGGGCGGCCGACGCACCCATGCCCGTGGAGGCGCCGGTCACGACGATCAGCTTCTGGGTCTCGGAGCTTTCGGACGGGGGCCGGGAGCTTGTGGACGGGGTTCGAGAGCTTGCAGACGGGGTCCGGGAGCTTTCAGATGACGTTGTCACCCCGATTACGTTACTGCTTCAGATGACACTGTCAACTGAAGTTCTGTAGGGTGGACGTCATGGTTACCCGCGCGGAGTCCGCCGCCGTCACCCGCCGCGCTCTGCTCGACGCGGCCGCCGAACTCCTCGACATCGGCGGCGCCGAAGCGGTCACGCTGCGCGAGGTGGGCGCGCGGGCAGGCGTGTCGCGGGGAGCGCCGTACCGGCACTTCACGGGCAAGGACAGCCTCCTGACCGTCATCGCGACCGAGAGCTGGGAACGGATCGGTGACCAGGTCCACGCCCTGCGGACCGATCAGACCCTGGCGGCCTCCGACAAGCTGCGCGGCGCTCTGCGCACCCTCATCGGCGTCGGCCGGGAGCAGCCGCACCTGTACCAAATGCTGTTCAGACGGCGCGGACACCGTCCCGAGGACCTCGGTGAAGGACTCGACCGCGTCCGGCGTCGGATGTGCGCACCGGGGGACGGATCGGGGGGTGAAGCGGGGGGTGAAGCGGGGAACGGCCCGGGGAGCGACTCGGGGGGCGACCCGGTCGCGGACCGCCTCCGCGCCGCCGGGCGCTTCCAGGACGAGTTCCTGGCCATCGTCGCCGACGTCGTAGGGGAGCGGAACGCGCGGCACTACGGCGCCTTGCTGCTGACCAGCGCCCACGGCATCGCGGACATGGAGCTCACCGGTCACCTCGGCGCGGGCAAGATGCGCACCACGTCCGACGAGCTCGTCGACACCCTCGTCCGCATGGTCACGGACGCGGGCGAACCGACGTAGCGCCGCCCCGCCCTGCGGCCCGTCCGTAGCGCCGCCCCGCCCTGCCGCCCGTCCTCAGCGGCCGAACTTCTCGATGGCGGCCGGAGTGACCGGCGTGAAGAAGTTGACGAGGTTGCCGTCAGGGTCGCGGAACAGGAGCGAGCGGTTGCCCCAGGGCAGCGTGGTGGGCTCATTGACGAAGTCCTCGACGAAGGCGGTCAGGTTCTTGTGGACGCTGTCCACGTCGTCGACCAGGAACTCAAGGATGACGCTGTGGTTGTCGGCCGGGCGGGCGGAGCCGGGCGAGAACAGCGGGACCGTGCGGGTGCTGCCGATCGCGAGGGTGGCCGAGGCGACCCGCAGCTCGGCGAAGTCCTCGTTGGACCAGGTGGCGGTTACCCCGGTGGCGCGCTCGTAGAAGGTGACGAGGCGGGCGACGTCGCTCGTGATGATGCGAACAGAGACGAAATTCATGGGGTTCACTCCAGGTCGTTCAGGTGGTTCAGGTCTAGCTCAGATGGTTCGTTCCGTGCTTCTGACCACACGCTATGACCAATACCGGGCGGAACCCGCCCGGTATATACGGCAGACTTCCGAACATGCCTCGCCCCATCGCCCGCGTACTCACCCTGCTGGAACTCCTGCAGTCGGGCGGCACCCGGACCGCGTCCGAACTCGCCGACCGGCTCGACGTCGACGAACGCACGGTGCGGCACTATGTCGGCCACCTCGTCGACCTCGACGTGCCCGTCGAATCGGTGCGCGGACGCTACGGCGGCTACCGGCTCACCCGCGGTTTCCGTATGCCGCCGCTCATGCTGAGCGACGACGAAGCGCTCGCCGTGCTCCTCGGCCTGGTCGCGGGGCAGCGGGAAGGCCTGACGACCACCACCACGGGCACGGCGAGCGAGACGGCGGCGGCCAAGATCAGGCGCGTACTGCCCGAGCGGCTACGCCTCGGACTCGACGCGGTGCTCGATTCCCTCGCCTTCACGACTCGGCCCGGCGGAGCGGGCGGCCCGGAGTTCGCCCCGGAAACCGGGGTCCTGCTCCCGGTCGCCGACGCGGTGAACCACCACCGGCCGATCTCGATCCGCTACACCAACGCGAACGGCGACCGCAGCGAACGCACGCTGCACCCGCACGGACTCGTCGCCCACGCGGGCAAGTGGTACGTGACGGCTGTGGACCTCACGAGCGGCGAGGACCGTACGTTCCGCCTGGACCGCATCAGGGACGTGCGGACCCTGCCGGGCTCGTTCGAACCACCCGCTGAACCGGACCCGGCGCAGCGCGTTCTGACGGGCCTCGCCACAGCTCCGTACCGGCATGAGGTGACCCTGCGCGTCCAGGCGACGGCCGAGCACATCCACACGCGGCTGCCTCCCAGCGTCGCGATCGTGGAAGAACTGCCGCAGACTGATGGCTGGTCCGGCGTCGAACTGCGCGTGGACCGCCTCGACTGGCTCCCCGCCGTGCTCGCCTCCCTCGACCGCCCGTTCGTCATCGAACGCCCGGACGAGCTGCGCGGCCTGGTCGAGGCCCTCGCCGACCGCCTCACGCACTCCGCCCGACGGGACCCGCCTCACGTATGACAGACCCGTAGGCCCTCCCCCTCCCGGGACCTCGACTTTCGTCTCAGCGCTCCATGCTTTCGGACAACCGCTTCTAGCCACTCGGTAGACGCGCCGCCGATCACGTCGCCCGTAGCGTCGGATGACATGAGACACGCGATGCCCGCCGTGGGGCTGTTCTTCCTGTCGCCGGTGGTCGGCGAGCTGCTGCTCGGTGCGACCTCGATCGACATGCTGTGGCTGCTGCCGATGCAGGCGCTGCTGTACGGCGGCGGGTGCCTGCTGATCCGCGAGGCCGTCCGGCGCGCCGGACGGGGATGGGGTTCGATCCTGCTCCTCGGCGCGGCGTACGCGCTGGTGGAGGAGGGGCTCCTTGACCAGATGCTGTTCAACGCGCACTACTCCGGCAACTACGACATGGTCTCGGTGACGCACGTGCCGTACCTGGGCATAGGTGCCTACGGGCTGCTCTCGGTGCTCGCCGTGCACGCCGTGTGGAGCATCGCCGTGCCGATCGCGCTGATGGAGTCGCTGGTTCCGGACCGGGCGCGGGAGCCTTGGCTCGGCCGCATCGGTCTGTCCGTCACCGCGGTGCTCTTCGCCCTCGGTGCCGTGATCACCGGCTGGGGCAGCTACGACGAGAGCCACTTCATGGCGCCCTGGCCCCGCCTGGCCGGTACGGCCGTGGTGGTGGTCCTGCTGGTGGTCGCCGCCTTCAGGATCCGGCCGCCACTGTCCGGCGGCCGGGCCGCCCGCGGCGCGCCCCACCCCTTGCTCGCGGGCGCGGCGGCGTTTCTGCTGACCAGCGGATTCATGCTGGTCCTTCAGACGAACTGGTGGAGCGTGGCGGCGTCCATCGCCATCGCGGCCGTGGCTCTGGCCCTCGGCATCTCCTGGTCGCGGAGGCCGGGTTGGGGATTGCCGCAGGTGTACGCCCTCGCCGCCGGCGCCACGCTGACGTACACGTGGATCGGCTTCGGCCAGACCCCCGACACCGGCTCCGCGGGCGACGCCAACCTGATCGGCCACGTCATCCTCGCGGTCGCCGCCGTCGCGCTGCTGTTCGTCGCAGGTCGCCGGGTGCGCGCGTACGGACGAGACCGGGCCGGCGACAAGCCCCCTGCCAATGGAGAACCCGCGGGCAGAGGGCCTGAAGCGCGGAGGCCTGAAGCGCGGAGGCCTGAAGCGCGGAGGCCTGAAGCGTAGGGCTTGCTTACTTCTTCTTGCCCTGGTTCTTGACCGCCTCGATGGCCGCCTTCGCCGCGTCCGGGTCCAGGTACGTGCCGCCCGGCTTCACGGGCTTGAACTCCGCGTCCAGTTCGTAGGCGAGCGGGATGCCCGTCGGGATGTTCAGGCCCGCGATGTCCTCGTCCGAGACGCCGTCCAGGTGCTTGACCAGGGCGCGCAGCGAGTTGCCGTGGGCCGCGACCAGGACCGTCTTGCCGGTCAGGAGGTCGGGGACGATGCCGTCGAACCAGTACGGGAGCATGCGGACGACGACGTCCTTGAGGCACTCCGTCTGGGGGCGCAGCTCCGGCGGGAGCGTCGCGTAGCGGGGGTCGGAGAACTGCGAGTACTCCGCGTCGCGGTCGAGCGCCGGCGGCGGGGTGTCGTACGAGCGGCGCCAGAGCATGAACTGCTCCTCGCCGAACTCGGCGAGCGTCTGCGCCTTGTCCTTGCCCTGGAGAGCCCCGTAGTGCCGCTCGTTCAGGCGCCAGCTGCGGTGGACCGGGATCCAGTGGCGGTCGGCCGCCTCGAGGGACAGCTGCGCGGTGCGGATCGCGCGCTTCTGGAGCGACGTGTGGACCACGTCGGGCAGCAGGCCGGCGTCCTTGAGCAGCTCACCGCCGCGGACCGCCTCCTTCTCGCCCTTCTCGTTGAGATTGACGTCCACCCAGCCGGTGAACAGGTTCTTCGCGTTCCACTCGCTCTCGCCGTGACGGAGGAGGATCAGCTTGTACGGTGCGTCGGCCATGCCCCTGAGCGTAATCGAACCGCCCGGTGCCCCGCGCGTCCGCCCGCGGCCCGGACAGCGCGGCCACGGGAGCCCGGACAGCGCGGCCACGGGCAGGGCGTCGGTTGACGGGTTCTGCTAATCCACTGGCTCTTCCCGGCCCGCTGGCCGTAATGTTCGCTCGTCGATAGAGACACTTACATGGTGGCCTGCCGGTCCGCACGTCACGCCTGACTCATCCACGGGGGAAACCAATGCCGCTCGCCGCCCTGAGACGCGCCGCCAGAGAGTCCGTCTCCGGTCTTCCCCGCGAGTTCTGGTGGCTGTGGACCAGCACCCTCGTCAACCGGCTCGGTGCCTTCGTCGCCACCTTCATGGCGCTCTATCTGACCCTCGACCGCGGCTACTCCGCGACGTACGCCGGTCTCGTCGCCGCCCTGCACGGCCTCGGCGGCGTTGTCTCCTCGATCGGTGCGGGCGTCATGACCGACCGGATCGGGCGGCGGCCCACGCTCCTCATCGCCCAGTCGTCCACGGCCCTCTCCGTCGCCCTCCTCGGCTTCATGAAGGACCCCCTGGCCATCGCGGCCGTCGCCTTCCTCGTCGGCATGGCGAGCAACGCGTCCCGGCCCGCCGTCCAGGCGATGATGGCCGACATCGTCCGCCCCGAGGACCGGGTGCGGGCCTTCTCGCTCAACTACTGGGCGATCAACCTCGGGTTCGCGATCTCGTCCGCGGGCGCGGGCTTCATCGCCGAGTTCAGCTACCTCGCCGGGTTCCTCATCGAAGCCGTGATGACCATGGTCTGCGCCATCGTCGTCTTCGCGAAGCTGCCGGAGTCGCGGCCCGTGCGGACCGCCCTGGAGAAGGCGTCGCAACCGGACGTCGGCCTCGGGACCGTCCTGCGCGACGGGCGCTTCATGGGCGTCGTAGGGCTGTCTTTCCTCATTGCGGTGATCTTTCAGCAGGGCGCCGTGGGACTGCCCGTCGCGATGGGCGAGGCCGGGTTCACGCCCGCCGACTATGGAATGGCCATCGCCGTCAACGGCGTGCTGATCGTCGCTCTTCAGATCCCCGTCACGCGCTTCATCGAACACCGAGACCCGCAACGGCTGTTGATCATCTCCGCGCTGCTCGCCGGTTACGGCTTCGGGCTCACCGCGTTCGCCGGATCCATCGGGGTCTTCGCCCTCACCGTGTGCGTCTGGACCCTCGCCGAGATCGTCAACGCCCCTACGCAGACCGGCCTCGTCGTGCGCCTCTCGCCGACCCACGGCAGGGGGCGCTACCAGGGCATGTACACCCTGTCGTGGGCCGTCGCCGCGCTCGTCGCCCCGCTGATGTCCGGCTTCGTCATCGACCACTTCGGCGCCCAGTGGCTCTGGGGCACCTGCGCGGTCGTCGGGACCGTCGCCGCGCTCGGGTACTGGTCGCTCATGCGGGGGCTTCCGGCCGACGAGGCGGAGACGGAGGTGGTGACGGGCGCGGGTCCGACCCCTTCCGGGCCGACTCCCGCCGGGCTGACTCCTGCCGGGCCGACTCCTGCCGGGCCGACTCCTGCCGGGCCGACCCCTGCCGGGTCGACCCCCGCGGTGACTACCGCCACCGCCTCCGCCACCGCCACTCCCTCCGCCACCGCCTCCATGCAGGAGACCCGCTTGCCTACCGGGTGAAGTTCAGGTACTTCCACGCCCCGTGCGTCGTCGAGTTCACGTTGTCGCCCGACGACGCGTTGATGTACGAGGAACGCACCCGCCCCTTGACGCCCGACTGGCCGGGACCCTCAAGGCGAACGGTGCAGGTGCCGTCCGGGCCCAGCTTGAAGTACTCGGGGCTGCCCCCGGACCGCCACGCGCCGTTCGCGTACACCTGGAGCTGGAAGCGCTGCTTGCGGCCCTTGTAGTACGTCATCGACGTCTTGAGGACCGGGTCGGCGTTCTTGTGGAACCAGTAGTACTTCGTGGAGCCGATCTTGCCCGTCTTGTAGTGCTTGGAGACGGCCGTGGAGACCTTGACCTTGGCGTACGCCGTGGACTTGGCCTTCTTCGATCCGTAACGCGCGTCGCCCGCGAAGACGGCGGTGACGGTCGTGTCGCGCTTCATGTCCACCGTGGCGGAGATGTTGCCGCTGGAGTTGACCTTCCCGGTCCTGACCAGCTTGTTGGGCTTGTCGCCGCCGTAGGGGTTCGCCCAGATCTCGACCGTGCGGTTCTTGTACGTCGAGCCGAGGTGCGCGGTGAAGGAGACGTCGGCGCCGTAGCCGTAGACCTTGCCGTTCTTGTTCAGGGTCAGCTTGGTCGCGGTCCGCGAGACGTCCACCGTGTCCGTCGCGGAGGCCGCGGCGTGCGTGGCGTCGCCCGCGTACGCGACCTTGTACTTCACCTTGCCGCCCGCGGGCGGCGTGTTGGTGAACGAGAAGGAGCCGTCCGCCTTGGTCTTCACCGCGGGCAGCTTCTTGCCGTCCGGGGACTCGACGTCCGTGCGCGTGACGGCGAGTTCGGTCCCGGCGGGCAGCCCTGCCGTGTCGGTGAGCTTGCCGGTGACGGTGAGGGACTTGGCGCGGGGCGCCTTCGTGGGTGCGTCCACCGTCAGGGTGGGCAGGGACTTGACCGGGTCGTTCAGGACCCGCAGCGAGAAGGCGCCCTGGCTGTTCTCGGAGACCGCGAAGAGCCTGCTGCCGTCCGGCGCCCAGGCCAGCGAGCCCTCGGCCAGGGTGTCGCCGCCGCTGCCGCCGCCGGTGTTCGGGAACTCGTACTCCCGCACCTTGGACCACTTGCCCTGCCGGTAGATGTGCACGTCGGGCCCGTACCAGGAGAAGGTGCCCGCCGCCACGGTGCCGTCCGGGGCGATGTCCACGGCCGCGCCGTAGGTACCGGAGTCGTAGCGGCCCAGCGGCGACAGGTCCTTCGTGGAGTACACCGGGTGGTAGTACGGCGCGCCGCTCGCCGTGACGATCTGGGTCCCGTCGGGGGAGACCGCGATGTCGTCGAAGAAGCCGCCCTCCACCGACTTGCTGACCTTCACCTCCGGCTTGGGGCCCGAGACGTCGTACACGGTCAGGGTGTCGTCGCTGGTCACCTTCTCGCCTGCGACCAGGATCCCCGAGTCGGGGTCGGAGCCGAGCTCGGGCGCGGCGTAGAAGCGCGCGCCGCCGTCCTGGCCGAGCGCGACGACCGGCTCGTCGCCGGAGAAGTCGAGGGAGCCGATGCCGCCTTCGGCGTCGGGCCCGTAGCCGAACCACAGCTTGCCGCTCGCCAGCGCGAGCGTGCGCGGCTTCTCGGCGCCGTCGAGCGCGTAGCTCGCGCTCTGCGTGTACGAGGACGTCTCCACGGAGACGATCCGGTTGAGCCCCGCCACGGCCGCGTACACCTGGCCGGAGTCGGGCGAGAGCACAAGGCCCTCGACGTCCGGCAGCCCGTCCAGGGTCGCCTTGACGGTGCCCGCGTAGTCCGTGACGACGATCTTGCCGCCCTTCGGGTCGGAGACGTAGACGCGCTGATGCTCGCCGTCCACGAGAACGTCACCCGACGACTTCACGTTCAGAAGCTTCGAGGAGTCCGCCACCGCCTGGCCGGACGCCGTCGCGACCAGGGCCGCGGAACTGAAGAGGACCGCGAGCGCTGTCGCGGTCGAGATGGTGCGCGTACGCACGGTATGTGACCCCCCACATAAGAAGAACCCAGGTCAGAGGCCTGGGACTTGATCCCCCTGCACAGCGAACTCACAGTAAGGCATTTCTGTGAAGGTTGTGCAGAGAGTTTCGTGGGTGGGCTCGGGTGAACCACCGGGGTCTCGTGGGGAGCCTCGCGGGTGGCGATCCGGGACGCCGGGCCCCGCGCACGCGCGTGTGCGCCGTTGGTGCGCCCCTTCCGGTGGGCATGGAACGGGCAACAGGCAGTGCGCCTTCGCCGTAAGCGTGCGCCTTCGCCGTAAGCCTTCGCAGTACGCCTTCGAGGAGGAGACCCATGGCTGAGTCCCCGATGACCGAACCCGTCCCCGAGCAGCCCGCCGATACGCCTGGCCTGCCCGCGCTCGTACTCCTCGGCGCCTGCGGCTGCGGCTCGGGCTGCGGCTGCGGCTGTCAGTCGGGCGGACCGTGCCAGTGCGGCGGCTGCGGCTGAAGCCGGGGCACCGGGAGCAGGGCAAAGGGGTGTGCCCCGCACGATCGGTGCGGGGCACACCCCTTTTGCGCGCGCGTCGGCCGGTGTTGGGCTCAGGCGCCTTCCACGGGCGTGCCCGTGGGCTGGATCTCGTCCGCGTGCTCGCCCGTGACCAGGTAGACGACCCTCTTCGCCACCGACACCGCGTGGTCGGCGAAGCGCTCGTAGTAGCGGCCGAGGAGCGTCACGTCCACGGCCGTCTCGATGCCGTGCTTCCAGCGGTCGTCCATCAGGTGCTGGAAGAGCGTGCGGTGCAGCAGGTCCATCTCGTCGTCGTCCTGCTCGAGCTGGAGCGCCAGGTCGACGTCCTTCGTGATGATGACCTCCGCCGCCTTGGCCATGAGCCGCTGCGCGAGCTGCCCCATCTCCAGGATCGTCGCGTGCAGGTCGTGCGGCACGGCCGACGCCGGGAAGCGCAGGCGGGCCAGCTTCCCGACGTGCTGGGCGAGGTCGCCCGAGCGCTCCAGGTCGGCGCTCATCCGCAGCGAGGTGACGACGATGCGCAGGTCGGTGGCGACCGGCTGCTGCCGTGCCAGAAGGGCTATCGCGCGCGCCTCCAGCTCGTGCTGCAGATCGTCGACCTTCTGGTCGGCGGCGATCACGCTCTCGGCCAGCTTCAGATCGGCGTCGAGCATGGCCGTGGTGGCGCGCCCGATCGCGGACCCGACAAGGCGGGCCATCTCCACCAGGCCTTCGCCGATCGAGTCAAGTTCCTCGTGGTACGCGTCCCGCATGTGGATGTCCCTCTCTAGTACGACCCGGGGGCTGACCCCCACGCTCCCACGGTGCGGGTCGCACGCGTCCGTTTCCGACATCCCGAATGAACCACCCCTGTCACCGAGGTGAACTGTGGGCGACGTCCGACGCGCTCCCGGGAGTCGCCCCGGCGCCGACCGGGGTAACCCGTTCGGCCGAAGTGAACCAACACCGTCCCCTCGGTGAACTCTGGGCGACGAGTGTTCGAGGCGGCACCCGGATGGCTGGGGCTGGTGCTCATCCGGCGCATAACCTGGAGGCATGGACGTGAACGCGGCGGTCGCCGCAGCGGCAGCGATCGCCGGGGTGTGCACCGGTGTCATCGCCATGCTGGCGTTCCGCTGGAGCGAGCGCGACCTGAAACGCCCCACCCGGACCTCCCTGCACACAGACCCCGTACTGCCGCCGGGCGTCGACACGGTTCTCTCCGTGCTCCGCTCGTCCGCCGTCGTCCTCGACGAGGCGGACAGCGTGGTGAAGGCCAGCTCGGCGGCGTACGCCCTCGGCCTGGTCCGCGGCGGCAAGCTCGCCGTGGAGCCCATGCTCCAGATGGCGCGCGACACCCGCCGCGACGGCGAGATACGCCAGGTGGAGCTGGACCTGCCACGGCGCGGCACCGGCCGGGGCGACGCCCTCGCCGTCTCCGCACGCGTGGCCCCTCTCGGTTCCCGCCTGGTGCTTCTCCTCGTGGAGGACCTCACAGAGGCCCGCCGCATCGAAGCCGTACGACGCGACTTCGTGGCGAACGTGAGCCATGAGCTCAAGACCCCGGTGGGTGCGCTCTCGCTGCTCTCCGAGGCCGTCATGGACGCGTCGGACGACCCCGAGGCCGTCGAGCGCTTCGCGGGCCGCATGCAGATCGAGGCGACCCGCCTGACCAGCCTCGTCCAGGAGCTCATCGACCTCTCCCGGGTCCAGAACGACGACCCCTTGGAGGACGCCGAACCCGTCCGTGTCGATGAACTGGTGGCGGAAGCGATCGACCGCAGCCGTCACCAGGCCTCCCACAAGCAGATCACCATGGCCGCGGGCGGCACCGCCGACCTGCGGATATGGGGCAACCGCGGCCAGCTCGCCGCGGCACTCGGCAATCTCGTCGAGAACGCCGTCAACTACTCGCCCGCCCGCACCCGCGTCGGCATCGCGGCCCGCCGGGTCAACGCGCCGGGCGGAGACTTCATCGAGGTTGCCGTCACCGACCAGGGGATCGGCATCTCCGACAAGGACAAGGAGCGCATATTCGAGCGCTTCTACCGGGTGGACCCGGCCCGTTCCCGGGCCACCGGCGGCACCGGCCTCGGCCTCGCCATCGTCAAACACGTGGCCGCCTCGCACGGCGGGGAGGTCACCGTGTGGAGCTCCGAGGGACAGGGCTCCACCTTCACCCTGCGGCTGCCCGAAGCAGCCGCTGCCCGCGACCGCGGATCCGGTCACGGCGGAGACGGCAGCGAAGCCGACACCGCACGGCCCGACGAGACCACTGCGTACGAACCCATTCCTGCCCCGGAGGTCCTTCCGTGACCCGAGTGCTCGTCGTCGAGGACGAGGAATCCTTCAGCGACGCCCTGTCCTACATGCTCCGCAAAGAGGGCTTCGAGGTCGCCATCGCGGCCACCGGCCCGGACGGCCTTGACGAGTTCGAGCGCAACGGCGCCGACCTCGTCCTGCTCGACCTGATGCTGCCGGGCCTGCCCGGCACGGAGGTCTGCCGCCAGCTGCGCAGCCACTCCAACGTCCCGGTGATCATGGTCACCGCCAAGGACAGCGAGATCGACAAGGTGGTCGGCCTCGAAATAGGAGCCGACGACTACGTCACCAAGCCCTTCTCGTCGCGCGAACTGGTGGCCCGCATCCGCGCGGTCCTGCGCCGCCGCGGCGAGCCCGAGGAGGTCGCCCCGCAGGCCCTTGAGGCGGGCCCGGTCCGCATGGACGTGGACCGCCACGTGGTCACCGTCTCCGGCTCCAAGGTCGACCTGCCCCTCAAGGAGTTCGACCTCCTGGAGATGCTCCTGCGCAACGCGGGCCGCGTCCTGACCCGCATGCAGCTGATCGACCGCGTCTGGGGCGCGGACTACGTGGGCGACACCAAGACCCTCGACGTCCACGTCAAGCGCCTGCGCGCCAAGATCGAGCCGGACCCGGGGGCGCCTCGCTACCTGGTGACGGTGCGGGGCCTGGGCTACAAGTTCGAGCCGTAGGCCGCACCCCGGTAGACGCACAGAGGGGGCGGGGCGGGAACCCAGTACCGGGTTCCCGCC
>NZ_JBHVXJ010000029.1:0-115611 GCF_042881845.1 Streptomyces sp. NPDC058257
CCCACCGAACTCGACCTCCAGACCTTCAACGGCCGCCACCCGGTCGAACTGATCGGCGGAGTACGGTTCCCGGCCATCGGCGAACTGCCCTACCTCCTGACCCTGGCCGGACATGGCTTCTACTGGTTCCGGCTGCACAAGGACCTGGCCCCGCGTCGCCCGGCGGACCCCGCCGTGTACCTGTGAAGGGACGTGTCGCATGTTGAAGACCGCCACACCGTCGCGCGGCACCCCCCTCAGTCCTCCGCTGCTGCTCACATCGCTGGCCGGGATGCTCGAGGAGTGGCTGCCCAAGCAGCGGTGGTTCGCGGGCAAAGGCCTTCCCATCACGGAACTGAGCGTGGTGTCGATGACCGAGTTGCACCCGGGCTGCCTGCACCTGCTGATCCGTTCCCGGCACGCCGGATCGAGCGACGGCTGCTACCAACTGCTCCTGGGGGTGAGCGAGGACCTGCCGCCGCACCTCCACCACGCCGCCATCGGCCGAGCCGGAGCGGGCCCCTTCGAGGGACTCACCGTGTACGACGCCCTCCACGACCCCCGGTCGGCCATGCTGCTCCTCGAACGCCTCCGCACCCCGGGCGCGGCGGGCCCGTTGCGCTTCGAACGCGAGACGCAGAGCGCGATACCCTCCGGGCTCACGCCCCGCGTTCTGGACGGAGAGCAGTCCAACACCTCACTGGTGTACGGCGATTCCCTCATCCTGAAGATCTTCCGCCGCATCCAGTACGGCATCAACCCCGACCTCGAGGTTCCCTGGGCCCTTGCCCGCGAGGGCTGCTCCCGCGTACCCGCTCCCGTGGCCTGGTTCTGGACCGCCGAGCCCCGCAGGACGACACTCGGGGTACTCCAGCCCTTCCTGCGCGAGGCGACCGACGGCTGGACTCTCGCACTCCAAGCCATCGCATCGGGCGCGGACTTCACCGATGAGTCCTATGAGCTGGGGCGCGCGACCGCAGAAGTGCATCTGGCCCTTGCCCACGCCTTGGCGCCCGGCCTCCCTGACCGGCACGCGGGTGGTCGGCTCGCCGCGGCGATGATCGCGCGCCTTGACACCACCGCCCGTCAGGTTCCGGGGCTCGTCCCGTACGCGGCCCGGCTGAAGGCCGCGTACGACGTCGTCGGAGCTCGTGTCCTGGGCAGGCCGGACCAGCGGATCCATGGGGACCTGCACCTGGGCCAGGTGCTGCGGGCCGGGCAGCGGTGGTTCGTCATCGACTTCGAGGGCGAACCGGCCCGCCCGATCGCTGAACGCAGACGCGCCCAGGCCCCCGTACGCGACATCGCGGGCATGCTCCGCTCCTTCGACTACGCGGCCCATGCCAGGCGCCCTTGGCGGCCCGAGTGGGCGCAGCGTTGCCGGGATGCCTACTGCGCGGGCTACGCCGCCGAGTCGGCGTGGGACCCGCGGCAGCAGGACGCGCTCCTGCGTGCCTACGAGACGGACCGGGCGGTGTACGAAGCGTTGTACGAGGCCAGGCACCGTCCTGACTGGCTGCCCGTGCCCATGGCGGCGATCGCCCGCCTCGCGAAGGGCCACTGATGTCCACGGCGGCCGTCACCCGATCACGCCCTCCCGCGCCGCGACTCGACGCGGAGAGCCGCGGGCGCCTCCTTTCGGGCACGCACCACGACCCGCACGCGGTGCTCGGCGCCCATCCAGTGCCCGGTGGCGTGGCCTTCACGGTCCTGCGCCCGTACGCCCAGGCCGCGAAGCTCGTCGTCGGTGAGCGGGTCACGAACCTGCACGACGAGGGAGACGGCTTCTTCTCGGGTGTTCTGCCGATCGCGTCGATCCCCGAGTACGCGCTGCGGGTGACGTACGACGGCCGGGACATCGACCTCCAGGACCCCTATCGCTTCACGCCCGCGCTCGGCGAACTCGATCTGCACCTGATCGGTGAGGGCCGGCACGAGGAGCTGTGGAAGGCGCTCGGCGCACACCCGATGACCCACCAGGGTGTCGCGGGTACCCGATTCACCGTGTGGGCGCCCAACGCCAGAGGGGTGCGGGTGTGCGGGGAATTCTGCGGTTGGGACGGATCCGCCTATCCCATGCGCTCTCTCGGTTCGACCGGCGTATGGGAGCTGTTCGTCCCCGGCGTCGACGAGGGGGACCTCTACAAGTTCGACATCGCTCGCCCCGACGGCACCCACACCGTGCGCGCGGATCCGATGGCCCGCCGCACGGAGGTACCGCCCGCGACCGCATCGGTGGTCACGCGGTCGGCCCACGTGTGGGCGGACGCGGCATGGATGGCACGCCGGGCGGATCGCCCCGTGTGCCAGGCCCCCTTCTCGGTGTACGAGGTCCATCTGCCGTCCTGGCGGATCGGACTCTCCTACCGGCAGCTGGCCGAACAGCTCACGGACTACGTGGCCGATGCCGGGTTCACGCACGTGGAGTTCCTGCCGGTGGCCGAGCATCCCTTCGGCGGATCGTGGGGCTATCAGGCCACCGGGTTCTACGCGCCGACTGCCCGCATGGGCACGCCCGACGACTTCAAGTTCCTCGTCGACGCGCTGCACCAGGCGGGCATCGGCGTGATCGTGGACTGGGTCGCGGCGCACTTCCCCAAGGACGACTGGGCACTCGCGGCATTCGACGGGGAGCCGCTGTACGAGCCGCGGGACCCCCGGCGTGCCGAGCACCCCGACTGGGGCACTCTCACCTTCGACTTCGGGCGCCGGGAGGTACGCAACTTCCTGGTGGCCAACGCGAGTTACTGGTGCGAGGAGTTCCATGTCGACGGGCTGCGGGTGGACGCGGTGGCCTCGATGCTCTACCTCGACTACTCACGCGAGGAGGGGCAGTGGACGCCCAACGAACACGGCGGCCGGGAGAACCTGGACGCCGTGTCGTTCCTGCAGGAGATGAACGCGACGGTCTACCGCCGCTGCCCCGGGGTGATCACCATCGCCGAGGAGTCGACGGCATGGGACGGCGTCACACGAGCCACTCACCACGCGGGACCCGGTGGCTTCGGCGGCCTGGGCTTCGGCCTGAAATGGAACATGGGCTGGATGCACGACTCCCTGGAGTACATCCAGCACGAGCCGGTTCACCGGCAGTACCACCACAATGAGTTGACCTTCGCGATGGTCTACGCCTACAGCGAGAACTACCTCCTGCCGATCTCACACGACGAAGTCGTGCACGGCAAAGGTGCGCTGGTGTCCAAGATGCCGGGTGACTGGTGGCAGCAGCGCGCCAACCACCGCGCCTACCTGGCCTACATGTGGGCCCACCCCGGCAAACAACTCCTCTTCATGGGCCAGGAGTTCGCCCAGGGCGCCGAGTGGTCGCAGGAACACGGCTTGGACTGGGGGCTTCTGGAGGCGTCCTGTCCCGCGCGCTCCGACCACATCGGCGTGCGGCGACTGGTGTGCGACCTCAACCACCAGTACCGGGCCGCCCCCGCACTGTGGGAACAGGACACGGTCCCGGCCGGATTCGCCTGGGTCGAGGCGGACGCGGCGCAGGACAATGTGGTGGCGTTCCTGCGCTACGCGGCCGACGGGACGCCGCTCCTGGCAGTGAGCAACTTCTCCCCGGTGGTACGCCGCGACTATCCACTGGGGGTGCCCGGGACAGTCGGCGCCTGGAGGGAGACGCTCAACACCGACGCGGCCCACTACGGCGGCGGCGACGTGCGCAACCCCGACCCGCTGCGACCGGCCCCCGACGCCACCGGAGCCTTTCCGGCCCGCCTGCACGTGACTCTCCCCCCACTGGCCACGCTGTGGCTGCGTCCGGCGTGAACCTCGCTTGATCAAGATCGCGGAGATCAAAATCACTTTGCCCGCCCCGCGGACCTGACGGAAAATTGAGGCCGCAGTACCGCGGAATCGCGGAGGAGATCAGCCGGAGAAGAGGTGTCGCGTGGAAGCAACCCGTTTCTCCGTACTGGACCGTTCCCGCACCCGCGAGGGGCACGACGGTCCCGAGGCCCTGCGCGACACCGTGCGCCTCGCCCAGGAGCTCGAAGAGCTCGGCTATCACCGCTTCTGGGTGTCGGAGCACCACGCGGTGCCGGGCGTCGCGGGCTCCGCGCCGACCGTCCTGGCCGCGGCCGTCGCCGCCGCGACGCGCACCATCCGGGTCGGCACGGGCGGCGTGATGCTGCCGAACCACCAACCCCTCATCGTGGCTGAGCAGTTCGGTGTTCTCGAAGCGCTCTACCCAGGACGTATCGACATGGGGCTCGGCCGCTCGGTGGGCTTCACCGACGGGGTGCGCAAGGCGCTCGGCCGGGACAAGCACGACGCGGAGGATTTCGCGGCGCAGCTCACCGAGCTCCTGGGCTGGTTCCGCGGCACATCGGACACCGGCGCGCACGCCCGCCCCGCCGAGGGCCTGACGGTCCCGCCGTTCGTCCTGGCCATGGGCGAGGGCGCCACGATCGCGGCACAGGCCGGGCTCCCCATGGTCATCGGCGACATCAGGAGCCGCGAGAAGATGCTCCGCGGCATCGAGCAGTACCACTCGTCGTTCCGGCCTTCGCAGTGGTCCAGCGAGCCCTACGTCGTCGTCTCGGGCACCATCGCCGTCGCCGGGACGCCCGAGGAGGCCCGCCGCCTGCTGATACCGGAGGCCTGGTCGATGGCGTACTCGCGCACCCACGGCACGTTCCCGCCGCTGCCCCCGGCCGAGCGCGTCGAGTCTTCGCAGACGACGATGACCGAGAAGGAGCGCGGCTTCTACGAGTCCGGGCTCCTCGGCCACATCCACGGCACGGAGGAGCAGGTTGCCGACGAGCTCGATGCGCTGATCAAGGAGAGCGGGGCGCAAGAAGTCCTGGTCACGACCAGTACGTACGATCGCGCGGGGCTTCTGGACTCCTTCCGGCGCCTCTCCCGGGTCGCGGGTCTGGCCGCGACCTAGAATCGTGGGGTTTGCCCCCGAGCCCCGTACGGAGATCCCATGCACAGCCCCCACGATCCGTTCGTCCGTGTCCGGGGTGCCCGCGAGCACAATCTGCGGAACGTCGACGTGGACGTCCCGCGCGACGTCCTCGCGGTCTTCACCGGTGTCTCCGGTTCGGGGAAGTCGTCGCTCGCCTTCGGGACGATCTACGCTGAGGCCCAGCGGCGCTACTTCGAGTCCGTCGCCCCGTACGCCAGGCGGCTCATCCACCAGGTGGGCGCGCCGAAGGTCGGTGAGATCACCGGCCTGCCTCCCGCGGTCTCGCTCCAGCAGCGCCGCTCGGCGCCGACGTCCCGCTCATCGGTGGGCACGGTCACCAGCCTCTCGAACTCGCTGCGCATGCTGTTCTCCCGCGCCGGCACCTACCCGGACGGCGCCGAGCGGCTCGACTCCGACGCCTTCTCGCCGAACACGGCGGCCGGGGCCTGTCCGCAGTGCCACGGGCTCGGCCGCGTGCACCGCACGAGCGAGGAGCTCCTGGTCCCCGATCCGGCTCTCTCCATCCGGGAGGGCGCGATCGCGGCCTGGCCTGGAGCCTGGCAGGGCAAGAACCTGCGTGACGTCCTCGAAGCGCTGGGGCACGACGTCGGCCTTCCCTGGCACGAACTGCCCCAGGCGGACCGGAGCTGGATCCTGTTCACGGACGAGCAGCCGGTGGTGACGGTGCACCCGGTGCGGGACGCGGGCCGCATCCAACGCCCCTACCAGGGCACGTACATGAGCGCCCGGCGCTATGTGATGAAGACGTTCTCCGACTCCAAGAGCCAGACACTGCGCGCCAAGGCCGAGCGGTTCCTGGCGAGCGCCGACTGTCCGGCGTGCGGCGGGAGCAGGCTCCGCCCGGAGGCGATGGCGGTCACGTTCGCGGACCGCACGATCGCCGACCTGGCCGCGCTGCCCCTGTCGGAGCTGGCCAAGTCCCTCAAGAGCAGCACGGGTTCCGAGGCGGCGCGTGTCCTGACCGACGATCTCCTTGCCCGCATCGCCACGATCACCGAGCTGGGCCTCGGCTATCTGAGCCCTGACCGCGCCACACCCAGCCTCTCCACGGGCGAGCTCCAACGGCTGCGCCTGGCGACCCAGTTGCGCTCGGGACTCTTCGGAGTCGTGTACGTCCTCGACGAGCCGTCGGCCGGTCTGCACCCGGCGGACACGGAGTCCCTGCTCACCGTCCTGGACCGACTCAAGGCCGCGGGCAACTCGGTCTTCGTCGTGGAGCACCATCTCGATGTCATGCGCCACGCGGACTGGCTCGTCGACGTGGGCCCGGACGCGGGTGAGCACGGCGGCCAGGTTCTGCACAGTGGCCCGGTGGCGGATCTGGAGAGGGTCACGGAGTCCGCGACGGCCCGTTTCCTCTTCGCTCGCGAGCCCGCTCCGGTACGCCAGGCGCGTACCCCGCGCGGCTGGCTGAAGGTCGGCCCCGTGAGCCGCCACAATCTGCGTGACGTGACGGCAGAGTTCCCGCTCGGCGCCTTCACCGCCGTCACCGGCGTCTCCGGTTCGGGCAAGTCCACGCTCATCGGCGAGGTCACCGAGGACCTTGACGGCGTGGGGCGTCTGGTGTGCGTCGACCAGAAGCCGATCGGCCGCACGCCCCGCTCCAACCTGGCCACCTACACGGGCCTCTTCGATGTCGTCCGCAAGGTCTTCGCGGCCACGGAGGCGGCACGGACACGGGGTTACGGCGTCGGGCGCTTCTCGTTCAACGTCGCGGGCGGGCGGTGCGAGACCTGTCAGGGCGAGGGGTTCGTGAGCGTGGAACTGCTTTTCCTGCCCAGTACGTACGCGCCGTGCCCCGACTGCGGGGGTGCGCGCTACAACCCCGAGACGCTCGAAGTGACCTACCAGGGGCGGAACATCGCGGAGGTGCTCGATCTGACGGTGGAGTCGGCCGCGGAGTTCTTCGCCGACACCCCGGCCGTCGCACGCAGCCTGCGGACCCTCCTGGACGTGGGTCTCGGCTATCTGCGTCTGGGGCAGCCGGCGACGGAACTCTCGGGCGGCGAGGCCCAGCGCATCAAGCTGGCGAGCGAGTTGCAGCGTGTGCGGCGCGGTCACACGCTCTACCTCCTGGACGAGCCGACGACCGGACTCCACCCGGCCGACGTCGAGGTCCTGATGCGTCAGCTGCACGGCCTGGTCGACGCGGGCCATTCGGTGGTGGTCGTCGAGCACGACATGGCGGTGGTGGCGGGCGCGGACTGGGTGATCGACCTGGGCCCCGGCGGCGGCGACGAGGGCGGTCGTGTGGTCGCCGCGGGGCCGCCCGACGCGGTGGCGGGGGCCGAGGGGAGCCGGACGGCGCCCTATCTGGCGCGGGCGACGGCCAAGGGTCACTGAGATTGGTCCGCACCAACTCCTTGACGGCGCACCGGAGGCTGCCTTAAATCAAGTACTGAACAAAGCCTCGGGGTTGATCGCCCGACGCGTTCAGTTCTCGATGTCGTGTTGTCATGCGCATGCCTTGCCTTGCCTTGCCTTGCCTTGCCTCGGTATGCGTACACCTCACAACCCCCACCAATCCCGCACCCCCCACTCTCTCGCCACCCCCACGTGAAGCGATGTGATGACAGTGCACACCTCTTGGCGCCGCCGTGCGACGCTCTCCACGGTCGCCCTGGCCTGCTGTGCCTCGGCCCTGGCCGGACTCCCCGCCGGAGCGTCGGCGGCCCCCTCCACCTCTCCGGCCGGTTCAGCCGCGGCCGCCACCTTCACCGACGACTTCAACGGCCCCGCCGGGTCCGCGGTCGACGGCAGCAAGTGGCAGACGGAGACCGGCGACAACGTCAACAACCACGAGCGGCAGTACTACACCTCGGGCAACAAGAACGCCGCCCTCGACGGCCAGGGCAACCTGGTCATCACCGCTCGCAAGGAGAACCCCGGCAACTACCAGTGCTGGTACGGCAAGTGCGAGTACACCTCTTCCCGGCTCAACACCTCGGGCAAGTTCACGCAGACGTACGGCCATGTCGAGGCCCGGATGAAGGTGCCGAAGGGGCAGGGCATGTGGCCCGCGTTCTGGATGCTCGGCGCCGACATCGGCAGTGTCGGGTGGCCCAACAGCGGTGAGCTCGACGTGATGGAGAACGTCGGCTTCGAACCGGGCACCGTCCACGGCACGCTGCACGGTCCCGGCTACTCGGGCTCGGGCGGCATCGGCGCGGGCTATACCCTGCCCGGTGGCGAGGCGTTCTCGGACAAGTTCCACACCTTCGCGGTGGACTGGTCACCGAACAAGGTCACCTGGTCCGTGGACGGCAACGTCTACCAGACCCGCACCCCGGCCGACCTGGGCGGCAACAAGTGGGTCTTCGACAAGCCGTTCTTCCTTATCCTCAACCTCGCGGTCGGCGGCTACTGGCCCGGCGACCCGGACGGCAACACGAGCTTCCCGCAGCAGCTCGTCGTCGACTACGTCCACGTGAACACCAACGACTAGGTGGACCACGCTAGTTGAGCCGGGCCAGAAGGTGCGCGGCCTCGCGGGTCGCCGGATACAGGTCCAGGTAGAGCCCGTAGAGCTGGTCGTAGACGGTCGAGGCGGTCGCCTCCGGGACGACCACCTCGACGGTCGGGTTCCAGTGCGCGATGTCGCCAGGCCCGGCGAGCCCGGCGCCGACCGCCGCGAGGAACGCGTCGCCGTACGCGGCGCCGATGGTGTGGCGCGGCAGGTGCTGCTCGCGCCCGGTCACGTCGGAGACGATCCGGGTCCACAGCGCACGGGCGCCACCGCCGACCGCGACAAGGCGTTCGGCGGTGGCGCCCGCCTCCGCCATGGCGGCGAGATTGTGCCGGACGCCGTAGGCGGTGGCCTCCAGGGCGGCCCGGTAGAGATGGCCCCGGCCGTGCCGCAACGTCAGGCCGTGCACGAGTCCCCGCGCGTCGGGGTCGAAGAGCGGAGTGCGCTCCCCCGCGAAGTACGGCAGCATCAGCAGGCCCTCGGCGCCGGGCGGCAACGCGGCGGCCTCCGCGGTCAGTTGCTCGTACGAGCTACCGGTGAGGTCGCGCAGCCAGCCGGTGACCGCGCCCGACGTCGCCATCCCGGCCGCCAGGCAGTACGTGTCGGGGAACGCGCCCGCCGTGCCCCACAGGTGCGGGCTGGTCAGCGGTCGCGGCTCAATGCCGACCAGGAACATCGTCGTGCCGTACATGAGCATGAGGTCGCCGGGAGCGGCGACGCCGACACCGGCCGCCTCCGCCCAGGCGTCGACCGTGCCCGCGACCACGGGGGTGCCCGCGGGAAGGCCGGTGAGGGCCTCGGCCTCGGGTGTCACGGCGCCGACGACGTCGGAGGGCCAGACCAGCTCCGGCCACTGAAGGCCGGGCGCGATCTCCTCACAGCGGTCATCGATCCAGGCCCGGGCGGCCAGGTCGTACAGCGGAGTGCACTGACTCGCCGAGTGGTGGTCGAGGACGTACCGACCGGTGAGGCGGTGCACGAGGTACGAACTCGCCATGCACCAGCGGTGGGTGGCCTCGTAGACCGTCGGCTCGTGGCGGCGCAGCCATGCCAGTTTCGGGCCGATCGCCTGGCTGGTCAGGGGTGAGCCGCAGCGGCGGATGATGTCATCGGGGCCGTAGCGCTCGTCCTGCTCGGCGATCTCGGCCCCCGCCCGGGTGTCGACGCCGTACAGGATGGCCGGGCGGACCGGCGTGCCCTTCTCGTCGACGGGGAGCAGGCAGGGGCCGATACCGCTGACGCCGACCGCGGCGAGCGACTCGCCCGCGGGCAGCACGGCCAGCAACTCCCGCGCCAGGGAACGGAAGTCGGCCCACCACACGTCGTCCGCGTCGTGTTCGAACCAGCCGGGGTGCGGCGTGGACGTGGTGTGTTCGCGCTGCGCCTGGGCGACGAGCGTGCCGTCGGGGCGGACGAGGACGCCTTTGGAGGAGGACGTCCCGATGTCGACGCCGAGCAGGAGACCGGTGCGGTGCGCGGTGGCGGAGGTCATGGCCACGTGATGCTACGGGGCGATCGAGTCCACGTAGCCGCCGTCGACCCGAATCGCGCCGCCGGTCGTGGCGGAGGCCAGCGGGGAGCTGAGGTAGACGACCATGTGCGCGATCTCCTCGGGCTCGATGAGCCGCTGGATCAGGGACTGCGGGCGGTGCTTGACCATGAACTCCCGCTGCGCCTCGTCCCAGGGCAGCGCGGAGTCGACGAGCTCGTACACGAAGTCCTCCACGCCGCCGGTGTGAGTGGGGCCCGCTACAACGGAGTTGACGGTCACGCCCGATCCCGCGGCCTCCTTCGCGAAGCCCCGGGAGACCGCGAGGAGTGCGGTCTTCGACATGCCGTAATGGATCATCTCGGCGGGAACGGCGAACGCCGAGTCGCTGGCGATGTTCTGGATCCGTCCCCAGGAGCGGTCCTTCATCCCCGGCAGGTAGTGCCGGATCATGCGGACGGCGGTCAGTACGTTGACCTCGAAGTAGCGGCGCCATTCGTCGTCGCTGATGTCGAGGGCCGGCTCCGCGCCGAAGATGCCGAGGTTGTTGATGAGGATGTCCGTGCGGGGGACGGCCGAGAAGACCTGAGCCGCCCCTTCGTCGGTGGAGATGTCACCGGGGGCCGGGAAGAACTCGGCGGCGCCGTGCTCCCCCTTCAGCCGGTCGACGGCCTTGTCGACGGAGGCCGCGGACCGTCCGTTGACGGCCACCCGGGCACCGGCCTTCGCCAGGCCGGCCGCGATGGCCGCCCCGATTCCCTGGGTCGATCCGGTGACGAGGGCGGTCTTGCCGGAGAGATCGACGAGCATGCTGCGTACCTCCTGCTGTCGGTGCGACTGGATGGGCCGCGTGCTTGTGCGGGCCCCGCCTTGTCCCCCGGATCCCAGTAGATCACTCCGGAGGGTTCGGCGGCCTTACGTGGGTCGGCCATGCCGCTCGGCGCATCGCTGGACGACGTGAACTCCTTGCCGAGGTCAAGCTCACGGCCCGGGTCCGACGGCGGTCGTCACGGGCCCCGGGGCGGCACGGCCGCGGGGGCCTCGACGCCTCAGGCGGCGAGTGTCTGCTTCAGGGCGGCGAGTCCGTCGCTGAAGATGCCGTGGAACAGGGCGACGACCTCGTCGTCGCCGACACCCACCGGCGTGAAGACGCCGGACCACTCCACGCGGGACGCGTCCCGTCCGGACTGTCCGGGCACCTCGTGCACGGTGAGGGTGGCCACGTAGTCGGTGGCGGGGAAGGGGGCCTTCAGGATCGAGTAGCTGTAGGTGCGCGCCTTGTCGTCGAACGTCAGGAGGCGCTCGATGATGACGCCGCCGTCCTCGCTCGTCAGGCTGCGCACGCGGCCGCCCTCGCTGGATTCGCTGGCGGGGATGAACGGAAGCCAGTCGGGCAGCGAGTCGAAGCCGCCGATGAGCTGCCAGACGCGGTCGGCCGGTACGGGGATCTCGATGGACGCGGAGGTGGAAGCCACGGTTTCTCCTTGAGGGACGTACGGGAGGGAAGGACGGGTTTACGGGGGTGGGCAGTTGACGGTCAGGCGGTGGGCACCGGCGCGTCCGCCGCGATCAGCCGCTCCGCGCGCAGGTCCGCCCAGAACCCGGCCGGGACCGTCTCGCCAAGGGCTGCGACGTCCTCGGCGATGCGGCTGGGCTTGGTGGCTCCGGGGATCGCCGCCACCGTCGCCGGATGGGCGAGGGAGAACTGCAGGGCGGCGGCCTTGATGGCGACCCCGTGCCGCTCGGCGAGCGCCTTGATGCGCTCGACCTTGGCGATGATCTCCGCGGGCGCCTTCTGGTACTCGAAGTGCTGACCACCCGCGAGGATGCCGGAGCTGTAGGGCCCGCCCACCACGATGTCCACGCCCTGGGCCTCGGCGGCCGGCAGCAGGCGCTGGAGGGCGCGGTCGTGGTCGAGGAGGGTGTAGCGGCCTGCGAGGAGGAAGGCGTCGGGCCTCGGCTCGTCCAGGTCGAGGGTGAGTTCGAGCGGCTCCACGCGGTTGACGCCCAGGCCCCAGCCCTTGATGACGCCTTCGTCGCGCAGCCGGTCCAGGGTGCGGAAAGCGCCCGTGCGGGCTGTCTCATAGGCGGCCAGCCATTCGTCGCCGTAGAAGTCCTGCGCGACATCATGCACCCACACGACGTCGAGCCGGTCCGTCCGCAGCCGCTTCAGGCTGTCCTCGATGGAGCGGAGGGTGGCGTCGGCCGTGTAGTCGTTGACCATCTTGTTCGGGCGGCCGTGCTCGAAGAGGCCGCCCTTCTCGCCGAGGTCACGGGCGGCCGGGTCCTCGACCTCGTCCAGGATGACGCGGCCGACCTTGGTGCTCAGGACGTAGTCGTCGCGAGGGTGTCTCGCGAGGACGTCGCCGAGCCGGATCTCGGAGAGGCCCGCGCCGTAGAAGGGGGCCGTGTCGAAGTAGCGGATGCCCTGGTCCCAGGCGGCCTCGACGGTTGCCGCGGCCTCCTCGTCGGGGATGGCGCGGAACATGTTGCCGAGCGGGGCTGTGCCGAAGCCGAGCGCTCCGGGGAGGAGGGACTTGATGCTCATGGGGAGGTCCTCGCGGTGGTGGATTTCCGGCGGTTCCGGGGGTGACCGGGTGATCCGTCGGCCTTGCGAGTTCGAGGTTAGGATCGATGCTTGAGACTGTCCAAGACTCGCTTGGACACACTTGAGTCCTCCGAGGTCTTACATGCTTGACCTGCGACAACTCCGCTATTTCGTGGCCGTCGCCGAGACGGAACACGTCGGCCGTGCGGCCGAGGCGCTGCACATCTCCCAGTCACCGCTCAGCCGCCAGATCGCCCAGCTGGAGAAGCAGCTCGGTCTCGTCCTGTTCGAGCGCAGCCAGCAGCGCATCCGCCTCACGTCGGACGGCCGGGTCTTCCTGAGCGAGGCCCGCGCCCTGCTGCGGCACGCGGACCGCCTGGAGAACCTGGGGCGCAGGCTCGGCCGCGGCGAGGAGGGCGGTCTGTGCATCGGGTACGTGGGCGACGCCATGCACACCGGCGTCCTGCCCGGCGCGCTGCGCACCCTGCAGGAGGAGCGCCCCGGCATCCATGTCGCCCTCTACAGCCTCTCCACGGCGGAGCAGTTCGAGGGCCTGCGGCAGCGCAGCCTCGACATCGCCCTCGTCCAGGAGCCGCCGACGCAGGACGATCCGGACCTCCTGGCAGCTGCTCTCCTCGAAGATCCGCTGCTTCTCGCGCTGCCCGCGGCCCATCCGCTGGCCGCCCGGGCGGAGTTGGCGCCGGGCGACCTGGACGGTCAGGCGTGGATCGCGGTCGAGAACTCCCAGGATCCCGCCTGGCGCGACACCTTCCTCGCCTCGTGCGTGGCGTCCGGTTTCACCCCTGACATCCGCCTCGACGCCGCCGAGCCGCTCACCGCGCTCGGCCTCGTGGCCTCCGGTCTCGGCCTCGCGCTCATCCAGAAGAGCATGGTGCGCGGCACGACGGACGGCGTCGCCGTACGCGAACTCCCCTGGCACAAGGCGTCCGTTCATCTGTGGGCGGCCTGGCACGCCATCGATCTGCGGCCGGTGGTGGCGTCCTTCCGTGAGACGGTCCTGGCGAGCGGCGCCATCGACTGACACGCCGGTTCAGTCCCAGTAGGCCTTCCGGAGCGACGACTTGACCAGCTTCCCGGTGGGCGTCCGGGGCAGCGAATCCGCGAAGTCCACGGAGCGCGGCGCCTTGTAGTGGGCGATGCGCTCCCGCACGAAGGCGATCAGCTCCCGCTCCAGATCGGGCCCCGCGGACACCCCGTCGGCCGGCTGCACCACCGCCTTGACCGCCTCCCCCATCTCCGCGTCAGGGACCCCGATCACGGCGACGTCCGCGACCGCCGGATGCAGCACGAGGCAGTCCTCGGCCTCCTGCGGGTACACGTTCACGCCACCCGAGATGATCATGAATGCCCTGCGGTCGGTGAGGAAGAGATAGCCGTCCTCGTCCATGTGCCCGATGTCGCCCGTGGTGGTCCAGTTCGGATGCGCGGGGTGCTGGGCCTCGCGGGTGCGGATGTCGTCGTTGTGGTAGCGGAAGGACAGTTCCTCACGCTCGAAATAGACGATGCCGGTCTCGCCCCTAGGCAGCGGCTCGCTCGCCTCGTCGCAGATCCGCAGCACACCGAGAAACCCGTCCTTGCCCACGGAGCCGGGCTTGCGCAGCCATTCCTCCGGCGAGATGAACGTGATGCCGTTGCCCTCCGTCGACGAGTAGTACTCGTACAGAACAGGCCCCCACCACTCCAGCATCCGCCGCTTGACCTCGACGGCGCAGGGCGCGGCGGCATGAATGGCTGTCTTCATGGAGGACAGGTCGTAGTGCTCCCGCACTTCGGCGGGCAGCTTCAGCATCCGTACGAACATGGTCGGCACCCACTGGCTGTGCGTGACCTGATGGCGCTCCACGGCAGCGAGGGCGCCTTCCGCGTCGAAGGTGTCCATGAGGACGACGGTGCCGCCGAGCGCCGTGACGACCCCGCAGAAGCGCAGGGGCGCCGCGTGGTAGATCGGAGCGGGCGAGAGATAGACGGTGTCCTCGCCGAAGCCGTACATCGCCTGGAAGATCAGCACGTAGGCGCTTGGCTCCTCGCGCACGTCACCCTCGGGCAGCGCGGGCTTGATGCCCTTGGGGCGGCCCGTGGTGCCGGAGGAGTAGAGCATGTCGGTGCCGCGCGGCTGGTGGGCGGGCGGTTCGGCGGACGCGGACTCCAGGGCCTTCTCGTACGATCCGTCGTCGAGCCCCAGCCGGATCGGCGGACCACCGGCCAACTCCGTGACAGCCGCGCCCATTTCGGTGAGCGAACCGGAGATGACCAGCACCTTCGCCCCGCAGTCGCGGACGATGTACGCGGCCTCGTCCGTCGTGAGGTGGTGGTTGACGGCGGTGAGATAGAGGCCCGAGCGCAGCGCGGCCCAGTACACCTCGAGGGCCCGCGGGTCGTTGTCGCAGAGCAGGGCGAGGTGGTCGCCCCGACGCAAGCCCGCGGCCCGCAGATGATCCGCGAGCCGCAGGGAGCGCTCTTCGAGTTGTCCGTAGGTGAGATTCCTCATGCCGTCGGCGGTGACGACGGCCGGCCTGGCGGGGTCGTACGCTCCCGGGTGCATGCGGCGAAGGTACCGCAGCCCCCTGATGGGACGTCAGACCCCGTACGGGCCCATGTGGTTCGGCTAGCGACTGACCTTCCGGGTCGCCCGCAGCCATTCCTTGTTCATCGCGGAGATGGACGGCAACGGGATGCCCTTCGGGCAAGCGGTGGCGCACTCGCCGGTGAGCGTGCAGCCGCCGAATCCTTCCTCATCCATCTGCGCCACCATGTCGAGCACGCGCGTCTCGCGCTCGGGAGCGCCCTGCGGCAGGACACCCAGGTGGTTGACCTTCGCCGAAGTGAACAGCATCGCCGAGCCGTTGGGGCAGGCGGCGACGCACGCGCCGCAGCCGATGCACTCAGCGTGCTCGAAGGCGAAGTCCGCGTCCGGCTTCGGCACGGGCGCCGCGTGCGCCTCGGGGGCCGCTCCGGTGGGGGCGCTGATGTAGCCGCCGGACTGGATGATCCGGTCGAAGGACGAGCGGTCCACGACCAGATCCTTGACGACCGGGAAGGCGGCGGCGCGCCACGGCTCGACGTCGATCGTGTCGCCGTCCTTGAAGGACCGCATGTGCAGCTGACAGGTGGTGGTGCGCTCGGGCCCGTGCGCGTCGCCGTTGATGACGAGCGAGCACGCGCCGCAGATGCCCTCGCGGCAGTCGTGGTCGAAGGCGACGGGGTCGTCGCCCTTGACGATGAGTTCTTCGTTGAGGGTGTCCAGCATCTCCAGGAAGGACATGTCGGACGAGATGCCGTCCACTTCGTAGGTGGACATGGCGCCGTCGGCGTCGGCGTTCTGCTGGCGCCAGACGCGCAGGGTGAGCTTCATGCGTAGCTCCGCTGAGTGGGGTGGACGTACTCGAAGACGAGGTCTTCCTTGTGAAGGGTGGGAGCTTCACCCGTGCCCGTGAACTCCCAGGCGGCGGCGTAGCCGAACTCCTCGTCACGGCGGGCCGCCTCGCCGTCCGGCGTCTGCGACTCGTCGCGGAAGTGGCCGCCGCAGGACTCGGCGCGGTGCAGGGCGTCGAGGCACATCAGCTCGGCCAGCTCCAGATAGTCGACGATGCGGTTCGCCTTCTCCAGGGACTGGTTGAACTCCTCGCCGCTGCCGGGAACCTTGAGGCGGCGCCAGAACTCCTCGCGGATCTGCGGGATGCGCTCAAGCGCCTTGCGCAGACCCGTCTCCGTACGGGCCATGCCGCAGAACTCCCACATCAGCTCGCCGAGTTCGCGGTGGAAGGAGTCGGGGGTGCGGTCGCCGTCGACGGCGAGGAGGCGGGTGACGCGGTCCGCGGTCTCGTCGAGCACGTCCCGTACGACGGGGTGGTCGTCGGAGATCTCGTCGTGGTGCGGATTGCGCGCGAGGTAGTCGTTGATGGTGGACGGCAGCACGAAGTAGCCGTCGGCCAGGCCCTGCATCAGGGCGGACGCGCCGAGCCGGTTGGCGCCGTGGTCGGAGAAGTTGGCCTCGCCGACCGCGAACAGGCCGGGGACGGTGGTCTGCAGGTCGTAGTCGACCCAGAGTCCGCCCATCGTGTAGTGCACGGCGGGGTAGATACGCATCGGGGTCTTGTACGGGTCCTCGTCGGTGATCCGCGCGTACATGTCGAAGAGGTTGCCGTACTTGGCCTCGACCGCCTTGCGGCCCATGCGCGCGATGGCGTCGGCGAAGTCGAGGTAGACGCCCTGGCCGCCGGGGCCCACTCCTCTGCCCTCGTCGCATACGTTCTTGGCCGCGCGCGAGGCGATGTCGCGCGGCACGAGGTTGCCGAAGGCGGGGTAGATGCGCTCCAGGTAGTAGTCGCGCTCGTCCTCGGGGATCTCGTTCGCCGGGCGGTCGTCGCCGTGGGCCTTGGGGACCCAGATCCGGCCGTCGTTGCGCAGCGACTCACTCATCAGCGTCAGCTTCGACTGGTGGTCGCCGGTGCGCGGAATGCACGTCGGGTGGATCTGCGTGAAGCAGGGGTTGGCGAAGTAGGCGCCGCGCCGGTGGGCCCGCCAGATGGCCGTGGCGTTGGAGTTCATGGCGTTCGTCGAGAGGTAGAAGACGTTGCCGTAGCCCCCGGAGGCCAGGACCACCGCGTCGGCGAAGTACGTCTCGATCTTGCCGGTGATCAGGTCGCGGGCGACGATGCCGCGGGCACGTCCGTCCACGACGACGACGTCCAGCATCTCCGTGCGCGGATGCATCTCCACGTTGCCCGCCGCGATCTGCCGCGAGAGTGCCTGGTACGCGCCGAGGAGGAGCTGCTGCCCCGTCTGGCCGCGCGCGTAGAACGTGCGGGAGACCTGTACGCCGCCGAAGGAGCGGGTGTCGAGGAGCCCGCCGTACTCGCGCGCGAACGGCACGCCCTGCGCGACGCACTGGTCGATGATCTCCACGGAGATCTGCGCGAGGCGGTGGACGTTGGACTCGCGGGCCCGGAAGTCACCGCCCTTGACGGTGTCGTAGAAGAGCCGGTGGACGGAGTCGCCGTCGTTGCGGTAGTTCTTCGCGGCGTTGATGCCGCCCTGCGCCGCGATGGAGTGGGCGCGGCGCGGTGAGTCCTGGTAGCAGAACTGCACGACGTGGTAGCCCTGTTCGGCGAGCGTGGCGCCCGCGGAGCCGCCCGCGAGGCCGGTGCCGACGACGATCACGGTGTGCTTGCGGCGGTTGGCCGGGTTGACCAGCTTGGCCTCGAAGCGGCGGGTGTCCCAGCGTTCGGCGACAGGACCCGCGGGGGCCTTGGTGTCGACGACCGGCTCCCCGGTCGCGTACTCGGCGTACTCACGAGAGGAGTACTCAGGGGATGAGTGCTCAGGGGATGAGTGCTCAGGGGAGGATTTCATCTGCTAGCTCACCACTCCGGTCATGACGGCCACGGGTACGACGGCGAAGCCCGCCGTCAGTACGAGCGCGAGGCCATTGGCGATGATCTTGAGGGCGCGGTCACGGGTCGCCCTGCCCGCGCCGAGTGTGTGCGCGGCACTCCAGAGCCCGTGGCGGACGTGGAAGCCGAGGGCGACGACGGCGACGATGTAGATGACGTTGCCGTACCACGTGGAGAACGTGTCGATGATGTTCTGGTACGGGTGCAGGTGCTCGTAGCCGCCCGGGTGCACGGTGCCGGTCGTCAGGTCGAGGATGTGCCAGACGATGAACAGGGCGAGGATGATCCCGCCCCAGCGCATCGTGCGCGTCGCGAAGCTCTTGCCCGCCTTCTTGTTCGCGTACTTGGTGGGGCGCGCCTTGATGTCGCGGCGGCTCAGCTGGTAGGCGGAGACGGCGTGCGCGACCACGGCGACGACGAGCACGACGCGGATCAGCCAGAGCGTCCACTCGTAGTGCATGAACGGCTCGCCGACCGTGCGCAGCCAGTGGGCGTAGTGGTTCAGCTCCTCGGGCCCGAAGAAGATCTTCAGGTTTCCGATCATGTGGGCGATCAGATAGAGCAGCATGATCAGGCCGCTCACTGCCATCACTGTCTTCTTGCCGACGGACGAGTCCCAGATCGTGCGCGTCATCGACGACCGTTTTCGGTCCGTCCGCGTTGCCAGAGCCATGGGACCGACGCTAAGGCCGAAGGTCCCGATCGGTCCAAGAGATGGATCAGCTCATCTCGATAGCGAATGGCTATCATCGGCCGTACCCTGCTGTGTATGCAGTTCCAGCAGCTCCTCTACTTCGTCGCGGTGGCCGAGACCCGGCATTTCACGCGGGCCGCCGAGCAGGTGCACGTATCGCAGCCCTCGCTCTCCCAGCAGGTCCGCGCCCTGGAGAAGGAGCTGGGCGCCGAGCTGTTCAGCAGGGCCCGGGGCAATATCACGCTGACCGACGCGGGCGAGGCGCTGCTGCCGCTGGCCCGCCGGATCCTCGCCGACGCCGACACGGCCCGCATCGAGGTCCAGGAGCTGGCCCAGCTGCGCCGCGGCCGGATCCGCCTGGGGGCGACGCCCAGCGTCTGCACCGGCCTGCTGCCCGAGGTGCTCCGCGCCTTCCACGACCGGCATCCCGGCATCCAGCTGCTCCTGGAGGAGGGCGGATCCCACGATCTCGTACGGGAACTGGCACGCGGCGCCCTGGACCTGGCCGTGGTCGTGCTCCCGCTGCCCAGCCCGTCGCCCGCCCTGACCACCGTGGAGCTGCTCCGCGAGGACCTGGTCGTGGTGTCGTCGCCGGACGCGCCCAAGTTCGGCGGCAAGTCGGTGTGCGTCGCGGATCTCCAGCGGGAGCGCCTCGTGATGTTCCGGCACGGCTACGACCTGCGGGAGCTGACGGTCGCCGCCTGCCGGGCCGAGGGGTTCGAGCCGGAGTTCGCGGTCGAGGGCGGCGAGATGGACGCGGTGCTCGGTTTCGTACAGGCAGGGCTCGGGGTCGCGGTCGTCCCGCGCATGGTGGCGGAACGCGCCGGTCGCGGCCTTCGCATGACTCCCCTCGCCCGGCCGACCCTGCACCGCACGATCGCCCTCGCGCACCGCAGCGATGTGGCTCCGCCGAGGGCTGCGCGGGAGTTGCAGAGAATGCTCTTGGAACGGTGACTGACAGCGGCCCGTAGGGGCGCGATGCTGAGACGTGTACGGCCCCGCCCCGTGGGCGCGACCAGCCCCCATCGGGCCCGCAGACGGCTAGCGGACGGAGAGCAGACTTCCGGTCTCGGGCTCTCGGGCTCTCGGGCTAGCGGGCGGACGGCAGACTTCCGGTCTCGGGCTAGCGGCCGGAGGGCAGACTTCCGGTCTCGGGATCGCGGATCGTCAGGCAGTACGTGCCACCCGCGGGGTCCCGCATCACGATCCAGTGCGGCCCCCGCCACACCGCCTCGGCGCCGAGCCGCTCGTGCCGGACGCGGTCCGCATCGAGGTCGGAGCAGGAGAAGTCCAGGTGCGCCCCGGCGGGCCCGTCGTCGTCGAGGCGCTGCAGCAGGATCCGGATCGGCAGCCGAGGGGTCGGCTCGACGAGGTGGAACTCCGGCCGCGAGCCCGGCCGCGCGGCCCACCCCGTGAAGGCGGGCCAGAACGCCTTCTCCGCCTCGAACTGCGCCGGCGGCACATCGAGACACACCTGGTCGAGGCGGCTTTTCGTCCCGTCCGGCGCGACGAGCGGCTCGGGACGGACCTTCTCGCCCTCCCACGTCACCACGCAGAACAGCTGCCCGCCCGGCGAGCGCAGGACCTCCAGGCCCTCCTCCGCGAAGACCGGGGTGGCCCCGAGCGCGCGGGCCTCGCTCGCCTTGGCGGCGACATCGTCCACGGCGAAGTCGAGATGCGCGCCGCCGGCCCCTTCGACCGCCTGTGCCTTCAAAATGGCGTCGGCGCCGTCCGGAAGCAGCGTCACGAACTGGTCGTCCTCGCCCCGGAACGCGGAGAGCCGCGTTCCGGTGACCGCCGCCCAGAAGGCATGGGCCCGCCCGGACCGGCCCTTGGGCCGGTCCACGAAGGCGTACGCCCACTGGATCTCTCCGGAGGACACGTTCGTACTCCTCAGCTCGTCGCGTCCGCGAGCGCCAGCTCGTGCAGCTGGTCCGGCGGACCGGGCCGTGCGTAGTACCAGCCCTGCGCCGTGTCGCAGCCCAACTCTCGCAGCTGATCCGCCTGAGCGCCCGTCTCGACGCCCTCGACCGTGACCGCGAGGTCCAGGCTGTGGGCGAGCCCGACGATCCCCTCGACGATCTTCAGGTCGACGGGGTCGGCCGGGAAGTGCTGCATGCCCTGCGTGAAGGAGCGGTCGAGCTTGAGGACGCTCACCGGCAGGCGGCGCAGATTGGCGAGGTTCGAGTAGCCCGTGCCGAAGTCATCGAGCGCGATGTCCACGCCCATCTCGGAGAGCCGCCGCAGCGGCTTGAGCAGGTCGTCGTCGGCGCCGATCAGCGCGGACTCGGTGACTTCCAGGCACAGGGCGCCCGGTTCGAGTCCGGAGCGCTCCAGGATCTCCACCGTGTCCGACACCAGGTTGGGGTGGGTCAACTGCATGGGTGAGAGGTTCACGTTCACGCGCAACGGCCCCGCGCCCTTGTGCCGCGCCTTCCAGGTACGTGCCTGGCGAACCGATTCTTCGAGGACCCAGCGGCCGAGCGGCACGATCAGGCCGGTGTGCTCGGCGAGCGGGATGAACCGGTCCGGGCCGATGACGCCGTGCTGCGGATGCAGCCACCGCACCAGCGCCTCCGCACCGCGCACACTGCCGTCGCCGAGGTGCACGAGGGGCTGGTACTCGATGAAGAACTCGCCCCGCTCCAGGGCCGCGGGCAGCGCGGTGGTCAGGCCGTGCCGCGTGATGGCGCGGGCGTCGGCCTCGGGGTCGGCGAGCTCGAAGCGGTTGCCGCCCGCGGACTTCGCGCGGTACATCGTGATGTCGGCGCTGCGCAGGACCTCCGCCGCGCCGCGCTCCCCCGCCGGGCCCTCGACTATGCCGATGCTGCCGCGCACGGTCAGTTCGCGGCCCTCGACGCGGATGGGCGTGGAGAGCGCGTGCATGATGCGTCCGGCGAGGTCGTCCACCTCGGCCTCGGTGTCGCTGCCCGTGGTCAGCGCCACGAACTCGTCGCCGCCGAGCCTGGCGACCATCTCGCCCGGCGCCGTGGCGCAGGACTGGAGCCGGTCGGCGACCTCGACGAGGAGCCGGTCGCCCGCCGCGTGCCCGAGGCTGTCGTTGACGGTCTTGAAGCCGTCGAGGTCGAGATAGCAGAGCCCGAACCGCGCGCCGTCGCCCGCGGCGAGGGCCTTCTCCAGGCGCTCGAAGAACAGCGTCCGGTTCGGCAGGCCGGTGAGCGCGTCGTGCGTGGCCTCGTAGCGAAGGCGCAGGTTGAGCAGTCGGCGCTCGGTGGTGTCCTCCATCAACGCCAGTTGGTACTGCGGCACGCCGTCCGCGTCACGCAGCAGCGAGACGGTCAGATTGGTCCACAGGACGGTGCCGTCGGGCCGGTAGAAGGCCTTCTCCACGCGGTAGTGCTCGCGCTCCCCGCGCACCAGCTCCTCGTAGAGCTTCCATACGTGCGGTGAGTCGTCGGGGTGCGTCCACTCCTCGACGTTGTGTCCGCGCACCTGGTTCTCCAGGCCGCCGAACATGCGCACCAGCGCGTCGTTCACCTCCAGGACCGTGCCCGTGAGGTCGGCGATGCTGATGCCGATCGCCGCGCCGTGGAAGACGGCACGGAAGCGGGCCTCGCTGGCGTGCAGCGCTTCGGCGACCGCGCTGCGGGCGTCCAGGGCGGCCCGGGATATCGCCTCCTGCTCGGCGAGGGTGCGCTCCTGCAGGGCGGCGGCGAAGCCCGCGGCCAGGGCGTGCTGCAGGCGTGCGGAACGGGCCCGCAACTCCTCCCGGGGGCCATCGTCGCCGCAGTAGAGGACCAGGTAGGCGTCCACGCAGTCCAGTGTGCGGCTGACCGCCTCGGGATCGGTGCAGTGCGTGCCGACGAGCGCCGCGCCGATCGCCTGGCCCTCGGCCGCGTCGAAGACACGCTCGTGCAGCGCGGCGCGCAACCTACGGGCCAGCGGCACCAGTTGCTGCTCGAACTCGGGACGGGTCAGCGACGTCGCCGTCACCGGGAAGACGGCGCGGCTCCAGATGGTGGCGAACCTGCGCACCCTGTCGTCGGGCCCGTCCGGCTCCCCGCTCATGCCCTGCGCCCCACGCCGGCGAACCCGGAGAAGGTATACGGATCCTCCTCCTCGGGCGCGGTGTCGGGCCGCCAGCGCGGCATCGGCACGAGGCCGGGTTCCACCATGTCGTATCCCTCGAAGAACCGCGCGATCTCTTCGCGCGAGCGCATGATCAGTGGATTACGGATGTCCTTGTACACGCCGACGGTCTGACCGGCCTGCTCGGCGGGGATCGGCATCCCTTCATATGAGGCGTGCGTGAGCACGATCACGCTGCCGGGCGCCAGTGCGTCCCGCAGTTCCGCGACCGCTGTGTAGGGATCGTACGCGTCCTCGACGAAATGCAGGACGGCGACGAGGAGAAGGGCCACCGGACGGTCCAGGTCGAGGAGTCCGTTGACCTCCGAACTGCCCAGAATGTCCTGCGGTTTGCGCAGGTCCCCGGCGACGGCCACCGCCTTCTCGTCGCCGTCGAGAACGGCCCGGCCGTGCGCGACGGCCACCGCGTCGTGGTCGACGTACGCCACGCGGGCGTCCGGGTCCGCCTGCTGCGCGATCTCGTGGACATTGCCGAAAGTGGGGATGCCCGAACCGATGTCGAGGAACTGGGTGATGCCCTCGTCCACAGCGAAACGCACCGCTCGGCGCATGAAGGCACGATTCGCCTGCATGATCTTGGGCAGCCCCGGCATGAACTCCATGGCCCGGCGGGCTGCGTCCCGGTCTACCTCGAAGTTGTACGAACCGCCCAGGTAGTAGTCGTAGATGCGGGACACGCTGGGCATCGTGATGTCGATGCCCTGCGGGGCCCAGGCGGGACGCTCCATCAGGACTCCAAGACGTAGGCGAGGCGAGCCGGTGTTCGAAGTGAGGCTACTGATCGTCCGCCAGGGGAGCGAGTCAAAACGGAAATTGGCCGTCCGTTCTCGGTCACTGCCTGCGGCAAGTGCCGAGTATCAACCCAAAGAACCGGTCCGTTCCTTCCCCCGGGAGGGGAGAGAACGGACCGGTAGACCGTACGCGAGGTGCCTCCGACAAGCCCCCCTTCCCGGCCGGACTTCTTCTTCCGCACTTGCCTTCGGTACTGGCCGTACCAGCCGTACCGGCTCCTTCTGTGTGCCTATTTCCCCTACGTCTATTTCCCGCGCGCCTCCTTCCCGTGCGCCTACTTCGGCGCGCCGACGGGCTTTCCGTTCGGCCCGGCCGCATACCAAGTGCCGCCTACACCCTGGCCATTGGTGTCTCCGGGCTTCCTGTCACCGGAGAACGTGTACATCGGCCAGCAGTCGATGGTCTGCTGCTTGCCGCCGTCCGGCCTGTTGTAGGTCATGAATCCCTTCTTCTGGATGCCCTGGGTGTCTCCCTTGTCGACCGGAGCGACGGCCGGCCACTTCTGCGCGCAGGCACCCACGCAGTTGGACTTGATGGGCCAGGCGGAGTCCTTCGTGAAGCGGTAGACGGTCATGCCGTTCTTGTCGACGACGATCTCCCCGAGCTTGGGGTCCTTGCGGGTGGAGAGCCCTGCCGGGTCGACGGGAGCCGTCTCGGCGGGAGGGTCGGCCTCGGCGGCGGGCGCGGCCTTCTTGCCGTCGGGAGCCGCCGCGTACCAAGTGCCGCCCACTCCCTGCCCCTTGGCGTCACCGGCCTTGGTGTCCTTGGCGTACCGGTACATCGGCCAGCCGTCGATGGTCAACTGCTTGCTGCCGTCGGACCTGGTGACCTCGCCGAGCAGGGACTTGTCCACGCCCGGCGCCGCGGCGGCGCCCTCGGAGGAGGCGACGGGCCAGGTCGTGGCGCAGGCGCCGTCACAGTTCGACTTGGGGGGCTCGGCGGTGTCCTTGTCGAAGCGGTAGAGCGTGTGGCCCTCGCTGTCGGTGACGACCTTGCCGAGCTTCTTGCTGTCCCAGACGGCGAGTTGGCCGGCGGCTTTCGCCTTACCCGCCCCCTCCTTCGCGGCGCCCGTGTCGGCCCCGTATCCGTCGCTCCCCGCTCCGTACCCGTCGTCCTTGGCCGGGGCCTGGTTGCCCACGTTCTGTCCGTTCGGCGACTGGTCGCCCTTTTCCTGACCGCATGCCGTCGTCAGCGCCAGCATGGCCGCAGCTGTCGCTACGAGCGAGGCGGTCCGCCAGGCCCGGGGGGAACCCCCTGATGGATGCTGCATCTCCAACTCCCGCTGTCGCTTGGGTATCGCGTCGCCGAGTGCGTCACGCATGGCCCTAGGTACGGGTGGGAACGGCTGGTGCGTTCAACCGGCGTTCAAGATTCTTTTGTTCGTCAAGCACGCGCCCGGCGTCTCCCCCCTTCGGGTCATAGGAGGCCTCAAGCGGCGTGGCAGCACGACACGCTGCCCATGATCCTTGACGTGCATGGATCCACGAAGGCCTCATCCGGCCTGGTCACGCGCTTAGCCGCACTTCTGGTGCTGACCTGGCTGCTCGGCTCGCCGACGGCTGCCGCGGCGTCGGTCACCGCGCCCACGGACAACTGCGCCTACGCCTCGATCGGCGACGCTCCCGGCGGTGACGCGGTGGCGGTCGCGGGCGACGGAGTGGTCTGCAGGGCGGGTCCCACACACCGCCCCAAGCCTCCGCCGCCGCCCCCTCCGCCACCGCCCGCTCCGGCTCCGCCGCCCCGCCCGGAGCCGCGGGCACCTGAGCCCCCTCCTCCCCCGCCACCACCACCGCCCGCGCGTCCGACACCCGCCGAGCCGGCGCCGCCCCCGCCCCCGCCGCCGTCACCACCACCACCGAGTCCGAAACCGAAGCCGAAGCCGACCCCCACCGTCCACCACAAGCCCGCGCCCACTCCGGTGAGTTACCCCGCGTACCGCGCCGCTTCACGTAATGCGCCGCCCAGCGGGGGCCCGTCCCTGGTCTCGCTCACCCTGCTCATCACCGCACCCGCGGTGCTCGCCGTCGCCGCGCTGCGGCCTCGCTGACCGTCGGAGGTCCCATGTCGGAATGGCTTGTTCTCACCCTCGCGATGGCCGCCGCGTGCGGCGTCGTCCTGATCGTCACCTTCCTGCGGCACCGCAGGACGAGCCCGGACTACGACGCTTCGGAGACCCCGGACGTCATCGAGTACATGACGATGATGATCGGCGTGGTGTACGCCATCGTCCTCGGCCTGGCCATCGCCGGTGTCTGGGAGGCCCGCAGCGTCGCCGAGGACCATGTGCACGCCGAGGCCCAGGCGTTGCACGAGGTCTCCGAGCGAGCGCGGATCTATCCGACCGAGGTCCGCGAACGCATTCGCACGGATGTACATGCTTATGTCAGCCATGTCGTCACCACCGAGTGGGACTCCATGGCCGACCGCGGCGAGCTCACCGACCGCGGCTCTCAACTCCTCGCGCGTGTACGCCACGACGTCACGGACTACCAGCCCAAGTCCGATTTCGAGGCCCAGGCCTACCAGCCGCTCGTCGACGCGGTCGCTGCCGCCTCCGACGCGCGCAACTCCCGTGGCGAAAGCGCCGGGGCCACCATGCCGGGGGTCGTCTGGTTCGGGCTGATCGCCGGTGGTCTCGTCACCATCGGCATGATCTTCACCCTGCAGATCCGCCGCACCCCACGTGAACTCATCCTCGCGGGGCTGTTCTCGGCCTTGATCGCCTTCCTGCTCTTCCTCATCTGGGACTTCGACGCCCCCTACAGCCGCGGCGTCGCGGCCACCCCGGAACCGTTCCGCGCGCTCTTCGGCCACCTCGGCGGATGAGAGCGGATCACAACCAGGAGCGGCCGCGCCCTCGAACACAGGGTGCGGCCGCTTGCTCGACGTTCACTCAGCGATGATCGACGCGACCTGGGTGAGGGAGTCGATCCGCCAGTCCGCGGCCTCGACGACGGACGGGTCGTCGGCCCACCAGTGGCCCCAGGGACCACGCCGGATGTGCGCCGTTCTCAAACCGGCCGCCTTGGCCGGGAAGATGTCGTTCGCGGGATGGTCTCCGACGTACAGCGTCCGCTCCGGCTCTGCCTGAGCCGCGTCGATCACTCTGGCGAAGAACGACGGATCCGGTTTCGCCACTCCCCACTCGCCCGAGGTGGCGACGAGATCGGCGGGCAGATCGAGGCCACGCAGCAGCTCGCCCGCGCGAGACGTCTGATTGCCCGCGACGACGACACGCACCCCCTGCTTGCGCAGGCCGCCCAGAGCGGGGCGCACATCGGGGTAGAGGTCGGTCTCGGCCAGGTGCTCGCCACGCCCCGCGACCTCGCGGGCCTGATAGGCGGCGGCGACATCTATGTCCGGGCTCAGCAGCCGCAGCGCTTCGGTATTGTCGCGGCCCCGCGTGACGACACCGCCCACGAGCGCGGAGACGGTGTGACGGGGCACGCCGAGCCAATCGGCCCAGGATGCCCAGTAGCGGTCATCTTTGGTGAGGGTCTCCCCCACGTCGAAAACGACGGTCTCAATCATCGGGCTCAGCCTATGCGGCCACCGGGCTCCGCAGGCCGCTGACCCGCGCGTCTCAGGGGGTTCACATGTACGCCGCCGCCGGCGCCGCGCGCTGCGGCAGAGTGGATCCATGGAGATCGAGGCCGAGGAACCCGCCCGGGTCACACGCGAGTTGGCCTCGGCATGCCATCCCGAGGCGCTGGCAGCGTTGCTCGGCGGGAGCTCGGTGACCGTCCGGCGCACGCCACGCTCCGACCTGGATGTCGTGGTGGTGCTCGCCGGTGAGCGGGAGCCGTCCAGGACGAGCCCCCGGTTCGGGGCGTGGCCGGTGGAGCTGTTCGTGCACACCGAGGCCAGCTGGCGGTGGTTCGGATGCAAGGAGATGCCGTGGCGGCGATCGTCGATGCTCTCGATGTGGGCCGAGGGATTCCTGCTCCTGGACCGGGACGGAACCGGCGCCCGACTGCGGGACGAGGCACCGAGGTTGACGGCGGCGGGGCCTCCCGAGGCGACACCGGACGAACTGGAGGACCGGCGCTACAGCCTCACCGACCTCCTCGACGACCTCGCCGGATGCGCACATGCGCGCGAGCGGCTGTTCATCGTCACCGAGATCGCCCGCCGGACCTGCGAGTTCGTCCTGATCCAAACGAGAGGCCCTACGTGTGGCCGGGGTTTTCCACGGAGCTCGACGGCATGGTGCGGGAAGCCCCGGCGGGCAGGCCATCGGGCCTTGTCGCGCTGGTGGACGAGGTGCTCGCGCCGTCCGGCGGACGCCTGTGGGAGGGGTATCGGCGCAGCGGGTATCCCGGCTCCACGACATCGACTTCGCACACAGGTCCGTAAACCGTGCTGCGCGGCGGCCCCGCGCGGCGCACTCTGGTGGCATGACCTGGCAGACACCCATCATCGTCCACCCGCCCGCTTCCGACGGCGGACGGCGGGTCACCGTGCGCGGACAGGCCGTCGGCGTCGCGCGCGATGACCGTGACCTGGTGGAGTTCCTGCGCCGCGCGGGACTCGGGGACGCCGACATGGCCCTCGACGACCCGCACCTCGTGGAGTGGCGCGGCGGCGGGGCGCATGTGTGGGCGAAGGGTTCCTGAGTCTCGTCCGAGTGGCTCCCGAGCGAGTGGCAGGCAGGTAAGGCAGTAGGGCAGCGAGCGGGCAGGCGCACCGTGCCGACCTCTCCCCCGGCCCGGCGCCCGGCAGCGCCCGGTCCGCGTTCCCCCTCCCCCTACACGCTTCGCCGCCCGTTCCCCGTCACCGCCCCCGCGACACCCCGCCACGTTCCCCTGTCCGGCCCACACCGTTGCCCCGTTCGCGCGACTGCGATCGCGGTCGCCGGGCTCCCTGCTTAGCGTTTGCGGCATCGAGGCGCATATCAGGTGAAAGCGGAAGAAGATCCGCGGCTGCTCCTCGGAGACCCGGAGGAATCATCATGCGCGCGATACGCGTCGCCTCGGCCACTCTGCTCGCCGCCACCGCCCTGACCCTCACCGCCTCCGCCGCTTCCGCGGCCGTCGCGGACGACGGCGACTCGAACGACCACAACATCACCTCGTTCGGCTTCCGCGTCACCCCGTCCACCATCGCCGCCGGCGGTCAGGTCACGCTCAGCGTGGACGGCTGCGAAAGCGACGCCACAGCGACCTCCGGCGTCTTCGACGACGCCCATATCCCCAAAGGGCAGCAGTCCGTCTCGGCGATGGTCTTCCCCGACGCCAAACCCGGCGCGATGTACGAGGTGACCTTCAGGTGCGGGGAGGAGACGGGGACCACGGACCTGACCATCGCCACGGGCCGTCCGACCTCACACCCCACGTCGCATCCGACAGGACCCACCCACCATGGGGTCAAGGCCGGCGTCGGCGGCAGCTTCGGCGGGCTCGACCTGCACGAGATCGCGCTCGGCGGCGCCCTGATCGTGGGCACGCTCGGCACCGCGTACTACCGGACCCGCCGCCGCAGCGGCGACGGCAACTCCTGACGAACCGCCCCTGACCGGCGCGGAAGGGGGACGCGCCGGTCAGCAAGGCGGAACGGTCCGCACCCGACGTGCGAGTGACGGGTGAAGTGCGGGTCATGGGCGTGGCGGTACCGCTACCGGGTGTGCGGTCAGATGCCGCGCCCCGCGCTCTCCGAGCGGCGTCGCATCCAGAACACCCCGCCACCGACCACGGCGGCCGCCACGAGCACCCCGCCGATCGCCATGTCGGTACTGGTCGCCCCCGCGCTGCTGCTGCCGCCGAGACCACCGCGGACACCACCGTGGATGACGGTGAACGCGTTGGGCTTGGTGAGGGGCGCGCTGCTGCCGCAGTGGACGGTGATGCTGTGGGCCCCCGGCGACGCGTGATGGTGGATCGTGGTGTTCGCGCTGGCCGTGCCGCCACCCATGGTCTTCAGGTTCGTGTCGGGGAAGGCGTCGGACGTGACCTTGCTGCCGACGGCCTGGCAGGCCGAGCCGTCGACCGTCACTGTCAGCTGTCCCCCTCTGGGGATCACGCTCGGCATGGCGACGATGTTGGACGGATCGGCCCAGGCCGATGCCGTCGGGGCGGCGAGGCCGACGACGGCACCCGCGGTGACTGCGACCGCGAGGGCACGGGTGGTGCGCATACGAGAAGTACGCATGTGAATCCTCCGCGGAAGACGCCCCGGGGTAACCGTCCCCGGTCGATCGGCGAGAGCGCCTCCCAAACAGACCCTCAGATGCCCCGCACACGCACGCACTTCGACGATCGGCCGTACTGGTGAGGCGACACGCCGGAGCGCGAACGTACAAGCCGATATTGCCGCAGGTCACGGACCGTCAGAAATTTCCTGCGGACCGCGACTCGGATGGCGCATGCCCGGTATGGGCGCCACCCGTTCGCTCCCGCTCTGTCGCCCGCCGCGTGCGCCGCGCTTAGCGTTCTCGTACGCGCAACGGACGCGGTTCGAATGCCGCGTTGAGAGGGGATCAGAGAATGCCTTCGTCCCAGCCGGCCGATGATGAGGAGCAGCAGAGGAAGCGCGCGCCGTGGGGTGTCATGGCGCTTGTTCTGCTGACCGGCCTCGCGCTGATCCGGAATGGCTCAGGGGAATTCGACGTGGGCCCGCCCCAGCCCGCATCGGCCGCCGCCGCGGACCAGGCACCCGACGAGGCGGGCCGGGGCATCACGCCGATGACGTTCTCTCCCGCCGCGCGGGTGGGCATCAAGGGGATCCGGGTGGACGCGCCGGTCATGCCGGTCGGGCTCGACTCGGAGGGCTGGGTGGACGCGCCGCCGCCGGAGGACCCGAACCTCGCGGGCTGGTTCACCGGAGCCGTGTCGCCGGGCGAGAAGGGCACTTCGGTGATCGTCGGCCATGTGGACAATCAGCAGGGGCCCGCCGTCTTCTACGGCCTGGGCTCGCTGAAGAAGGGAAACCGTGTCGAGGTCCTGCGCTGGGACCGTAAGACCGCGGTATTCGAGATCTATGGCATCGAAGTGTTCGAGAAGGACGATTTCCCGGGGCGCCGCGTCTACAAGGACAAGGGAACTCCGGAACTCCGCGTCATCACCTGCGGCGGCGGATTCTCGAAGCAGGCCGGTTACGACGGGAATGTCGTTGTTTTCGCCCGCCTGGTGGACGTGCGCTGACGGCGAACGCGTCGGCGGAACACGGCAGTGCCGGGCGGGCGAATTTCCGTCCTGAATTCGGGCCGACTCGGGGTCGGAGTCGGGGTCGGAATCGGAGTCGGGGTCGGGGTCCGGCTAGATTCCGTAGCGGCTCGGCAGGCTGATGCGGTACCCCGAATCGATGAGTTCGGGAAGATACGTCCGCAGCGCCTCGACGCTCTGGGAACGGTCGCCGCCCGCGTCGTGCGAGAGCACGACCACTCCGGGGCCCGCGCCGGCCCGTACGCGCCGGATGATCGTGCGGGTGCCCGGCTCGGTCCAGTCCAGGGTGTCGACGGTCCAGGCGAGCGGCTCCATGCCCAGGTCGGCACCCAGCTGGAAGGCGTTGCGGTTCCAGGCCCCGTAGGGGGCGCGGAACCAGGCCGGGGGTTCGCCCACGGCGTCCTCGACGACCTCGCAGGTGCGCTCGATCTCCTCGCGCATCGCGCTGCGGCTCATCTTCGGGAGCAGCGGATGCGTCCAGGTGTGGTTGCCGATCAGATGCCCGTCGTCGGCCATCTCGCGCAGCAGGTCCTTGTTGTCGACGGCCATCTCGCCGCAGACGAAGAACATCGCGCGGACGTCGTAGCGGCGCAGGGTGCGCAGGATGCCGGGCGTGTAGCGAGGGTCCGGTCCGTCGTCGAAGGTCAGCACCATGCTGCGGCCCTGTCCGTCCATGCGCAGGATCGGCTCCTTGCGCACGCGGGGCCGGGTGCGCGGGGCCCCGGCAGGGCCGCTGCCCGCCATGGGCTGCAGGCGGTACGCGGAGGCCTTGAGGGGGCGCGCGGCAGGCGCCCCACCCGCAGCCACCCCACCGTCAGCCGCACCACTGGGGATCCCAGAACCGGACACGTCCGGCGCCCCAGCGCCGGACCCTGCTGTTCCCGCGCAGCCGGCGGTCGCGGCCAGACCGAAGACAGCGGCGCCGCGCAGGAGTGCACGACGCCCTGGAGTCATTTGATCCTTTTTCATGACTAATCCGTCGCATGGCGGAAGCCCGATGCGGGCCATCAACACCACGGCCGACCGCGAAAGCACCCGATGGGACCAGCGGAGAACCCGGCGGCAGGGCGGTAACCCGGGTCAGCGACGCCGTACGAGCGGGAAGGGCAACGTCTCCCTGATCGTCAGGCCGGTGAGGAACATGACGAGCCGGTCGACGCCGATGCCGAGCCCGCCGGTGGGCGGCATCGCGTACTCCAGGGCGTCGAGGAAGTCCTCGTCAAGCTCCATCGCCTCCGGGTCTCCCCCGGCGGCGAGCAGCGACTGCGCGGTGAGGCGGCGGCGCTGCTCGACGGGGTCGGTCAACTCCGAGTAGGCGGTGCCCAGTTCGGTACCGAAGGCGACCAGGTCCCAGCGCTCGGCCAGGCGCGGGTCCGTTCGGTGCTGGCGGGTCAGCGGGGAGACGTCGGTCGGGAAGTCCTTGTAGAAGGTGGGCAGCTTCGTCTTCTCCTCGACGAGGCGCTCGTACATCTCGAGCACGACGTCACCGCGGCCGTCGTCCGGCTGGTACGGGACGTCCGCGCGGTCGCAGAGCCGGTGCAGCCGCGCCAGCGGGGTGTCCGCGTCGACCTCGTCGCCGAGCGCTTCGGAGATCGCACCGTAGACCGTCTTGACCGGCCACGGTCCGGAGATGTCGTGCTCGGTGAGCCGCCCGTCCGCGTCGGCCTTGCGGGCGACGGGCGCGCCGAAGGCGGCGGTGGCGGCGCCCTGGATGAGCTCGCGCGTGAGGTCGAGCATCACGTCGTAGTCGGCGAAAGCCTGGTAGGCCTCCAGCATCGTGAACTCGGGGTTGTGCTTGTAGCTCACGCCCTCGTTGCGGAAGGTGCGGCCCATCTCGAAGACCTTCTCCATGCCACCGACGCAGAGCCGCTTCAGATAGAGCTCCGGCGCGATGCGCAGGTAGAGGTCGAGGTCGTAGGCGTTGATGTGGGTGGTGAAGGGGCGGGCGTTGGCGCCTCCGTGGATCTGCTGGAGCATCGGCGTCTCGACCTCGAGGTAGCCGCGGTCCAACAGGCCCTGACGCAGGGCCTGCACGGCGGTGGACCGGGCCCGGACGACATCGCGGGCGTCGGGGCTCGCGACCAGATCGAGGTAGCGGCGGCGGACCTTGGCCTCGGGGTCGGTGAGTCCGCGGTGCTTGTCGGGCAGCGGGCGAAGGCACTTGCCGGTGAGCTGCCAGCCGGTGACGAAGACGGTGAGCTCGCCCTTGTCGCTGGCGCCGACCGTGCCGGTGGCCGTGATGTGGTCACCGATGTCCGTGCCGGAGGTGAAGCCGTCCAGGACCTCCGGGCCCGACCGGTCCCGGGTCAGGGCCAGTTGACGGTCTCCTGACCAGTCGCGCAGGACCGCGAAGACGACCCCGCCGAAGTCGCGTACGAGCATGACGCGCCCGGCGACCGTGACCTGCTCCCCCGTCAGGGCGGGTGTCAGCCCGGCGAGAGTGTGGGTGCGCGGCGGGAGGCCCACGGGGTAGGGGTCGACTCCGTCGGCGCGCAGCCGGTCGAGCTTGTGGTGGCGGATGCGGACCTGGTCGGGGAGCGTGGCCAGGGGGTCGGCGTCCGCGGCGTCCCCCTGGCCCGCGAGACCGAGGGCGGAGATCGGCGGGAGGCCCTCCGTGCCGACGGGCTTCGTGACACCCTTGGGTCCCCGGCCCTTGCCCCAGAGCTTGCGCAGCGAGGGCACGGAGACGAAGCCTTCCGCGATGCCCGACGCGAGGCTGATCCGGGCGAGGGCTCCGGCGTCGCCGTAACAGATGAAGCGGGGATACCACTCGGGGTGGTATTTGGCGTTGGAGCGGTAGAGCGCTTCGAGCTGCCACCATTTCGAGAAGAACAGGAGCAGCTTGCGCCACAGGCGCAGCACGGGGCCGGCTCCGATGCGGGCGCCCTCCTCGAAGACCGAGCGGAACACGGCGAAGTTCAGGGAGATGCGGCGCACCCCGAACTTACCGGCGCCCGCGCAGAGTTCCGCGACCATGAACTCCATGACTCCGTTGGGCGCGGACGCCCGGTCGCGGCGCATCAGGTCCAGGGAGATGCCGTCCTTGCCCCAGGGGACGAGGGAGAGCAGGGCGATGAGCCGTCCCTCGGCGTCCAGGGCCTCGACGAGCAGGCAGTCGCCGTCCTCGGGGTCGCCGAGGCGGTCGAGCGCCATCGAGAAGCCGCGCTCGGTCTCGGTGTCCCGCCAGGCGTCCGCCTTGTCGACGATCTCCTCCATCTCCTCGTCGGTGAGGGTGGAGTGGCGGCGGATGCGGGTGGTGGCGCCGGTGCGGCGGACGCGGTTCACGGCCTGTCGGGTGACGCGCATGTCGCGGCCGTCCAGGTCGAAGTCCGCGATGTGCAGGATCGCCTCGTCGCCGAGCTGGAGCGCGCCGAGCCCGGAGCGTGCGTAGGCGGTGGCGCCCTCCTCGGAGGCACCCATCACCGCGGGGGCCCAGGCGTACCGCCGGGCCACTGCCAGCCAGGCGCCGATCGCGTGCGGCCAGGCCTCGCGGTCGCCCACCGGGTCGCCGCTGGCCAGGCAGACGCCCGCCTCGACGCGGTAGGTGACGGCGGCCTTGCCGCTGGGTGAGAAGACGACGGCCTTGTCGCGCCGGGTGGCGAAGTAGCCGAGCGAGTCCTGGGCGCCGTACGCGCCGAGCAGCGCGCGGATGCGGGGTTCCTCGTCGCCGTGCAGGGCGGCTTCCATGCGCTGGGAGCGGAAGAGGGTCGCGGCCGCGTTCAGGAGGGCGAGGGCGCCGAAGAGGCCGAGCCAGAAGTGCAGGGCACGTGGGGGTCTGCCGTCGAAGTAGTCGCCGCCGGTGAAGAGCCCGCCGCAGACCCGGTCCGCCGCCCACAGCAAGGCATGGCCGCGCGGCAGCGACCCCGGAAAGAGCGCGACGAGCCCCCAGCCGACCAGGATCGCCACCGCGAGGCCCGCGACGAGTACGAGCACGGCCCGCCGGACCGCCGCGCGGCGGGAGTCCGCGGCGAACTCCTTGCGGGCCAGGACGAGCAGGACGAGGGCGATGGAGCAGACGACGAGGGAGGGGATCGAGTCCGCCCAGAAGCCGAGGGCGATGCCCAGGACGTCGAAGGCGAGGAGAAGCCCCAGATAGACGACGACCAGCCACCACGCGACCTTCTTGCGCGCAGCCGTCGCCGCGGCGAGGAGGAAGAGGAAGACCGCGTACGCCAGGTTGGGGCTCACCGGGACCGTGAGGAGGTCGAGGACGCGGACCACCGGGCGCAGGAGGTGGCGCAGCGGGGCGATGATCGCGAGGATCGCGCAGAAGAGCCCCAAGGTGCCGAAGAAGGTGGCGAAGCCCTCCGGCACGCGTCTGAGGAAGCGGGCTCTCGCGCCCTGCGGCGGGGCGGTGCGGGGGCTCTCCACGCTGGTGCTCATGGATCGACCCTAGGAAGAGCCGCGCCGCCCCGCTCGTCGGAGCGTCGGCGAGCGTCTCGGATACCGCTGCCCACGACGGAGGCGGAACGACGGCTCCGATAGCCTCTCGGCTGTGACTGAACACCACTCCCACCAGTTCGAACGCGGTACGGACGGCCCGAAGGTGATCGTCGTCGGCGTCGACGGCTCGGATTCCTCGCTCCGGGCCGCGGCATATGCCGGAGGCCTGGCGCGACGACAGCACGCGCTGCTCGCCGTCGTCTACATCCAGCCGGTGATGGCCGCGGGCGCCGCGCTCGGCGCCCCGGTGGCCGAGGCGACCGACGAGATCGCCGAGTCCCTGATTGCCGAGATCAGAGACGCGACCGAGCGGGTGAAAGACATATTCGACGTGCGATGGGAGTTCCACACCTTCCGCGGCGACCCCTACAGCGGTCTGGTCACCGCGGCGGACGACCTCACCGCCGACGCCGTGGTCGTCGGCGCTTCCGAGCAGGCGGGCCACCGTATCGTCGGCTCGGTCGCGGTACGCCTGGTCAAGGCGGGCCGCTGGCCCGTCACCGTGGTGCCGTAACCCACAGCGGCCGGACTGCTGAACCCCCCACAGCATTGAGTGGTGTGGTGTCTTCCGTCAGGGGCGCGCCTGGGCCATCATGATCCGCCATCAGCCGACTGCCGTCCGCGAAGAGGTGGAGCTCATGGCAGGACTCCGGATGGGGCACGGCGTTCTGCGCCGCAAGCCCATCGAAAGCATCGAAGAGACCGAAGGCGCGGAGGGCGGCGGGCTCTCCCGCTCGCTCGGCCTCTGGCAGCTCACCGCGATCGGCGTCGGCGGCATCATCGGCGCCGGCATCTTCACCCTCGCCGGGACGGTGGCCAACGGCACGGCAGGCCCCGCCGTCCTCATCTCCTTCCTCATCGCCGGTGTCGCGAGCGCGGCCGCCGCCTTCTCGTACGCCGAGTTCGCGGGCCTCATCCCGAAGGCGGGATCGGCGTACACCTACGGCTATGTGGTGCTCGGCGAGCTCACGGGCTGGTTCATTGGCTGGGACCTCCTCCTGGAGTACACGGCGATCGTGGCGGTGGTCGCGATCGGCATCTCCGGCTACTTCAACTTCCTCCTGAACGACATGGGCGCGCAGCTGCCCCACTGGATGCTGGGCGCACCCGGCACGGGCGACGGGCACAGGGTCGACCTGTTCGCGGCGGCACTGTGCCTGCTCATCGCCTACCTCCTGACCCTCGGCATCAAGAACGCGGCGCGCTTCGAGATGATCGTGGTCGTGCTGAAGGTCATCGTCGTGCTCGTGGTGATCGCCGTCGGCTTCTTCCACATCAACACCGGGAACTACAAGCCGTTCTTCCCCTTCGGTGTCAGCGGCGCCTTCACCGGCGCGGCGACGGTCTTCTTCGCCGTGTTCGGGTACGACGCCATGAGCACCGCCGCCGAGGAGTCCAAGGACGCTCAGCGCCACATGCCGAAGGCGATCCTCTACTCCCTCGCGATCTCGATGGTCCTGTACGTGCTCGCCTGCTTGGTCCTCACGGGGATGCAGGGCTACAAGGACATCGACCCGGAGAGCGGCTTCTCCACCGCGTTCAAGTCGGTGGGCCTCGGCGGTCTCGCCGATGTGATCGCGGTCGGCGCGATCATCGGCATCCTCACCGTGATGTTCACCTTCATGCTCGGCGTCACCCGCGTGTGGTTCAGCATGTCGCGCGACGGGCTGCTTCCGAAGTGGTTCGCCAAGACGCACAGGACCCGGCACGTGCCGACGCGCGTGACGTGGATCGTCGGGTTCGCCTCGGCCGCCATCGCCGGGTTCCTGCCGATCGGCGAGGCGGCCGAACTGACCAACATCGGGATCCTGTTGGCGTTCATCGTGGTGTGTGTCGCGGTGATCGTGCTGCGCTACAAGCAGCCCGAACTCCCGCGCACGTTCCGCTGCCCCGGGATGCCTGCGGTGCCCGCCATCGGGGTCGTCTTCTCGATCTGGCTGATCACGTTCCTGCAGTGGCAGACATGGGTGCGGTTCGCGGTGTGGTTCGCGATCGGTCTCGTCGTCTACTTCGGCTACTCGTACCGGAAGTCGGAGCTGGCGAAGACCGACCGCGTCCCTTAGTCCCCTGCGGGGGAGCTGGTCAGGCGCTCTGCTCGATGGACTTCTGGAACTCGCGGGCCATCTGCTCCAGGCCCTTGTTCCTCCATTCCGACCAGAAGGGTTTCCACTCGCTCAGCTTCTTGCGGCCGCTGACGATGTCGTTGACGAGGTCATTCGCCTCGGTCGACATCCGCCCGTAGTGCTGCGTGAATGCGTCGGAGTAGTGACCGACCGTGGGATCCGGGATGCCGGTCTCGACGAGCTTCTTCTCCATGCCGTAGACCGTGCGGACGTCGTCGACGCTCTCTTTGCCGGGGAAAGATGAAGCGAGGAGCGCGAACGGCGCTGTGGTCGCCGTTCGCAGCCCGCTGTTGAGGCCCTCGACCTGCTGCTTGCCCGCCTTCGAGTACTCAGGAAAGCCCTGGTCGTTGTATGTGAACGTCTCACCCTCGGTACCGAATTCCAGGAATTCGCGCTCCTTGGTGCCGAACGGCGCCGCCAGGTAGTTGAGCAGTTCGAGCATCATCCGGACGCGCTTCTCGTCGCCCTTCCTGATGGCCGTGTATCCGATCGTGCCGCGGTGGAGATGATGCTTGGGCCGCCGGCCGCCCGCCGCGAACGGGATGAGGACCTCGGCGCCCAGCTCGGGGTCGTTCACACGCGTCTTCACCCGGGCGTCATAGGGGCTGGAGTAGACACAGGCGCCGATGGAGCCCTGCGCCATCTTGATGTACGCGTCGGCCATCTTCGGGTCGCCCGGGTAGAAGACACCGGCCTTCTTCAACTTCAGGACGAAACTGAGGGCCTCTATGTACTCCTCGGTCTCCTGGTAGAACGTCAGCGAACCGTCCTTGTCGACACGCCACTTGTTGGGTGCGCCGTAACACTGGCACATCACGTTGACCGCGTTCACATAGATCGGCTCAAGTGCCCACACCTTGCTCCCGGTGACTTCCTTGCACTTGGACAGGAACTCCTCGGGACTGCTCGCGGAGAGGCCGTCCGCCTTCTCCCAGATCTTCGGGTTGCCCCCGTAGACCTGCCCGAACGCCGGATAGGGACTGGGGGCGCCCCAGATCTTGCCGTTGACGACCGCGGTCTTCCAATGTGCCGGTGTCATCGCGGCCAGGTTCGGATAGTCCTTGACGGCATCCCCGGAGACGTACTCCGTAATGTCGGCGCACTTGGACTCCAGGAGCTCCGCGATGTGCTGGAGCCCCTGGTTCGGCGGTATCCACATCAGGTCGGGCAGATCGCCGCCGGCGATGACGGCCGGGAACTTCTGCTCGTAGCCCGGGTCCGTGCCGAGGATCGCCGAGAGGTCGAAGCCGATCTCCTTGTTGAGCTTCTGCCAGTAGTCGTTGCGGCCCTTCGGCAGCGGCGGCTGCACCCAGATCTCGGTGAGCATCGAGACCTTCGAACCGTCACCGGGCGGTTTCGGCACGCTCCGGATCAGCTTCTCCGGGTACTTCAAGAAGCCTGCCGAGAGACCCTTCGCATTCGGCGGGAGATCTGGCTCGATCTTGGTGAAGGGGACATGTGCGGGCAGCTTCACCTTCGACGAGGCCGCCTCGCTCTTCTTGTCGGCGGCCGATCCGCAGCCGGTCAGAGAGGTCATGGTCGCGCCCGCGGCGACTGCTGTGGACACGCTGAGGAAGGTACGTCGGGACATGCCGGTCATGGGATTCTCCGCAAAGGGGGTGGGGGAAAGGAATTCAGCCCTTGATGGCGCCGGTGAGCACGCCCTTGGTGAAGTACTTCTGCAGGAACGGGAAGAGCAGCAGGATCGGGATGAGCGCGATCATGACGACGGCCATGGAGATCGACTGCTGGGGCGGCATGTGGCTGACGCCGAGCTGGTCGCCCGAGATGGACTTGCCCTGGACGACGTAGGTGCGCAGGACAAGCTGGATGGGCCACTTGCCCGAGTCGTTCAGGTAGAGCATCGCGTTGAAGAACGCGTTCCAGTACGTCACCGCGTAGAAGAGGCCGACGACGGCGACGACTCCCTTGGAGAGCGGAAGGACGATGCGGGTCAGGATCCGCCAGTCGCCCGCGCCGTCGATCCGCGCCGCCTGGTAGAGCTCCTCGGGGATATTCATGAAGAACGCCCGCAGGACGACGAGATTGAAGGCGTTGATCATGACGGGCAGGATCAACGACCAGTAGGAGTCGAGGAGTCCGAGCTCCTTGACCACCACGTACATCGGCACCATGCCCGGCACGAAGAGGAGCGTGAAGAGCACCATCAGGAGGATCGGCTTGCTGCCGGGGACGCCGCGCTTGCTGAGGCCGTAGGCGAGCGCGATCGTCGTCAGGAGCGAGAGTGCCGTGCCGACGAGGGTGACAAGGATGCTGACGACGACGGCACGGGAGACGATGCCTCCGGAGAGGATCGTGCGGTACGCCTCCAGGGTCGGCTCCGTGGGGAAGAGGACGAAGCCGCCCGCCTCGGTGATCTCCTTGCGGGAGGCGAGGCTGGTGGAGAGCACCGTGACGAAGGGCAGGATCATCACGGCGCAGATGACCGTGATGACGACGGCCTTGGCGGTCGAGCCGATCTTCGTGGGCGGCTCTTCCCAGGCGGGCCGCTCCTCGCGGGCCCGCGGCGATCGCAGGGGGAATCCGAAGCTGCTCATTTGCTGTACACCCCGTGCTCTCCGAAGGCGTGGGCGACCTTGTTGGCGCCGTAGATCATCAAGGCCCCGATGACACCCTTGACCAGGCCCGCGGCGGCGCCGACGCCCCAGTCGCCGTAGACGACGCCGTGGTAGTAGATGTACGTGTCGAGGACTTCCGACGCGCGGGCCCCGACCGCGTCGCGCTGGAGCAGGAACTGCTCGAAGCCGACGGAGAGGACATCGCCGAGGCGGAGCACGAGCAGCATGATCGTGACGCCGCGCACGGCGGGCAGGGTGACGTGCCACATGCGGCGCCAGCGTCCGGCGCCGTCGACGGCCGCCGACTCGTACAGGCTCTGGTCGACGCTCGCGAGAGCGGCCAGGTAAATGATCATGCCCCAGCCGATGTCCTTCCAGATCACCTGTCCGGTGATGAGGAGGGAGAAGGTGTCGGGGTCGGTCATCACGTCCAGGGCGGACATGCCGTGGTCGCTCAGGTAGTTGCTGAAGAGTCCCGCGCCGCCCAGGACCTGCTGGAAGAGCGCGACGACCAGGACCCAGGAGATGAAGTGGGGCAGATAGACGACGCTCTGCACGAACTTCTTGATCCGCGGGCTGACCAGGCTGTTGATCAGCAGGGCGAGGGCGAGCGGCGCCGGGAAGAAGAAGATCAGCTGGAGCGCGGCGAACGCCAGGGTGTTGCGGACCGCCTCCCAGAACGCCGGGTCGGCGAAGAGCTCCTGGAAGTTGGCGAGGCCCACCAGAGGGCTGTCCTTGAAGCCGATGAAGGGCTGGTAGTCCTGGAAGGCGATGACGTTGCCGAGCATCGGCACGTAGAAGAAGAACAGGAAGAAGAGCAGGCCCGGGGCCATGAGGGCGAGCATCACCCAGTTGTTCCGCAGTCGGACGCGGAGCGGGACACGGCGGTGGCGCGGCGGGTCCTGGGACTCCGGACGCGACTTCGGATCCGACCCGGATGGTGGCGGCGACGCGGCGCGTGGCCTGCGTTGCGTTGCTGGGGATGTCACACGTACTCCCTGGCCTGGCGGCACGACGGAACAGAAAAGTGGCAGCCGACAGCCCGGACGGCCGTCGGGAGTCGGCCAATTAAGAAGCCAACTTGCCTAAAGAGAGCCACATCATCGAAGCGTGACTCCCGCCCGTCAACCACCTTCCGGTCCTAGAGAGTTGGATTTTTCTGCGCGGCGTGACCGATGTGCTCCAGTGCGAGACGAGCTGCCCCGATTGCGGTTGATTCCTCGCCGAGTACGGAGGTTTGGACCGTCGGCCGGTAGGGGCAGAGCGCGCCGAGCCGTGCCGCGAAAGGCTCGCTGAGCAGGGCGCCCGCACGCGAGATCCCGCCGCCGAGCACCACGGACTGCGGGTCGAGTACGGCGACGTGGCGGGCCAGACTGTCGGCGAGCGCCTCGGCGAAGGCGCGCAGGGTGTACTCGGCCCCGCCGTCGCCCGCCGCCGCGGCGGTCACCACCGCGCGGGCGGCGTTCTCGCGCGTCGGCCTGTCCGCGCCCTGGTGCCCCGCGAACCAGTCGAGGAGCCGCTGGTAGCACCGCTCCCAGCCGTCGCCCGCGACCATCTCCCCCGCCGCGCCACGGTGTCCGCGGTGCAGTTCACCCCGGAGCCAGAGGCCGATGCCGAGCCGGTTGCCGACGTACAGGTACACGCAGTCGTCCGCGCCCACCGACACTCCCCCGGTGCACTCGGCGAGGGTCGCGAGCTGGATGTCGTTTCCCACCACGACGGGGCCGTGACCCGGATCGGCGAGTTCCCTGGTGAGGTCGAGGCCCGTCCACTGCGGCAGCGAGTCGCTCTCCACCACCCGGCCCGCCGCGTCCACCATGCCGCTGGTGCCGACGCCGGTCGCCAGCGGGCGCACATCCGCCGCCGCGGGCTGGGCCAGGCAGCCCGCGATCGCCTCACGGACGGCGTCGAGGCGCTGCTCGGCGGGGAGTTCGGGCGTGACGGCGACGCGCTGGGTGGCCACTGTCCGGCCGAGCAGGTCGGCGGCGTGCACCAGGATCTTGTGCGCGCCGATGTCCACACCGAGGACGTGCGCGGCCTCGGCCCGGAACCGAAATCTGCGGGCGGGCCTGCCCACACTTCCGCTGCCCGGCGTCAGCTCCACCAGGTGGCCCTCGCGCAGCAGCTGGGCTGTGAGGTCCTGAGCCGTGGGGCGTGACACCCCGATGAGCGTGGCGAGTTCGGGCACGGTGATCTCGTCCCGCTCGCGCAGCACGCGCAGGGCGGCCGCCGTGTTGAGGCGGCGCAGCAGCGACGGGTCCCCGCTCATCGCGTTCATGGCGGTCACGGCGTTCGTGACAGGCGTAGAACTGCTGGGACTCGTGGGTTCCTTCTTCATGGACTCCCCTCCCGGTCTCCCCGATTCAAGGCGTCCCCCTTGACAGCGCGATCGGTTGATCTCCAGGGTGACCCGGAGCGATTGAGAAACTTACCTAATAAATAGCGCCCTTGGGGGAGCACAGATGGGTGAGACTGGTCATCCGGAGCTGGCATGCGGGATCGGCTCCTGGGACAGCGACGTCTACGGTAACCACCGGCTTCTCGTACGTGCCGACATCCGAGACACCGCGGCCCCGGCTGTCGCGGCCGAACTGCCGTGGCGGCGCCAGGACCCGGACCCCGGGGCGGTGGACGTGATCGTGGTCGGTCCTTCCGGGGAACGCGTGCGCAACACCGTGGCCGTGGAGGTCACCGCCGAGGCGGGGCGCATCGCCTTCGAGCCGGTGGACGGCCCCGGCACCTACGCCGTGCATTACCTCCCGTACGCGCACACGGGCAAGCCCTACTATCCGCAGGCCGCCTACCGGCCCCCGACGCGGACTGCGGACCCCGGCTGGGTGCACCGCTGCGGCCTGCACCACGCCACAGGCTGGGAGAAGCTGCCGCGCGCCGAGGCCTTCGGCTACGAGGCGGCGAGCGCGGTCGACTCCTTCGCGCCGCTCGGCTTCGCGGCGACCGAGAACGAGCGCACGAGCCTCCATCGGGCCTACGCGGACGAGCGGTTCCTCCTCTTCGGCGAGGACCGCACCCACCCCCTCGGCCGCTACGAACGGCTGCCCGCGCGCTGGGCGCTGGCCACCCCTTACGCACCGCTCGACGTCATGGCGGACCGCGGGGAGTTCCACGCGGTGCAGGTCGGCGTGTACGCGCTCCAAGAGCTGACGGACGTACGGGCCGAGGCCCGCGGGCTTCCCTTCTCCGTACGGTGTCTCAGCACCGGCGGCATCGACGCACGCGGCCAGGCCTTCGAGCGGCGTGTCGCGATCGGCGCCGGGTGTGCTGGGGCCCTGTGGTTCGGCGTGGAGGTTCCCCAGGACGCTCGACCCGGCCTGTACGAGGGGGAGATGGCCGTCAGCGCTCCCGGCACCCCGGAGCGCGTACTGCCGCTGCGCCTCACCGTCGGCCAGGACGTCGTCGCAGACAGCGGCACCGGAGAGCCGTGGCGGCTCGCGCGGCTCGGATGGCTCGACTCGGCGCTCGCGCAGGACGACGAGCCGGTGGCGCCCTTCACCCCGGTCGAGACGGCGGAGGAGGGCGACGGCCTGCGCCTTTCGATGCTCGGGCGCACGGTCGAGCTCGGCCCGGACGCACTCCCCCGGCGGCTCGTCTCCACCTTCACACCGACGGTCACACGCGTCGACGGACCTCCCCGCGACCTGCTCGCCGCACCCGTCACGCTGGACTTCGGCCGCCCCGTCGAGCGGGGTCCGATCAGCCTTGACCGGCTCGGCCCGGCGCGGGTGCGCTGGTCGGCACGGGCCGCCGGACAGGACGTACTCCTGCGTACCGAGGGCGAGTTGGAGGCCGACGGCTTCCTCGTGGTGCGCGCCACGGTCGAGGCGACCGCCGACACCGAGCTCGATGTGACGCTGGACGTGCCGGTCCACGAGGAGGTCGCGCGGTACGCGATGGGGCTCGGCCTGACGGGCCGGGTGTGCCCGGCGACGTACGACTGGAGCTGGGACACGCCCACCCGCAACCAGGACGCGTTCTGGTTCGGCGACCCGGCGGCGGGGCTCCAGCTCAGCCTGCGTGACGAGCACTACGCGCGGCCGCTCAACACCAACTACTACCGGGAGAAGCCGCTGCGTGCACCGCGGTCCTGGGCGGGCGACGGAGCGGGCGGGGTGCGGCTGCGGACGAGCGAGGGAGTGCGCCGCCTCTCCGCCTTCAGCGGGCCGCTCGCGCTGCGCGCCGGCGAGAGCCGGCGCTTCGAGTTCCGGCTGCTCCTGACCCCGTTCAAGCCGCTCGAACCGGGACGGCAGCTCTCCGAGCGCTACTTCCACGCGTACGCGTCGCCCGCGGAGATCGCGGAGTACGGCGCGAACGTCGCCAACCTGCACCATGCGACGCCACCCAATCCGTACATCAACGACCCGCTCCTCGGCGCCGACGCCCTGCACTCCTACACCGAGGAGGCGCACCGGCTCGGGATCCAGGTGAAGGTGTACGACACGGTGCGCGAACTGACTCGTCACACACCGGAGTTGCCCGTCCTCGCGTCACTGGGAGACGAGATCTTCGCGCCGGGGCCCGGGGGTGGGCACGCATGGCTGCGGGAGCATCTGGGCGGGGACTATGTGCCCGGGTGGGTGGCGCCCGACGTGGGGGACGTCGCGGTCGTCACGTCCGGTGACTCGCGGTGGCACAACTCCTATGTGAGCGGGATCGAGCGGCTGCGGCGGGTCGTCGGGATCGACGGGCTCTATCTCGACGACGTGGCGTACGACCGGACGACCATGAAGCGGGTCCGCAAGGTCCTGTCCGCTTCCGGTGAGGCGCCGCCGCTGGTCGATCTGCACTCGTGCAACCAGTTCCGCGAGCCGGACGGGTTCGCCTCCAGCGCCAATCTGTACGCGGAGCTGCTGCCGTACGTCGATCGGCTCTGGCTGGGAGAGCTCTTCGACTACGACGGTTCTGACGGTGCGGACGGCTCCGGGGGTGATCCCGCGTACTGGCTCGTCGAGATCTCGGGCGTTCCCTTCGGCCTGATGGGCGAGATGCTGGAGGGCGGCGGAAACCCCTGGCGCGGCCTCGTCTTCGGGATGACGGCGCGGGCGCCCATGACGGACGTACGTCCCTTGTGGCGGGCCTTCGACCAACTGCGGCTCCCGGAGGCGGAGATGACGGGGTGGTGGGCCACCGGCTCATCGCCGGTGCGGACCGGCCGGGAGGATGTCCTTGCCACCACATGGGAGGGTCCCGGAGGAACCGTGACGGCGCTCGCCTCCTGGGCCCGGGAGGCGGTGGACGTCGTCCTCGCCACGGACTCCGGTCCCGTCGCCGCCTGCGCTCCCGAGATCGAGGGGTTCCAGCCGGAGCGGAGGTTCGCCGCGGGCGAGGCGATACGGGTGGAGCCCGGGCGAGGGTGGCTGGTGCGGGTCGGGTGAGCGGTTGGCGCAGGACTCACTGACCATCATCGGGCAGCACGTCGGTCGAGACCGGTCGAGACCCGGGTGACCACGGCTGGCAGGAAGGTCTCGGGGGACCGGGCTCCGCCGGGAAGGTCTCCCGGCGGAGCCCGGTCTCGGCGATGTCGGACACACCCCGCCCGTTCTGCCTCACAGACAGGAAGGCGGTGCTCGCCGCGCCGTCGAGGTGCGCCCAGGGCGGATCCTTCGGGCCGCGCCCCGGTTACTCGCCCATCACCAGGCCGTCCTTCCCGGCCCCCCGGCTCAGGACGACGCGGCGGATCCGGTCGCGGATGTCGGCGACGTCCGCGCCGCGGGCCAGTGCCGCGTTCAGGTTGGTCGCGCGCCCCGTGCCGGTGTTGAACCACTGGGGGATGAACTCGGCCTTCTTGACCTCCCAGCGTCCGCCGGGGGCGGCGGGCGGGGCGAAGGTGAAGCGGCCGAGGGTGCTCTGGTTGCCCCGCGGGTCGTTCTCGCCGTCGTGATTGATCATCTCGCCCGCGATCTGGTCGCCCATGCCGTAGATGACCCAGGTCTTGTTGACCTTCTCGTACGCCTGAGGGACGTGCGCGTGGGTGCCCAGGATCAGGTCGATGTCGGCTCGGCCCCGCGTACGGGACGCCGTGAGCTGTTTGCCGAGGCTCAGCTGACGGCGGTCCGGGGTGTTCTGCCACTCCGTGCCCCAGTGGACGGAGACCACGACCACGTCCGCGCCCGCCTTCCGGGCGGCGCGCGCGTCCGAGATGATCCGGTCGCGCTCCATGAGGTTGACCGTCCAGGGCTTGCCCTTGGGCAGCGGATATCCGTTCGTGCCGTACGTGTACGCGAGCTGCGCCACCTTCGCGCCGCCCGCCCGCAGCCAGGCGGGGGATCTGCCCTCGGCGGCCGTGCGGCCCGAACCCGCGTGTTTGACGCCTGCCTTGTCGAGCGCGCCGAGGGTCCGGCGCACCCCCGCGGCGCCGTCGTCGAGCGTGTGGTTGGAGGCCGTGGAGCAGGCGTCGTAGCCGGTGGCCTTCAGGGCGCGGGCGATCTGGGGCGGGGACTTGAAGCTGGGGTAGCCGGTGTAGTCGCCGTTCGCGCCGTAGACCGTCTCCATGTGACAGATCGCCAGGTCGGCCTTGGACACGACGGGTTCGACCCCCTTGAGCATCGGCACGAAGTCGTAGCCGTCGCCGCCCGCGTCGGTGTTGGCCCTGCTGATGATCGAGGAGTGCGGGAGCACGTCCCCGGAGGCGACGAGCGTGAAGGCGCGGGGGGCGTCCTGACCACCGCCTGCCGCCGACGGCGCGGGGGGCGGAGCATCCCGGCCGTCCCCTCGTGCGCCGCCCGGAGGCTTTTCGCTCTGTCTCTTCGGATTCGGCTCCCGCGCGGGCTTTTCATTCGCCGTACAGGCGGCGGTCGTGGCGAGAGCGGCTCCGATCATTACCGCCGCCAGAACAGCTGTTCCCTGTGATGTGCGCTGCGTCATCGACCAGTCTCCGTGAATGGGGGATAATCGGCTAAATGAATCCACATTCGGACACAAGGTCGAGTCAAGTAGCAATGCCGTCATAGTCCCTGAAACAGAGTCAAACCGTCGGGCCATGTGACACGAAGAACAGAGGGCTCCCCACCTGCGACGAAACCGGGGGCCAAGTCAAGCCTTCGCAAAGTGCCTTGCTCAGGGCACCCTTCGGGTAATCGGCTGTCCTCATCCGTGTTCCGGATTGGGGTGCCAGAGGCCGGCGACGCGCACGGATCGGAGGAAGGCGAGACGGGATGCTGCACGAAAGCCGGGGAAACACAGAAGGCCCAAGCGACGGCGAACTGGCCGTGCCCATGGCATGGCTGTACGCCGAGTACATCGCGGACGAATTACTGCGTACCGGCGATTTGATGCCGCCGGCATCTTTCGAATACCGCGCAGGGCGTGATGCTCTGGCCCTGACTATTTTCCTCTCCGACACGAAAAACGAGCTGTCGGGCATCCGCGTGGTCTCCCAGCTGGAGACCTGGCTGTCCCTGACGGCGTACGACCAGCCGTGGCAGGACTGGGTCGGTGAGCGGATGGCCGTGCTCTGGGCCGACGCGATCACCTCGGGCGAACCGGCGCCCGACCTCGAACTGGCCGACCTGGCGTGGCGATGGCTGGAGGAGACGGAGCTGCTGGCCCCCGATCTGGACTCGGTGCCGGGCGGCGGCCCCGGCAGCGAGGACGACGGGCCCAAGGTGTGGACCGCGGCGTGGCGCCTGGGGCTGCCGCTGGGGCACCTGGCGATCCATCTGTTCTGACCACCCGTTCCGACCACCTGTTCCGGCCATCTGTTCCGGCCACCTGTTCTGATGCCACGACAGCGACTCTCCGGCGCCACGTACGAGTGTTCGCGTCCCACGCCTTGAGTGATTCGTCGGTCCATTGCGTACGGGAGGGCAGGAATCACCCCCTGCCCAACTCGTCACGCGAGGAACACCATGAGGCCCCTGGAGCGGCATCGCGACGCCGGCGCCTACGCGCTCGGTGTCCTCGACGCGGCGGACACCTTCCGCTTCGACGATCACCTCATGGACTGCCCCGCATGTCAGGCCCTGGTGGACGAACTCAAACCGGCGGCGCGGCAGTTGGCCGCGTACGACCGCCTCACGCCACCCCACGTCGAACCGCTGGCCGTGCCGGGCCCCGGGCTGGCCGACCGGCTCCTCACCGAGACCGGACGGCTGCGCAGGACCGGTCGCAGACGGTGGCTGTGCGCGGTCGCGGCAAGCGTCGTGATCGCCCTCGCGGCCCCTGTCACGGCGGTCCTGAGGGCCCACGGGCCGGGCCCGGAACAGATCACCGCCCGGGACGGCCGCACCGGCGTCTCGGCGACCCTGACCGCGCGGGGCCGCGACTGGGGCACGGACATCGGGCTCCGTATCCGCGACCCGTACAGCGCCCGTGTCTGCCAGCTCGTCGCCGTGGGCGACGACGGCTCCGAGCAGACGGTGACGACGTGGAAGGCGCCCGCCGCCACATCCGCGGGCGGGCCCTCCGCGGGTCTGTCGACGCGGGGCGGCGCGGCCATGCCCCGCGAGGACATCGCCCGCTACGAGGTGCGCTCGACCGACGGAGAGCACTTGTTGACCTTGCGCCGCCCCTGAACTCCGCACGGCACAGGCCTACTTCAGCAACCGCGACATCCTCCGGTCCGCCAACGGCTTCCCGCCCGTCTGGCACGTGGGGCAGTACTGCAGCGAGGAATCGCTGAAGGAGACCTCGCGGATGGTGTCACCGCACACGAAGCACGTTTCACCGGTACGGCCGTGGACCCGCAGGCCACTCTTCTTCTCCGCCTTGAGGCGGCCCGCCGCCACTCCGCGCGAGCGCTCCACCGCCTCGGTCAGGGTGGCCCGCAACGCCACGTACAGCCCGTGGACGTCCTCCTCCGTGAGGCTCGACGTGAGCTTGAACGGGGACATCCGGGCCGCGTGCAGGGCCTCGTCGCTGTACGCGTTACCGACGCCCGCGATGAAGCTCTGGTCCCTCAACGCGCCCTTGATCTGGCGGCGTTCGCCCGCCAGGAGCCCGGCGAAGCGGTCCTCGTCGAAGTCCGGCGTCAGCGGGTCGGGGCCGAGGCGGGCGATGCCCGGGATCTCTGCCGGGGCGTCGGTCACGTACACCGCGAGGCGTTTTTGCGTGCCCGCCTCCGTCAGATCGAAGCCCTCGCCCGTCTCCAGGGCGACACGCAGCGCGAGGGGGCCCTTACCGGGGCGTGGCGGGCCGTCGGGGAGGCGGTCCTTCCAGTGCAGCCAGCCCGCGCGGGCGAGATGGGTCACCAGATGCAGGCCGTCCGCGTCGAGGTCGAGGAACTTGCCGTGGCGCGCCACAGCGGTGACGGTGCGGCCTTCGAGGGCGGCCAGCGGTGGCTCGTACGTCTTCAGGACGCTGATCGCCACGGGCAGCACCCGGACGATCTCGTAACCGACGATGTGGTCGGTGAGGAAGGCACGCAGCGCCTCGACCTCGGGAAGTTCCGGCATCCGCTCACTCCTGTCCCTGTTGTTCCGGCTGCGCCGTCCGCGCGCCCTGATGCTTGTCTTCCCCCTGCCCCCGGCTTCCCGGCGCGGGCACGACGAACTCGCACCACACGCACTTGCCGCTGCCTCGCGACTCGACACCCCACACGTCCGCCAGCATGTCCACCAGAAGGAGCCCCCGCCCCGACACCCCCGACTCCCCCGCCTCCCTGCGCCGCGGCAGTGCGCTGGAGGAGTCCTCGACCTCGACGCGCAGGCGCCGGTCGCTGCCACTGATGCCCCGCAGGGTGACGATCGCCGCGCCATCGGTGTGCATCAGGGCGTTGGTGATCACCTCGTCCGCCACCAGCTCGATCTCGTCGGCGCGCTCCCGGGCGCCCCAGGCACGTACCGCCGTGCGGATCATGTGCCGTGCCTCGGCGAGCGCCTCCGGATCCCCGGGGCCGACATGCTGCTGGAGGCGGCCGCCGGACCGGGGCGCGTCGATCATGCGGCGGCGCAGGAGCAGCAGCGCCGCGTCGTCCTCCCCGCCCCGCTCGTCGACGATCGAGCAGAGGCGGTCGGCGAGCTGCTCCAGGTCGCGAGGGCCCGTGCGGGCGAGCTCGCCCAGAGCCCGCATCCCGTCGCCCAGATCGACGCCCGGCTCCTCGATGAGGCCGTCGGTGAAGAGCAGCAGGGTCTGGCCCGCGTCGAGCTCGAAGGTGGTGACCGGGTAGTCGAGGCCGCCGAACTCGGCCGAGAGGCCCAGCGGCAGACCGCCGTCGACCGGCACCCTGCGGCAGCTCCCGTCGGCATGCCGCAGGAGCGGGTCGATGTGTCCTGCCCGCACCAGCTGGACGACCCCTGTCGTCAGGTCGGCCTCCGCGTAGAGGCAGGTGGCGAAGCGATCGGTGTCCAGCTCGTGCAGGAACCCCGAGGCGCGGGCCATCACGGTGGCGGGCGGGTGCCCCTCGGCGGCGTAGGCGCGCAGCACGATGCGCAGCTGCCCCATGACGGCCGCCGCGTGCGTGTCATGGCCCTGTACGTCTCCGATGACCGCCCCTACACGTCCGCCGGGCAGCGGGATCACGTCGTACCAGTCGCCGCCGATGTCCCGGCCGAGGGCCGCCGAGCGGTAACGGACCGCGATGTCGGCGCCTGGCACACCGGGGATGGTGCGCGGCAGCATCGCCTGCTGGAGGCCCTGGGCGAGATCCTTCTCCTGCTCGTAGAACATGGCGCGCTGCAGGCTCTGCGCGATACCGCTGCTCAAAGCGACCAGGACGTCGCGCTCCTCCTCGGTGAAGCCGGTCTTGTCCCGGTAGAGCAGGCCGAGCACACCGATCGGCCTGGCCTGCGCGATCAGCGGCAGGTACGCGGCCGATCTGATGCCCAGCTTGTCGATGTGCGGCCAGAGCTCCGGGTACGAGGCGGCGAACTCCGCGTCCGTCTCGATGAAGCGCGGCGAGAGCGTGCGCACGGCGTCGCTCATCGGATACCGCTCGTCGATCCGCGTGAACTTGGTGCCCGGCACGAAGCTGCCCTCGGGTCCCTCCGCGACCAGGCGGATCCGCCCGGCCTCGACCAGTGCCATGACCAGGTTCGAGGCTCCCAGGTGCGCCAGGCCGTGGGTGTCCTTGAGTACGTCGATGACGTCCCGGACGGTACGGGCGTGCGCGAGGGCCACCGTGGTGCCCTGCACGATGCTCGTACGGCGGCGCCTGTCCTCCTCCTCGTCGGCGCGCTGGTGCCGGGCCGTGCTGTCGCCCAGTTCCTGCGTGGCGTCGCGGACGACGCCCACGATGCGGTACGGACGGCCCGTCCCGTCACGGTGGATGAACCCCTGGGTATGGGTCCAGCGCAGGCCGCCCTCGCGCGGCTGTACGCGGAAGTAGACGCCGTAGGTCTCGCTGCCGTCCTTCAGCGCCTGCGAGACAAGGGCGTCGAGGCGGTGCGACTCGGCTGCGGAGACCCTGATCGCGAGGGTCTCCGGGCGGCCGTCGAACTCGTCGGCCCGCATGTCGAAGACGTCCAGTGCCGAGGCGTCGAAATGCAGCAGGCGACTGTCGAGGTCCCAGTCGAAGCAGCCTGTGCGGTTGGACGCCAGGATCGACCGTGGATCCGCTGGCCAGTCGTCCGGCAGTGACGTGGGCGTCATGACACTTCCTGATTCTTCGCCGTCGGGCGCGAGCGCGCACGCCGGGCGAGGGAGCGCCGGCCGGCGGGGACTGTGGCGAACGGGTGACGGACGAGGGGTGCGCCCTGGGGCGCCGGGCCGGTTGGGCCCAAGATGGTCCTGTGGAGTGGTTCACCGCAGATCAGTACTGGCTCGGCCGCCTCGTCTTCCAGCGGGCTCTCGCCGCGGTCTACCTCGTCGCGTTCCTGGGCGCGGTGCTGCAGTTCCGTGCGCTGATCGGGGAACGCGGCATGCTTCCGGTGCCGCGCTACGTCGAGCGCGTGCCGTTCCGTAAAGCACCGAGCCTCTTCCAGCTCCACTACTCGGACCGCTTCTTCGCCCTCGTCGCGTGGACGGGCTGCGCTTGCGCCCTCGCACTGCTCGCGGGCGCCGACAGCCGCCTCCCCCTGTGGGGCGGCATGCTGCTCTGGCTCGTGCCGTGGGCCCTGTATCTCTCGATCGTGAACGTCGGGCAGAGCTGGTACGGCTTCGGCTGGGAGTCGCTGCTCCTGGAGGTGGGCTTCCTCGCCGTCTTCCTCGGCAACGACGAGACGGCACCGCCGGTGCTCGTCCTTTTCCTGCTGCGCTGGGTGCTGTTCCGCGTCGAATTCGGGGCCGGACTGATCAAGATGCGCGGCGACGCGTGCTGGCGGAAGCTCACCTGCCTGGACTTCCACCACGAGACACAGCCGATGCCGGGCCCGTTGAGCTGGTTCTTCCACCATCTGCCCAAGCCCGCCCACCGGGTGGAGGTCGCGTCGAACCACTTCACCCAACTCGTCGTCCCTGTACTGCTCTTCACACCGCAGCCGATCGCGACGGCGGCGGCCTGCGTCATGATCGCCACTCAGTTGTGGCTGGTCCTCTCGGGGAACTTCGCCTGGCTCAACTGGATGACGATCGTGCTCGCCGTGTCCGTCCTGGACTTCGGGGCAGCGGGAGCGCCGTCGGACTCCCCCGCTCCCCCGCCGCTCTGGTACGAGGTGGTGGTCATCGCGGTGACCGTCCTGCTCCTGGCCCTGAGTCACCGGCCCACGCGCAACCTGTTCTCGCGGCGGCAGATCATGAACTACTCCTTCGACCCCCTCCATCTCGTCAACGCGTACGGAGCGTTCGGCAGCGTCAGCCGCGTACGCCAGGAAGTGGTCATCGAGGGCACCGCGGATGCGACACCCCGCCAGGATTCCGAGTGGCGGGAGTACGAGTTCAAGGGGAAGCCGGGTGATGTGCGCCGCTGGCCGCGGCAGTTCGCGCCGTACCACCTGCGGCTCGACTGGATGATGTGGTTCGCCGCGCTCTCCCCGGCGTACGCGAGGCCGTGGTTCGGCCCGCTGATCGAGCGGCTCCTGGACGGTGACCGGGACACCTTGCGGCTGCTTCGCCACGTCCCGTTCCCGCCGGACGCGCCTCCCGCGTACATCCGCGCCCGCCTGTACCGCTACCGCTACACGACCTGGCGTGAGCTGCGCGAGACGGGCGCGTGCTGGGAGCGGACGTACGTGCGGGAGTTCCTGCCGCCGACGCGGGTCGACGCACCGCGCTGAGAGTCAGAGGCGGTAGACGCGAGCGGCGGTCCCGGCGAACAGGGCGGCGCGCTCGCTGCCGCTCAGCGACTCGGTCAACCGCCGTGCGGAGTCGACGACTTCGGCATACGTGGCGGCCAGGGTGCAGACAGGCCAGTCCGAGCCGAACATGAGCCGGTCAGGACCGAAGGCGTCCAGGACGGTGTCCGCGTACGGACGCAGGTCGTTAACCGTCCAGGTCTTGGAGTCCGCCTCGGTGACCAGACCGGAGAGCTTGCAGACGGTGTTGGGGAGCGCGGCGAGCGAGCGGACTGCGGTGGCCCAGGGTTCGAGGGCGCCGGATGCGATGGGCGGCTTGCCCAGGTGGTCCAGGACGAAAGTGAGTTCGGGGTGCTCCTGGGCGGCCTTGACGCAGGCGTGGAGCTGGTGGGGCAGGACGACGAGGTCGTAGGCGAGACCCGCCGCGCCGACGGCGGCCAGGCCGCGGCGCACGTCGGGCCGCAGCAGCCACTTCGGGTCGGGCTCGCCCTGGACCTGGTGCCGAATTCCTACGAGGTGCTGCCCGCCCGGGAGTTGACGCAGCCCCGCGAGCGTATCGGTGGCATCGGGGCGGGTGAGGTCGGTCCACCCGACGACACCCGCCACGAGGTCGCTGTCCGCCGCCAGAGCGAGGAACTCGGGGGTCTCCTCGGCGACGGAGACCGTCTGGACGAGCACGGTCGCGGCCACGCCTGCGGCGCGGGCCTGGGGCAGAAGATCGGCGAGCGAGAAGTTCCGGCGGATCGGCGCGAGCGCCTCACCGGTGATCCATCCCTGGTCGCGTACGGCGAGGTCCCACACATGGTGGTGCGAGTCGACGAGGTGCGGTGTCCCGGCATTCGATGTCACGGCAGCTCCCATACGACGGGGAGTCCTGCCTCCGCGCCCTCGGCCGAGTAGTCGTGCACGACGTCGAGGAGTTCGGCCATGCGCGCCTGCCAGGCGATGTTGACCGGCAACTTGTCCAGCTCGGCGAGCATACGGGCGTAGTCCTCGCACTCCAGGACGTGGAAGAGATCGGTGCCGCTGCGCCAGATCGTCCAGGATGTGGCGCCCGCCGACCGGATGGCGGCGACCAGCTCGGCGGGCACCTCGCGGTGCGCGGCGTCGTACTCGGCGAGGCGGTCGGCTCGGACCTTGGTGTGCAGGGCGATTCTCACTCGGGATCCTCTCCGGGCAGAACGGGTACGGGTACGTGGGCGGGCAGCAGCCCCTCGGCGCGGGCCTCCTGCCAGAAGCCGGCGGGGACGGCGGCCGAGAACTGCGCCGCCGCGTCACGGACCTCGTACGGCGAGCGGGCGCCGACGAGGACGGTGGCCACCGCCGGGTGGGCCAGGGGGAAGGCCAGGGCCGCCGCACGCAACGTGGTGCCGTGCCGCTCCGCCATCGCCTTCAGGTGGCGGGCGCGGTCCAGGAGGGCGCGGGGCGCGGTCGTGTAGTCGTAGGTCGCACCGGGTCTAGGGTCGGCCAGCAGACCCGAGTTGAAGACACCGCCGATCACCACCGCCCTGCCGCGCTCCTGCGCCGCCGGGAGCAGGTCGGTCAGGGCGCTCTGGTCCAGGAGCGTGTAGCGGCCCGCGCACAGCACGGCGTCGACGTCCGTGTCCCGGACGAAGCGGGTGAGCATCGCCGTCTGGTTCATGCCCGCGCCGATCGCGCCGATGACACCTTCGGAGCGCAGCCGCTCCAGAGCCGGGTAGCCCTCCCGGAAGGCCTGTTCCGCGTGGTCGTCCGGGTCGTGGAGGTAGACGATGTCGACGCGGTCGAGGCCCAGGCGGGTCAGGCTCGCCTCCAGGGAGCGGCGAATGCCGTCCGCGCTGAAGTCCCAGACGCGGCGGTGCGTCGCGGGCACGGCGAAGCCGTGGTCGAGGCCGTCGGCCACCGGCCCCGGCACTGCTTCGGGGAGACGCTCTTCGAGGAGTCGGCCCGCCTTGGTCGAGAGCGTGTACGTCTCCCGGGGGCGCGCCCGCAGCGCCTCGCCCAGCCTGCGCTCGGAGAGGCCGATGCCGTAGTGCGGTGCCGTGTCGAAGTAGCGGATGCCCTCGTCCCAAGCCGCGTCGAGCGCCGCGACCGCCTCCTCGTCGGTGATCGGCGTGTAGAGGTTGCCGAGGCCGGCGGCGCCGAAGGACAGCTCGGTCACCTCGACGCCGCCGAGCCCCAGCGTGCGCCGGGGTATGCCGCTCACCGGCCCGCCGGCCGCAGCCGCAAGCCCTGCATTCCGCCGTCCACGGCGAGCGCGGTGCCGGTGGTGGCGCCGGAGAGGGGGCTGGCCAAGTAGGCGATGGCGCCCGCGACCTCGTCCGCACGGACGAGGCGCCCGGTCGGCTGGCGTGCGGCGAGAGCGGCACGCTCGGCCGCCGGGTCGGGCGCGGCGTCCAGGAGGCGGCCGACCCACGGGGTGTCCACGGTGCCGGGGTTGACGCAGTTGACGCGCACCCCCTCACGCACGTGATCTGCCGCCATGGCGAGCGTGAGGGAGAGCACCGCGCCCTTCGACGCCGAGTACAGGGCACGCTGCGGCAGGCCCGCGGTCGCGGCGATCGAGCAGGTGTTGACGATCGCAGCGCGGGTGGAGACACGCAGGTGCGGCAGGGCGGCGCGGGTGGTGCGTACGATGCCGAGGACGTTCACGTCGAGCACCTTGTGCCACTGGGTGTCGTCATTGTCCTCGACGGTGCCCTGAGCGCCGATCCCCGCGTTGTTGATCAGTACGTCGAGTCCGCCGAGGCCGGCCGCGGCGGCGGCGACGGCTTCGCGCACCGAGGCGTCGTCCGAGACGTCGGCGCGGTAGCCGGTGAGCGGCTTCTCCACGCCGGCCGGGTCGAGGTCGAGCACCGCCACCTGGGCGCCGCGCGCGGCGAGCAGTTCGGCCGTCGCCCGTCCGATGCCGGAGGCTCCACCCGTGACCAGGGCCTTCAGGCCCTCAAAGTCCTGGACGTCCGTCATGCGGCTGCTCCTTTGCCGTGTGCGTGGTTGCCGGGTGCGAGATTGCCGGGTGCGAGGTCGGCGGCCCAGAAGGCGCCGTCCGGATAGGTGAACTCGGCGAGCGACTCGGCCCGCATGGCGGCCGAGAAGCCCGGTGCGGTGGGCGCCATGTAGTGGCCATCGCGCAGCACGACCGGGTCGATGAAGTGGTCGTGGAGGTGATCGACGTACTCGATGACGCGATTCTCGGTGGTTCCGGCGAGCGCCACGTAGTCGAACATCGACAGATGCTGGACGAGTTCGCACAGGCCCACGCCACCCGCGTGCGGGCAGACCGGGACGCCGAACTTGGCCGCGAGCAGCAGGATCGCCAGGTTTTCGTTCACTCCGCCGACGCGGGCCGCGTCGATCTGCAGGACGTCGATCGCGCCCGCCTGGAGAAGCTGTTTGAAGACGATGCGGTTCTGTACGTGCTCGCCGGTGGCGACCTTGACCGGGGCGACCGCCTCGCGGATCGCCGCGTGGCCCAGGACGTCGTCGGGACTTGTGGGCTCCTCGACCCAGTACGGGTCGAACTCGGCCAGGGCGCGGGTCCATTGGACGGCTTCGTCGATGTTCCAGCGCTGGTTGGCGTCGATCGCCATCCGGATGCCGGGCCCGATCGCCTCGCGGGCGGTACGGCAGCGGCGTACGTCGTCCGCCAGGTCCGCCCCCACCTTCAGCTTGATCTGGGTGAAGCCGTCGGCCACGGCCTGGCGGGCGAGGCGGGTCAGCTTCTCGTCGCAGTAGCCGAGCCAGCCGGGTGAGGTCGTGTATCCGGGGAAGCCTCGCTCCCGCAGCAGGGCTTCCCGTTCTACGGCTCCTCCGCGCCCCAACTGGAGCATGTCCAGGGCCTCTTGAGGGGTGAGGGCGTCGGCGATGTAGCGGAAGTCGATCTGGGAGACCAGCCACTGGGGCTCGGCGTCGGCCAGGAACCGCCACAGCGGCTTTCGTGCCCGCTTGGCCACCAGGTCCCAGAGCGCGTTGACGACGGCCCCGATGGCCATGTGCATCACGCCCTTCTCGGGCCCGAGCCAGCGCAACTGGCTGTCCCCGATCAGGTCGCGGTTCAACGTCCCCGGATCGGCGCTGAGTTCCTCGACGGACCGGCCGAGCACGTGGTGGCGCAGGGACCGGATCGCGGCGACCTGGACGTCGTTGCCGCGCCCGATGGTGAACGTGAAGCCGTGCCCCTCCAGGCCATCGTCGGCGTCGGTGCGAAGGACCACATAGGCGGCGGAGTAGTCGGGGTCCGGGTTCATCGCGTCGGATCCGTCCAGCTCCCGTGAGGTCGGGAACCGTACGTCGTAAGTGTCAACCGCGGTGATGCGGGCTGGAGTCGGGGACACGGGAGGCCTTTCCGGAAAGGGGCAAGGAGGCGGGGAACCCAGAGCGGGGTCAGTCCTGTGCGCGACCGGTGGTGACGCGCGCGATCATCAGGGCGACCAGGATGATTCCGCCGTAGATGGCCTGGATCCAGAAGGACGGCACCTGGGCGAGAGTGAGCAGGTTCTGTACGACGCCGAGCAGCAGGACGCCGGTGAGGGCGCCGAACATGGTGCCCTTGCCGCCGTCGAGGCTGATGCCGCCGATGACCGCGGCCGCGAACACGGTGAAGATCATGTTCTGGCCCTGGTTGGCGTTGATCGCGCCGACGTAGCCGGTCTGCATGAGTCCGCCGACGGCGGCGAGGACACCGGCGACGACGAACACACCGAGCATCACGCGCTCGACGCGGATACCGGCGGCGCGTGCCGCGTCCGCGTTGCCGCCGATCGCGTACAGGGCGCGCCCCACCCGGTGGTACTTGAGGACGAAGCCCGCGATGCCGAAGGAGACCGCGGCCAGCCACACCGAGAGCGGGATGGTCAGGAACGTCGAGGTGGCGAGGGTGTAGAAGGCGTCGGGCATACCGAAGAGCGTCTTGCCCTCGGTCGCGCCGACGAGCAGTCCGCGCAGCACGATCAGCATGGCGAGCGTGACGATGAACGCGTTGAGCTTGAGCTTCACCACGAGGATGCCGTTGAAGGCGCCGATGACCGCGCCGACGACGAGGATCGCGAGCAGCGCCACGGCGGCGGGCATCTCGGTACCGAACCCCGCCTGTGCGGCGGGCAGTACGAGCAGCGCGCCGACGGCGGGCGCGATACCGACGACCGATTCGAGGGACAGGTCGAACTTGCCCGTGATCAGGACGAGAGACTCGGCGAGCACGACCATCGCGAGGGCGGCGGAGGCGCCGAGGATGGAGATGAGGTTGCGTTCCGTGAGGAACGAGTCGTTGACCAGGGTACCGAGCAGCATCAGGAGCAACAGGGCCGGTACCAGGGCCAGTTCGCGTGCGCGGCGAAGGACGATGCTCCTCGCGGCGCGGCTCTCGGCGGTGCGCTTCGGTGCGGGGGCAGCCTGCGCGGCTGGGGCCTTGATGTCAGCCATGGTGGTCTCCTTGTGCCTCGGCCGCGGGCCGGTGGGGGCCTGTCGCGCCGTTCCCCGCGCCGCTTTCGGGGCTCGTCCGGCCGACCCCCTCGATTGACGCGATCAGGTCGTGGTCGTTGAAGCCCGCCGCGTGCTCCGCGACGACCCGGCCGTGGAAGAGGACCAGGACGCGGTCGCAGCGCCGCAGGTCGTCGAGCTCGTCGGAGACGACGAGGACGGCGGTGCCGTCCTCGCGGGCGTTGTCCATGCGGGCGAGCAGTGACTCCTTGGACTTCACATCCACGCCCGCGGTGGGGTTGATGAGGACGAGGAGTCGGGGGTCGGAGGCGAGCGCCCGCGCCATGACGACCTTCTGGGCATTGCCTCCGGAGAGGTCGGACACGGGCTGATCGGGGCCCTCGGCATGGATGTCGAGGCGGTCGATGAGCTCCTCGGCGAAGCCGCGCTTGCGCTCGGTGCCGACGAAGCCGTACTTACCGAGCCGGTCGAGCACGGTCATCGTGGCGTTGTCGCCGATCGTCATCCCGAAGACCAGGCCCTGGTCGTGCCGGTCGCGCGGCACGCAGCCGACGCCGGCCCGCAGAGCCGCGGTCACGTCCCCGAACGGAAGCCGCCTGCCATCGAGCTCAGCACTGCCGCCGTCCGGCATGTGCAGCCCCGCGATGGTCTCGGCGAGGTTGATCTTGCCGCTGCCGCTGGATCCGGCGAGGCCGACGACCTCGCCCTTGCGGACGGTCAGGTCGATATCCGTGTACGACTCGCTGGTGAGGCCTTTGACGTCGAGCATCACCGGTGCGTCGGCCGGGACATCGGTGCGCACGACGGACTCCTCGGCAGCGGCCTGGTCCCTCAGGGCCGCCTCGCCCGCCATGGCCTCGACAAGAGCGGCACGCGGCAGTTCAGCGACGGGCGCGGTGGTGATCCAGCGGGCGTCGCGCAGGACGGTGACGGTCTGGCACACCTCGTACACCTCCTGGAGGTGGTGCGAGATGAAGAGGAAGGTGACGCCGGACTCCTGGAGCGCCCGCATGCGCGTGAAGAGCCGCTCGATCTCGCGGTTGTCGAGCTGCGCGGTGGGCTCGTCCAGGACGATGAACCGGGCCCCGAAGCTCAACGCCCGCGCGATCTCCACCATTTGGCGGTCCTCGACCTTGAGGTCGGCGGTGCGCGCTTCCGGGTCGACCCGCACGTCCCAGGTGTCGAGCACCTCGGCTGCCTGAGTGCGCAGCTTGCGCCAGCTGATGAAGCCGCCGCGCCCTTGTGGCTGCCGGTTGATGAAGAGGTTCTCGGCGACGGTGAGGTCGGGCACCACGGTGGGCTTCTGGTAGACGCAGGCCACCTTGCGGCGCCAGGCGTCGCGGTCGGTGAGCGGTGGTGCGGGCTCGCCGTCGAAGAGGACGGTGCCCGCGTCCGGGGCCTGGAGTCCGGTGAGGATGGTGACGAGGGTGGACTTGCCCGCGCCGTTGCGGCCGACGAGGGCGTGGGACTCACCGGGCAGGACGGTCAGCTGTCCGTCCCGCAGCGCGACGGTGGGTCCGTACCGCTTGGCTATGCCGGTGGCTTCGACGAGCGCGGTCGGCGCTGTCGGCCCTGGCGCGGGGGGCTTGGTCATCGGCGTACTCATTTGACCGTGTTGCCCCACAGCTTGGAGTCGTCCACGTTCTCCTTGGTGACCAGCGGAGCGGGCAGCTGGTCCTCGAGAATGCCGCTGGGCAGCTTCACGATGGTGGAGTCGTGGTCGGTCGGACCGGGCTTGAACTTCTTCCCGTTCATGGCGGCCTTGATGTAGAACATCCCGTACTTGGCGTACGCGTCGGCGGGCTGCGACACCGTGGCGTCGATCTGGCCCTTGCGGATGGCGTCGAACTCCTGCGGGATGCCGTCGTTGGAGATGACGGTGATGTGCCCCTTCTGGCCCGCCTTCTTCAGCATTCCCTTGGACTTCAGGGTCTGCAGGGTGGGGGCGAGGTAGACGCCGCCCGCCTGCATGTAGATGCCCTCGATGTCGGGGTTGGAGTTGAGCAGCGTGTCCAGCTTCGAGGCGGCCGTGTCGGACTCCCACTTGGCGGGGATCTCCAGGACCTTGAGCTTCGGGTACTTCTTCTTCACGCAGGTGCGGAACGCCTCGGAACGCTCTCGGCCGTTGACGGAGGCGAGGTCTCCCATGATCTGGACGACCTTGCCGGTCTTGACCTGCTCGCCGAGGTAGTCACAGGCCTTCTCGCCGTACGCGACGTTGTTGGCCCGCACCACCATCGCGACCTTGCCCTTCTCGGGGGCCACGTCGACGGCGACCACGGGCACGCCCTTGCGTTCGGCCTGGTCGAGCCCGGCGGAGATCGCGGCGCTGTCGAGGGGCGCGACGACCAGCCCCTTGACCCCCTGGTTGAGCTGGTTGTTGATGTCGGTGATCTGCTGCGAGGGATCGCTGTTGGAGTTGACCGTCTTCAGCGCGTCGACATCCCCGGACTTCGCCATCTTGGGTACGTAGTCGTTGTACGACTGCCAGAACGGTGAGGTCAGCAGGGGCAGGATCACCCCGACCTTGCCCTCTCCGCCGCCTTCGCCGCCCGCGGGCGCCGCACTGTCCTTCGTACTGCCACATGCCGTGAGCACGAGGGACGCGCAGGCCGCCGCGGCGGCGATCCGCGCCGCTCGCGAAATCCCTGCCCTGCTGGACCTGTTGCGCACTGTTCTGCCGGCCATCTGACGGCTCCTCATCGAGCGTGAATCGGGCGAAGTCCTGGTTGCGTTCTGGCGGGACTCAGTGAGCCCCAGCGACTGATGGGCGAATATTTATCAGACCACTTGGCGCTCACAACACCCCTCGACGCCAAGTTTTCCTAGTTTCAGGCCGTAGTGGTCCGACCACATCTCTGATTAGACTGCGGCGCAGCCGGCTAGTGGAGGAGCGTTACGTGGACCAGACCGCCCCGCAGAAGGGCACCGTGACGCAGCGGGCCATCGAGCAGATCAAGGCGATGATCGGCGAGGGCCGACTCGAACCGGGCGAGCGGCTGCCGACGGAGCGGGACCTGGCCACGCGGCTCGGCATCTCGCGGAGTTCGATGCGGGAGGCGATTCGCGCGCTCACGGTGATGGGCGTCCTGGAGGCCCGGCACGGCTCGGGCATCTACGTCACTCAACTGGAGGCCGGTGACCTCCTGGAGACCTTCGGCGTCGTGGCCGACCTGTCACGCGGACCCCGGCTCGTGGAACTCCTGGAGGTACGCCGGGTCCTCGAATCCACGGCGACGGCGCTGGCGGCGGCCCGCATCTCGGCCGATCAACTGGCTGACGTGGCAAAGCACTTGGAGGCGATGAACGCCACGGAGGACCCGGAGGAGATCCTCTCCCACGACCTGGCGTTCCACCGCACGATCGCCTTCGCCGCGGGCAACGACACGATGGCGGCGATCCTGGAGGGCCTGTCCTCACGCACGTTCCGCGCGCGGGTGTGGCGCGGCTACCAGGAGGAGGGCGCCTTCGAACGCACCCGCCGGGAGCACGCCCGCATCCACCGGGCCCTGGTCGCCCGGGACCCGGAGGCGGCCAGAGCCGCGGCGGCGGCACACGTGGGTGAGGTCGAGGAGTGGATGCGGGCGCAGCTGGACGGGTAGGACGTCCTAGCCGATGAGGGTCTCCTTCGGGCGGACCACGCAGAACTCGTTCCCCTCCGGGTCGGCCAGCACGTCCATGACTCCGCACCGCTCCGCCCGGCCTCCGCCCTGCGGGCACCCGGCGCAAGCAGCCGCCCGATCTCCTCGTCCCGATCCGCCGCGGCAGTCGTCAGATCGAGATGCGGACGGTTCTTGACGACCTCGCGGTCCCTCACCGGCAGGAAGCAGATGCCCACGGGCGCGGTCTCGTCCGGTCCGATCACCACCTCCCGTTCCCGTTCCCGTTCCCGCTCGGACAGGATCCACCAGCCCAGCGCCTCGGCCCAGAACCGGGCCAGGGCGGGCAGATCATGGGCGTCGATGACGAGGTGACGCAGCGGGACAGGCATGCCGGTCAGTGTGTCCCGGTGATGCCCCGGTGATGCCCCGGGGCACGACGACGCAGGCGCCGGACGGGCTGGATCCACCACCCCGTCCGGCGCCTGAGCGCTGCTCCCTCTTCTCAGCCTCTGGTCAGCGAGACATCACGCCCGCGTCAGCCGCAAAGTCATCAGCTCGAACGGCCGCAGCGTCAGCGCGACACCGTCACCCGAGCGCTCCGGCGCGACGGCGTCCGCGAGGGGCCGCTCAAGGAGGTCCGTCACCTCTACGGTGCCGACCGGGAAGCCCGCGGCCAGCGTCGCCTTGGCCCGGCCACCGCGCGACTCGTGGAAACGGACGACCACGTCACCGCTGCCGTCGTCGGCGAGCTTGACCGCCGTGACGACCACGGCGTCGTTGTCGACCGTCACCAGCGGCGCCACCTCCGCGCCGCCGGTGATCCGCCGCTCGGGAAGGTTGATCCAGTAGCCCTCCCGCACCGCGTCGCCGATCCCCGCCCCCGGCACGAGCGCGTGCCGGAAGCGGTGGACTCCCTGGTCCGTCTCGGGGTCGGGGAAGCGCGGGGCGCGCAGGAGCGAGGCGCGCACCGTCGTGGTCGTACCGGCGTCCGACGCGCGCACCGTACGCGTCACGTCATGGCCGTACGTCGAGTCGTTGACGAGGGCGACACCCCATCCCGGCTCCTCCATGTGCACGAAGCGGTGGTTGCACGCCTCGAACTTGGCGGCCTCCCAGCTCGTGTTGGTGTGCGTGGCCCGGTAGAAGTGGCCGAACTGCGTCTCCGAGGCGTACCGCTCCGCGTGGATGTCCAGCGGGAACGCCAGCTTCAGGAACTTCTCCGTCTCGTGCCAGTCGACCTCCGTGTCGATGTCCAGGCGCATGGAGCCGGGCGCCAGGGAGAGCACCTGCGTGAGCCGCGAGTCGCCGAAGGTCCGCACGACACGGACCGACGTGCCGTCCTCGCCCGCCTCGATCTCGTCCGCCTCCGTGAGATCGGTGACCGTGTTCCGGTAGAACTCGTCGACGTCCCACGCGTCCCACATGTTCGGGAAGTCGGCGTGGATCTGCGGCAGGTTCGCCGCCTGGCCGGGTGCGACGGTCTCCCGGTCGGCCACGATGTCGTACGCCGAGACGATCAGGCCGCGCGCGTCGATCTCCACCCGCAGCAGGCCGTTGTCGAGGACGTAACCGCCGTCGGCGCGCGAGGCGATCGCCGACTGGCCGTCGATGGCGGCGGGGCGAGCGCCGCCCGCGGGCACGCCGTCCCGGGTGTGCGGGGTGGAGTTGAAGACGAGGGTGCCCGTACTGCCGCCGTCGCCCGCCAGTGCGCGCTGGGCCGCATCGATGATGCCGTTCAGCTCGTCGGCGACGGCCGCGTACGTCGCACGCGCCTCCCTGTGCACCCAGGCGATGGACGAACCGGGCAGGATGTCGTGGAACTGGTGGAGCAGGACCGTCTTCCAGATGCGGTCCAACTCCTCGTAGGGGTAGGCGAACTCCGGCGCCCGGACCGCCGCCGTGGCCGCCCAGAGCTCCGCCTCCCGGAGCAGGTGCTCGCTGCGGCGGTTGCCCTGCTTGGTGCCCGCCTGACTGGTGAGGGTGGCGCGGTGCAGCTCCAGGTACAGCTCGCCCACCCAGACGGGGGCGTTCGGGTACTCCGCCTCGGCCTTCTCGAAGAAGGCGGCGGGGGTCTCCCACTCGACGGTCGCGGAACCCTCCAGGTCACGGAGGCGTCCCGCCTTCGCGATCATCTCGCGGGTGGTGCCGCCGCCTCCGTCGCCCCAGCCGGTCGGCGCCAGGGAGTGCCGGGCGACTCCCTTGTCCTTGAAGTTCTTCGCCGCGTGGGCGATCTCGCTGCCCTTCATCGAGCAGTTGTAGGTGTCGACGGGCGGGAAGTGCGTGAAGATCCTGGTGCCGTCGATGCCCTCCCAGTTGAACGTGTGGTGCGGGAAGCGGTTGGTCTGCGACCAGGAGATCTTCTGTGTCAGCAACCACTTGGATCCTGCCGCCTTGATGATCTGCGGAAGACCGGCGGCGAAGCCGAAGGTGTCGGGCAGCCACGCCTCGTCGTTCTCGATGCCGAACTCGTCCAGGAAGAACCGCTTGCCGTGCACGAACTGGCGGGCCATCGCCTCCGAACCCGGCATGTTCGTGTCCGACTCGACCCACATGCCGCCCGCGGGCACGAACCGCCCGTCCGCGACCGCCTTCTTCACCTTCGCCCACACCTCGGGCCTGTGCTCCTTGACCCACGCCCACTGCTGCGCCTGCGACATCGCGAAGACGAAGTCCGGCTCGTCCTCGATGAGCGCGGTCATGTTCGACGTCGTACGCGCGACCTTGCGCACCGTCTCGCGCAACGGCCACAGCCACGCGGAGTCGATGTGCGCGTGGCCTACGGCGCTGATGCGGTGGGCCGAGGGTTCGGCGGGGCTGGTCAGGACGCCTTCGAGCTCGGCGCGGGCCGCGGGCGCCGAACCGTTCACGTCCTGGAGGTCTACGGCGTCCAGGGCGCGGCCGATGGCACGTACGACGGCGTAGCGGCGCCCGGAGTCCTCCGGAAGCTCCAGCATGAGCTCGCCGAGCACTTCGAGGTCGATGACCAGTTGCCACACGGTCTCGTCGAAGACGGCGAGGTCCATGCGGGCGAGCTTGTACTGGGGCTCGCTGCCTGCCGTCTCCTTGTCGCCGAGCTGCGTGGGCAGGAAGGGGTGGTAGTCGAGGATGACAGGGTTGGACGCGGCCTCGATGTGCAGCTTGACGTCTTCGCCGCCGGTCGCCGGGGCGGCGATCCGCACCCACTGGTTGCGGGGGTTGAGGCCCTTCACCGGGGTGCCGTCGGGGCGGTAGACCAGGCCTTCGCACTGGAAGCCGGGCATGTTCTCGTCGAAGCCGAGGTCGAGGATGGCCTCGACGGTCTTCCCCGCCCATTCCGTGGGCACGGTGCCCGTCACCTGGAACCAACTGGTGGACCAGGGGGCGCCCCAGGCGGCGCCCGCCCTGGTCGGCTCGGGGGTGGCGGCGAGGCCCTCTTCGACCGGCACGGGCTCGCCGGGGGCGGTCCATACGGCGATGTCCAGGGGGATGGACTCGGGGTAGACGGCGGGGCGGATGCGCTCGTCGAGGACGCGCTTGAGGCGGGCTTCCACGAGGGTGCGGTCGTCGTGCATGGTGCTCTCCGTTTGTGTGTGGGGTGCGGGTGAGGGGGGCGGTTCATCTCCCCGGCCCGCGTACCGTTGATCACCGGCTGCGCCGAGTTCGTCCTCAACCGCCGCACAGGCTGATTCCTTCAGCCCTCCGGCGTTTGAGGAGCGGGGGTCTGGGGGCGGAGCCCCCTGCGCGGCGGGGCCGCCAATAGATACAGCCGGGAAGGGGCGGGATCGGGGAAAGAACCCCTTCTTCGACCTAGCCGACCTCCCTCGCCCGCACAACCTCCGTGATACCCCGCGCAGCCAGATGCGCAGAGTCGTCAGCCCTGCTCGCCAGAACGGTGGTGGGCCGGACCCCGTCCGCGACGAGGCGGGCGAACGTCTCGAACACCGCGCCCCCGGGCGCACACGCGGACCGCCGCGCGGGGTCGTCGTCGACCACCAGAGCGGTCCCCCGCACCGCGGGCGCGTACTCCCGCCCCCGCCACTCCTTGGCGATCCGGGCCAGCGCCTCACCCCCGGGCTTGACCCGGCCGTCGTTGGTGAACAGACCCAGGCTGTATTCGAGTTCGGGGAAGTCCGCAAGGGAACGCGACACATCGTGCGAGCACCACCACGTCACCCCCCACACGTCCGTGCAGTCGAGCGCCGCCTCCACCGTCGCCTCGGTGAAGGACGCCGCGTGCTCGGCGGGGATGAGGGGAGCGGGCGCGCCCACCTCCTGGAGCCAGACGGGGCGGTGCGGATCGTCCGCCCATGCCTTGGACAGCTCGATCATGTACGCCGCGTGGTGCGCGGTGGCGACCCCGTCGCGCCCGTGCCGCTGGGCGGTGCCGTTGAACACCCAGGAGTGCACGGCGGTCGCGCCGCCGAGCCGCGCGGCCTGGGCCGGGGTGAAGGGCTGGTCGTCCTGGTACCAGGCGGCGTCGTACTCGGCGTGCAGATGCAGCTTGCCGGGGGCGCCCTCCTCGCACGCGGCGAGGACCCGCCGCAGCCACTCCCCCGCCTGCTCCTGCGTGATGCGGTCCGGATCGGGGTGCGGTCCCGCCGAGAACTGGTTGACCTCATTGCCGATGGTCATGCCGATGAAGTTCGGCCGGTCGGCCAGCGCGGCGGCGAGCGTGCGCAAGTACGTGACCTCCCCCGCCACCACATCGGGGTCGGTGAAGATGTTCCGCCGGTGCCACGTCTGCGTCCACGCGGGCAGGAAGTCGAAGCTCGACAGATGCCCCTGCAGTCCGTCGACGTTGACGTCGAGCCCGCGCTCGGCCGCGGCGTCCGCGAGGGCGACGAGCTGCTCCACGGCACGAGGTCTGATCAGGGTGCGGTTGGGCTGGAAGTACGGCCAGATCGGGAAGACCCGGATGTGATCGAGCCCGAGCGCGGCGATCGCGTCGAGATCGGCGCGCACCGCGTCGACATCGAAGTCGAGCCAGTGGTGGAACCAGCCCTGGCTCGGCGTGTAGTTCGCGCCGAAGCGCGGCGCGGACCGTGCGGGCGGTTCGGACGGCGCGGACGGTGCGGGCTGTTCCGACGATGCGGGCGGTGCGTCGGCAGAAGGCACACGTGTGGTGCTGGGCATGCGAGTCCTGGTTCTCGGGGGTGTGGGGGCCCGGTGCGGGGCCCGGGGTACGGAAATGCGGCGGTCGCGCTCAGCCCTTCACGGCGCCCTCGCCCACCCCGCGGAAGAAGTACCGCTGCAGACAGGCGAAGAGCACGATCAGCGGAAGCACGGCGATGACCGTGCCCGCGGCGACGAGCCGTTCGTCGTTGGCGAAGGTGCCGTGCAGATAGTTCAGGCCGATGGTCAGGGTGAACCTGTCCGGGTCGCTCAGCACGATCAGCGGCCACAGGAAGTCGTCCCACGCGCCCATGAAGGCGAAGATCGCCACCACGGCGAGGGTGCCCTTGACCGCGGGCAGGGCGATCCGCAGGAACCGCTGCCATACGTTCGCGCCGTCGACGTACGCCGCCTCCTCGATCTCGTAGGGCAGGTTCAGGAAGGCGTTGCGCATCAGCAGGACGTTGAGCGCGGAGACGCATCCGGGCAGCAGCACACCGATGAGGGTGTTGTTCAGGCCCAGCTCCCGCATGGTCGTGAACTGGGCGATGATGATGCCCTCCACGGGCACCAGCATGGCGAGGATGAAGACGATCGTGGCCGCCCTGCGGCCCCGGTAGCGCAGGCGCGCGAGTGCGTAGCCCGCGAGCGTGGCGCCCACGCAGTTGGTCACCACGTTCGCGGCGGCCACCTTCAGGGAGTTGAGCGCGTAGTCCCAGACGGGGATGGTGTCGGCGACCCGCTCGTAGTTGTGGAGGGTCGGGCTGCCGGGAAGGAACTTGGGCGGGGAGCTGAAGATGTTCTCGTGCGGCCCCTTCAGGGATGTGGACAGCTGCCACAGGAAGGGGCCGATCATCAACGCCAGTACGGCGAGCAGGAGCCCGTAGCGCAGGACGATCTCCCACACGGGCATCCGGCGGCCGTTCTCGTCGGTGATCCGCCCGCGCTTGCGGGCGCCGTCCTTCCGGACCTTCCCCGCCGCCTTCTTCTCCGCCTGCTCGGTCTTCGGTGTGTCCGTCGCGATGCTCACGCGTCCTCCTTCCGGTCCGCGCGCAGCACGAGCAGCATCAGCGCGACGGTGACGACGAAGACGACGACCGAGATGGCCGACGCGTACCCGACGCGGCCGGTCAGGCCCGTGCCGACGCGCTGCACCAGCATCACGAGCGTGGTGTCCTCGCCCGCCGGACCGCCGTTGGGTCCGGCCATCAGATAGACCTCGGAGAACACCTTGAAGGCGGCGACCGAGGACAGTGCGGCGACCAGGACCATCGTGGAGCGCACGGCGGGCACGGTGACGGTGAAGAAGCGGCGTACGGAACCCGCGCCGTCCACCGACGCCGCCTCGTGCAGCTCGCGCGGCACGTTGGCGAGAGCGGCCAGGTAAATGATCATGTAGTAGCCGAGGCCCTTCCAGACCGTGACCGTCATGGCGCTCAGCAGAAGCAGCCACTGATCGCTGAGGAAGCCGACCGAGCCGACGCCCACCGCCTCGAGCAGCGCGTTGACCAGACCCCGTTCATCCAGCATCCATACCCAGATCAGGCCCACCACGACGATGGACGCGACCACCGGCGTGTAGAAGGCGGACCGGAAGAAGGTGATGCCGGGTATGTGCTTCTGGACGAGCATCGCGAGCAGCAGCGGCAGCAGGACGAGCGCGGGGACGACCCCGACGACGTAGAGCGCCGAGTTGCGCAGGCCGATCCAGAACATGTCGTCGTGCAGCAGCTCCCGGAAGTTGTCCAGGCCGACGTACTCCCCCGGTATCAGGGTCCGCTTGTCGGTGAAGGAGTTGATGAGCGTACTGACGAACGGATAGAGGATGAAGATGCCGACGATCAGCAGCCCGGGCGCGGCGAACAGCCAGGGGCTCGACGGTAGTTGGCGCCTGATGCGGCGCCGTGGACCGCCGTCGGCGGCGGCACGGGGAACGGTGGCGGCGCTGGAGCTTTTCATGGTGGTGGTCCTGTGTCGTCTTCTCAGCTCTGCTTCAGCAGCCGGTCGCAGTTCTTGACAGCGTTGTCAAGCGCTTCCTTGGGGCTCTCCTTGCCCTGCAGGGCCTTGCCCACGCTGTTGCGCAGCTCGATCTTCATCTGCTCGCTGAACAGCACGGGCGTGTAGTTCACCGCGGTCTTGATGGACTTGGCGGCGGCGATGCGCACGCGTGTGTCGTCCGTCCCGTCATCCTTGGTGAAGTACGGGTCGTCGAGCGAGCCCTCCGTGCTGGGGAAGATCGCGACCTTCTTGGCGAAGGACATCTGGTGCTGGGCATCCGTCACGTAGTGGGCGAAGGCCACAGCGGCGGGCGTCTGCTTGGTGCGCGTGTTGACCATCACCCCCATCACGTACATGTTGTCCTTGCCCGTGTTGGTGATCTGCGGGGTGATCCCGATGTTCTTGTAGAGGGAGGGCGCCTCCTTCTTGAACTTGCCGAGGTCCAGGGCGCTTCCGGGGTTCATGGCGACGGCCTCGGTGAGGAACTTCTTGCCCGTCGACTCGGGTGTCGCGTTGAGCGCCTGACCGTCCAGCGCCTTGGCGTCGTACAACTCCTTGTACTTCTTGAGGAGTTCGACGCCCTTGGCGCTGTTGAAGGTGAACCTGGTCCCGTCCTTGTCCATCAGCGGTACGCCGTAGCGGCCGAAGTCCTCGATGGTGGGGATGTTGGCGAGCGTGGCGGTCTTGCCCTTGCTCTTCTTCGACAGCTGCATGGCGTCGTCGAAGAGGTCGTCGAACGTCGTCGGGGGCTTCTCGGCGTCGAGCCCAGCGCCCTCGAAGAGCCGCTTGTTGTAGAAGAGCGGCCCGGTGTTCAGGTACCAGGGGAAGGCGTACGTCCCCTCCGTGCCCGGTATCTGGTGGCTCTTCCACGCCCCTGGCAGGTACTCCTTCTCGTACTTGCCCGCGGCCTTGTCGAGGTCGAGCGCGAGTCCGGCCTTGGCGAGCGGGGCCACCAGGTCGGGCGAGACGTTGACGACGTCGGGGAGGGTGCCGGCCGCCGCGTCGGCGCTGATCTTGTCGGCGTAGCCCTCGCCGGGCTGGTCGACCCAGTGCACCTTCGTGCCCGGGTACTTCTTCTCGAAGCCCTTGACGACGCCCTCGAAGTACGGCTTGAAGTTCGCCTTCAGGTTCCAGGTCTGGAAGGTGATCTCGCCCTCGATCTTGCCGGACGCGTCCGTCGAGCCACCGCTGTCACCTCCTCCGCCGCAGGCGCTCAACGGCAGAAGCACGGCGAGGGCGGCGGCAGCGGCGGCTGCCCTTCTGGTGATGCGGGGGTGTTGGGAGATACGCACGGTGAAACGGCTCCTTTGCTCGGCCCAGCGTGAGGCAGACCTTGCATGGAACTACGGTAAAAAGTCAATGGATTCGTTGATTATTCCTTGCCACCTTCATCAACTGCGCAGGTCAGAGCGGCCTGTTCGACTTCTTGCATGGATTGACTAATGCGCTTTAGAGTGTGCTGGCTCAAGCGCATTAGTCTGCGCGCCACAGGAAAGGGGCATCACCGGTGCAAGGCAAGCGGTCCCCGGCACGCCGGCCGACCATGAAGGACATCGCGCGCCGTGCCGGAGTCTCCGAGAGCGCCGTGTCCTTCGCGCTCAACGACCGGCCAGGAGTCTCCGACATCACCCGCGACCGGGTCCGCAGGGTCGCCGAGCAACTGGGCTGGCACCCGAGCACCGCGGCGCGCGCGCTGTCCGGCGAGGGCTCGGCGACGGTGGGCCTCGTGGTGGCGAGGCCCGCCGGGACGCTGGGCGTCGACTCGTTCTTCCTCCAGCTGATCTCGGGCATCCAGGAGGTACTGGCGGAGCGTCAGCTGGGCCTGCTCTTCCAGGTGGCGGAGGACGTGACCGCCGAGTGCGCGGTCTACCAGCGGTGGTGGGCCGAGCGTCGGGTGGACGGTGTCCTGGTCGTGGACCCACGCACGGACGACCCCCGCCCCGCGCTCCTCGACGAGCTCGGGCTGCCCGCCGTGGTCACGGGCGGCGTGCCGGACCCGGACGTGCACCATCCGGGCCTCTCCACCGTCTGGGCGGACGACGCGGGCGCGATGGCGTCGGTCGTGGACCACTTGCACGCCCTGGGACACCGCCGCATCGTGCACATCGCGGGTCTGCCGGGACTCGCCCACACGGAGCGCCGGATCCGCACGCTGCGGGCCGAGGCACGGCGGCGCGACCTGTCCGAGGTCCGCTCGGTGACCACGGACTACTCGGACGCGGAGGGGGCCGCGGTGACACGGCGCGTCCTCTCCGCCGCGTCACCGCCGACGGCGCTGGTGTACGACAACGACGTCATGGCCGTCGCCGGGGTCGCCGCGGCGGCCTCGCTCGGGTTCGGCGTACCGGGGGACGTGTCGGTGATCGCCTGGGAGGACTCGGCGCTGTGCCGGATGGTGCACCCCTGGCTGACGGCGCTGTCGCGCGACACGACGTCCTTCGGCCGGACGGCCGCCCGCGAGCTCCTGTCCCTCCTGGACGACGGCCCCGCGGCCACGGTCCAGGTACCGCTGCCCACGCTCATCGAGCGGGAGAGCACGGGACCGGTGGCCGGGAGCTGAACTGTCCCGCCCGGTCCGGCGACAGGTCCGTCGTACCCGGCCATTTCGGTGCCGGTATGGCCGACATCTGCGAACTCTCGATCGCGCTGGACCTGCGTGACGATCTCTCCGATGAGGAGGTCGCCGAGCTCTCCGGTGGTATCTCGGCCTGGGCCCTCAGCCGGTGACGCGGACCATGGTGGACCGTCCTCTACACCCGCGACCGGTACAGGCCGAACTCCGCGAGCCGCACCGCCCCGCGCGATCCCGTCACCCGAAGCCGCCACTCCCGCGCGCGTACCGGCGCGGCCAGCGTGAGGACCCGGCTCGCCCCCACCGTGTCCACCTCCGTCACTCGGGTCCACCCGGCCCCGGCGGACACCCGCGCCTCGATCACCGCGTGCTCAAGTTGCTGACCCTGCCGGATCTCCTCCCCGAGCCGGATCCGGTCGACCTCGCGCGCCTTGCCCAGGTCGACCGTGAGCGTCCCCCGGGAGGGCGCCGGGCACACCCATGCCGTGTCCGGGTCGCCGTCCACCGCGTACGACGCGCGGCGACCGTCGCCGCGCACCCGCGCGCCCCGCGCGAGGTCCTGCGGCAGTTCGCGCCCGATCCGCTCACGGAACTCCCGCAGCCGCGCCACGTCCGCCTCGGGAAGCAGCCCCCGCCTGTCCGGCGGGATGTTCAGGAGCAGTACGGAGTTCCGGCCCACCGAGCGGAACCAGATGTCCGTCAACTGCTCGACCGACTTGGGCTGTTCGTCCTCGTGGTAGAACCACCCCGGCCTGATCGAGACGTCGCACTCCGCCGGCCACCACTGCACGTACTGGGCGAGGGCTCTCGCCTCGGCCAGTGCCTCCCGGCTCCCCTGGTCGGGTGCGTCGTACTTCAGGGCGTAGTCGATGCTCCCGTTCCCCGAGTCCTTGACGGGGACGACGCTCCACTCATCCTCCCTCGCGAGTCCGCCCTCGTTGCCGACCCACCGGACGTCGGGGCCGCGCACGGCGACCGTCGCGTCCGGGGCCAGGGCGCGGATGACCGCGTACCAGCTGTCCCAGTCGTACGTCTCGACCTTCTCCGGCGGGATGCGACCCTGCGCCCCGTCGAACCACACCTCGTCGATGGGCCCGTACTCGGTGAGCACCTCGTACAGCTGGTTGAGCATGTGCGCGCCGTAGTCGGTCGCGTCCAGTGTGAACGACCGCTGGGCGGCTGCGCCCGCCCGGTCGTCGCCCTCCACCGGCGTGGGGATGGTGCGCCGCGAGCGGGCGCTGCCGTTGGCGTAGACGCCGTGCAGGTACTGGTTCTCGTCGGCGGGCGAGATGTAGACGCCCACCTTGATGCCGTACCGGCGCAGCGAGTCGGCGAACGAGCGCAGCACGTCGCCCTTTCCGCTCTGCCAACTGCTGCTGATCACGCTGTGCTTGGTGTAGCGCGAGGGGTAGAGCACGAAGCCGTCGTGGTGTTTGACCGTGAGGATGGCGAGCTTGAAGCCGCCCTCGCGCAGGGCCCGCGCCCACTGGTCGGTGTCGAGTACTGACGGCTGGAAGACGTCGGGATTCTCATCGCCCGTGCCCCATTCGAGGCCGGTGAAGGTGTTGACGCCGAAGTGCAGGAACGCGGTCTGCTCAAGGCGCTGCCAGGCGATCTGCCGCTCGGTGGGCCGGACTTGGGAAGCCTTGGTGACGATCTCGTCCGGGGAGTCCTTGGGGGTGATCGGGATGCGGTAGGGCGGTTCCGGAGCGGCGGCAGCGGCTGTGCCCATGGAGCCGGGCGCCGCGAGAGCGAGGGAACCGCTCGACGCGGCGACCGCCGTGGTGACGGCGGCGGTCACGAAAAGACGTCTGCTGACAGTCATGGGGGTGCGGGTCTCCCTGTCGGGTCTCTGGCGATGGGGTCAGCGGGGACAGCGGATGGAGGGGGATCAGCGGGCGGTCAAGGTCCAGGCGGCCGGGGCCCGTTGATCCGCCGGGTACTGCTGGAGCCGCCCGTCATCGGTGACGTACACGGACATGCGTGTGATGGCGTTCGTCAGCCGGTAGCCGTCCGCCGCCTTCACCAGCTGCCACCGCTGCAAGGTGTTCGCCGCGTTACACGTCTCCCGGGTGATCGAACTACCCGGCTCCAGGGGCACGTTGAGCGTGAGCCTCCCGCTCCGCGTCTCCAGGCAGGTGCCGTCCGCCGTGGACTTCAGCGTCACGTACCCGTCGGCGGTGCGCTTGATCTCGTAGGCGGCGGGCTCCGCCTGCCCCTTGGCGTCGCGCAGGGTGTACGTTCCGTCCGCCACCGGCGTCCTCGTCAGGTCCTGCCGACCCGGCGCGTGACCAACTGACGTGGCGCGTGCGGTGAAGTCGGCGTACGTCGGGTCCGGATGCGCGGCTCCCCAGGTGACCTGGGCGACATGACTGAGCGGCATCGCCATGGACGCCGCGACCTCGTTCTCGGTCTCGCCCCGGCCGTTGTCCGGCCACAGGCTGATCTTCGCGCCGGTGATACCGTCCCGCGAGGCGAGCTTCTCGCCCTCGAAGCTGCGCGGGTCCCACGCCTTGTCGTACAGCGCCCTGGTGTCGGTGTGGAAGCCGCCGCGGACGAGATAGAGGGAGTATGCGGCGTTCTGCAACGGGTATCCCTGGGCGATGAGCCGGCTCGGCTTCGTCTTCACGTCGAGCCAGTGCTCCACACTCGTCCCCGCCGCGACCGGCACCGTGTTCGCTCCGGTCAGGCCGTCGTTCCAGATGCGCAGCTGCTTGCCCTTGCCCGCCGCGTACGCGTGCACGCGGTTCACGAAGTCGACGAAGGCGTCCTGCGGGGTCGCGTTGTCGCCGTACTTCCTCTTCGCGTATTCGAGGATGTGGGGGTACTTGGCGAAGTCCGAGCCGAGCATGTACTCGTCGGCGCCCATGTGCCAGGACTTCGCGGGGAACACCTCGGCGTACTCGTCGATGAGGCTCGTGTAGTAGGCGAAAGCCTCGTCCTTGGTGACGTCGAGGCGCGACGGCTGCGGCTCGCCGTCGGAGTCGGTGAGCTGGAGGTCGGTGCGCTTCTCCAGCCAAGGGTCCATGTGGCCGGGGGAGTTGATCTCCGGGATGATCGTGACGTGGTACTTCTCGCCGAGGGCGACGAGGCGGCGTATCTCGCTCTTGGAGTAGTAGCCCCAGCTGTTGGCCTCGGGGTGCTTCTCGCTCTTCACCTTGAGTTCGAGGAGCAGCTGGTTCTGCTTGTTGTACGCCATGTCGCGTACGAGGTTCTCGAGCCAGGGCGTCGAGATGTGGATGTAACAGGCGCAGACGCCCACTCCGCGCTCTTTGTACCGGGGCACGTCGACCGTGCGCCCCGCCGGCAGGCGGTCGCTCTGCGCGAGGAGCTGGAGGAGCGTGCGGGTGCCGTAGAAGGCTCCGGCGCCGGTCGCGCCGGTGATCTCCAGGTGTTCGCCCGCGCGGAGTTCGTACCCTTCGGCGCCGAGCGGCTTGCGTCCGGGAGCGACGTCGATCACGATGTCGCCGTCACGCGGGGCGCCTGCCGCGACCGGCACCCGGCCCTGGCCCGCGGCGCGCAGATCGTCGGCGAGGGTGCGGGCGACTTCCCGCGCCGCCTGTCCGTGCGCGACGAGGCGGGTGGCAGGACCGTAGACGTAACTCCCCTTCCCCGGCGTCCAGTCGGCGAGGGCGGGGAAGGTGCGGGGCGGGTCCGTGGCGGGCTGCGGGGTCCCGGCGGCCTGGGCCGCCGGGACCGGTGCCGCGAGCATCAGCAGGGCCACGGCGACGACTCCGAGTCGGCGGAGCCGCGCACGGGGCGGCGCCAACATCATGGGCATGTCAGTCATGACATCCGATGATTCAAGTGCCTCATCAGAGTGTCAATGCATTGCCCTCAGCGAGGACTTGGACATTTGCGCCTCCCCGCATCGATCCATCGGATGAATTGTGGGCCCCGTCCGCGCCCCGTCAGCCCGGCCAAGTGCCCGTCAACCGGCGCGCGGCGACAGCGCCGCCTCGGTCGACGGCCGCCTTGACCACGGCGAAGATCGCGCCCTGCAAGGTGGCCGCCAGCAGGATCTCGCCCCAGCCGCGGTCCTCATCGGTGGCATCGGGCGCGTCCTCATCGTGTCCGGCCACCTTCCACGCCTGTTTGAACAGTCCGCCCGCGGCCACACCGGCGAGCGCGCCGAGTGCGAGTCCGACCGGCTTGTACGCGATCTTCGATGCCTTCACACCGCGCTCCCCTGCCTCCGCTTGCGCCGCACCAGTACGTACGTGACCAAGAGCGTCGCGCCACTGGCCGCGAGAAAGGCCGTGCGATGGTTGCGGACCTGCTCCGGCGCCTTGTCCTGCCACACCTCAGTGGCCTGCTCGGCCGCGGCCTTCACCTGTCCGGTGGCCGTGGCCGCCTTGTCCTTGACCTGGTCGGGCACCTTGTCCTGCAGCACGTGGGCAGCCTCGGCGGCCTTCGCGACCGCCTGCCCGCTCAGCTCCGCCGCCTTGGTGGCCGTCTGGCCCTTGATCGCGACCGCCTTGTCCTGCGCCCGGGCCTTGACGTCCGCCTTGGCCGCCAGCGCCTCGACCGTCTCTCCCAGATCGTGCCGGGTCCGCTCGACCTTCGCGCGCAGTTCCCCGGCGCCGGCGGTGTGCTTGTCGTGGGACTGGGTCATCGCTGTGCACTCTCCTTGATCTCTGCGACATCGGCCTTCACGCCGCCGATGGCCTGCTCGGGGACCGGCGGGGCGGCCTTGCCGACTTCCTTCTTCCCGGTCAGTGCCAGTACCGCGGCGATCAGACCGAGGACGGCGGTGACGACAAGACCCGCGGCCCACGCCGGAAGCGGCACAGCGAGCGCCGCGATCGCGGTGGCGACGAGAGCCTGCAGGGTGAGGAAGCCGACGAGACCGGCTCCACCGAACAACCCGCCGCCCTTGCCGTAGCGCCTGGACTTCTCCTTCATCTCCGCCTGGGCCAGCCGCATCTCGCCGCGCACCAGCTCCGTCAGTTGCTGTGACGCGCGCTGCACGAGATCGCCCACCGGCTCGCTGCGGGGGACAGTCCGTCCGCCGCCGTCTCGGCCTGAGGTGTGCGGATCTGTCTGGGCCATCGTCATCAACCTCCTGTCTGTTCCGCGGCCGAGTACCCCGATCTCCGCGATCGGCACATCGTCGAGGGCCGCGAACATGTCGGGCGTGTCGGCCGGCGTCACTCCTCCATGCGCCGCCGGTCCTGTTCGTCCCACGCACGGGTGTCACGGGGCGGCACGTAGGGCTCCTCCTCAGGAGGCAGACCACCGGCGATGGCACGCTGCCGGGACAGCTCCGCGTCGAACTCCAGGCCGAGCAGGATCGCGATGTTGCTGAGCCACAGCCACACGAGGAAGATGATCACTCCGGCCAGCGCGCCGTAGGTCTTGTTATAGGAACTGAAGTTCCCCACGTAGAAGGCGAATCCGGCCGAGGCGACCAGCCAGACCAGCAGGGCGATCACGCTGCCGGGACTGACCCACCTGAAACCGCGGCCCTTCACGTTCGGCGTCGCCCAGAACAGCAGGCCGATCATGAAGGTCACCAGGACGACAAGGACCGGCCACTTCGCGATCGACCAAGCGGTCAGCGCCGCGTCACCGAACCCCAGGGCCGAACCCACGGTGTGGGCGATACCGCCGGTGAACACCACGATGAGGGCGCTGATGACGGCCAGCGTCAGGAGTACCAGCGTCACACCCACCCGGACCGGCAGAACCTTCCACACGGGCCGCCCCTCCGGTATGTCGTACACGGCGTTGGCCGTGCGGATGAACGCCCCCACGTACCCGGATGACGCCCACACGGCAAGTACGAGGCCGACCACCGCCATGACGGAGCCGATGCCGCCCTCTCCCCGCAACTGCTGCACGGCGTCGCTGATGATGTCCCTCGCCGAACCGGGCGCGAGCTTCTTGAGATTCTCCAGGAGGGAGTCGATGGCCGACTCCCCCACGACACCGAGGAGGGAGACGAGGACCAGGAGGGTGGGAAACAGCGAGAGCACCCCGTAGTAGGTCAGCGCCGCAGCCCGGTCGACCAGCTCATCGTCCTTGAACTCCCGGACCACGCCGGTGACGACCGCCCGCCATGACCGCTTCGGCAACCGCGTCGGTTCGACCGGCGCGCGGTCCGCGCCGTACTCGGCATCCGATGTCCCGTTCATACTCCCCGGAGTAACCCGCCGCGGCCCTGCCATGCACGGTTCGGACCGGCACCGCACGACCCCGCACGCCGCGTGCCCCCTGCCGGAGTCGGCAGGGGGCACGCGGCGAAGCGCAGGGATCAGTCGATACCGGGGAGGATGTGCGGCTCCGCGAGGTCGTCCTCGTAGCCGGCTAGGCGGATCGGGGCCGCTTTGGCCCACGAGTCCAGGTTGCTGAGCTTGCGTGGCCTGCCGGCCCGCTCGCCGCCGCGTTCCGCCGGTCGCTTTTCCTGCTTCGTCAGATCTGGTGTCACCGCGCACTCCTCTGTGTCGCGTAACGGAAGGACAAGGGCAGTTCGGTCGCGGTGGCGCCGTTGGCAAGGCGGGATCGCGGCCACGGTTGCGAGCCTGTCCCGGGGCGGCTGAGGGGCGCTTGTGGATCCCCTGGAGGCCGTCCGTTCGTCTCAGATTAACCAAATGAGCGCGCTCACGCTCTATGGGTTCGGCCGAAGGGGTGGATTTCAGACAGTTGGTGATGGTGTGGGGGTGACTGACGGGCCGGAAACACCCCAACGGGTCGACCCCATGGGCCTTTCCGTATCTCCATGGGACCGTACGGGGATGACTTCTGCCCAGGCACGGGAGGGCGCGGTGGCTCTGGTGACCGGAGCCTCGCGAGGGATCGGGCTCGCCGTCGCGCGAGGCCTCGCGGAGTCCGGACATCGCCTTGTCATCACCGCCCGCGCACCGGATGCCCTCCAGGCGGCGGTGGCCGAGCTGCGCGCGGACGGCGCAGAGGCTGTCGGATGCGCGGGCGGCGTGGCTGATTCCGCTCGGGCACAGGCGTGCGTGGCCCTCGCGATGCGCGAGTTCGGGCGCCTTGACGTGCTGGTGAACAACGCGGCGACGAACGCCCCTTACGGCGCGCTGATGGACGTCGACCTCACCCGCTGGCGCGCCGCCTTCACCGTGAACGTCGAGGCCGCGCTGCGCCTGACGCAGCTCGCCTGGCGGTCCTGGATGGGCGAGCACGGCGGCACGGTGGTGAACATCTGCACCGAGGGCGCGTCCCATGTGGGGCCGAACGTGGGCGCGTACGGCACCAGCAAGGCGGCGCTCCTGCACCTGACCGCCCAGCTGGCGGGCGAACTGGCGCCCTCGGTACGGGTCAACTCCGTGTCCCCGGGACTCATCCGCACCGAGATGGCCCGCTTCGTGTGGGACGGCGCCGAGGAGCAGCTCGCCGCGAGCCTGCCGCTCGGCCGCATCGGCGAGCCGGAGGACGTGGCACGGGCGGTGGCTTGGCTGGTCTCGGATGCGGCCGAATGGGTGACGGGCGCGGATGTGCTGGTGGACGGCGGTACCCGGGTGCGGGCGGCAGCCGCCGACAAGGCATCCTCGTACGCCGTGCACGAGCGGCTGCGCACGACGACCGGCGAGGCCTGACACGCCGTACAGGACGTACGCTCAAATACGGGCAGGCGACCGCCCCTCCCCTACCACTTGCCGGGTGCGTAGTCCTTGAGGAAGACACCGAACAGGTCCTCGCCCGCCTCGCCCCGCACGACCGGGTCGTAGACCCGGGCCGCGCCGTCGATCAGGTCGAGCGGGGCGTGGAAGCCCTCGTCGGCCAGGCGCAGCTTGTCGTAGTGCGGGCGCTCGTCGGTGATCCAGCCGGTGTCGATCGAGGTCATGAGGATGCCGTCGCTCTGGAACATCTCCTGGGCGCTGGTCCGCGTCACCATGTTCATCGCGGCCTTGGCGGCGTTCGTGTTCGGGTGGCCGGCGCCCTTGTAACCGCGGCCGAAGACGCCCTCCATCGCGGAGACGTTGACGACGTAGGAGCGGCCGCTCGACGCCTTGCCCGCTGCGTCGGCCATCGCCGGACGCAGCGCGCTGATCAGGATGAACGGCGAGGTGTAGTTGCACAGCTGGGTCTCGAGGAGCTCCACCGGGGAGATCTGCTCGATGGTCTGCACCCAGGTGTTGCTGTCGACGACGTCCGGGACCAGGCCGCCCGCGTCGATGGCGGTGCCATCGAGGTGTCGGGCGACGCTGGCGTTGCCCGCGACGAGGGCGAGGTCGGCGACCTGCTGTGCTTCCAGGCCGCTGGTGCCGAGGGGCAGCGCGGCCAGGCCGTCCACCGCTCCGGAGTTGAAGGCGCCGATGACGGAGTGGGCGGGCAGCTCCCCGGCGGGCAGCGGCGCGCCCTCGCCGTCGACCAGGGCGGCGTACGCGGAGGGCAGGCGGCGCACGGTCTGCGTCGCGTTGTTGATCAGGATGTCGAGCGGTCCCGCCGCGGCGACCCGCTCGGCGAGCGCGACCGACTGGGCCGGGTCGCGCAGGTCGATGCCGACCACCTCAAGGCGGTGCAGCCAGTCCGCCGAGTCGTCCATCGCCTTGAAGCGGCGGATGGCGTCCTTGGGGAAGCGCGTCGTGATGGTCGTGTGGGCGCCGTCACGAAGGAGGCGCAGCGCGATGTACATGCCGATCTTGGCGCGGCCACCGGTGAGCAGCGCGCGCTTGCCGGTGAGGTCGGTACGTGCGTCTCGCTTGGACCGGTTGAGGCGGGCACAGTCCTGACACAGCTGGTGGTAGAAGTAGTCGACTTCCACGAACCGGGTCTTGCAGGTGTAGCAGGAGCGCGGTCGCTGGAGTATCCCCGCGATCCGGCCCTCCTGGGTCTGCGAGGACGGCAGCAGCCCCTCGGTCTCGTCGTCGATCCGCTCGGCGGAGCCGGTGGCGGTGGCCTCGGTGACGGCCTTGTCGTGCGCTGTCTTGGCGGCCCGGCGGTCCTGGCGGCGGCGCTGCTTCACGGTCCGGTAGATCCCGGCCGTGGCGCGGCGCACCGCGATCGCGTCGGGGTGGTCGACGTCCAGCTTGTCGAGCTCGTCGAGCACGCTGAGGCAGACGGCGAGCCGGTCGGGGTCGATGCCGGGGCCGAATTCGACGGCCTCTTCGGCCGGACCGGCAGCCTCCAGGCTGTCCTCTGTCACCGTCATCGCCGCTGTCCTCGCGTCACTCATGCCGCGGCTCGTCTGGGTGACCGCGGAAGCTCCAAAGAAGAGAACTTTACGTAGCGAAGGACCCCTCTACCAAACTCGGACGGTCCACGCACGCCTCGACGAGCCCCGCGAGCTCCGCACGGACGCTGTGCGCGAGGACATCCAGGTCGGGTACGGCCACCGCGTCCGCCACCAGACCGAAGTGCACCCGGCCCCGGTACGTCGACACCGCGACGGCGAGCGCCTGCCCCTGGGCGAGCGGCGCGAAGGGGTACACGGCGGCGAGCGGGCAGCCACCGAGTCGCAGGCCGAGACTGGGCAGCGGGACGCTGGTGACGAGGATGTCGAAGAGCAGCCTGGCGGCCTGCGCGACCACGGGACCGCCGATGCGGTGGCCGATCGGCGGCACATGATCGGCGAGCAGTGCGACCGCGCCCGCGCCCCGGTTCGGGCCCGCGTCCTTGTTGCGGTCCATGGCGGCCCGCACCGCCCGCAGCCGCGCGACCGGGTCCGGGTCGCCGACGGGCAGCCGGACCAGATACCCCGAGAGCCGGTTGCCGGGCGGCTGCGCGCCGCGCGGCCTGCGCCGGGAGACCGGGACCAGGGCGCGCGGCTCCACGCCCTCGCTGCCGTCGCCCCGCTCGTCGAGCCAGCGGCGCAGGGCTCCCGCGACCACGGCGATCAGTACGTCGTTGACGGTGCCGCCCACGGTCTTGCGCACGCGGTGCACGTCGTCCAGGTCCAGCAGCACCCCCGCGGTGCGCCGCGTGCCGGTGGCCCGTGACGTGAGGGCGGCCGACGACCGCACGCCCAGGGTCGCCCGGGCGACGGCCGAGCCGATGTCCAGGGCCTGCCCCACATCGGCGACGGTGTCGCGGACGAGACCGGGCAGCTTGCGCGGGTCGGGCAGCCAGGACCAGCGGGAGGCCTCGGGCTCCACGGGCGCCGGGCGCGGGGCGGGCAGGTCCACGGGGTCCATGACCGCCGCGGCGAGCATCAGGGCGCGAAGACCGTCCGCGAGCGCGTGGTGGAACTTGAAGAGGACGGCGAAGGAGGTGCCGTCCTGCGCCGGCAGGACGTGCGCCTCCCACGGCGGCCTTTCGCGCTCCAGGGGGCGCTGCATGAGCACGCCCGCCGCGTCGTGGAAGTCCCGCACCGGCTCGGCGAGGTGGACGTGGTGCAGCGGGTCGAAGGCGGGCGCGGGCGCCCGGACGGCCGCGCCGACCGGCAGCAGGATCGAACGGATCCGGAGTCGCAGTCCGGGCACGGCCGCCGCACGTGAGGCGAGGAGTTGGGCGGCGCGCTCGGCCGCGCCCGGCGAGTCGGCGTCGAAGACTCCAAGTGCCCCCAGGTGCATGGGGTGTTCCGCGGACTCGAGGTTCCAGAAGGCGAGGTCGAGAGGTGCGAGCAGGTCGGAGGGCTCAGCGGTCGGAGTATTCAACGGGCTGCTCTCGCGTCGAGGACGATGCGGGGGATGACTGACGTGAATGAGCAGTCAATCGCCGTTGTACGACTACGGTCAAGTACGATCAAGCTACGCACAGTTAACAACAGATTAAGGCCCGCCTCTCTGGGAGAGGCGGGCCTGGTGGTGCACAAGTGGCGTATGTCTTACGTCACTTCAGAGCGGGCGGGGCCGCGCTCGTCGACGTACCCCACTCGGAGGGCTTGTCGCCCACCGTGAAGGAGAGTTCGCGGGTGTCGCGGATGTCCTCGGTCGTCAGGTACGTCTTGCCGTAGTCGGCGCCGTCCGCGCGCGCCGACTGGATGTACCGGTCGGTGTCCGACGTGCCCCGCGCCTTCACCGTGAGGCGCCCCTTGGGGTAGTAGCGGCGGTCGAGAGTGAGGTCGACGCGCTCGAAGACGGGCGTCGACAGACCCCACGTGTCCGTGCCGGGCTGGACCGGGAAGACACCGATCGAGGACAGCACGTTCCATGCGGACATGGTGCCGAGGTCGTCGTTCCCGGTCATGCCGGTCGGGGTGTCCGTGAAGAGCGTGAGCGCGGCGTGCACCACGTCGGTGGTCTTCCACGGCTGGCCCGTCGAGAGGTAGGTGTACGGCGCGATGAGGTCGGGCTCGTTCTGCGGGTTGTACTTGTCCGCGTTGTAGTAGTCGTAAGGACCGTTGACCCACACCTCGCGCGCGGTCTTCGCCGGGTCCTTCAGGAGCTGCTCGTAGGCGAAGAAGGAGTCGAGGCGGTCGTTGGTGGCCTGCTTGCCGCCGATGAGGTCGACCATGCCTGGCAGGTCCTGCGGGACGAGCCACTGGTACTGCCAGGACGTGCCCTCGTGGAAGCCCTCGCTCTTGGCGGGGTCGGCGGGTCCGGTGAAGGAACCAGCCGCGTCCCGCGCGCGGAAGAACCCGGTCGAGTCGTCAAAGATCTTCCGGTAGTTCTGCGCACGGTCCGCGTACCGCTTGGCGTCGGCCTTGTGCCCGAGCTCACCGGCCATCTGGCCGAGCATCGCGTCCGAGAGGGCGTACTCGAGGGTCGCGGAAGCGCCGTGGTCGTAGTCGGAGTCGCCGGGCTTGGCGTGCGGGCGGCCCTTGATGTACGGCGCGAAGCCGTCGCTCAGGTACTCCTTGTTCGCCTCGCGGCCCACGGGCGCCGATTCGGTGGGAGGGACGCCGTCCGCGTTCTTCTTCAGCGCGCGGTACGCCTCCTCCTCATGCCCCTTGAGCAGACCCTGCTGGTAGGCGTTGGTGAGGAAGGGGGTGACCGGGTCGCCCGTCATGATGTTCGTCTCGACCGTGCCGTAGCCCCACTTGGGCAGCCAGCCGCTCTCCTCGTCGATCTTCAGGACGGAGAGCGCCATGTCCCGGGACTCGTGCGGCGCGAGCAGGGACAGGAGCTGCGCCTGGGTGCGGTAGGTGTCCCAGAGCGACCAGTTCTGGTAGTACGTGAACCCCCCGTCATCATCAGCCCGGTGGATCTTCTGGTCCCAGCCCGTGTAGCGGCCGTCGACGTCGCTGCCGATGTTCGGCGCGAGGAAGGAGCGGTAGAGGGACGAGTAGAAGGTGCGGCGCACGGTCTCGCTGCCGCCCTGCGCCTTCACGTCGTCGAGCCGGTCCTCCCACGCCCGCTGGGCCGCCTTCTCCACTCGGTCGTACGAACGTCCGCCCTCCGTACGGAGGTTGAGCGCCGCACCCTTGGCGTCGACGTACGACAGAGCTGTGGTCGCCTCTACGGTGCGATCCTTGGAGGTGTCGAACCGGACGTACGCGCCGTTGCGCTCCTCGCCCGCCGACGACTTCTTGGAGCCCGCGGTGACGGTGTCGCCCTTCCAGGTGCCCGATGTGGCGAAGGGGCGGTCGAAGCGGGTGATCGTGTAGACCGTGTACGGCTTCGTGTCCTGGCAGAAACCGCTGCCGGTGATCGCCGTGCGGACCGTACGGCTGTCGAGGATCTCGACCTTGGTGCCGCCCGTCTTGTGCAACGACTGGCCCGCGTTGAGAAGGACGTTGGCCTTGTCGGTGGCGGGGAAGGTGTAGCGCTGCACACCGGCCCGCTTGGTGGCGGTCAGCTCGGCGTCGATGCCGGACTTGAGACCCACCTTGTACGAGCCGGGGCTCGCCTTCTCGTCGTCATGACTGAACTCCGCCGCGTACTTGGCGTAATCCGTCTCCTTGACGTCACCCGTGGTGGGAAGGACCGGCAGATCGCCGCCCAACCCGCAGCCCACGCCCGAGAGATGGACGGTCGAGAAGCCGCGGATATGGGTGTCGGAGTAGTCGTAACCCGTGTTGTGCCCGGTGTCGGGCGAGAACTGGACCATGCCGAAGGGCACGGCCGCGCCGGGATAGGTGTTCCCCTCGTTCTCCGTCCCGATGAACGGGTTGACCAGATCGGTCAGTTGACCGTCCCGCGCCGGGGCGGCCTGCGCCGCCGGTATGGCGAGTGCGCCACCGAGGAGCGCGGCCGCAGCCACCACCACCCCCGTACCGCGTAGCCGTCGAGTCCATCTCATGGGTGGGAACGCCTCCTTGGACAACGTTGTCAAAGCGCGGAACGCGATCATTCTTCGACGGTCGCGTCGCATGCGTCAAGGGGTGGGAGAGAGGGAGCGGAGGCGGCTACGGCTCTCAGGCGGTGCGCAGCCAGATCCGCAGCGCTCCGACCGGGGTGAACCCCTGACCGACTGCCGCGTCGAGGCTCTCGCCGCTCTCGTATCCGACGACGGGCAGGCCGGGCCAGAGCCTCGCCACCTCCGTCAGGCAGCCGGCCCAGGCTGTCTCCTGTGCGCCCGGCGCGTCGCCCGCCGCGAACAAGTTGGAGATGCCGATCACGCGCTCGCCTCGGCTCGCGACGGCGCCCGCCACGATCGTGCCGTCCAAGGAGGTTCCGGCCAGGAAGGTGCTGTCCCCGGCGAGCAGCTCGGGCCGGAACAGGCCCTCGCTCTCCTCCCCGTCGTTCCAGGCGGTCTCCCACGCGGGCAGCGAATCGGCGCTCTTGAGCGGCTCCCAGCTGATGCCGGGCGGACCGACAGGAGCCGCGCCCGGGGGACGGTGGATCCACTGCGCGTCGAAGAGCACCTCGAAGCCCATCGGCTCCAGGTCGAGGCGGGCGAAGCTGTCCTTGACCGAGCAGCCCGGTGACTCCATGTCGATCCGCGCCACCAGGTCGGCCGCCGACGCCTCGGGGGTGAGCGAGACGGCGTCCGGATACAGCGGCGGCGTCCGTCGCGCGCCGCTCCACACCCTGGCGCCGAACTCCCCCGGTACGCCGTGCGCGCGGCAGACCTCGTCGCACCACTCGGCGTTGTTGCGGGCCGCGGCCCCTGCCCACTCGTTCCCGATGTTCACGGGCTGATCGTGCCAAGTGATCAGATCCGCGTCCAAGGAATATGCGTCCGCGGGACAGGCGTCCACGGACCAGCGCTCCGGCCCGCCGACCGGGCCGGAGCGCCGCGTACCCGGGTCAGGAACCCGAGCACCCCGCCGGGTCCGGCCGCGACGCGTCGCTGATCAAGGCTTCATGTGCCGCCTTGAGCCGCTTCACGTCGGGCTTGACGACCCTGCGGTCGTAGGTGAGCAGACCGTTCAGCTCGCCCTCCACATCCGAGATCTGGGTGTAGACGGCGCCGTTGCCGCCCTTGCAGGCGAGCTTGTGCACCTCGTCGAGCTTGGTGAGGTAGTCGTCCGTGTACGTCGCCGGGTCCACGTCGACGTAACTCTGCTGCACGGACCAGGCGTGGCCGGGCACCGCGAGTCCGAGACCGCCGTACTCGCCGTTGATCTGCGCCCTTACGCCGTCGGCCTTGGGCGGCAGCGCCGGGCTCGGGTAGCCGTGCTCGTCCATGATGTCGCCGGTGCCGCCGTCGCGCCCGAGATTGAGGCCCGACATGCCGTTGACCAGGCGGGTCGGGTCCCAGGACTTGGCCTGGGTGGCGATGCGGCCCTCGTCGTACTGACCCCAGCCCTCGTTGAAGGTGACCCACATGACGATCGACGGGTGGTTCGCGTGCTCGTCGATCATCTGCTTCATCTCGGACTCGTACTGAGCGCGGGCTGCCGTGCTCGGGTTACGGCCCGCGTCCATCGCCGGCATGTCCTGCCAGACCATCAGGCCCAGCTTGTCCGCCCAGTAGAACCAGCGGTCGGGCTCCACCTTGATGTGCTTGCGGACGGAGTTGAAGCCCATCTCCTTGTGCATCTTGAGGTCGTACGCGAGAGCCTCATCGGTCGGCGCCGTGTGCAGTCCGTCCGGCCAGAAGCCCTGGTCGAGCGTGGCCATCAGGAACTGGGGCTTGCCGTTGAGCATGGTGCGCGGGGTGCCGTTGACCTTCTCCACGGAGATGGAGCGCATCCCGAAGTAGCTCTTGACCTGGTCGCGACCCACAGTCACCTTCAGGTCGTAGAGGAAGGGGTCGTCCGGCGACCAGAGGTGCGGATCGGCGATCTTCAGCTTGAGCGGCGTGCCCGTGCGTCCGCTCGCCTCCGCGACCTTCTTCTTTCCCGCGTACGCGACCGCCTTGACCCGCACTCCGTCGCGCACGCCCTTCGGCTCGACGGTGACCTGCTTGGTGGCCACGTCGGGCGTGATCTTGAGCGAGTCGGCGTGGTCGGCCGCGACCGGCTCCATCCACACCGTCTGCCAGATGCCGGACGACGGGGTGTACCAGATGCCGCTCGGGTCCAGACGCTGCTTGCCGACGGGCGGGTTCTCGCCGTCCTTGCCGTCGGTCGGGTCGTAGACGCCGACGATCAGTTCCTGCGTCTTGCCCGGCTTCAGGGCGTCCGTGATGTCGGCGCTGAACTTGTCGTAGCCGCCCTTGTGCTCGGTGACCTTCTTGCCGTTGACGAACACCTCGGACTGCCAGTCGACCGCGCCGAAGTTGAGCTTGAGGCGCTTGCCGTCACCGACCTTCCAGCCCTGCGGGACGGTGAAGGTCCTGCGGTACCACATGCGGTCCTCGTGCCGTTCCAGGCCGGAGAGCTGGGACTCCACCGGGTAGGGGACGAGGATCTTCTCGGCCAGCTTCTTTCCGACCGGGGGCTTCTCGCCGGCCTTGGCCGACGCGAACTGCCAGGAGCCGTTGAGGTTGCGCCAGGCGTCACGGGTCAGCTGGGGGCGCGGGTACTCGGGCAGCGCGTTGTCCGGGCTCACGTCATCGGCGAACTTGGTGCGCAGCTGGTGCTCGGAGTGGTTGGGGCCGCTGCTCCAGAACTGGGCGACCGCCTTGCCGTCGTCGCCGTTCAGGCCGCCCTTGCCGTCGTACCGCAGGTCGGCGGTGCCCTTCGCGTTGCCCTTCTTGTTGCCGACCACGGGCTCCTTGAGGGCCACGAGGAGGGCGCGCGGGTCCTTGGGGTCGGCCTTGACCGCGCCGATGGGCCACTTGGCTCCGCCGATGACCGCCTCGATGTGGTCCGCGAGGCCGTTCAGGGGCGCCGCGAGCTTCTGGGCGAAGTCGAGCTTGAGAGTACGGCCGTCCTTGAGGACCGTGGCGGCGGTGGCGCCGTCGTAGTCGAAGCCGTCGGGGAGGCGGAAGGCGGACTGCGGGATCGCCACCTTGCTCCCGCCGGGCTCGGTCCAGCGCAGGTGGAGGTTGGAGCCGCCGTAGTGCTCGAAGTACTCGACCTTGATGTCGTAGGCCTTTCCCGCCTCCAACTCGACCGGCTTCGCGGTCTGTTCCTTGTCCCAGTCGTCGACCCAGTGGTCGATGGCGAGGTTGCCGTCGACCCAGAGCCGGAAGCCGTTGTCACCGATCATGGAGAAGGTATGGGAGCCGGTCTTCTCCGGGACGACCTTGCCTGTCCAGCGGACGGTGGCGTCGTCGGCCTTGCCGGTGGCGAAGGACAGGCGCGGGTCGAGGTTGTCGAAGTCGATGCGCTGGTCGAAGCCGGTGGCCTTGAGCTCGTGGAAGTCAAAGGCTCCGGGGGCTGACTGGGTGTAGTACTCGCCCTTCAGGCCGTGTACTTCGGGTGGTTCGTCGGCTGCCGTCGCGGCCGGCACGGCTGTGAGTCCGGCGAAGGCGAGGGCAACGGTGAGCAGCAGTATCAGTCGCTGCCTGACTCGTCTGTGTCGGGTGGGGCGCACGGATCCTCCATTGCTTGAAGCGGTGCTTGAAGGCTGTGGAAGGGGGTGGCGGCTCGCCGCCGCAGTCTGTACAACGAATCTGTACAACGTTGGAAGGAACGGCAGTTGGAATGACAGCACGCTCTCCGGCGCGCTGTCCAGGGCCATGACAAACACCCCGGGACAGGGGTGCACCTCGACGCAGGGAGCTGCACGTGCGGGTTAGCCTCAAAGACGTCGCAGAGCGCGCGGGCGTCTCCATCAAGACCGTCTCGAACGTGGTGAACAAATATCAGCACGTCACCCCGGCGATGCGGGCGCGTGTGCAGGAGGCGATCGACGAGCTGGGCTATCGCCCCAATTTGACGGCACGTCACCTGCGCAAAGGCCGTACGGGAATCATCGCGCTCGCCGTTCCCGAGCTCGGGAACCCCTACTTCGCCGAGCTGGCGGGCGCGGTCATCGACGCGGCGGCCGAGCACGATTTCACGGTTCTGCTCGACCACACCCGTGGCGAGCGCGAGCAGGAGGTCCTGGTCAGCCAGGGGTTTCGCGCCCGGGTGATCGACGGCCTGATCCTGAGCCCCCTGGAGCTGGAGTCGGACGACCTGCTCGGCCGCGAGGACGACGTTCCGCTCGTGCTGCTCGGCGAGCGCCAGTACGCCCTGCCGTACGACCACATCGCGATCGACAACGTGGCTGCGGCGCACACGGCGGTACGTCACCTCATCGGCCGCGGCCGCACCCGCATCGCGTATCTCGGCGCCCGGACGGACTCCGCGAACCAACCCGCGAACCTTCGACTCCAGGGCTGGCGCGAGGAGTTGACGCAGGCGGGCCTCGCCGCGCCGGACAGCCTGGTGGGCCCGGTAGGCGGCTGGAACCGCTGGGACGGGGCGAAGGCGATGGCGCGGATGCTGGACGCGGGGGTGCGGCCCGACGCGGTGTTCGCGTACAACGACCTGGTGGCGATCGGCGCCATGCGCGTCCTTCACGAGCGCGGTCTGCGCGTGCCGTGGGACGTGGCGGTGGTCGGCTTCGACGACATCGCGGAGGGGCAGTTCGGGGCGGTCACGCTGACCACGGTCTCGCCGGACAAGCAGGCCATCGCCCGGCTCGCGGTGGCCTCGCTGCTGCGGAGCCTGGAGGGTGCGGGTGAGCCCGAGGGCCGTGAACTCACCGCTGAATTCCGCCTGGTGGAGCGCGAAAGCACACTGGGCCGACGCTGAGCCACCGGAGGGCTCCCCTTGCGCGGAGGGTTTACAGCGTCCTTTCAACGATGTAAAAAGCTCCCCGTACCGCCGAGTTGACCGTAGTTGCCGATCCTCCCGTGAGCGCTCTCCGCGCCGGGGCCGTGCCGTTTTGGGGACTCCATGAAGCCGACCACACGCCTTAGCCGCATCTCAGCCAGGACTCTCCTTGCCGCCGGTCTCGCCGCGAGCCTCGCGCTCGCCACCGGATGCGCCAAGTCCGAGGACGACGACGACAAGGGATCCACCGCGCAGGACAAGGGCGATTCGGGCCAGGTCGTCTCGGAACCGAGCGCAGGCAGCGGCGAGACCTGCGCGATAGACACCTACGGCGGCAAGAAGCTCGACCTCAAGTCCGCCACCGTCGGCTTCTCCCAGTCGGAGAAGGAGGCCAACCCCTTCCGCATCGCGGAGACGGCATCCATCAAGGCCGAGGCGAAGAAGCGCGGCGTCAAGCTGCTCACCGCCAACGCCCAGTCGCAGTTCTCCAAGCAGATCAGCGACGTCCAGGACCTCATCGCCAAGGGCGCCGACCTCCTGGTCATCGCACCGCTGAACTCCGACGGCTGGGAGCCGGTGCTCCGCGCGGCCTCCGCCAAGCACATCCCGATCGTCACCGTCGACCGCAAGATCAACGCCAAGGCCTGCAAGGACTACGTGAGCTTCATCGGCTCCGACTTCGTCGAGCAGGGCAAGCGCGCGGCCGACCAGATGATCAAGTCGACGGGCGGCAAGGGCGAGGTCGCGATCCTGCTCGGCGCGGCCGGCAACAACGTGACCACCGAGCGCACCAAGGGCTTCCAGGACCGCATCAAGGAGAAGGCCCCCGACCTGAAGGTCGTCTTCAAGCAGACGGGCGAGTTCGCCCGCGAGAAGGGCCAGCAGGTCACCGAGCAGCTCATCCAGTCCAAGCCGGACATCAAGGGCATCTACGCCGAGAACGACGAGATGGGCCTCGGCGCCGTCAACGCCCTCAAGGGCGCGGGCAAGAAGGCCGGCGACGTGAAGATCGTGACGGTCGACGGCACGCGCAACGCCGTGCAGGGCATCGTCGACGGCTGGATCGACGGCGTCATCGAGTCGAACCCGCGCTTCGGTCCGCTCGCCTTCCAGACCCTTGACACCTTCACCAAGGGCACGAAGGTCTCGCAGGACATCGTGATCAAGGACAGCGCGTACACGAAGGACAACGCCAAGGCGGACCTCGGCAAGGCGTTCTGAGATGTCCGACGTCCTCTCGGTCACCCACCTCAGCAAGACGTTCCCGGGCGTACGCGCCCTGGACGGGGTCGACTTCACCGCGCGCGCCGGTGAGGTGCACGCCCTGATAGGCGAGAACGGCGCGGGCAAGTCCACGCTGATCAAAGTCCTGACCGGCGTGTACGCACCGGATGCGGGCGAGCTGACGTACAACGACAGACAGGTCTCCTTCGCCACCCCGCTCGAGGCCCAGCACGCGGGCATCTCCACGATCTACCAGGAGGTCAACCTCGTCCCCCTGATGAGCGTGGCCCGCAATCTCTTTCTCGGCCGCGAGCCACGCGGCCGGCTCGGCCTCATCGACTTCCGTCGGATGCACCGCGAGGCGGACGAGGCCCTGCGGCGGCTCGGCGTACGGGTGGACGTGCGCCGCCCGCTGCGTGAACTCGGCGTGGGCGCACAGCAGATGGTGGCTCTGGCCCGAGCGGTATCGGTCGACGCGCAGGTCGTCATCATGGACGAGCCGACGTCGTCACTCGAACCCCGCGAGGTCCAGACCCTGTTCGGCGTGATCCGCATGCTCCGGGACCGCGGGATCGCGGTGATCTACGTCAGCCACCGCCTGGAGGAGCTCTACGAGGTGTGCGACGCGGTCACCGTCCTGCGCGACGGCAAACTGGTGCACACCGGCCCGATCGCGGAACTCGACCGCCTCCGCCTCGTGTCCCTCATGCTCGGCCGCGAGGTCGGAGAGGTACAGGAAGAGGGCGTCACCAAGTTCTCGGGCGACCACGAGCCGGACACCCAGCCCATACTCCGGGCAACGGACCTGACGATGCGCCACCACTTGCACGGAGTCTCCGTCGAGATCCGCCCCGGCGAGGTGGTGGGCCTCGGCGGCCTGCTCGGCTCGGGCCGCAGCGAGACGGCGAAGGCGATAGCGGGCGCACTCCCGACCGACTCCGGCGACGTACTGATCGCCGGAACCCCGGTCCGCACCGGCTCACCCCCGGCGGCCATCCGCGCCGGCATCAGCCTCCTCCCCGAGGACCGCAAGGCCGAGGGAATCGTCCCCGGCCTCTCGGTCCGCGAGAACATCGCACTCGCCGCGCTCCCCCGCCTCTCCCGCTTCGGCCTGGTGGACGAGACAGCGATCGACAAGATCGTCGACACCTTCATGGAGCGCCTGCGCATCAAGGCATCGGGCCCGCACCAGAAGGTCGGCGAACTGTCGGGCGGGAACCAGCAAAAAGTCCTCCTGGCCCGCTGGCTGGCGATGAACCCCAAGGTCCTCCTCCTGGACGAGCCCACCCGAGGCATAGACATCGGCGCGAAGGCCGAAGTACAGAAGCTCATAGACGAGTTGGCCAACGACGGCCTGGCCGTACTCCTCATCTCCTCCGACATGGAGGAGCTGATCGAGGGCTCGGACCGAGTAGTGGTCCTCAAGGACGGCAGGGTGATAGAGGAACTCACCGGCTCCAAGGTCACAGAGGACGCCCTCATGCGAGCGATAGCAGCCACCGGGAGCCGCGGTGACTAGCCCGCGACGTACCCGAGGCCGCTCCGACCGGAGGGGACGTGCCGGTATTTCCGCCCGGAGCACGGTTCGCATCGCTCCGGAACCGAAACACCAAGACGCTCACAGGCGGATGGCGAGGACGGACATACCGGCGCGGCCCCGCCCCACAGACAACCAAAGGCGCACCCGCACCCGGCTCACCCGGAGTTCCCATGACTGACCTCGCCCTCGGAGGCAAAGCACCCGCCGACCGCGAGCGCGTCCTTCGATACCTCCAGAACTACGGCGTCTACCTGGGCGTAGCCGTCCTCCTGATCCTCAACATCGCCCTCACCCCGCACTTCCTCTCCGCCGAGAACTTCCGTACCCAGGCGGTCCAGGTGGCCCCGGTCCTCATCGTCGCGCTGGGCATGGCCCTGGCCATCGGCAGCGAGGGCGTGGACCTCTCCGTCGGCTCGGTCATGGCGCTCTCCACGTCCCTCCTCTCCCTCTATCTGGGCTACGGGACATGGATCGCCCTCATCGTCGCGATCATCGGCGGCGCGGCCATCGGCGTCGCGAGCGGCTCCCTCATCGCGTTCATCGGCGTCCAGCCCATCGTCGCCACCCTGGCGTTGATGGTCGCGGGCCGCGGCCTCGCCCTCGTACTCCTCCCCCAGCTCAAGGACGTACGCGACCCGACCATGGCGTCGCTCGGCTCGGGCGACGTCCTGGGCATCCCCTACCTCGTCCTGATCGCCGCGGCCCTCGCACTCGTCGTGGCGTTCGTCGTCCGCCGCACCACCTTCGGACGCCAACTCCTGGCCATCGGCGACAGCCGCCCCGCGGCCCGCCTCGCGGGACTCCCCGTACGACGCGTCCTGATCCTCGTGTACGTCTGCTCCGGCGCCCTCGCCGCCATCGCGGGCGTCCTGGCGACGGCCCGCCTCACCGCCAGCGACCCCACCTCGCTCGGCAACCTCATGGAACTGTCCGCGATCACGGCCGTGGTGGTCGGCGGCACACCGCTCAGCGGCGGGCGCGTGCGGATCGGCGGCACCGTAGCGGGCGCCGTACTGATCCAGTTGCTCACCGCCACGCTCATCAAGCACGATCTGCCGCCCTCCTGGACACAGATCGCCCAGGCCGTAGTGATCATTCTCGCCGTCTACGCGGCACGGGAGAGGGGCAAGCGGTGACCGGCACCGTCCTATCCGAGGCCAAGCCCATGAAGAAGCCAGAGGACGAGGAGACCGGCGCGAGCCGCTCCGACCGCCTCAGCGCACTCGCCCAGCAGCACGGAGCCCTGGTCACCCTCGTGGTCGCCGTCATCGCGGCCTCGCTCAGCTTCGACACGTTCCTGACCGGCGACAACCTGGAGAACATGGCGGTATCTTCCGCCTTCCTCGCGGTCGTGGCCCTCGGCATGACGTTCGTGATCATCACGGGCGGCATCGACCTCTCGGTGGGCTCGCTCTTCGCACTCGGCGGCGTACTCGCGGCCTGGGGCTCGCAGTACGGGACGGCGGTGGCGCTCCTCCTGCCGTTGGCCGTCTGCGGGCTCATCGGCCTCGTCAACGGCCTGCTGATCGCCCGCTCCCGCCTGGCCCCCTTCATCGTGACGCTGGCCGCGATGCTGGGCGCACGCGGCATCCTCCTGTCCGTCACCGACGAGGGCTCCAAGACCTACCTGGTCGACAAGGACTCGTTCTTCGCGACGCTCGGCCAGGGGAAGATCCTGGGCATCGGAGCCCCGGTCTGGATCACCCTCGCCCTCTTCGTCACCGGCGCCGTGATCCTGCGCCGCAGCCGCTTCGGCCAGTACGTGTACGCGGTCGGCGGCAACGAGGACGCGGCGGCCCTCATGGGCGCCCCCGTGGCCCGCACCAAGGTCACCGTCTATACCCTCTCCGGCCTCTGCGCGGGTCTCGCGGGCGCGCTCAACGCGGCCTGGCTGGTCTCGGGAGTCACCATCCTCGGCTCGGGCATGGAACTGGAGGCGATCTCCGCGGTCGTCATCGGAGGCACGCTGCTGACCGGCGGATTCGGGTTCATCAGCGGATCGCTCGTCGGCGTACTGCTCCTGAAGGTCATCCAGAACGTCATCAACCAGATCGGATCGCTCGACTCCGCCTACCAACAGGTCGTCAGCGGCGCCTTCTTGGCACTCGTCGTGATCGCGCAGACCTGGCTCGGCCGCAGACGCCGGGTCATCTAGGGGCTACAGAGGTACGACCTGTCCCTTGCCCAGCGCGATCACGCCCCCCTTCGACACCGTGTAGAGCTCCTCGTCCCGCTCAGGGTTGACCCCGATCGTCGCCCCGGGCGGGACGTCCACGTTCTTGTCGAGTACGGCACCCCGCACCACCGCCCCCCTGCCCACACGGACGTTGTCGTGCAGCACCGAGCCCTGCACGACCGCACCGTCCTCGATCGTCACACCCGGCGAGAGCACGGAGCGCGTGACCTGCCCCCGGATGACACACCCCGGGCTGACGATGGACTCGCTCGCGATACCGGCCGCGCAGAACTTGGCGGGCGGAAGGCCGCCCGGGTGGGTGTAGATGGGCCAGCGCCGGTTGTCCAGGTTGAATACGGGCTGGTCGGAGATCAGGTCCATGTGCGCTTCGTAGTACGCGTCGAGCGTGCCGACGTCACGCCAGTAGCCGTGATCGCGCGCGGTCTCCCCGGGCACGTGGTTGTCGTCGAAGTCGTACACCTGGGCCAGGCCGCGCTCGGTGAGCATGGGCAGGATCGAACCGCCCATGTCGTGCTTGGAGTTGCCGTCCTCGGCATCCTGCTGGATCGCGTCGACGAGGGTCTTCGTCGTGAAGACGTAGTTGCCCATGGAGGCGAACACCTCGTGCGGCGATCCGGGCAGTCCTGGCGGGTCGGTGGGCTTCTCCAGGAAACCCTCGACGCGCGTGCCGTCCCGGGCGGGCGTGATGATTCCGAAGGACGCCGCGTCCGAGCGCGGCACGCGGATCCCCGCGACCGTCACTCCGGCGCCGCTCTCGAAGTGCTGGCCCAGCATCTGGCGGGGGTCCATGCGGTAGACGTGGTCGGCGCCGAACACCGCGATGTAGTCGGGCTGTTCGTCGTGGACGAGGTTGAGCGACTGCAGGATGGCGTCCGCGCTGCCCAAGTACCATCGTGGGCCCAGGCGTTGCTGTGCCGGGACCGGAGTGACGTAGTTGCCCAGGAGGCTGGACATCCGCCAGGTGGTGGTGACGTGCCGGTCCAGGGAGTGCGACTTGTACTGGGTCAGTACGCAGATCCGCAGGATGTCGCCGTTGACGAGATTGGAGAGCACGAAGTCGACGAGGCGGTACGTGCCGCCGAACGTGACCGCTGGTTTGGCCCGGTCGGCAGTGAGGGGCTGCAGGCGCTTCCCCTCACCGCCCGCCAGGACGATTCCGAGCACCGAAGGTCCACCGCGCATCGCGCCGCCCCCTTAACTGGGATCACTTGGACTCGAGTAACTCCTCGTACACGCCGGTCGTGCGTCGCGCGACCGCGTCCCAGCCGAACTCCCTGACAGCGCGGTCCCGCCCCGCGGCGCCCATGCGGGCCGCGGCGCCCGGATCGGCGACCAGTTCGTTCAGGGCCCGCGCGAGCCGCGCCTCGAAGTCCGTCGGCTCCTGCTCCTCGTACGGGACGAGGAGTCCTGTGCGCCTGTCCGCGACGACCTCGGGGATGCCGCCGACGTCCGACGCCACGACCGCGGTGCCACAGGCCATCGCCTCCAGGTTGACGATGCCGAGCGGTTCGTAGACGGAGGGGCAGACGAACGCCCGGGCGTGCGTGAGGAGTTGGATGATCTCCGGGCGCGGCAGCATCTCCGGGATCCAGTGGAGTCCCCCGCGGGCCAGGCTCAGCTCCTCGAAGAGAACACGGAACTCGGCGTCGATCTGCGGGGTGTCGGGGGCTCCGGCGCAGAGCACGAGCTGGGCGGCGGGGTCCAGCTCCTTGGCCGCTCGCAGCAGATGGGGAACACCCTTCTGCCGGGTGATGCGTCCGACGAACAGGACGTAGGGCCGCTCGGGGTCGATCCCCAGGTGCTCCAGGACGTCCGTGCCGGGGTCGGGGCGGTACAGGCCGGTGTCGATGCCGTTGTGGACGACGTGTACTTTCGCCGGGTCGATGGCGGGGTAGCAGCCGAGGATGTCGTCCCGCATGCCGCGCGAGACGGCGATCACGGCGTCAGCGGCCTCGACGGCGGTGCGCTCGGCCCAGCTGGAGAGGGCGTATCCGCCGCCCAGCTGCTCGGCCTTCCAAGGGCGCAGGGGCTCCAGGGAGTGCGAGGTCATGACGTGCGGGATGCCGTGCAGGAGCTTGCCGAAGTGGCCCGCGAGGTTGGCGTACCAGGTATGGGAATGGACGAGGTCGCAGCCCGCCAGGGCGGCCGCCATGGACAGGTCCACGGAGAAGGTCCGCAGCGCGTCATTGGCGCCGTCAAGGGCGTCCCAGGCCTGGTGGCGTACGAGGCCTTCGGCGGTCTCCTGATTTCCCCAGCAGTGCACGTCGACGTCGACGAGGGACCCCAACTCCCTTGCGAGGAACTCGACATGGACTCCGGCTCCGCCATAGACATCCGGCGGATACTCCCGGGTGAGCAGTCCTACCCGCACGCAGAACCTCCCGTCCGTCCACCCCAGCAGTCGGTCGCCCGCCCCCACATGGTCACCCAGAAGCGCCCGGCGGGGAAGAGTCCCGCACCGACCTCTGGCCGGACACTGCCGAAGGGCCCTGCCGGCGTGTTCGGTCAAGGCAGAATCTCGACGTATCCGTCGGTTCCGTGCACAAGGATCCGCTGCCCGTCCCGGATGAGACGAGTGGCCTGGTCCACGCCCACGACGGCCGGCAAGCCGTACTCCCGGGCGATCACCGCGCCGTGGGTCATCAGGCCGCCCACCTCCGTCACCAGGCCCGCGATGCCGACGAACAGCGTCGACCAGCTGGGGTCCGTGAAGGTCGTGACCAGGATGTCGCCCGGTTCGAGATCGGCCTCCGCCATGTCGAGGACGACGCGGGCCCTCCCCTCGATGGTCCCGGCGGAGACCGGGAGGCCGGTCAGGGCCCCGGCCGGCACGTCGTCACGCCGGTACGCCCCGGTGACGGCCTCGCCGTCCGATGTGAGGACCCGGGGCGGCGTGAGCGCGCGGTACGAGCGGAACGCGTCCTTGCGCTGCTGAATGAGCCGTTCATCCACCTGGTTCGAGCGCGCGATGTCGTGCAGCTCCTGGAACGTGAGGTAGAAGACGTCCTCCTTCTCAGGAAGCACGTCGGCCCGCACGAGGCGCTCGGCCTCCGCCAGCAGGGCCTGCTTGTAGACGAAGTAGCGGCTGACGATGCCGTACTTCGGGTACTCCCGGTAGCCGATGAAGGTGCGGACACGGTCGATCATCCGCTTGGTCTCTTCGGCTTTCCGCTCCCCGTCCGGCAGGTCGCGCAAGCGCGACAACACGTCCTGTTCCTTCTCCTGCGCCTTCCGCCGCCCTTCCTCGAAGCGCCGCTCGGCGGCGCCCGGCTCGAAGTTCCGCACGTTGTCGAGGATCGCGGGTACGAGCGTGGTGGGGTGCTCGCGCCAACGCGGCCTCGTGATGTCGATCTCGCCCGCGCAGCGCATGCCGTACCGATCGAGGTAGGCCTCGATGGCATCGCGCGCCTCGGTCCCGCCCGCGACCTTCGCCAGCTCGTCCAGGAAGGCCGTGTCGTCGACGTGCTCGACACCCCGCAGGAACGCCACCGCCTCCGGCCACGGGCGGATCACGTCCGCGACGTCGAGCAGTGCGAGGCCCATCTCGGAGGTGATGTTGCCGGGGGCGGACAGAGTGAGCGTGTCAGCCGCGTTCTTCTCGCCGAGCCACTCCTGCAGTTTGTCGTTGAGCCACCACGTGGCCTCCATCCCCGCCATGATCGCCTGCATGTTCAGCGGGTCGCCGAGGACTCGCTTGTGCTCATCGAATGCCTCGATGAGGAAGTCGAACAGCTCCGGTCCCCTCTTCGTCCGGATGTCGCGCTCAAGGGCGGCGACGGACTTCTGGCTGCGCTCGATCAGCTCGGTGACGACGGCCGGATCCGTCTCGACCGGGGCGGACGCACCGCGGACCGGTGGCCCGCCTGGACCCGCGTCCGGGAGCGACGGGACGAAGTCGCCGCGGTCGATGACGGTCTCCAGCGCGTCCCTGATCAGCGGATCGGATCTCCCTATGAGGTCCAGGAAGCCGGCGCGGCTCGCGGGCGCGGCCAGGCGCCGGGTGGCGTCGACGAACAGCCTCCCGCCGGCTTCGAGCATCGGCGCCATGGCCGTCAGCTGCCACATGGAGATCCCCAGGGGCTTCATGGGGTCGGTCATCATCTGCTGATGACCGACGGACAGGTAGACGTGATTCTCCTGGTCGCCGATCTCGGGGACGGGGAACAGCGTCGTGATCGGCCGGCTCTGAACGATCTGGAAGTCGTCGTCGACCAGGCACCATTCGATGTCCTGCGAGCGTCCGAAGCGCGCTTCGATCCGCCGTCCAAGACGCACGAGCCGTACGACCTGCTCATCCGTCAGCGCCGGCTCCTCCTGCCGCCGCGAGTCGATCGCCACTTCCTGCGTACCGCCGGCCGGCAGGGCGTGCACGGCACGCTGTTTGGCGGCGATGGTCTTGGCGACGACTTCGCCGTGTCGCACCTTGAAGACGTCCGGGTTCACCAGGCCGGAGACCAGCGCCTCGCCGAGGCCGAAACCGGCGTCCACGGTGGCGACCTTCCGGTTGCCCGTGACGGGGTCGGCCGTGAAGAGGATGCCGGCCGCATGCGGGAAGGCCATCTGCTGCACGACCACGGCCATGTGGACCGTACGGTGGTCGATGCCGTTCCTCTCGCGGTAGGTCACGGCCCGCTCGGTGAACAGCGAGGCCCAGCACCGGCTGACGTGCTCAAGCACTGCCGTCGGCCCCACGACGTTCAGGTACGTGTCCTGCTGGCCTGCGAAGGAAGCCGTCGGCAGATCCTCTGCCGTCGCGCTGGACCGGACGGCGTAGGCGGCCTGCTCGCCGGTCCTGGCCAGCGCGCGGGTGATCGACGCCGCGATATCGCCCGGGACGGCGATCGTCTCGATGGTCCGGCGAATCTGCGCGCTGAGCGTACGGACCGCCTCCCGGTCGTCCGGGTCCAGGCGCGACAGCTGATCGATCCGGTCGTCGATCGACGGCTCTTCCGCCATGATCCGCCGGAAGGCGTCCGTCGTCACGCAGAAGCCGGTCGGTACGCGGATGCCCTCGATCCGTGAAAGGCCGCCCAGGTGCGCGCCCTTGCCACCGACGACCGCGACCTGCGTCTCGTCAGCCCCCTGAAGTTCCCACACGTACCGCTCGATCATCGCGATGCCTCCGAGGCAGTCGTGTCCCGTTGCGCTGCACTGGCCGATCGAATCACCGGCGCCTCATTTCCGCAGGTTGTGGCCCAGATCGAGGATTTTGCGCCATCACCCGGGTCTTGCCGCAAGCCCCCCGGTGCGCTATACGTTGAGAAGGGCAAGGAGAGAGATCTCCTCGCCCTTTTTCGTGCCGTCCGCCGGACCGGCCTGCTTCCTCGTCAGCCTGTCGGTCCGGTGACTTCCTGGGTCCCCAGGACGGCGAGCAGATCGAGGAGACCGGCGCTTACGGTGCCGACCGCGGGGGTGAACCAGAGCAGCCGCTGCCGCCCGTCCTCGCTGAACAGGTTGAGGCAGTTGACCTCGATCAGGCCCAGTGTGGGGTGGTTGAGGCGTTTGCGGTCGTCGCGCCGGAACGCCACGTCGTGGTCGGCCCACAGAGCGGCGAATTCCGGTGAGGCGTCGAGCAGCGAGCCGATCAATGTGCCCGCTTCGGTGTCCTTGGCATCGCGTCTGGCGGCAGCCGCCCGCAGGTCGGCGACGAAGGCCCGGGACTGCCCCTCATGGTCGGCTTCGGGATACAGCCGCCGGGCGTCGGGGTCGGTGAACCACCGGTGGACGAAGCTGGCCCGAGTGCCCCGGAGGCCGGAGTGGTCCCCGAGCAGCGCCACCGCCAGCGGATTCTGTACCAGGGTGACGTGCAGGTCGGTGATGACCTGTGCGGGTGTCGATGTCAGACGGGTGAGCAGGTCGAGCATGCCGGGGTGGACGTGCGAGGACGGACCGCCGTGCGAGGGCACCGGGCGGTCGGCCAGGTGATAGAGGTAGTCGCGCTCGTCAGCGGTCAGCCGCAGCGCCCTCGCAAGGGCGGCGATCATTTGCTCGGAGGGCTGGGATCCGGCGCCGCGTTCGAGTTCGTTGTAGTAGTCCACCGACGCGCCGGCGAGCTGGGCGACCTCATCGCGGCGCAGCCCGGGCACCCGGCGCCGGGGCCCCTGGGCGAATCCGACGTCGGCCGGGCGGATGCGTGCGCGCCGCGAACGCAGGAAGGCTCCCAGCTCGGTGTATTTCGCAGAACTCATGCCTGCCATTCTGCGTCCGGCCTGGTCACCGACACAGGGGATGACATCCCCTGGCTCCGCCGTCCGGTGCGGCGCATCGTGGAGGACATGACTACGAACCACCACACCACCACTCCCCCTCCGGCGGCCGAGCGGGTCGCCGTCGTCACCGGCGGATCACGCGGCATCGGCCGGGCGGTCTCGCTCAAGCTCGCCCAGGACGGCCTTGCCGTCGTGGTGAACTACGCCCGCGACGCGGCTGCCGCCGACGAGACGGTGACGGCGATCACCGCCGCCGGCGGGCGGGCGGTCTCAGTGCGGGCAGACGTGGCGGACGAGCACGCGGTCGCCGCGTTGTTCGACCGGGCGGAGCAGGAGTTCGGCGGCGTGGACGTCGTGGTGAACTGTGCCGGCCGACTCGCCCTGTCGACCGTCGCCGACCTCGACCTGGCGGTGCTCGACTCCGTGCACCGCACCAACATCCGCGGCACCTTCGTCGTCGCCCAGCAGGCCGCACGGCGACTGCGCGCGGGCGGCTCGTTCGTGGGGTTCTCGACCTCCGTGGTCGGCACGCGGTTCCCCGCCTACGGTGCGTATGCGTCGAGCAAGGCAGCCGTCGAGTCGCTCACGCTGATCCTCGCCCGCGAGCTGCGCGGGCGGGACATCACCGTCAACACCGTCGCCCCCGGCCCCACAGCCACGGACCTGTTCATCGAGGGGAAGACTCCCGAGCAGATCGACCAGCTCGCCAAGACCCCGCCCCTGGAGCGCCTGGGCACCCCGGAAGACATCGCCCAGGTGGTCGCCTTCCTCACCAGCGGGGCAGGGCACTGGGTGAACGGCCAGGTCCTGCGAGCCAACGGGGGCATGGTGTGACCGCCGTCCGCTGACCCCACCGCCACCGGGAAGACTTCCACGCGAGGAGAGACACGCATGCCTTTCGCCCATTTCAAGGTCCCCGCGGGCACCGTCACCGCCGAGGACAAGAAGAAGCTCGTCGAGCGCACCACCGACCTGTACGCGGAGATCTACGGTGAGCGGGCCCGCCCCACCACCGTCGTGCTCATCGACGAAGTGGCCGACGGCGGCTGGGGGGTCGCCGGCCATGTCCTGACCGCCGCCATGCTGGGCGGCGACGCCTGACCTCCACCTTCTGTACGGAGTCCTGCCGCACGGGGTTCTGGTCACATGCTTGACGTACGGCGGCGGGGAGCTCGCTCGAAGCAACAGTCGCCGCACAGACCGCCGCCCGGGCATCGGTAGTAGAGGCAGCAGCTGCGCCGCCGGAACGCTGTGCCGCTCAGGGTTCCGGTGCCGCGCAGGTCGGGGTGGTCGAAGAGTTCGGCTGCCAGCGCCCTGGCGCGCTCCCCCACTTCGGTACGCCCCATGCGCCGCGCCCAGGTGTCCAGTTCACGGGCCGCACCGGCGAGCGCGGAGCCCGCGTTGCCCCACAGCAGAGGTGTGGAGATCCGGTACCGCGTGCGCAGGGCGTCGGCCAGGGGCGCCAGATGGCCGAGTTGTACGACGTCGCGGATGCTCGCGGCATCGCCGGGCCGCGTCGTCAGGTCCGTCAGCCACAGGTCGTCGGGGGTGCTTCCGTCCGCGTCCCAGTGCAGCGACGCCGGGTCGAGGTCCGGCACTTCGCCGTGCAGCGCGGCCGAGCCGAGCGCCACGGACCACAGCCGCGCCGCGAGCCCCAGCTGCGCCACGGAGACCCCGATCCGCAGATCGGGCGCGCCGAGGCGGTCGGCGACCTTGTCGACGCGGAACGCGAGGGGCCCGTCGTCCCCCGCGTACACCCGCGCCAGGGGCGCCACCCGGGCGCCGCCCGGCGGCGCCCCTGTACGCAGGGCGAAGAATCCGCCGACGGACGCGACTTCTGTCAGGTCGAGAGGGGCTTTCACGACAGCAGAGCCTAGGCGTCCCGACGGAACAGGGCCGTCCACAGGAAGGGCTCACCGAAGTACGCGGAGTCGGCCGGTTCGTCGCGCATGCGGCGCAGTTCGACCTCCGTGAGGTCACAGAAGATCCAGCGCAGGGACTCCGGCGTGTAGGCCAGGCCGCCCTGGAGTGCGGACGCGCGGTAGAGGTCCGCGTCGGGCAACTCGGAGCCGGAGCCCGCGTCCCCGGCGGCGAAGCTGGTGAGGGCGAGGTGGCCACCGGGGGCGAGGGCGCGATCGAGCAGGGAGAGGTAGCTGACACGGCGGTGGGGCGGCAGGTGGTGGAAGCAGCCCGAGTCGTGGATCAGGTCATAGGGGCCGCTCAGCTCGGCTTCCGCGAGGGCGAAGGCGTCGCCGCGGTGGAAACGGATGTCCGCCCCGGCCTCGCGGGCCCGCTCCTCGGCCCAGGAGACGGCCGCCGGGGAGAGGTCGACGGCGTCCACCTGGAATCCCAGGGAGGCCAGATACAGCGCGTTACGGCCGGGACCGCAGCCCAGATCGAGGGCCCGGCCCGGGGTGAGCAGGCCCCGGTCGACGTACGAGGCGAGGTTCTCGTCCGGTTTCGCCACGAAGAACGGGACCGGCCGCTCACGATCGGCGTAGAAACCGTCCCACCAGCTTGCCGCGTCAGCGGTCCACCGGTCGGCTTCTGGCGCGAACAGGCCGTCCATGAGCTTCAGGACGTCGTCGACAGTGCGTATGTTCCGGTGCATCCGGACCCCTTTCCCCGAGGGTCGAGAATACGGCCGGTCACCACAAAAGCCCAGGTCAGACGGTATTGCCGTAAGTCCGTAGGCGGGCGCTGGAGGGGCTGGGAGCGGCGTAGAAGGACGGGTGTCCGCAAGAGGTGCGCGGGCGCGCCCACGCCGCGTCCAGTGGCCTGGTGAGGGCGTCCTGAAGGGCCCCCACGCACGAATTTTCGAGACTCTGGATGATCCAACGAACCATTGCGTAACCCACCCGGGGGAGGACATCTCCCGGGCAGTACTCCATCGGCAGTAGGACCCAATGCCTGCTGAGGTACGACGACGTGGAGCGAAATCCGCGAGATCGTAGGGGGTATGGAAGCCGACCGTTCGCCGCACCGGACGCCCCGGGCCCACCAGGGGGCGCATCGCAAGCCGTGGAGCACCTCATGAGTGCCCTCACGCTCGCCGTGCTGCTCTCCCTCGTCTCCGCCGTGGCGTACGCGGGCGGGGCCATTCTCCAGGAGCGCGTCGCCGTGAGCACGCCGGAGCGGCGGTACGCCCCGCTGCGCCGCGGCGCGTGGTGGGTCGCCATCGGGCTGAACGGACTCGGCGCGCTGCTTCACGTGGTGGCGCTCGCGTACGGGCCGCTGAGCCTCGTGCAGCCGCTCGGCGCCCTGACCATAGTCTTCGCCTTGCCGATGGCCGCCCTCTTCGTCCGCCGCAAGGCGGGGGCCACCGCCTGGCGCGGCGCGATCATGGCGACCGTGGGACTCGCCGGGCTGCTCTCGCTGACGCGGTCGGCCGACGCGCAGTCCCTGGACAGCGCGGAGCGGCTCATGGTGGGCCTGATGACGGCGGGCGCCGTGGTGGCGCTCATCGTCGTGGCACACGCGGTGCACCGGCATCCGGTGGTGCGCAGCGTGCTGCTCGCCGGTGCGGCGGGTGTCGCCTTCGGTATCGCCTCGGTGTTCACCAAGACGGTGGCGGTGGACCTGGACGCGGACGTAGCCCTGACGCATCAGATCCCCAGCCTCGCCGTGATCGCTGTCCTGGCCGCGGCCGGTGTGCTGATCTCGCAGGCCTCGTACCGAGGCGCGGGCCTGGCGGCGCCGCTGTCGACGGTGACCGTCGTGAATCCGGTCGTGGCCGCCGCGGTGGGCCTCACGCTCTTCGGGGAATCGTTCCGCTACGGCACGGCGGGTACAGCCGTCGCCCTGGGCTTCGGCGTCGTCGCCGCGGGCGGTCTGATCCTGCTGACCACGGAGCGGATCGGCGCGGCGCAGGGTGCTCCGGCACCGACGGTCCCGGTCGCCAAGGGCGGTCCGGTGGCGACGGACGCCGTGCCCATCGAGCCGCACGCCGACGAACTGCGTGCCGACGAACTCCGTGCGGTTCCCTCCCAGCTCCCGACCGGGTCGCACCGACGGGTGCCGTTCCGCCACGGCCGCGAGCACATCGGCTCCTGAGCCGGGTCGGCCCGCACGTCCTGAAGCCCCTGGGGGATCCCCCAGGGGCTTCGGTCGTTCAGGAGCTCTCAGACCCGGACGCCCTTGGCCCGCAGATACGCGAGCGGGTCGACGTCGGAGCCGAAGCCGGGTCCGGTCCGCACCTCGAAGTGCAGATGCGGGCCCGTGCTGTTGCCGGTGGACCCCGAGCGCGCGATGCGCTGCCCCGCGCCCACCTTCTGCCCGGCCTTCACGGTGAGCGCCGAGAGGTGGCCGTACTGGGAGTACTTGCCGTCGGCGTGCCGGATCACCACTTCGTAGCCGTACGAACCGCCCCAGCCGGCCGAGACCACCGTGCCCGCGCCGACGGACTTCACCGAAGTCCCGGTGGCCACGGGGAAGTCGACTCCCGTGTGGTAGCCCTTGGACCAGGATCCGCCCGCCGCGCGGTACGGGGTGCTCGGCGAGGCCGCCACGGGCGCGGAGAAGCCCTGTGATGCCTGGGCGGGCTTGGCCTTGCTGGGCTCGGCCTTCGCCTTCTTCGGCTCGGCCTTCGGCTTGGACTCGGTCCGCTGCTTCGGTTCCGTCCGCGGCTTGGGCGCGGCTTTCTGCTGGTCGGCCTTCTTCTGCGAGGCCTGCAGAGCGAGCCGCTGGCCCGGCGTGATCAGGTCGGGGTCGCCGCCGATGGCCTTGCGGTTGGCTTCGTACAGCTGTCGCCAGCCGCCGCTGACCCGGCGCTCGTCGGCGATCCCGGAGAGGGTGTCGCCGCGGACGACCGTGTACATCTGGCCGCGGCCCGCGGTGGACTGCGGGGTCACTTCCGGCTTGACGTCCTTGGCCTTGCGCTGGGGGGCCTTGGGCTCCGCCTTGCGCTGGGGGGCCTTGGGCTCCGCCTTGTGGCCGCCCATCGGCTTGACGTCGGGCGCGTCGCCACCCCGTGCCAGGCCCGCCCGCTCCGAGCAGACCGGCCAGGCCCTGGGGCCCTGTGCCTTGAGGACCTTCTCGGCGACGGCTATCTGCTGGTCCTTGGTGGCGCGGTCGGCGCGCGGGGCGTAGGCGGTGCCGCCGTACGCCGCCCAGGTGGACTGCGTGAACTGGAGGCCGCCGTAGAAGCCGTTTCCGGTGTTGATGCTCCAGTTGCTGGTGGACTCGCACGCCGCGACCTTGTTCCAGGTGTCGACGTCGGCGGCGTCCGCCGTGCCCGAGGCGATCAGCGGGAGCGCCATCCCAGCGCCGCCCGCCGTGACGGTCAACGACGCTCGGTTGATCCGGTTCGGCTGATACCGGCGGTGCCGACCGCGTACGGCCATGGGAGCCCCCTCAGTCACACACATCACAGTCACGTCAGACACACGACAAGGCGGCAAGTTAGCCCGTCCGACCCGACCATGACAAGGGCGCACGACCAAGAGGGCCCCGCGCCGGTCAGCCCTTCAAGTGAAGCGGGAGCCAACGGAGTTGGACGCTCTGCTGATAGGGGCCACCGCCTTCATGATCGTTGAAGGAGTACACCTCCATCGAACGCTCCGGCCCCGCATAGGAGTTGTGGGCGGCGAACACGGTGGACGGCGGGCACGTCAGATCCTCGAGAGCCGCCGAGAAGAGCGCGGGCGCCGTGCCGCGCGCGGCGAAGTGCACGCCGTCGAAGTACGCCAGCGTACGAAAGACGCGTTCCTCGCAGCCGCGCTTCGCCTTCATGTAGAGCGCGATCTCGCGGTACGGCGGCCGGTCGGTGAGGGTCGTGGCGCGCGGGAAGTCGCACAGGAACGGTACGTCGGACGCGATCGCCGCCAGATCGGGGACGAGCCCGCCGACGGCGAGCGTGATCCCGCCGCCCTGGCTGCCGCCGACCGCGGCGACACGCGAGGAGTCCACCAGCGGATGTGCACGGGCCGCCTCGACGGCCCGGACGCCGTCGGTGTAGACACGCCGGTAGTAGTACTCGTGGGGGTCCTCGATGCCGCGCGTCATGTAGCCGGGGTAGGCGGGCCCGCTGCCGACCGGGTCGGGGGTGTCGCCCGCCGAACCGCCGCTGCCCTGGCCCCGGGTGTCCATCACGAAGTGCGCGAAGCCGGCCGCCGACCACAGCAGACGCTCGTGCGGGAGACCACGGCCGCCGCCGTATCCGATGTACTCGACGACGACGGGCAGCGGCTCGGTCGTCCCGGCGGGCAGTATCAGCCAACCTCTGACGGGGTGACCGCCGAACCCCGCGAACGTCACGTCGAACACGTCGACCGTGCTCAGGTGCGTCTCGACGGGGACGAAGCGGGCGTCCAGGTCGTGCTCACGTGCCGCCGAAAGGGTCTTCTCCCAGAAGGCGTCGAAATCCTCGGGCTCGTTCACATCAGGCCGGTAGCGGCGCAGTTCGTCGAGCGGCATGTCGAAATGGGGCACGGGCGGCTCCTCCGTCGGACACAGTGTCGGAATGTCACGCTACGCCGCGGGGCAATACTGGCGAACACAGGCGGCACTTCCACTTCCAGGAGCCACGGCATGAGCAGCACGTCAGCCCAGATCGGTGTCACGGGCCTCGCGGTCATGGGGCGCAATCTGGCCCGCAACTTCGCACGCAACGGCTACACCGTCGCCGTCCACAACCGCACGGCGGCCAAGACCAAGGCGTTGGTCGAGGAGTTCGGCCACGAGGGCGATTTCATCTCCACCGGGACCGCCGAGGAGTTCGTCGCGGCCCTGGAGCGCCCCCGCCGCCTCGTCATCATGGTGAAGGCGGGCGAGCCCACGGACGCCGTCATCAAGGAGTTCGCCCCGCTCCTGGAGCCGGGCGACATGATCGTCGACGGCGGCAACGCGCATTTCGCGGACACCCGGCGCCGTGAGCGTGAACTGCGCGAGCAGGACATCCACTTCGTCGGCACGGGCGTCTCGGGCGGCGAGGAGGGCGCGCTGCTCGGCCCGAGCATCATGCCGGGCGGCTCCCCCGAGTCGTACGCCTCGCTCGGTCCGATGCTGGAGAAGATCTCAGCGAAGGCCGAGGACGGCGCGCCGTGCGTCACCCACGTCGGCGCGGACGGCGCGGGGCACTTCGTGAAGATGGTGCACAACGGCATCGAGTACGCGGACATGCAGCTGATCGCCGAGGCGTATCAGCTCCTTCGCGATGTGGCGGGCTACTCCCCCGCGCAGATCGCGGACATCTTCCGCACCTGGAACACCGGCCGCCTGGACTCGTATCTGATCGAGATCACGGCGGAGGTCCTCAAGCACGTGGACGCCGCGACGGGCAAGCCGTTCGTGGACGTCGTCCAGGACCAGGCCGAGCAGAAGGGCACGGGCCGCTGGACCGTGCAGATCGCCCTCGACCTGGGTGTTCCGGTGTCGGGCATCGCGGAGGCGGTGTTCGCCCGCTCACTCTCCGGCCACTCCGAACTGCGCGCGGCGTCACAGGACTTGGCGGGCCCGACGGCACGTCCGCTGAACGAGTCCGAGGCCGCGGCGTTCGCCGACCAGGTCGAGCAGGCGCTGTACGCCTCGAAGATCGTGTCGTACACGCAGGGCTTCCACGAGGTCGCCGCGGGCAGCGAGGAGTACGGCTGGGACATCGACCTGGGCGCGGTCGCCGCCATCTGGCGCGGCGGCTGCATCATCCGCGCCGCCTTCCTCGACCGCATCCGCGCCGCGTACGACACACGCGCGGATCTGCCGAGCCTGCTCTCGGACAAGACGTTCGCGCAGGAGATCGGCGCGGCCCAGGACGACTGGCGCGCCGTCCTGGTCGCGGCCACCCGACAGGGTGTCCCCACGCCGGGCTTCTCGGCGGCCCTCGCGTACTACGACGCGCTGCGCGCCGACCGGCTGCCCGCCGCGCTCACGCAGGGGCAGCGGGACTACTTCGGTGCGCACACCTATCGGCGTACGGACCGCGAGGGGTCGTTCCACACCCTGTGGGGCGGGGACCGCTCGGAGGTGCGGGCCTAGGGCCTGCCGTAGGACTTCCGTCCGCCGTCAGACCGGCTTCGGCTCCGTCTCGGGCTCCGGTCCCGGGGGCGGGAGCGGGGTGGGCGGCGGATCCGGCGTGGGACGCGGCACGGGCCCGGGGCCCGGTCCGGGCGTGGGGCGCTCGGGTTCGGGCACCGGGCTCGGTCCGCCGGGGTCGGGGATCGGGCTCGGCGGCACGGGGTCGGGGTACGGGACGGTCATGTCTCCTCCATCGAGTCGGAGATCGGTCGTGTCCACTCTCTCCCGCCTCGCGTGCCCACGCCTGCCGAGTTAACGCGTCCCGGTGCCGTCCGACCTCAGTCCTGGGTGCGGCGGAGCCGCACGACGGGAATGTCGCGATCCGTCTTGGCCTGATAGTCCGCGTAGGGGGCGAACAGTTCGACGAGGCCCGGCCAGACCCTGGCCTTGTCCGCGGCCGACAGGGTCTGCGCGCGAGCGGCGAACCGCTCCTCGGTGCCTACGCGGAGCCGTACGTCGGGCTCGTCGACGATGTTGCGGTACCACAGGGGGTGCTCGTCGGCTCCGCCGTTCGAGGCCACGATGAGGTAGTCGTCGCCGTCGCGGCCGTAGATCAGTACGGTGCGGCGCAACTGCCCCGTGCGCCTTCCGCGGTAGTCGAGCAGCAGGCAGGTGACACCCTGTACCCCGGTTCCCTTGGTGCCGCCCGACTCCTCGTACAGTCGGGCCTGGTCGGCCACCCAGCCGGTGGGACTGATCACGGCTTCTTCGTCCCGCTGCGCCATGTCCGCTCCTGTGAAGTCGAAGGGGTACGCGGGAGGTGAGATGTCGCTCACCTCCCACGATCAGCCTACGACTTGGCGTCCGCGACGCACCGGAGAACAGCCGCGCGCAGTCCGGGGCGCGGGCTGGAGACGACGGGCACGGGGAGCGTGGTGCGATCCGCCGCTTGCGCCATGGACGCCTGGGCGAGGACGACGGAGTCGACGCCGTCCAGGGTGTCGACTGCGTCCGCGATCAGGCGTGCGTGGCCTTCCCTGTCACCGGCCTCGAACCGCTCCCAGGCGCCGTCCACGAGGACCGTCGTGACGTCGACGGGCCGCCCCGCGCGGGCCGCCTCGTCCTCGACGAGGGCGCGGGTCGGGCCCAGGGTGCTCTCCAGGGTGGCGACGACGGCCACGGCCCGCCCCGCGGCCACGGCCAGGGCCGCCATGGGCCGGTCGACCCGCACGAGGGGCACACCGACGGCGGCGGCGCGGGCCTCGGCGACGGCGCCGATCGTCGAGCAGGTGCAGAGCACGACACTCGCCCCTTCGGCGACGGCCCGTACAAGCAGTTCCTGGATGTCGTCGGCCACCGCGTCAGGGCCTTCGGCGCGGGCCCGCGCGAGCAGGTCCTCGTGGACCAGGTGCCGCAGGACGAACCCGGGGTGGTCCTGGTCCCGCAGCCCCTCGAAGACGGGGACGTGCACGGGCGATGTGTGCAGCAGGGCGAGTGTCATCGGCTCTCCTGGAGTTCGTGCGCGGCCTGCGGGCTACGTGCCATGTCGTGAGCGCCCGGCACCGGCGCGGCCGCGTCGTCGCCGAGGGCCACGACGCGGTTGTCCTCGCCGTCGACGTGCACGACCTTGGGCCGCAGGGTGCGTGCCTCTACGTCGTCGACCTGGGCGTAGCTGATGATGATCACCCTGTCGCCGGGGTGCACGAGGTGGGCCGCCGCGCCGTTGATGCCGATGACACCGCTGCCGCGCTCGCCTTCGATGGTGTACGTCTCCAGGCGGGCGCCGTTGGTGATGTCGACGATGTGTACGAGTTCACCCGGCAGTAGGTCGGCGGCGTCGAGGAGGTCGGCGTCGATGGTGACCGAGCCCACGTAGTGGAGGTCGGCCTGGGTGACCGTGGCGCGGTGGATCTTGGACTTCAGCATTGTACGCAGCATGGAGGCACTCCGGAAGATAGGCTCCCTGCCTGAGTTTTTGCAGGTCAAGGGCTCATTATCGAGCGTACAACGTGTCGCGCGCCCGGACAGCCGCTCCCGGTTCCTTCAGGTCTCACGCTGCCCAAACGCCCCCCCTTCTCGACGCACCGTCAGAGCGCGGCCTGTCGTCGTCCGGCCAGTTCACCGTCCGGTCCATCGGCTCAGCCGATCCGTCCGGCTAGGCCTGGCCGCCGCCCGGCCCCGGAGAATAGGCGGCTTCCGGACACCTGCTCGGGCGGGATGGGACTATCCTGAGGTACGGACGTCCTGGACCCCGGCGGACCTGTTGTTCCTCAACACGGATGTTGTTGCTCAACACGGATGGTTGCGGGGAGCGGACCCTCTTCTTCCGATCACCCGTTGCATCCCCTGGAGGGAACGGGGCAGTTCCCTGTCCGTTGGACAGATTGCCGGACCGTCCGTTCGCGGCCTCCGCCGAATGTATGCCCTTGCCGGGAGCGTCCCAGAGGAGCCGGTGGTCCGGCCACACCCCATGACTCCGCCGGCAAGTCTCCGGGACGAGGTGTCATGTCGTTACCACCGTTGAACGTCTACCCGCACGACAGAAGGACCCGGGCTCCGATCACCCTCGCCGGCGGGATCGGCCTCAAGACGGTGCCACTGACGCGCACACCCCTTGGGCAGTGTCTGCGCGACGGCAAGGGGCTACTGTCCGCTCTCGTACCGGCTTCCCTCCCCGCCGCCCCGGTGCCATCTCCCGGCGTGCTCCAAGACGTTGCACCGGCTCGCTCCGGCCGGACCTGCCGCTTCGGGCGGTGGGCTGTGGCCGCCTGGACGAGGTGGCCCGGGTGACACTCGAAAGCCGGTCGCCCCGGATCCGCGTACTGGTCGCCGAGGAGGCGGCCCGGCATGGTGCTCGGATCGGCGTGATGGATGTGTGCACGGCGGCGGTGGCCGCGCTTCCGGTCGGCGGTGCCGGTCTCTCGGCGATGTCGCGGACCAGCGCGAGCCATCCTTTGTGCAGTACCGATCCCATCAGTGAGCGTCTGGAGGAGCTGCAGCTGATGTTGGGCGAGGGACCGTGTGTGGATGCCTTCACGCACGGCTCCGCGGTCCTGACGCCCGACCTGCGGGACAGTGAACTGCGGCACTGCTGGCCCGTGTTCGCTGATGCGGCGCTGGTGTCCGGAGCGCGGGCGGTCTTCGCGCTGCCTCTGCAGAACGGGGCGATCAGCCCCGGGGTTCTGGACCTGTACGCCCGGGTCCCGATCCGATTGAGCGGGGAAGAACTGGCCGACGCACTGGCTTTCGCTGATCTCGCGACGCTGGTCCTGCTCGACACGCGGATCGACGAGACATGTGGTCTCCCCGGTGACGGGGCGCCGATAGGGCACTTGGAGGACCTGGGCGGGTACCGGGCGGAGATCTCCCAGGCCACCGGCATGCTCATCATCCAGCTCGGCGTCGGTGTCGAGGAAGCCTTCGTCCGGCTGCGCGCCTACGCCTATGCCCAGGGGCTCCGGCTCACCGTCGTGGCCGCCGACGTGGTGGCCCGCCGGCTCCGCTTCTTCCCGGACGCGGAGCCGATCCGGACCGGTGGGGGTGCCTGACGCCCCGTGCTCAGTCCGAGCGGCGCACGATGCCGCCGTACTCCCCGCGCCCCCTCCTCCCCTCCCGGCAGGGCTAGCCTCCATAAAGGGTGTTGACAATGAATGAGCGACTCCTGGCCAAGACCTTCGTCGAGCTCGCGGACACGCTGGTCGCCGACTTCGACCTGATCGACTTCCTGCGCCTGCTGACCGACCGCTGTGTGGGGATGCTGGGCGTGAGCGCCGCCGGAGTGCTGCTCGCGGACCGCGACGGCGCACTGCGCGTGATGGCCGCCTCCGACGAACAGGTGCGCCTGCTGGAACTCTTCCAGCTCCAGAACGACGAAGGCCCCTGCCTTGACTGCTTCCGCACCGGCACGCCGGTGACCGTCCCCGACCTGCGTACGCAGAGCGCCCGCTGGCCTCGCTTCACCGCCCAGGCCCAGCTCCACGGCTTCGGCGCGGTCCAGGCTCTGCCGATGCGCCTACGGGACGAAGTCGTCGGCGCCCTCAACCTCTTCCGCGCCGCTCCCGGTCCCTTCGACCCGGTCGGCACGCCCATCGCCCAGGCTCTGGCCGACGTCGCCACCATCAGCCTGCTCCAGCAACGGTCCACCCATCGCGCCACTGCCCTCAACGAGCAACTGCAGACCGCGCTGAACAGCCGCGTACTGATCGAACAGGCCAAGGGCAAGCTCGCCGAACGCCACAACATGGACATGGAACAGGCATTCATCGCTCTGCGCCGCTACGCCCGCGCCCACAACCGCCGTCTGTCCGACGTGGCCCGCGCATTCGTTGAGGACTCCGAACCCCTCGCCGGTCTGACGTCCTGACCCAGGCCACGAGGTGTCGTCTCCCAGCCCTCGATCGCCGTGGAACGCCCCCGTAAGGAGGCCCGATACGCCGTGCTCGCAACGGCCTGCCGAGGCAGGCCACCATCGTGTTGACGGGAGTCGGCCGACGCCTCATCCGGCCCAGCGCCCCGTCAGGAAGGTGAGGGTGACGACCGTCGTGAGCGGGGCACCCAGGCACAGGAAGACCGTGGTGACCCGCGGGCGGCGCAGGCTCCAGCCGGCCAGGGCGATCCACAGCGGCCACCACACGAGGGTGGCGCGGGGGATGGACATGTACCAGTACGAGGTACCGAGGGCCCAGAGGTTGAGGGCGAGGTAGAGGGCTTCGGGCCATCGGCGGCGCCGGATCAGCAGGGCGAGCAGGAGGAGACCTACGGCCATGGCTACCAGTTCGGCCTGGAACATACCGGCGTACCCGGTGCTCTGGACGTGGGAGAACGCGGCGTCCCAGGTACGGGACCACGCCTCCCACGGTGTGTGGAACACGCGGTGCCAGCCGCGTTCCTGCGCGTGCTGCCAGGCCATCCAGTCACCGGTGTGCGCGTGCAGATACCAGCTGTAGAGGGCGGCCGGGAGCGCGGGCAGGGCCAGCCAGGGCAACGAGCGCCAACGTCGGTGGGTGCGGGAGGTGAGCACGAAGTGCAGGGCGATGGCCGCGGCGAGGAAGAGCCCGGTGACGCGGACGGTGCTCGCCAGTGCCGCCAGGGTGGCGGCGAGGGCCCAGCCGTGCCGCTGGGCCGCGAGCCAGGCGGGCAGCGCCAGGGCGAGGAAGAGGGCCTCGGTGTAGCCGACGGCCAGGAACACGGCGCACGGTGACAGCAGCAGGAACAAGGCGGCGCGTCGGCCGGCTGACGGATGCCGCAGGTGGAAGCGGGCGATCCTGGCCAGCGCGAGGACCGCGACGGCCCCTGCGCAGAAGGAGATCAGCACTCCTGCCACGGTCCAGTGCGGCACCACGAGGTGGACGGCGCGCAACAGGAGCGGAAAGCCGGGGAAGAAGGCCTCCCGGTTGTCCCAGTCACCGAGTGCGGGACCGGCTCCGCCGGGGAAGTAGCCGTCGCGCGCGATGTTCACGTAGTGGGCCCAGTCCCAGTGCTCGAAGGGAGCGAGGACGCTGTCCGGGTACCGGGTGTCCGGCTTGGCGGGGTAGAGCCAGCGGGCGCAGTAGGCGGTCATCCAGATGGCCACGCGCGTCAGCAGGTACAGCCACAGCACTTCGCGGTCGGCGGGCGAAAGGCGCGGGGCGGCGCGGCCGGCGGGCGGGACGGTACGGCCGTCCGGTCCTTCCCACCGGGGCTGCACCGGCGGCTTGTCGCCGGGCTGTACGGGGGCTGTCGATCGCTCGGGCGGCCGCGTGACCGAAGAGGGTATAGAAGGCGACATAAAGGGCACTTCCGGGGTGGGTGCGGGCATGCGGCATCGGCCGGTGGGGCCCGCCGGGTCACGGGTGTCAGGGCAGGGGCGTGCGGAGCAGTCGGTCGTGGAGCCGGGTGCGCGGTGCTCGGCGGCTCAGCGCGCGGGCGGGCCCGAGCTGCTTGGTTCGCCGGGCGGAGGAGGGGTCGATGACACGGAGGTGGGCGGCGGGGCGGTGTCCAGCGGCGACGGCGCGGGCTGGGACGGTGCGTTCGCCGGGGGTACCGGTGCCGGGTCGCCCGGCAGCAGCGTGGCGGCAGCCGCTCCACCACCCCCCAGCACCAGGCACGCGGCGAACGCGACCGCGGTGCGTCGGCGGCGCTGCGACTTCCTGCCGCGCTCGGCGATCCGCGCGAACGGGAGTGGCCCTGCCTGGGCCTGGCCGCGGTCGGCGGCCTGATGGAACAGCGAGCGCAACGGGTCATGCGGCTCAGACATCGAAAGCCTCCTCCTCGACACGCGAGTCCTTGAGGCGGTCGGCCAGCGCGGCTCGCCCACGGAACAGATGGGTCTTGACCGTGCCGCTGGACACGCCCGTCTCACCGGCGATCTGCTCGACGCTCAGATCGCACAGGTAGTGCAGGGTCATCGTGCGGCGCTGCTGGGCGGGCAGGGTGCGCAGCGCGTCCACGAGCACCACCGCCTCGGGTCCTGGCCCCTCGGTGTCCGGCGGTGCGCCGCTGCGCTGCCAGGCATCCGCGGTACGCCGCCCAAAGCGCCAGCGGCTCACCGCGAGGCGCCAGGCGGTGGTGCGGATCCACGCTTCCGGCTGTCCGTCACGTTCGAGGCGGCGCCGATGCCGCCATCCCCGCACGAACGCCTCCTGCACGACGTCCTGCGCCTCGTGCAGGTCGCCGAGCATGACGTACAACTGCCCCGTGAGACGCGTGACCGTCTGCGCATAGAACTTTTCGAACTCCTCGACGGTCAACGGCCACTCCTGGATCTCTTTCGTTTCAGTAGGCATACGCCTGCCGAGGTCGATCCGGTTGACACCGACGCAGAGATAATGGAGTGACCGTCGTCACGTGCGCCACCGTGAGACGACTCCCGCCACGCTCCTGGCCGAGTAGACCCGCTCCACTTCACGGGGACGATCCCGGCCGTGCGCACGGCACCGCCCGCTCTCGACTGAGGTGCCTCTCCCGACCGGAGGCAGGAGCACCGACAGGTCGGGGTCGACGCCGATTCGGCCGCGCGGCACCAGGAAGCGCACGCAGAACGCGCCGGACCGGCTGGAGTGCCCCAGCCGGTCCGGCG
>NZ_JBHVXJ010000030.1:0-83121 GCF_042881845.1 Streptomyces sp. NPDC058257
GTGTCCGAGTCCTGCGGAGCGTGAGCCGGTACCTCGGTGACTGCTGCCGTGCCGTCGGTGTCGGTCTGGGGCAGGGAGACCGGGTCGACCCAGATCGCCTCGCGGGTCTCGGGAACGGCGGAGTTTCGGATCGACGCCCAGCTCTGATCGTCCAGGTCGGTCAGATCGTCCAGGTCGATCAGGTCGCCGTCCCGCTGCGGCGCCGGGGTCACATCGCCGATGAGCGCACCCAGCAGAGCCAAGTGCCGATCGCGCAAGCCGGCGGAGGCGAGGGACGCGTCTTCAGGAGCCTCGTTCAGGTCGCCGAGGAGACTGCCCGAGATGTGGGGGCGGTGAGGCGAGTCCGCATCCCGATACTCGTCCCGCAGACCGAGCTGGTGAGTGAGTTCGTGCACCATCTGCACCGGATCCGCGTCGGCCCACCACGTGTTCTGATCCATCGCCTGGTCCCGGCCGGTCAAGTCCACGGTCAGGTGCGGGGCATCGGCGGGGTCGACGTACTCGACGGTCACGTGCAGCAGGTCACCATTGAGCAGGCGGTAGCCGGGCACGTTGAGGAACTCGTCCACGCCCGCGCCGAGTTGCGCGAAAGCCTGCGCGGCCTGCCCGTCCGCGCCGCGCATCGCGATACGGACGGTCAGGTCCGTCACCGGATCGCCGTCGTAGGTGAACCGCCGCGCATCGAACCCGGAACGCACCACGAACCGGGGCCGAGTGTCACGCGGCCCGTGTGGCTGCGCTGTCATGGGCGGCTGGGGCTGCGACGTGGTCTCGGTGCCGCCCTGCGGAAGTCGGGGACGGGCCTCGCCGGTGTCGCCACTGGTCTGCGCCGGAGCAGCGGTCTGGATGCTGTCGCCCTGGTTCTTGAACAGGGCGCTGCTGCCCAGACCCAGGAAGTTGCTCGTGACGTTGTACCAACTCTTGTCGGCCGGCAGCAGCTCCCGTACGGGACTGTCCTTCGCCAGCTGCGCGGCGAACTGCGTCTTGTACGCGTTGTAGACCTTCGCCGTGTTGCGTGGCTCCCACGCCGCACCCACACGCTTGTCGTTGGTGACCGCGATCGTGGCCAGATCCATCAAATAGGTGTCGATCAGGTCGGTGACATCCTGGGACTTGGCACCCGCCACCCCGACCCGCGCATGCTGCGCCATCACCCCGGCCATCTCCACCACGATGTCCCGGTAGATACCGTGCCGAATGGTGTGCGGGAAGGCAGCCATCACATGATCGGCCTGCCCCGCCCCCAGAGTGTTCATGAAACGCGGCGTCTTCAGCGACTCCAACCCCGGCACCATCAGCGGCATGTCCCGGTACAGATCCTCCTCTTCGGGGATCTTCGTGTTGCGGTCGGCAAGGGGATGCAGACCGATCTCATGGGACAGCATCCCCATGATGTATCCGGTGTCGTACTTCTCGAAGTAGTAACTCGCCAGAGCGATCTCGACACCGGCATCACCACGGTCGATCACATCAGCCGGAGTCTCCGTCGTCCGCACATGCAACGTGATCCGGACAGGACGACCACCGACATAGCTCTTGATCGTGCTGTGCTCGTCCAGCAACTCGACGATCCGCACCGCCTTGTCGACGTACTTCTCCGTCTGATTCAAGTTGGTGAACTCGTAGTTCCCCAACTTGAAGGAGCCCATTGCCGGCCCCGGAGCGGCGGGCACCGTGTCCGAGTCCAGGTGGGTGTCCGCGCCCGCGTCGTTGCCGGACAGCGTGCTCAGCTCGTGCGCCTCCTCCTCCGGGGGGCCCGGGAGGTCGCTGCCCGTCGGTGACGGGGGCCGCGGAATGGCGGCCGGGTCCTGCGGCGCCTTCGGTGCGGGTGCCGGGGCGTGCGGGCTCAGGGGTACGAAGTCGCCGCCCCGGCGACGGAGTCGCAGGTGGGGGCTGTCGGAGGACGGGCCGGAGTAGGTATGCGCGGTGCCGTTTTCGTCGACCAGGGTGACGGTGGTTCCGGTCGCCGCGGCGGCCCACTTGGACATGGCGCGGTCCGCATCAGCACCCCACGGGGCCTCGGCGAGATAGCGGCGCAGGTGGCCATCGAGCTCGGCCTGGCTCGGCGCGGGCGCGTTCGGGCCGCTGAACCGGAGGGGCGGGGGCGTGAAGAGCGCGTCGCGCTCTGCCCGATCGTCGCCCGGTAGGCCGTTCAACTGCATCAGTCGGGTGGGCGGCGCTCCGGCGCGGTCTCGCAGCAGTTTCGCCTCGTCGCGGTCCGGTCCGGGCTGCTCCGCGGCCTGGCGCAGGGCAGTGGAGAGCGCGCCGAAGAAGCCGTTGCCACGGCCGGTGGGGGTGCCCTGGGTGTAAGTGGCGCCGTCGGGCGCGGTGAGGACGCCATCGCGGTCGAGGCGGTAGCGCGGACCGCTGCTGTCGGCGGGCGGCTGCCAGGGCAGGGTGGCGTGGCTGCGGTGTGCGGGCGGTTTCGCGGGCTGCTGCTCCGGTGCGGAGCGCGTGGTGTCGGTGCTCGACGTCCCCGTGTCGGTGCCCGAAGTCCCCTTGTCCGTAACGGATCCGGTCTCGGTCGGCGGTGCGGTGACGACCAGGGTCGGGGTGCCGACCGGGAGCGCGGCGGAGAAGAAGCCATCGGTGACGAAGAGGACCGGGTCGCGGGCCGCGTTGACGGCTGCCGGGTCGGCGCCGCGCGGCAGGAAGAGCTGCTCGCGGCCCTCCCCCGTGACCACGGTGAGCGGTGTGTTCAGGAGGCGGGCGGCGAGGGCGGGCAGCAGATCGGCGCCCCCGTTGTCACCCGGGCGGCGCTCCGGCGGGGCCTGTTCGCCCTCCGGGCGCGTCGTGTCGCTCGGCTGATTCGGGTCGTTCGGTTGCTTCGGGTCGTTCTGCGATGGCTCGCTCGCGAACGGGCGGGACAAGGCGGCGGTGGCGAGCTTCACTCGCTGCGCGGGAGTCGGCCAGAAGTTCTGCGGGAGTCGGCCGAAGGCGTCGTACTCGGCCTGCTGGGGCGGGGTGAACGTCACTCCCGCACCCTCGAGTTCCTCCGGCGTGAAGGTGTCCGCGACGTCCAGGGCGAGGGCGTCGAGCAGGTCCTCGTTGCCGTCCTGGCCCAGCGCGAAGGCGAGGCGGTGGCGGGCGGCGTCGACGGCATCCGCGGTGAGCGACTGGTCGCCGGGCGCGTTCGCGAACCGGACGGCGAGGTCGTCTCCGAGCAGATTGGGCAGGAGGTCCCGGACCTCGGCGGCGGCGAGCAGCGAGTGGAAGAACGACGCGCCGTCGTGCGGCACATCGTGCACCTCGCGCACCGTGGTTCCGTCCGGCGATGTGATGGTGCGCGGGGCCGAGTCGGTCGCATCGGTGACGACGTACGGCTTGGGCGCCTCGGAGCGCCATTCCGGCTCGACGTACTTCTGCGGCGCGTCCGGCGCCGGGGCCGAGGTGGGTCCCTGGTGGTGGGCGGTGAGGCGGGAGGCGGCGAGGTGCAGCCGGTGGTGGTCCCGGGCGGCGGCGTCGGCGTGCTGTTCCCAGCGGTGGACCTCCTGGCGGGCGGCCTGCCAGGCGACGACGGCCGGGGACCGGACCACGTCCGGCGGCAGGTCGGTCGGCGGGCCGGAGTTGTCGTCGCCGAGCGCAGCCTGCTCCTGCGCGCTCAGGCCGAGCCATGTCTCCCGGGCCCGCGCGCGGGCGTCGTAGTAGCCCGTCTCGGCCGCGGCGAGGTCGGCCGCCGCCTTGGCCTGGTCGTCCCAGGCCGTACGAACGTCTTCGGTGAAGGTGGTGTCGTCGAGGAGGCCGTGGTCGCGGGCGATGTCCTCGCGCAGCCAGACCAGTGCGGTGGTCTCGGCCTCGGCGGCGCGCGGCCCGCGCTTGGCCTTGCCGAGCGCGTGCAGCGGGCGGCTGTCGGTGAACCGGTGATCCACTTCGGCCACCGAGAGCCAGCTCACCGGCACCGCGAAGAGCATGCTGCGATCGGTGACGACCTTGATGTGCGTACCGAGGGTGGTGTCAGCGGCGCCCTTGAGCACGGTGCCGTCGTTCGCCCCGCCGACCGGGACCGTGACACCCGGGTTGGTGACGCCCGCGTTGCTGTTGCCCGCCAGCGGCGCGGTGCCGACCGCGCCCTCGACGTTGTCGGAGATGCCTGCCTCCAACGCGTCGGAGGTCTTCCGGCGTTGCATGGCCTCCATGCGCGGCTTGTTCTCCACGGCGAGCAGCCGGGCGCCGCCGCGGTGCATCTTCGCGTAGATCCGGGAGTCGGCGGTGTGGGACTGGCCGAAGAGGCGGGCGGACGACTGGGCGGGCAGCGGCGAGCCGTTCGCGCTGAGCGCCTCGCGGAAGCCGGCGGTCAGGCCACCCTGCGCGGTGGCCTCCTGCTGGGCCTGGGCGGCGGCGGTGCCGGGTCCGGTCAGCGTGGTGAAGCCCGCCATGCGTACGTGTGCGGTGAGGCTGTTGCCGGTGTGCCGCCGGCCGAGGTCGCCGTCACCGAGTCCGTCCGCACGCGCGGTGGCGAGGGTCAGGGCGTCCTGGACGTTGGCCGCGCCGAGGATGTCCACGGCGAGGATGCCCGAGCCGATCTTGTCGTCGAAGGGCAGGACGTCGGAGTCGGAGCCGGCGTCAGTGTCGCCGGTGGTGTTTCCGGCGGCCGAGGTGCGCCAGGCGGCGATGCCGTCCGGGCGGGCCTGAGCTGCCGTCAGCATCCGCACCGCGCGCTCCGGCTCGGGCACGTCCTGCTCGGTGAGGGCGCCGTCGGCTCCGTCGCCGTCCGGGGTGAGCAGGCTCGCCGGGAGGATCTCGTTGAGGCTGCCGACCGCGGCGACGGCGCGGGGAGCGAGCCGGTCGCCGGTCGCGTCCGTCATGGTGACGGTCAGGGTGTAGCTCGTGACGATCTCGGCGTGTGCCTGGGTGGTGGCGATGTTCGGCATCGCGATACTGCCCGCGGTATCGGTCCGGGTGCTCGACCGCTGCTTGGCCGCGGTGCCCTGGAGGGAGGGGTTGGCGACGAGGATGCCGCTGCCCGCCGCGCGCTCACCGCCGCTGAGGGTCACATCGGCGCCACGGTCCTGGGAGGCGCCGGTCGCGTCGTCGCGGGCGATGGTGCGGTAGTCCTCCAGCTCGTATCCGGTGCGCAGCCTGTCCACGGTGGTGGTGACCGGGGTCAGTGCGAACTTGATCTGTCCGCGGCTCCCGCCGACCGGCAGCCGGAGCGGGCTCGCCCAGTCGCGGTAGCGGACCGGCAGGGTCATCCCGCCGGTCGTCAGCTCGTGCAGGTTGGCGCGGAGGAAGTCCGGGGACAGCCGCTGGAGTACCTGCTCGCGGTCGTGCGAGGGCACTCCAATCTTCTCCAGCCTCCCCATCAGCTGATGCGCCGCGTGGCTCGCGTCGAGCTGGCCGCTGGGGTGCGTGGGGAAGCGGCGGCCGCGCAGGAAGGGGGGCAGCCGGTAGCCGCCGCCGAGGTTGTGCGGGGTGGTGGTGCCAAGGCCGTCCGGGGCGAGTCCGGACTCGATGACGTCCTGCATCGGCAGGTGGAACATCACCGCGTCGCGGATACGTTGCACCGCGGCGGCGGCCCGGCGCGGGGCGAGCCCGTGCGCGAGGCGTTCGGAGACCCGCCCGGCCGCGGAGCTGATCCCGGCTCCGGCGCGGGTGCCCACCGCGCCCATCGCGGCCGTCCAGCGGTCCCGCACCGCGACGGTCTCGGCGGCGTCGGCGACCACCAGGTACATCCGCCCGGAGTAGCTGAGGGTGGTGTTGCGTCCACGGGTGAGGGTCTGCGCGACGCTGCGGCCCTTGCCCCAGGCGTACTGGAGGGCGGTCGAGTAGGAGCCGACCACCGCCTCCTGGCCCTGGGCCTGCTTCAGCGGCATGTCGGCGCCCTGGAGGCCCAGGGTGGTGTGGGAGACGGTGCTCGCGGTGCCGTTGACGCGGTGCTCGTTGCCGATGGTGGCCTCGAGGCTGGCCGGTTTCGGGTCGCTCTTGACGCGTACGTTGTCCAGGTCGCCGCGGATCGCGGCCTTCATGTAGTGGGTCTGGAGCGGTCCGGCGCCGGTCAGACCGGTGACGCGGGAGCCGAACGGGCCCAGGTACTGGCCGAGTTGCGAGGCCACGCCGAGGTTCGCCATCGCCCGGCGCAGCGCGGTGCGCACCGGGGCCCCGGGCGCGCTGACGTGCCAGGAGGTGCCCGATGCCCGGTCGGCGGTGTCCTGCATGAGTTGCTGGCGCTGCGGTCCGCCCTCGGTGCTGAGCACCACGTTCGGGGCGCTCAGCAGTTTCCGGATGAGCTGCCGGTCCGGCGAGTCCGCGAGGGGCTGCGGGCGGGTGCCGTCGAGGAGTTGGTCAGCCTCGACGGAGGAGAGCCGCTGCGGAGCGGGTGCGGGCGTGCCGGGCTGCGGTTCGACGGGGGCGTGGCGGTCGGAGCCGTGCGCGGACGGCACGGCGAGCTCCACCCGGCCCACCGTCTCTGTGCCCTGGGTGAACAGCGGCCGCTCCTCGGCCTTGCTGACGAAGACGCCCGCGCCGAGCACGCCGACCGTGGCGAGCCGGGCCCAGCCGCGCGGACGGCGGTGTCCTTCGAAGGTGGCGCCCAACTCCACCTGGTAGCTGTAGAGGTCGCTGCTGTTCTGGAACATCAGGTTGTCGTGGGTGACCGCGAGCGTGCTGCGGGTGGCCTTCTGTTCGGTCCTGGCGTAGCGGGCGCCGAGGGACGCGCTGCCGGCCTGCCGCGGCAGGCCGGCCCCGGGCACCTTGTCGTGGTCGCGCGGCGAGATGCCCAGCTCGACGCCGCCGGAGAGAGTCGTCGACGCCTGCTGTCCCTGGCCCGAGATCTCGTAGCCGATCACTCCGTTGCGCAGCGAGCGTTCGCTCATGGTGGTCTCGAACCGCCGGTCGGTGAGGCGCGCCCTGAGGATGAGTGTGTGATGACCGCGCTTCACCTTCCCGTCCTCGGTGAGGGTGACCGGCACTCCGGTGGTGGTCAGGTCGTCCAGGCTCTGCGCCAGGCTGGGCCGGTTCAACGCCTCACGCACCTGGCGGTCATTGTGCAGCGCGGTCCGCATCCGCCCGTCGCCGTACCAGAACTTGGCGAGGCGCGGGTGCCGCAGTACGAGCGGCGGGACGAACAGCGACGGGTAGGAGCGGTGCAGGGTGTCCAGGACGCTGTCGGCGAAGGCCCGCATGGGGTCCGGGGGTGCGGGTTGTTGGGACTGCGTGTCGGACTGGGTCTGCGTCTCGGTCTCGGACTGGGTCTGCGTCTGTGACTCGGTCTGCGGCTGTACCTGCGTCTGGGGCTGGGGTCGGGTCTGGGGCTGGGTCTGCTCCGGAGGCGGCTGCACCTGGGTCTGCGGGCCTACGGGACGGAAGCCCTCGGCGCGGACCTGGCCGCTCAGGTGGACCGGGTCCTCTCGGCTGAGGTACCACGGCACCGGCGGTTCGGCGTCCGGGTTGGGGCCGGCCTGGCCGGGCGTGCGGCTGTCCCAGCCCGCGAGGCGGCGGGCGTCCTGGGTGGAGATCCAGTCCAGGCTGACCACGCGGACCGGGCGGGCCGCCGACGGCAGATCGCCGGGCTTGCGCACCATCAGGGTGCGCTCCACCCGATAGAGCGCGACCGGGTGGTTGCGGACACGGCCGGTGGTCTTGCGGGCCGCGTCCGTGCCGGAGTAGTGGCCGCGCCCGGTGGTGAGGTCGGCGCGGACCAGCGGACCGCCCTGGAGGCGTACGTCGGTGTCGGGCCCGGTGAGGGTGTAGCTCGGCCCGGCGGTGACCTGGAGACCCATGCGGGTGTCACGAGCATGGCCGCGCTCGTTCTGGTACGTGGTCTGGGTGAGGTCGCGCAGCTCCGCCTTGACCGACTCGGTGACCAGGGTGGCCCGATGCGGCACCGACCGCTCCACGATCAGGTGCCCCAGCGGATGCTGTCCGCTGCCCTGGGTCAGCTCGGGTCCGGTGACCGGCCCGGAGAACCGGCCGAACAGGGCGAGCAGTCGACCCGGCCGGACGTACGAGACCAAGGTTCGGTGCGCCGAACTCCCGGGCCGCGCTCCGGAGATGGCGAGCGCCATATCCTCCGGCGAATCCGTCAGGTGCAGTCCGGTGGTGTCGGTCATCCGCGGCTCGACGCCATCCGGGAAGGTGAGCGTCTTCGGCGCCCGCTGGGGCCCCGCGAAGGGCACGGTCAGGTCGTCCGGCAGCCGCCAGCTCAGGCCGTCGCGCATCGCGAACTCCGCGGTGTGCACCTGGGTGCGCTGCCAATTGGGCGTCGGCAAGGGCGCGTTGGCCGGGTCGTCCGAGCTGCTGCTCCGGATGGAGCTGTTGTCCGGGCCGGTGGTGGCCGGGCCCATGGTGGCCGGGCCGGTGGCGGCCGGAGGACCCGTGATGGTGATGGCCGGTGCCTCGGTGACGCGGTCCACCCGCACCCGGTAGTGGACATCGTCCAGGTGCAGGTGCGAGCCCTCATGGGCGCGCCACTCGGTCTGGTTGTACGCCTGGGTCCCCTGCGCGTAGTCGGTCTTGCGGGTCCAGCCCAGCGAAAAACCGATTTTCACCAGCCAGTTGAGCGGCGGGCCCATGCTCAGCCCGCCGGCGATCCGTCGCCCGACGCCGACGCTGCGTCCACCGCCCGTACCTGCCTGGCCTCGCCGCATGGTGTCGAGGCGTACGGTGCCGCCGTCCACGTCGGAGAAGCGCGCCCAGCGGTGGTACGGAATGGCCTCGACCGTCATCTCATGGCCGACCCCGGACTTCTCCCGGCCCACGAAGCGCGCGCCGCGCGGGGCGGTGAAGGCGGCGGGCTGATCGGTGAGCAGCCGCAGCAGGTCCGCCTCGTCGAACTGTGAGCGCAGCTTCTCGGGAAGTTTGCTCAGGATCTCCTCGGCCACCTGCTCGGGCGAGCGCAGGCTGGTCGTGCCGAGGCCGGTGAAGAGTCCGGTCGGGCCACTCTGGGCGGTCCCGTCGTTGCGGGCGTCCGGGGTGCCGTCGTCCGGGTCGGCGTCCGGGCTGATCAGGACCGTGGGCAGTCGGCTGCCGTCATCAAAGGTGACGGTGGCCGGGACCGGGCCCGGCGGCCGGGCGTCCTCGCCGGTCAACAGCCGTGCGGGGCGATGCCGTTCGAGCTGGGTCTCCAGCGGTACGGGGTCGCCCCGGTCGGGAACTTCGCTGTCGGGGTCGGATCCCTTCGTGTCCTCAGTGGCCGGGGCAGCCGGGTCCGGGGGCATGGTGACGGCCGGATCCGGAGTGACAGTGACGGCCGGGTCCGGGGACGTGGTGACGGCCGGATCCGGAGTGACAGTGACCGCCGGGTCCGGGGACGTGGTGACCGCCGGATCCGGAGCGGCCGGGACCGCCGGGTCCGAGGACGTGGTGGTCGAGTCCGGGACGGGAGTGAGCGGGGCCGAGGCCGGAACCAGGGCGTCGAAGTGGTCGGTGCCGTTGTAGGCCAGGTGCAGGGTGCCGCCCTGGCCGCCCGGGTTGAGGGTGTTGACGAAGGTGCTTCCCGGCGACTGCTGGTCGGGCTGGACGAGCCGCAGATCGAGGTCGAGGGTGTGTGCGAGGGCCTCCGGAAGCAGGTCGGCGAAGGGAGAGGACCACAGCGCGGGGAGTTCGGCCGCCGAGGCGACGAGCCCCTTGGCTCCCAGCCGCCAGGCGTCGGCGGGAGTGGGCGCCACGTCGACGAGGTGCGGGTAGTCGCTCTTCCGGAGGATCTGCTGCCACTGGCTGGTGTCGCCGTCGGTGACAACAGCCTGCGCGATGCCGTTCCAGAGGTCGGTGAGCCGGGTCCGCTCGGCCGAGTCCTGCACCCCGGTGACGGCACGCACCCGCAGATCGTCCACCACGGCGAACACCGGGTCGGGGATCGCCTGGGCCATGCCGTCGCCGAGCTCGGTCCCGGTGATCCGGTCGCTCAGCAGGCGGCGCAGGCCTGCGACGTTCCGCGTGGCCCACGTCGGCAGTATTTCGTGGCTGCGCGCACTGTCGAGCAGCGACCGGAAGAAGCAGTTCCCGTCGCCCGGGGTGTCGAGGCGCCGCAAGGCCAAACCATCCGCGTGCACGGTGTCCGCGGTGCCGGGCGTGGCCTTGCTGAGGAGGGTCATGTCCTCGGCGAGGCTCTCCGGGCGGCTCGGCGCGGGCGTCAGATCGGGCCTGCGGCGGGCGAGTTCGGCGGTGTCGTCGGTGCTGAGTTTCAGCTCCGACAGCGGCAGCGGGGTGCTCGAGAGCGACCAGGTGATCTGCGCGGAGGGTGTGTAGGCGAGACCGCGGACGTCCTCAGGCGAGACCAGCGTGGTCGGCGGGAGCGCGGGAGGCGGCGGGGGCAGCAGGGCGTCGAGGGTGGTGTCGGGCCTTGCGGTCGCACGCAACTCGGCCGCGGCGTGCAGGAACTCGGTGTACTGCTCGACAGTGGGAGAGGCGGCGGGATCGCTGTCGCTGGTGGTGGCGCTCGTCGGACCGCCCCGGTCGACGACCATCCGGCGCAGCAGGTCCGGGGTCATCCGGCCGTCGCCGTAGCGGGCCGCGGCGTCGGGGCTGAGCCAGCGCAGGCCGTCCACGAAGGCAAGGCCGGCGAGCAACTCCCGGTTCTCCGGCCGCTGTTCGGCGTCCGGGCCGAGAGCATCGCGCAGGGTGCGGATCTGCTGGAGGGTACGGGCCAGGGCGAAGGCGTCGGCCGGTTCCGGGCCCGCGTGCAGACCGGCGTCGCGCGCTAGCCCGTCCAGGTCGGCGCCGCTGGGCTCCGGGGCGAAGAGGCGCCAGCGTCCCGGGCCGTCCGCGCCTTCGGTGAGTACCGCGCGGACGTCGCCGTCCCCGTCCAGGGCCGTACCCACTTCGGTGGTGGGCGCGTACACCGGCCGCCCGGTGCGGTTCGCCACGTGCTGTGCCACCGGAAGGCCGGCGACCGCGGGCTGCCGTCCGGTCTCACAGGAGAAGAGCACCAGCGGCCGCTCGTTGTCGCTGTCCTGTGCCCAGGACTTGAGCACCTCGCCGAGCTGCACACCGCTGACCTTCACGGTGGGATGTCGCGCGTCGTCGGTACCGAGCGTGACGGTACGGGAAGTGCCGTGCCCCGCGAAGTAGTCGGCGCCCCGCTCGGTGCCCGAGCCCGGGAGCGCGGTCGGCGGACCGGTGAACACCGTACGGGCAGCGGGCGGGTCGGCGGCGGTCTCCGGAGCCGGTGGGGCGGACGTGGTGCGCACGCCGCGGAAGGTGTCCTGGCCAAGGAGCGCGCGACGGCCCGCGCTGTGCGCCGTACCGTCCTCTGCCTGGCTCTGCGAGATGGTCAACGTCTGTACGGCACGCCCCGGTTGGGGTTTGACGGTCGCGTCAGGGACCAAGCGCCGCAGTTGGGCGATGGGCACAGTGTGGCCGTCCAGGGTGGTGACGGCGGGCTCGCGCGCGGGCTGCTGCGCAGGGCTGTTTCCGTTGTCCGTGGTATCACCGCTGACAGCGGGACGTACGACGATCTGCCCGGTGGGCGGGAGCGCTACGGGAGGTGTCGCCGGGGAGTTGTCCGGCGCGACGGTCGGGGGCGTCGGCGGGGGCGGGGTGCCGCCGTTACCGGGGCCGCGCCCACCGGTTCCGTGGCCGTTGCCGCCGCCCGACTCCAGGTGCAGATCGGTGGCCGTCTCGGTCCAGGGGCGTGACAGGGTGGCGAGCTTGGTCGCGGCGGGCGGGCTGGTGTCTGCGGAGTCGGGGCCGACTCCGTTGCTGTCCAGGTAACTCGTCGGCCCCGAGACCACCTTCGGGCGCGTGGCCGGGCCCGATGTCCCGGAGGGGGTCGTGCCGAGGGCGTCGGCGAGCGGCAGCAGCACGTCTGCGCCGGGGAACGCGGCGTCCTGAGCATCCGGAGTGCCGTCCGGCGTCACGGCGGTCGGCGGGCCGGTGAGCGGGCGGACCCGGACCGGGGCACCCGGCCCGTCGCGGGTCAGCTCGACAGCGGCGCGTACCGGGGCCCCCGGCCCCACCTGCGCGACCGGCGGTCCGAGCACGACGGCCCGATCGACCCCGGCCCCGTCAAGCAGTTCGGCCGCCTCCGGCGCGCTCTCCCCCGGTGGCGGAACCTCCGAGACCACGATCGTCAACGCCGGTGAGCGAGTGGGCGACGGGCTCCCGGCGAGCGGGGTGGGCCCGGCCTTCACGTCACTCGGGCCGCTGACATCGCGTACGCCGTCCGTGTCGGCGTACGAGCCGGTGGTGCTCACCTTCGGCGGAGTGCTGGTGATGTCGCCGGCGTCCGGGAGGAGGGCGCTGTCGGCGGAGTCCGGAGCACCGGTGTTCCCGGCCGCCGGGCCGGTGGTCTCCGGAGGCGAGGTGGTCTCCGGCGACTGCGAGGTCGACGGAGCGCTTTCGGGCGTGCTCTGCTGGGGCTGCGCGGTGGAGGGAGCCGGGGAGCCGTTGACAGCCGGGGCCCCACCCGGCCTGGCGCCGGTGCCCGTGCCAGGTGCGGCGGAGTTGGCGGGGCCTGCCGTGGCGGAGTTGCCCGGTCCCGGAACAGCGGAGTTACCCGGACCGGACGCGGCGGAGGCGCCGGGGCCGGACACCGGCGAGGCAACAGGACCAGGCGCAGGCGCAGGCGAGGGGCCTGACCCATCGGAGCTACCCGAGTCCGGGGCAACGGAGTTGGCCGGATCGGACGCGGCCGAGGTATCGGGGCCAGGCGCAACCGACGTACCGGGATCGGGCGCAGCCGAGGTGTCAGGACCAGGCGCAACCGACGTACCGGGGCCAGGTACGGCCGAGGGGTCAGGGCCAGGCGCAGCCGACCCACCGGGACCAGGCGCAGCCGACCCACCGGGACCGGGCGCAGCCGAGGTGTCAGGACCAGGCGCAACCGACCCGACGGGATCAGGCGCAGCCGAGATGTCAGGGCCCTGGGAGGCTGCGGGCCCGCCCGTGTTCTGTCCCGGCGCCTCATTCGTACGGTCGCCCTGCCCGGCCACCTCGTCCGGAGTAACTGGAGCATCCGGAGTGTTCTGAACTCCGCTCCCCGGGGCGTCCACACCCGAGCCCTCCGGAGACGTCCCCGGCGCGACACCATCCGGACCGGCGGTGTGGTCCACCCCGATGTCGGGGCCGTTGCCCATCACCGGGCCGACGCCACCCCCCGCACTACCGCTGCCGGAGTGGACCGCAGCGCCGTTGCCGGAGCCATCCGCGGTAGTGGTGAGTGGTGTATCCACCGTGACCGGGGTACCGAACCCGTCGAGGGCACGGCGGACTCCGTCGGCGTCGATCTGTCCTGCCGGGCTGTTTCCCGCCGGGACCACCCGGACCTCGGGTACTTGCGACAGGTTGTCGTGCAGGCCGTCGCGGACGCCGATCTCGGTGCTGCCGGGAGCCTGGGAGCCGCGCAGGTCGGCGAGGTCGTGCAGGGCCTGCTGGCGGACCTCGGCGGAGCCGTGATGGACCTGCTGCCACAGGTCGTTCTCGGCGGCGGTCACGGACAGCGGGCCCGGCGAGTACGCGGGTGGGTCCACAGTGGAGTACGGCGGCGGGTTCTCGGCGACGTAGGGCGGGGGCGACTGGTTTCCTGTGACGTTCCCAAGGCCGGTGTTCTGCTGGGTGGCGGGCGGAGGCGAGGTGAGCGCGGGGCCGTCGCCGCCCGAGGTACCCGGCCGCGAGGGACCGTCTGTGCGGTCGGAGCCACCACCGTTGCGTGAGCCCTCGGAGCCCGCCGAGTTCCCCGTGCCGGAGTCGGGAGTGCCGCCGGAGACGGTGGGCGGCTGGTTGCGCATGTTGTCGATGACGTTGCGCAGTTCGGCGCCGCTGTTCAGCGCCCCGCCGGTGAGCGTGGACTCGACCTGGCTGCTGATGCCCGCGCCGACGAAGGTGGACCAGCTGGTGGACCAGTCGTTGTCGAAGGCCCCCTTGATCAGGATCTCCGCCAGCGCCTCACCGGCACCCGCGGCGATGAAGTCGGCCACCCCCTTGATCCCATAGTGCCCGGCCAGCGTGCCCGGCAGGTGGGAGTAGTTGTTCAGCAGGTGGTTGTTCCGCCACAGGTTCGGATTGTTGAGAAAGGAGAGCGGGTTGTTCGTGAGGTTGGGGCCGCTCCCGTACGGGGTGGGGCTCGGGGTGCTCTTAGGCGTCGGAGCCGGAGGGGTGGGCGTGGGAGTCGGCGTAGGCGTAGGCGTGGGAGTCGGCGTAGGCGTAGGCGTGGGCGTGGGAGTCGGCTTGGGCTCGGGCTTCGGCGTGGGCGTGGGCTCAGGCTTCGGCTTGGGACTCGGGCCACTGCCGCCGGGGCCGAGACCCGAGGTGTCCGGACCGTTGGGGTTGTTGTTCTTGAAGTCGTTGCCCGGGCCGTTCTTGAAGAAGTTGTTGTCGTAGCTGTTGACGATGTTCTTCGCGAAGCCGTTGAAGATGCTGGTGAGGCCACCGGCAGCGGCGCCGAACGCCGCGGACTTGAGGATGTCGTCCCAGTCGAACCCCTCGGGGCGACGGTCGTTCGGGGCGAAGTTCATCATCGCGAGCCGCACCGCGAAGGTGGTGAACGCCTCGGCGAACGCCTCTGTCAGCGAGGGCGCGATGTGCAGCCGCTGGAGCAGGTGGCTGAGCGTGGTGAGAATCATGAACCGGCTGCGCAGCTTGGCCAGCAGGATCTGACTGGCCGACGCGCCACCGGTGAAGAAGGACATCGCCAGGTAGATGGCGATCTCGATGAGCAGCCGGATGATCTCGGCGATGACCTGCCACTTGGACTCCATGATGTCCATGGAGGTCTTGCGGCGGCCTTCCGCGATCACCTCGAGTTGGTCGGCGAAGTCGATCAGATAATTCTTGCCGCCGTCGTTGGTGAGCGTGCCCATCGCCTCGGCGTACGACTTCGACAGGTCGTCCGGCATCGACTGGGCGATGTCGTGGACCGACTTCGTGATCAGCGAGGAGATTCTGTCGAGCTTCTTGCCCAGGCCGGAGTACGGCATCCGGCTGTCATAGGCGAGGTCCTCATCCGCGTCGATGAGCCTCTCCCCGGTGAGGATGAAGATCATCGCGTTGACCTCGGGCGAGACCTGGATGCTCATCGGGGTCCGTCCTGGAAGCCGCGCGGGCAGGACGGAGCTGCTCCGTCCCGGGAGTCACGCGGACAGGACGGAGCGGCCGCTCCCGGCGTGGTGTTGGTGCGGGAGCGGCCTGCGGTGCGGTGGTCAGCGGCGCCCATGCCCGCCCGAGTCGCCGTCAAGACCGTTGGTGTCGATGCGGTTCTTGCCCTGCTCGATGTCCTCGATGTTGCGGTCGCGGGTGCCCTGCATCATGCGGACCTGGCCGACCGTGGCATCGGTGATGCTCGTCACGGCGTCACGGATGGACAGCATGGTGTCCTTGGTGGTCTGCCGCTCCTTCTGCTCCTGTGGCTTGGCCTTCTCGGCGAAGTCGCCGCTCGTGCCGGGCCAGCTGACCGTGGGAGCGAGCTCGTCGAGGAACTCCTCGGTCATGCTCCTGGCCAGGGTGCCGATCTCCTCCAGCTGCTCCGCCAGGGCCTCGATGCGCTGCGGATCGGCGTAGTACCGCTCGCCCATGGTCAGTTCTCCCCGTCCTCGCCGATCGCGTCACGCCAGGCAGGGGTCGGCTGACCGCCGCGTGCCGTGTCCTCGTTGTCCTCGCGGAGCACCTCGGGACCGAAGATCCGCTCCCAGTCCAGCTCGAAGCCCTTCAGCTCGGGTACCTCGCTGCTGGGTTCGGCGAAAGGCGCCAACGCCTTCATCACGTGGCGGTTCATCTTCAGGCGTGCGGCGTTCGCCGACTCCAGAACACTGGCGGCCAGCTCCTGGGGGGACATGTCGCGGTACTTGTTCTCCAGGAACTCGATTCCGGTCAACTCGCCCTGCGGGCCCACGGTGGAGCGGACCGCGCGGTCGGAGGAGAGTACGGCGAACGACGAGTCGCGCAGCTCGCGCTCGGTGCGCGCGACCCCCTCCTGGGCCGTCCGGAGTTCGGCCATCGCCTTCTCCAGACGCTTCTCCAATGGTTCCATCAGGCCCGCGCCTCTCTTCCGCCTCGGTCTTCCCCTGCGCCCGGACCGGGACCGCGTGTGTCAGGTCCCGGCACCACGTACATCACCTGCGCACATGATCTTGCCTGGTGAGGGCCGGATACGGAAGCCGGGACCACATGGGATTCGTCTCTCCGCGATGGTCGAAGGTGGTCGAACCGGGCCCCGTTCGTCATCGGCCGATGACCGACGGGGTGCCGCCCTCCTCGGTTCCCCATACGTCGGCGTCCTCCTCCAGGTAGTCGGCCGAGGTGGTGGACCTGCGACCCGGCTCCGCCTCTTCCTCGGAGTGGTCGCCGCCGGTCGTCGTCACCCGGGAGGCGGGCGCCAGGAAGGTGTCGCTGTCCTCCTGCCGGTTCCACGGGCTGCGCCTGCCGCGGCGGTTGCGCCGCTCGCTCTCCTCCTGCGCGTCGACCAGTACGGCGCGCACCCGCTCGCCGTTGCCCTTGTCGCTGCCCCCGCCCGCGCCGCCCATGCCGCCGCCGCCCATCGGCATGCCGGGCGAGCCGGGCGTGCCAGGGGCGCCGGGTGTGCCGGAACCGGAGGAGGAAGCGGCCGCCGGGCTGTTCGTGGAGGCCCCGTCGGACAGAGGGGCAGCCCCGCCCGCGCCGAGACCGTCCAGCGAGCCGGAGCCCCCGGAGAGGCCTGCGCCGGCGCCTACGGACACCGGGCTGCCGCCGCCCGCGCCCACTCCACCGCCGCCGCTGCCACCGGTGTTCAGGTCGGGGAGCGTCACGTCCCGGCTGGTGGTGCCGCCGCCTCCGCCCCCGCCGTTGGGGATGTCGAGGCTGTTGGGGATGTCCAGGTTGTTCTTGTTCCCTGCGGAGTTGAGGTCGTGCAGGTCGATCGTCTTGGTGCCGCCCTGCGGGTCGGTGAGGGTGGCGATGCCTGTGTCCGGATTGATCTTCTGCGTACTGCCGTCCGGGAAGGTGGTGACCGGCTCGCCGTTGTCGAGGGAGGTGACGGAGCCGTCCGGGTTGGTCACGTTCGCCCCGTGGGTGAGATCGGTCAGCTTCGTGCTGCCGTCCGCGTCGGTGCTGGTGAGCATTCCGGTGTCCGGGTCGAAGGTGGCCTCGCCGCCGCCCGCGAACTTGGTGGTGAAGTCGTTGCCGTCGAGCGAGGTGTGCCCGCCGGTCGGGGTCTCCAGGCCGGACTGGTTGTTGTTGAGGTCCCCGAGGTTGCCCAGGTCGCCGTTCGACTGGGTGTCCATACCGGAGTTGATGTCACCCAGGTCACCCAGGTTCCCCGCGCCGTTCCCGCTGTTCCCGCTGTTGATGTTGCCCAGGCTGCCGAGGTTCTGGGTGGTGGTCTTGCCGTCCGGGTCGGTGGTGACCGCCTGGCCGGTCGTGGGATCGACGTTCTGAGTGGTGCCGTCGGGGAAGGTGGTGTTCAGCTTGCCGTCGTCCCCGAGCGAGGTCACCGAGCCGTCCGGGTTCGTCACCTTGGTGCCGTCGCCCAGGTTCTGCGTGGTGGTCGAGCCGTCCGGGTTGGTGGTGGTGAGCGTCCCGCTGTCGGGGTCGAAGGCGGTCTTGCTGCCGTCCGGGAAACCGGAGGTGACCTTGTCGTCGCCCAGCTGGGTGCTGCCGCCGGTCGGGCTCTTGAGGGGCGTGTTGGCACCGCCGTTGAGGCCACCGAGGCCACCGCCCGGGCTGTTCAGGCCTCCGAGGCTGCCCAGGTTCTGGGTGACCGGGGGCACGCCGCCGGGCTGCTGCTGCCCTTCACTGCCGCCGGGGGTGTTCAGAGCGCCGAGACCACCGCCGGGGGTGTTCAGGTTGCCGGTGCCACCGCCGGGGGTGTTCAGGCCCCCGAGGCTGCCCAGGCTCTGGGTGACCGAGGGCACGGCGCCGGGCTGCTGGCTCCCGCCCCCACCCGGGCCGTTCAGGCCCCCGCCGCCACCGCCGGGGCTGTTCAGGTCGCCGAGGCTGCCAAGGCTCTCGGTCGGCGGGTGGTTCGCGTTGTTCTGGTTGCCGCCCGGGTTCAGCAGGTCGTCGAGGTTGAGGTTCTGCGTGCCCCCGCCCCCGCCGGGGCTGTTGATGCCACCGAGGCTGTCCTGCAGGGCTTTGCTGTTGGCCTTGGCAGCGGCCTCGGCGTCGGCGCGCGCCTTGTCCGCGGCCGCCTTGTCCTCCTCGCGCTGCTTCTTCGCCTCGTCAGCCGCCTCCTTCGCGGCCGCGGCGGCGTCCGCGTTCGCCTTCTTCACATCGTCGGCTGCCTTCTTCGCGTCCGCGGCGTTCTCATCGTTCGCCTTCTTCGCGTCGTCGTTCGCCTTCTTCGCGGCCGCGGCGGCGTCCGCGGCCGCCTTGTCGGCCGCGGCCTGCGCGTCGTCCGCCTTCTGGTCCTTGTAGTCCGCCGCAGCCGTGCTGGTCGTCTTCGGCTTGGGCACATTGCCCGTGAAGTCTTTGGTGAGGTCCAGGAAGTGGTTGTTCAGGGCGGACTGCACCTTGGCCGCCGCGCCGCGCAGGTACATGTCGACGCCCTGGTTCCAGGTCTTGGCGGCCTTGTCACCGACCTTGACCCAGCTCGCCTTCTCGTTGAGGTCGCCGTACTCCGGGTGAGTCTGGCTGAAGCCTTCTTGCGGGTCGTGATACGTGGAGGACATGTACGGGCCATAGGTCGTCTGGATGTCCGTCTTGGCGACGTTTTCCCGGTCCACCCATCGGGCGAGGTCGTCCAGGACGTAGCGCAGCACCTGATGCGGGTCGTAGTACGGGGACTGGGCCCATTCCAGCCACGCTTCGAGCAGGTCCCTGGCGGCATCCTCCAGATACTTGCGGCCCAGTGACAGGGCGCGCGAGTACACCGTATTGCCGGTGCCGGTCTCGCTGCCGCTCCCCGCGGCGGAGTTGAAGGTCTCGACGTAGTGGTCGTAGTTCTTGCGGATCTTCTCCAGCAGATCGCGGAAGACGTTCGCCGCCTCGCCCTTCCAGCTGGCGTCGTCCCCGCCGAAGCGGGTCTCCCATTCCTTCAGCACCGGCGCCTGGTCCTTGAAGAACTTCGCGGCGTAGTCGAAGGAGCGCCCGGCGGCGTCGAACGAGGCCAGGTCCACCGCCGCTGGCTCGTCGACGCCCTGGCCGTTGAACCGGGCGTTCGTCGTGTTGCCCTCGAGCAGGGCCATGAGCGCCGCCCGCGGCCCGTTCATGTACTGGGCGAGCTTGGTGGAGTCCATCGTGTCATCGTTGTAGTCCGTGAACTCGCCGCCCGTACGGACGTTCGCGTCCTCCACGTTGTCGGCGCCGGCAGAGGCGAAGATGACCTCGTCGCCGGACTTCATCGTGCCCTCGAAGACGATCCGGGCCACCTTGATCGCGTCCGTCGTACCGCGGTCGAAGAACCAGATGTTGTAGTCGTCGTCCGAGTTCATCGCAAAGCCGGATTCCGCGACCGTGCTGAGGCCGCGCTCCTGGAAGTCCATCCGGAAGAGCTTGCCGCCGTGGTCCGAGGTGAGCTTCTCGAAGACTTCGGCGCGGGGGGGGATCACATACCCGGTGATGTGGGTGACCAGATCGGCCCAGGTGTCGGTCTTATGGTCTGCGGGGCCGCCGAAGAACCCGGCGAACGCCAGGTAACCGCCTGATTTTTCATCGTACCCTGAGGCCACCGGGCACCCTTTCTAGTCGGTTGTCGTCCCTGCCGGCATGTCCGGCACGGGCTCAGGAGTCGTCGCCGCCCGCGCCGCCGGTGGTGCCGGTGCTGCCGGAGGTGAGTGTGTCGACCTCTTCGAAGCTCTGGAGCAGCGTCTCGGCGTCGATCGCCTCCAGGTTCTTGTCCTTGGTCTTGTTGGCCTCGTCGATGGTGTCGGTGAGCGCTGCCTTCAGCTCCTCGAAGAGGTCCTTCTGGTCACCGAGCAGCTTGTCGATGGCATCGGCCGCGGTGCGGATGCCGGCGAGCAGCTTCGGTCCCGAGACCAGGGGTTTCGTGGCCATCTGGCCGATGCGCAGAAGCTGCTTCTCCTGGTCGAGGTTGTCATCGGTGGTGTACCCCTCGAGGAGTTCGCCGAGCGTGCGGGCGTCGGAAGTGCCCTCTTCGCGGTGCTTCTTGGCGGCGACGTAGATCGGATGCACCTCGTTGTCCCGGAAGTTCTCCATCTGCTTGAGGTTGAAATGCTTGACGTCAGCCTTTTCACCAGCCATGTGACGTTCTCCTGCTGCTCGGTGCCGGACCGGTGGACGGACCCTCATGCCGGGCAGACGCACCACGCACATGCGGAGGTTCCCGCCTGCCCGGTGGCGTACGCCGGGAAGGGCTAGCGGGCCCGCACACCGCCCCAGTTGTCGGCGCTCTTGCGCTCGTCACGGGAGTGGTTGTCGTGGATGGACCGGATCAGCTCACCGTTGTCACCGAGGAGCCTGGCCATGTTCTTGGTGGCCTGGTCCCACTCCGCCTGGACCTCACGGTACTTTTCCTGGTCCGCACCCTCCCAGGAGTTGACGAGCGGCTTCAGCTCGTCCTCCAGGTTGTTGAGGGTCGTGATGATCACCTGGGTCTGCTCCATCAATTCCTCGATGGCTTGCTGGACCTTGGGGTATTGCACGTCGATGATGCCGTCGGCCATGACGTCTCCTCTCGAAGTCCGGGCGCCAGGCCCGGGAAGCTCACGAAGTCCGGCCTCACAGCAGGGGCCGGTGCCGCGGTGGGGGTCAGCTCAGTGCTTCGAAGACACCCTGGCTGGTCTTGCTGTTCAGAACCTCGGTCAGGTCCTGGTTCTCCTGCGCCAGGCGGTTGGCGGAGGTGACGTTGTCCTGGAGCGCGTCGATCATCGTGCTGATCTGTACGACGACCTTCTGCGCCTCGGAGTTCCAGCTGCGGAAGAGCTTCAGCAGTGCCTGGCCCTCGTCGCCGCCGACGCCCGAACGCGCGGCGATCTCGGCGACGTTGTTCTGGACCTTCTCGACCTGGCCCCGGGCCGACTCCAGGGAGGTGACGCCTCCCAAGCCCTTGGCATAATCCGCTTTCCTTGCGGCGCTGTCCGCCATGTCGCGCTCCTTTCGTTCAGGCGCGTGCATCGCACCGTTCCTCGCTGAGGCTAGAGAGAACTCAGTGTTTTGCGCAACGCGAGTGTGGAAGATCTGAGCATCGGCCGACCAGCCGAATTCAGCTCTATGTCAGCGGAGTTGTTGCAAGATTGCAGCGGGATGAACACACGTGTCGGCCGATCGGGCGGGCGCGAAGTGGAGTTCGGCCCCGCGGATCGCGAAACGGGCGGAAGGCGGGCACGCGAAGAGACCGAACGGGCATGGAGAAAGCCCCGATTCGGGCCTTGGCCCGGAATTCCGTCGGCGAGGCCGCCCCCTGGAACATCTGAGCTTCTGCTGAGCTTCGCGCGTGCGCATCCGGCACCGTGAAGACGCCGATGTCTTCACTAGATTCACACTACATGAGTCCGATTGGGGACGAACTTTCCCCACGATCGTCCCCTTTCCCTTTCTTCGGCGGCCTATGTGCGCCTTGCCCGAATCCGTACGGTGTGTCAACTGCGAGATACGGTAGACGTCTTGTCCGCGTCACCGTTCTCACCGCTCTTCTTCCCCGACCGGTCGGGGGCGCTGCCGCACGCCGGAGCCGTGACCTTGGGCTTGGCGGCGCCGGACGCGGCGGCCGGGTCGAGGTCCGCACCGGTCGGCAGGGACGCGAGGAGCGGTGCCGGGACCGAGTCGATGTCCCCCGCCTCGTACCCGAGTGCCTCCAGCGACTCCTTGGCCGAGAGGCGGTACTTCACTCCGTTCTCCGCGACCAGGTAGGTGGTTCCCGCGTGCGCGGCGCCGCTCGCGTGCAGGGCCCGGACCAGGGCGCCGTGACCGGGTCGTACGATCGTGGCGTCCGTGGGGACGCAGGCCGGGCTCAGAGGCTGGGCGGCGCCCTCCGACACCGCGACCGGGGCGAGCCGGGACAGCGGCACGAGCACCGACCGGATCCGTGCGCCGCCGTCGCCGCCGTCCACCTGAGCGCAGAGCGCGGTGCCGCGCGTCGCGGACTGCGGAGTCGGCGGCGCGTCCGGCAGCTCCGCGGACGCGACGGGGCCCGGGTTCTTCGCCCGGTGCTCGCGCAGCACGGCCGCACCGACCGTGCGCACCTCGGGCGACTCCCCCTGGTAGGCGTCCTTCTGAGTGGCCGGGTCGCCGAGCACCAGAGCGGCGCCGAGCCGGGTCAGCGGCACCGTGCCGTCCTTGCGAAGGAGGTGGTAGGTGCTGTCGCCGCCGGGCACGCTGACCTTGAAGAGCTGGCCGATCCGGCTGGCCTCGCCCCCCACTTCGGGGCCCACCTCGCCGCGGCCGGGCACCTCGGGCGGCGCCAGGGCCGGTCCCGGCGCCAGCGCGTCGAGGAAGGCCGCCGAGACCGGCATCGGCTGCTTGGAGCCGTAACCGAGAGCGTTGCGGGCGTCGGACGCACGGTCGAGGGCCAGCCTGCTCCCCCGCCACACCAGGTACTCGGTGCCGTCCGGGCCGCGTACGAGCACTCCGCGGTCGCTGCCGACGTCACTGGAGTTCAGCGGCGCCCCGGCCACGACGCTGGTGGCCCCGGGCTTGTTCACCCCGGTGTCCGCCACGGAACCGGAGGTGTCGGGCAGCGCCCCGCCGGGCCCGGTGACGCACATGTGCCAGGCGCCGGAATCCAATTGGCCCGCGCCGGGCACGGTGTCCGGGGCCCCGGGGATGCCGACCGGGGTGCCCACCGGGACGTCCTCCAACGAGGCGGTGCGGACGTCGACGGCCGCCAGGTCGGAGCCCCCGATCAGCCGCGCCGACGCGTAGTTGCGCACCGGGTGCAGGGTGCCGTCGGTGTCCGTCCACAGGTAGCGGGCGCCGGTGTCGCTGTTGACGACCAGGTGCTTGCCGTCGCGCCAGCTGTCGTTACCGCCGGGGCGCAGCAGGCCGTAGACGGTGGTGATCGCGCCGATCAGGACGGTCACAAGGACGCCGAAGATCACGCCGCGTGTGGTGCGCCCGAGCGGGCTCTCCGGGGCGTCCGGATCGGCCGTCAGCAGGCCCGAACTGAGCCTGCCCATCATGAAAGTGTGGGCATGTACCTGGTCTCGTTTGGACTGCACGGCCTCTCCTACGACTCCTTCTCCGTGTCCCGGTGTGCGGGCTCTTTACCCCGTGTACGGGATCCCTCTGTCCCGGTGCGCTCAGCCGAACAGGCCGCGCAGCCAGCCGAAGAGCCCCGCGACCCAGAGACTGAGCGGCAGCAGCGCCACGGCGAAGAGGGTGTGCGCGAGCTCCCCCGCACGGCCCCAGTACGGCAGCACCCGGCGGCCGGGGATGATCCAGGCGGCGACGACGAGTCCGGCAGCAGCGGCGAACAGCACCGCGAAGACCACCAGCCGGCCGGTGCCGTCGCTGTCCACCGCCCAGGCGCGGGCGAGGAGCAGCAGCCCCCAGACGCCGGGAACGGTCAGGGTCAGCCGCTGCCCGATGTGGACAAGGCCGCGGCAGTGCAGGAGGAGGAGCAGGCTCAGCACGAGGGAGGCGAGCACCTCGGGCAGGCTCGGGCTCTGGGTGAGGACGGCCAGGGCCGCCGCCGCGATGGTGCCGGTAGCGGCGAAGAGCGCGGTGACCCAGCGCCCTGCCAGCTCGGTGCGCTCGGCGACCTCGTCGCCCGCGTAGGGCTCGATGCCCTCCTGGAGCTGGGCGGCGGTGGACGGCAGCGCCGGCAGTCGCAGGCCTGCCAGTTTGAAGGCGAAGGGCGCAACCGCTCCGGCGGCGAGCGTGACCACCCCCGCCACCAGGGCCACCGCGGCCGAGGCGCCGAGGCCGGTGTACCCCATCAGGGCCCCGGCGATCGCGGTCGCCACCGAGACGAGCGCGGTGGCAAGGAGGGCCGGGGCGCCGACCGCGGTGGCGGCGAGCGCGAGGACCGCGCCGCCCGCGCCTGCCGCGCCAGCGGCGAGCAGCCGCGCTCCCGCGACCCGGGCCGCGTCGGGGCCGCTCAACTCGCCGCCGGGCAGCAGCCAGCCGGCCAGGGCCAGGCAGGGCGCGACAAGGAGGCCGAGCGCGTTCGCGGAGAGCCGGTCGCCGACCGCGCGGCTGGCGGAGCCCGCACCCGCGAGCATCAGCAGCCCGGCCAGGGCCGCGCAGACAGCCCTGAGGGAGCCGGAGTCGGTCACCCCGGGCCAGAGCACCAGCATGAGGGCGACCACCACGGTCGCCACCGCGGTGCCCACCAGGAGTCCGCGGGCCGCTCCGGGGTGCCAGGTGTGCAGCCGTCGGCCCGCGGTGTCGGCTATCCCGTCCACCAGGTCGTCGAGCCGCGCCTCGGGCAGCGCCTCGGTGTGCGGGCGCAGGTAGAGCACGGCGCCGTCGGCGAGCCCGGCGCGGGCCAGGGTGGTCTCTTCGTCGAGCGGGGCGTCACCCAGCTGCTGGAGCACCCAGCCGGCGTGGTCGAGACCCGTCTCCTCGACCTCCTCGCCGACATAACGCAGCAATGTGGGCAGGAGATCGGCGACCGGCACATCGGCGGGCACGGCCAGATCGACGGACACGCTCGGCGCACGTACGGTCAGGCGGCACAGTTCGGCCACCGCACTGTCGGTCATCAGCTGAACTCTCGTCTTCCGTGAAGGCTTTGTCTGGAGGACTTCCCCGGGAGTGGGGACGTGCGAATAGTACGGAAGACGCACGCGGCCAGGAACGGGGGTGCCGGGCCGGGGAATTGTGTCCGCGCCGACCGTGAAGACCGCCCCGCGTGGACAGGTCGCGTTCCGTGAATGCAGACTACTGCCTACGCCCACCGGGTCGTACTACGGACCGGTTCCATTGTCCGGCAGAGAGTTGTCCATCAGGGGAGTTGCCCCTTCCCCCGCTATCCACCCGAATCTTTCACCCGGCGTTCACCGCGTCACGCGGGACCGGGACAATCAGCGCGGTGCGGGTCTTTTCCCGCTGCCGAGAGCCCCGGTATTCGCTGCGGGCCTAAAAGCCAGTGAAACCGGAGGTTCTGTTCCTTGAGCGTGGTGCTGTTTCGCCGGCCGGCCCGCAGACGCGGACCGGAGATGCCCGAAGGGCAATTGACCCTCCAGGAACCGCCGGTCCTTGCCGAGACGGTTCCGGACACCTCGGCTATATGGACCTATTTGCCGATGGCGCTCATGTCGGTCTCGATGATGCTCATGTTCCTGCGCCCCGGCGGTGGGAACGGCGTCTTCATGTATCTGGCGATGGGCGTCATGGCGCTCTCCGCCGGTGCCATGCTCCTTGGCCAGATCATGCGCAAGTCCAGCGAGCGCAAGCAGCGCCTGAAGGGCGAACGCCGCGACTACCTCCGTTACTTGGCGCAGACCCGCAAGCGGGTCCGGGTCACCATCACGGAACAGCAGCGGGCGCTCGCCTGGCGCCACCCGGAGCCCGCATCGCTGCGCTCGCTGGCCCGCACCTCCCGGCTGTGGGAACGCCGCCCTGCCGACGAGGACTTCGGCGAGATCCGTCTGGCGGTCGGTGAACAGCAGCTGGCGCTCGCCCTGAACCCCGTCTCCACCCGCCCGGTGGAGGACCTCGAACCCCTCTGCGCGCACGCCCTGCGCCGCTTCATCCGCGCCTACTCCACGATCCCCGAACAGCCCCTCGGCCTCTACCTGCGCTCCTCGGCCAGGGTCCTGCTCCGCGCCGACGAAACGCCTGGCACCGAAACCTCCGAAGCCGACACCGAAGCGGTACGCGCCCTGGTCCGGGCCATGCTCGGCCAGCTCGCGGTGTTCCACGCGCCCGAGGAACTGTGGATCGCCTTCTGCGTCAGCGACGAGCGGCGGCCCGACTGGGAGTGGGCCAAGTGGCTGCCGCACGCCCTGCACCCGTACGAGGAGGACGGCGCGGGCCAGGTCCGCCGGATCACCGCCGACCTCACCGAGCTCGACGATCTGCTCGGCGCCGAGTTCGCCGAGCGCCCCGGCTTCGACCCGGAGGCCCGTCCCGGCCGTGACGAGCCCTACACGGTCATCGTCCTGGACGGCGTCACCGTTCCCGAGGGCCACCGCTGGGAGGGGCACGGCTACCGCAACGCCCTGGTCCTCGACGTCTCCGGGGCGCTGCGCTGGCGTCCCGGCCGCAACACGCTGCGGCTGACCGCGGGGCCCGACCAGGTCAGCCTGGTGCGCACCGACCGCAGCCGCAAGGAGCGCTCCGTGCCGCTCGGCAAGCCCGACCGGCTCGGCCGGCACGGCGCCGAGTCGCTGGCCCGGCTGCTCACCAGCCGCCGGATCAGCCTGGGCAGCGACATCGCGCAGCCGCTCGACAGCGACGTCGAGCTGACGACCCTGCTCGGCATCCCCGACCTGCACCGGCACGACCCGCAGGCCCTCTTCGACCGCAACACCGGCTCCGCCCGGCTGCGGGTGCCGATCGCGGTCGGCGTGGACGGCCGCCCGGTGGAGCTCGACATCAAGGAGTCCGCGCAGGGAGGCATGGGCCCGCACGGCATGCTCATCGGCGCCACCGGCTCCGGCAAGAGTGAACTGCTGCGGACGCTCGTCCTTGGCCTCGCCCTGACCAACTCCTCCGAGACGCTCAACTTCATCCTGGTCGACTTCAAGGGCGGCGCCACCTTCCTCGGCCTCGAGGAACTCCCCCACACCTCCGCCGTCATCACCAACCTCGCCGACGAGGTCGCCCTGGTGGAACGTATGCAGGACGCCCTGCACGGCGAGCTCATGCGCCGTCAGGAGCTGCTGCGCTCCGCGGGCAACTACACCTCCGCCCTTGAGTACGAGCGGGCCCGCGCGGCCGGGGCCGATCTCGCCCCGCTGCCCAGCCTGTTCGTGGTGGTCGACGAGTTCAGTGAGCTGCTCTCCGCGCACCGGGAGTTCATGGACCTGTTCGTGATGATCGGCCGCCTCGGCCGTTCCCTCGGCGTACACCTGCTGCTCGCGTCGCAGCGCCTGGACGAGGGCCGCATGCACCAGTTGGAGAGCCACCTCTCCTACCGCGTCGGTCTGCGCACCTTCTCCGCGATGGAGAGCCGGGGCGTCCTTGGCGTGCCGGACGCCTACCAACTGCCGGCTCAGCCCGGCAGCGGCTTCCTGAAGTCCGGTGTGGAGTCCCTGACCCGGTTCCGCGCCGCCTACTCCTCCGGCACCTACGCGCGCCGCACCGGCGCGGTGGTCCAGGCCCGGGTCGCCAGCCAGGTCGTACCGTGGACCAGTGGCTGGGTGGTGCCGCGCACTCTGGAGGCCGCGCCCGAGCCGGAGCCGGAGATCGAGGAGAACGGCCCCGAGGAGACCCTGCTCGACGTGGCCCTCGACAGGCTGCGCGACGCGGGCCCGGCCGCCCATCAGGTGTGGCTGCCGCCGCTGAAGGAGCCCTCGCCGCTTGACGCCCTGCTGCCCGGCGTCGTCCCCGTCCCCGGGCGCGGACTCACCGCCGACGGCTGGTCCGGCACCGGCAAGCTCCGCGTCCCGGTCGGCCTGGTGGACAAGCCCTTCGAGCAGCGCCGCGACCCGCTGGTCGTGGACCTCTCCGGGGCAGGCGGCCATGTCGCCATCGCGGGTGGTTCGCAGAGCGGCAAGTCCACCCTCGCCCGCACTCTGATCGGCGCTCTCGCCCTCACCCATACGCCCGCCGAGGTCCAGTTCTACTGCCTCGACTTCGGCGGCGGCGGGCTCTCGCAGTTCGCCGGGCTCCCGCATGTCGGCGGTGTCGCGGCACGGCTCAACCCGGAGCGGGTGTACCGGACCGTCGCCGAGGTGATGACGCTGCTCGCACGCCGTGAGCAGTTCTTCGTCGACCACACCCTCGACTCCATGCAGTCATACCGTCGGCGCCGGGCCGCCGGGGAGTTCCCCGACGAGCCCTTCGGCGACGTGTTCATGGTGATCGACGGCTGGTCCACGGTCCGTCAGGACTACGACAACCTGATCCCGAAGTTCAACGAGCTGGCTGCCCGTGGCCTCAACTACGGCATTCACCTGCTCATCACCACCACCCGCTGGGTGGAGCTTTCGGCCCAGGTCCGTGACCAGGCAGCCACCCGCCTCGAACTGCGGATGGGTGATGCGATGGACTCCGAGATCGACACCCGCAAGGCCCGCTCGGTGCCGCGCAGCGGTGGCCGCGGCATCACCGCCGACAGCAAGATGCACTTCCTGGCGGGTCTGCCCCGCATCGACGGGAGCGGCTCCCTGGAGGATCTCGGCGACGGTGTCGCCCACCTCGTCGCCGAGGTGTCCCGGCACTGGACGGGCGCGCCGGCCCCGCAGGTACGGATGCTGCCGCACCGGCTCCCGCTCGCCGAACTCCCCGCGCCCGAGGCCACCGAGGGCGGCGGAATGCGCCTCCCGCTCGGCATCGACCAGGACGCGCTCGAACCGGTCTGGCACGACTTCAGCCGCACCCCGCACCTGATCGTGGTCGGCGACACCGAGAGCGGCAAGACCAACATGCTGCGCCGCATCACCCAGGGCATCACCTCCCGCTACACGCCCGACGAGGCGAAGATCATCGCGGTGGACTACCGACGTACCCTGGTGGACACCATCCCCGAGGAGTACCGCATCGGGCATGTGATCTCCCTGGACAACCTCAAGGAGACCGTCGAGGGCGCGGCCCGCGCGATGAAGACCCGCGTACCCGGCGCCGACATCGCTCCTGGCCGGATGCGCCAGTGCGACTGGTGGACAGGGCCTCGTCTCTTCGTCCTGGTCGACGACTACGACATGGTCTCCGGAAGTTCCTTCCAGAGTCCCTTCGAGCCCCTTTTCGAGCATCTGACCCTGGGCTTCGAGACGGGCCTCCACATCGTCGTCGCCCGCAGCGCCATGGGCGCGGGACGCGGTCTCAGCGACGGTCTCCTGCGCCGCCTCGACGAGTCCAACAACCCGGCCGTCCTGCTGTCCTGCCCGCCCACCGAAGGCCGCCTCTTCGGCAACGCCAAGCCTCGCAACCTTCCCCCGGGCCGTGCTCTGCACATCGCACGCCGCAAGGAGCGCCTGATGCAGACGGCGCTGGTGGAGGAGAACCCGGGGCAGAGCGACTGAGGAAACGCCGGGTACGAACGGAAAGTGGGGGCCACCCTTGGTGGCCCCCACTTTCCGTTCGTAGTACTCAGTCCTGCGCCGGTCCTCCGGCGCCCGCCGGACGCCATCCCCTTCTGCGGGCCCTGGGAAGCACGAGAGCTCCCCAGAGGATCGCCAGGACGGCTGCGGAGCCGAGCAGCACGAAGAGGGTGGCGCGGCCGGTCGCGCGGTCGGCGGCGGATGTGTCGCGCACGGCCACGGGTTCCGCGGCGTGCCTGGCGCCGGTGGGGGCGCCGGAGTCGCCGAGGACCGTGGTGACGGCGGCGTAGGCATCCAGCTGGGGGATGTCAGCGGGGTAGGCCGTGGCGGTCAGGCGGCGCTCGACGACCTTGGGTGATTCGTCGGGGTGGGCGGCGCGGACCACTGCCGCGGCCCCGGCGGCCTGGGCGGCGGCCACCGAAGCACCGGCGCCGAGATAGTGTCCGTCGCCGCGCGGGCCGCCGGAGACCACTCCGGCGCCGGGGGCCGCCAGGTCGATGCCGCTGGTGGGCAGGGATCCGTCAGGGCGGGCGCCGCCGGGAAGCATGTCGGCGACCGAGACGACACCGGGTTCACCGGCCGGCCAGTAGACGCGGGACGGCACCTCCTCGGTACCGCGCGCGGGCGGGTCCGGGGTGGCGGCGGCGATCACGACGGCGCCCGCACGGCGGGCGTCGGCGACCGCTTGGGTCAAGGCCTTGTCCCTGCGGGGCAGGGCCACCGCGACCGCGATGACCTTGGCCCGGGCCTCGGTCGCCGCGCGCACCGCCTGTACGACCAGATCGGGGTTGGCCTGACCGCGCGGTCCTGTACCGCGCAGGGCCAGGATCTTCGCACCCGGAGCGACCCCGGCCAGACGCGGGCTTGCCCCGCCGTTCCCGGCGATGAGCCCGGCCAGGAAGGTGCCGTGGCCCACGCAGTCCTCACCGGCCGCTCCTACGGCGGTGACCCTGCCCTTGAGCCCGGCGGCGTCGGCGGCGACACCTGTGCCGATCAGGGCCACGGTCACGCCCGCACCGGTGTTGTCGCGGTGCAGCCGGTCCAGATCGAGGCGCTGGCGCGACCAGTCCTGCTTCTTCGCCTTCTCACGGGAGGCGGGGGTGCAGGGCGCGTTCGCGGCATCCGGGTCGAGCGCGGAGGGCATGCCGGGCAGTTCCTGGCCCTTCTTCCCGTCGGCCGTCGGCGGGCGCGAGAAGGGTGCCGCCTGGGCTGGGACGGCCATGGGCAGCAGCAGGGCGGCGGCGAGGCCGGTGCCTGAAAGGAGGCGGGCGGCGCCGCCCGCGGGCGGCCTCATCGGGGTGCCGCCTTCGGTGCCGCGGCCACGACGTCGTCGGGGACGAGGATGCGCAGGTCGTCGAGTGTGGGCGTGGCCAGTGAACTGAGGCGTCTGGCCTGGCGGGTGACCATCGTCTCGACCACTTGGCGGGCCAGGCGGGCGTTGCCGAAGGTGCGGTCCCGGGGCAGCGAGTCGAAGTACTCCCGCAGCAGCGGTCCTGTGCCGGGGCCGCACTCGTAGCCCATGTTCGCGGACTGGGAGCGCACGATGGTGACCAGTTCCTCGGAGGAGTAGTCGGCGAAGCCGATCCGGCGCGGAAAGCGGGAGGAGAGGCCCGGGTTGGAGGCGAGGAAGCGTTCCATCTCGTCGGTGTAGCCGGCGACGATGACGACCACCTCGTCACGGTGGTCCTCCATCAGCTTCAGGAGGGTGTCCACCGCCTCCTGGCCGAAGTCCGCGCCGCCGCCCGCCGGGGTGAGGGTGTATGCCTCGTCGATGAACAGCACGCCGCCGCGGGCCCGTTCGAAGACCTCGCGGGTGAGCTGGGCGGTGTGGCCGATGTAGCGGCCGACCAGGTCGGCGCGGGCCGCCTCGATCAGCTGGCCCCGGTCGAGGATGCCGAGCTGGGTCAGGATCTCCCCGTAGAGGCGGGCGACGGTGGTCTTGCCGGTGCCGGGCGGCCCGGTGAAGACCAGGTGGTTGCTGAGCGAGGGCACCGGAAGTCCAGCGGCCGCGCGGTGGCGGGCGGTGGTGATGAGGTTGACCAGGTCCGCGACGTCGCGCTTCACCTCGGCAAGGCCGACCATGTCGCCGAGCCGGGTGAGCGGGTCGTCGGCCGGGGCCACGGCGGTCCCGGCGTCCTTCGCGGCGGCGGTGATGGAAACGTCCTCGGGCAGCAGCAGCCGCAGGTCCCTCTCACTGACCTGCGGCAGGGTGGCGAGCCGGACCGCCTGTCTGTCCACCATCTCCTCGAACACCCCGCGCGCGGCACGGCCGTTGCCGAAGCCCGCGTCTCGCGGCATCGCCTCGAAGTGCGCGGCCAGCGCGTCGGCGGTGCCCTCGCCCAGTTCGTACTGGTGCTGGCCGCACATGTTCTCCATGATCGCGACCAGTTCGGGCACCGAGTAGTTCTCGAACTCGACGGTCCGCGAGAAGCGTGATGCGAGGCCCGGGTTGGAGCCGAGGAAGGAGTCCATCTCGCGGGAGTATCCGGCCGCGACCACCACCACGTCGTCGCGGTGGTCCTCCATCAGCTTAAGGAGCGTATCCACCGCCTCACGACCGAAGTCGGCTCCGCCGTTGCCGCTGTCCGCGGTGAGCGTGTACGCCTCGTCGACGAACAGCACGCCGCCAAGGGCACGCTGGAACGTCTCGGTCGTCTTGATCGCGGTACCTCCGACGACCTGGGCGACCAGGTCGGCGCGGGAGACCTCCACCAGGTGCCCGCTGCGCAGCGAGCCCAGTTCGGCCAGGATCGAGCCGTAGAGGCGGGCGACGGTGGTCTTGCCGGTGCCGGGGGGCCCGGCGAAGATCAGGTGCCGGCTCATCGGCGGGGCGGACATGCCGAGTTGTTCGCGGCGCTGGGCGAGCTGGGTCAGGTTGACCAGGGTGCCCACCTGCTGCTTGACGTTCTCCAGGCCGATCAGCGCGTTGAGGGCGCCGAGCGGTCCGTCCTCGCGGTCCGGCGGGGGCGCGTCACCGGCGCCGGATCCTGCCGGGTCGGTGTTCTCCGCGCTGCCGGTGCCCCAGGCGTCCCGCTTGCCGTTGCCTACGCTGTTCAGGCCCTCCACGGCGAGCCGGTCGCCGGGCGAGGTCTGTACGAGACCGCCGCCCGCGTTCTCCCGGGCGAGGCAGTTCACGATGGAGACCGGTGCGGTGGACTCCACGCGGAAGCCGTCCTGTTCGCCCCCGGAGACCTCGCAGCCGCTGAGCGAGGCGAGCGCGCCCTCGCTGAGCAGGAACCCGTGGCTCTTCGGGGCGTGGACCGTGGTGCGGTTGGCGGTCAGCTCGCCGCCCGCGGCAACGATCACCCCTTCTTCGCCGGATATCTCCACGCGGAAGTCGCGGACGGTGACGTTGCCGCCGTCCTCGACGACCAGGCCGCTGGTGGCCGTGTCGGAGACTCCGCCGCCGGCCAGGTAGAGGGTGCTGCCGGAGGACACGCGCACGCCTGCGCCCGTCGGCCGTACGATCTCGCAGTCCTCGGCGCGGCCACGGGCGTCCCTGGTGGCCGCGATGCCGTCACCGGCGGGCTCCACCAGACGGGCCCGGCGCAGCAGGGGGTTGGCCCCGCCGTGTACCGCGATCGCGGGCGAGCCGCCGATCACTTCCAGGCGGTCGAGCTCGGGCGCCGAGTCCTCTTCAAGGAGCAGCCCGGTCCCGGCGCAGTCGCGGACGGTGAGGCCGGTGAGCGCCGGGGACGCGCCCCCGGCCACCCGCAGCGCCGCGCCCTGCGCGCTGTCCACCCAGCAGTCCTCGAACGTGCCGCGCGCCCGGTCGGTGACGAGGACGCCATGGCCGCGGGTGCGCGAGACCCGGCAGCGGCGCAGCACCGGGTCGGTGCCCCCGGCAAGGGCGATCCCGTTGCCGGACGCGCCGGTGACGCGGACGTCCTCCAGCGTCGTACGGCCCGTGCTGCTCAGGTGCACGCCGGTGCTGGTGTCGTGCACCACGGTGCGGGTGACCGTGATGGAGCAGTTCTGTTCCAGGGCGATGGAGGGCTTGTCGGTCGAGGAGAAGTCGCAGTCCTCGACGGTGCCGCGACCCTCGCCGTTGGCGAGCAGGCCGTTGCCGCGGGCGCCACGCACCGTGCAGCCGCGGACGCGCGCGTCGCCCTCCTCCGCGATGACCAGGCCACTGGTGCCCAGGTGCTCGAAGCTGCAGGACTCCACGGTGCTGGGCGTGGTCGACGTGACCACGATGCCCGCGCCCTGCGGGTTGCTCACCCGGCAGTCCCGAAGGGCGAGGGAGCCGGTGCCCCCGGCCAGCATCGCGGTCCAGGCCGCGCCGATGACCTCGCAGCCGTCCAGTGCGGCCTGTCCGCGCCGTACGTCCACGGCAGGCTGCTCGGCGTCGCCGCCGCGCAGGGTCAGTTCGGAGAGCATCACCGCGTCGGCGCGCAGGGCGAGCACACTGCCCGAGCGCGGCCGGATCTCCACGGTGCCCCGCCCCTCGGCGGCGGTGAGGGTGACCCGGGTGTGGATCACGAGGTTCTCCGCGTACGTCCCGGGCCGGACGCTGATCAGCGCGCCGGTCCTGGCGGCCACGAGTGCCTCACCGATCGTCCGGTAGCGGTCCTGGCCTCCGGGGCCGACCGTCAGTACCTGGCGCGACACGCACCAACCTCCTTGCCATGGCTGCGTCTACAGCGGGACGCCCCCTCGCGGGGGCGCGTGTGTCGGCGAGCCGACGGTGCCATCATGCCTCGCCCGCGGGAACGGGCGGGCATCGGGAGTGGTGTGCTCCCGCTGCGGTGCGTCCGGTCAGACGCTCCACTTCTGGTTGTCCCTGCCCGTGCAGCCCCATAGTTCGAGAGGGGCGTGGTTCTCACGGTTGCTGCCGTTGATGTCGACGCACTTGCCGACCACGGTGTTGACCAGGTCGTGGCTGGGGTTCAGCGCGAACTTCTGGGCGTCGGCGCCGTTGCACCGGGCGATCTGGATGGCCGTTCGGTCGTTGAAGTTCGCGTTGGCGACGTCCAGGCACAGGCCCTGAATGCGTACGGTCCCGTCGGAGGCGAACTGGAACTTCTGCGCCGGGGCGTTGTTGCAGTCCCACATCTGCAGCTGCTTGCCGTCGCTGAAGTTGCTTCCAGGTACGTCGATGCAGCGGCCCGAGAGGTGGCTGCGGAAGGAGACGGGGGCGCCGAGAGTCACGCCGGAACCGGCCTTCTTGGGCTTGTCCTTCTGCCTGTCGGACTTCTTCTCGCTGCGCTGCTTCTCCGTCTGGGTCTTCTTGCCCTCGTCCTTCGGCTTGTCCTTCTCGCCGTCGTCCTTCGCCGAGGTGGCCGCGGTGTTCCCCTTCTCCGACTTCTCGGACTTCTCCGACTTGTCGGACTTATCGGAGTCCTTGTCGTCATCCTTGGCACCGGCGTCGGGCTTGGTCTCCGCGAACTCACCCGGTTCGTCCTGCTCATCGCCGCCAAGGACGGTTCCGGCAGCCGCCGCCGGTCCCTTGCCGCCCTTGTCGTCATCCCCGCCGAGCGTCAGCAACGGCACGGACACGAGCAGCGCCCCGGCGACCGCGGCTCCGGCGAGCACAGCCCTGCCCGGCCGCCCCACCGGCCCGGTCCGCGTCTGCGGCTTGCCGATCGCGGTCGCGGACACGGTCCGAACTAGCGCGGGCAGTCGGCTCTTGGCCGCCGCGGCGGCGCCGGGGTCGGTCTCGGCGTCGGGGCCCGTGCCGGAGGCGGCCGCCCCGCTCCCGGATGCGGCCACCCCGCTCTCGGACGCGGCGCCGGTGGCCTCGGCCTTGGTCCCGGACTTGGCTTCGGTCTTGGACTTGGCTTCGGTCTCGGCCTCGGACTTGGCGGGCTCCGTGCCGGGCTCGGCTGCGGCTTTCGCCTCCGCGGGCTCGGTCACGGCCCCGGGCTTCGGCTCGGGCTCGGTCTTCGGCTTGGGCTCGGTCTTCGATTTGGGCTCGGCGACGGTGGCCGCCGCGGTCGTCTCCTCACCGTCGGAAGCCGTCTCGGCCCCCTGGGAAGTGGAGGGCTGCTGGGCCGAACGCGTCACGAGGTACTCCCTGTGATGTGGGGCGAGAGTTCAGAGGAGCTGTCGATCCGGGCCGCGGCCGACGGGTCGGCACGGTCCACGGTGCCGGAGAGACCGATAAGGCTGTCGGCCGGGACGAGCAGAGGGGCCGCGGCCCCGGCGTTGACCATCAGCAGGGTGCCCGAACCACTCAGTGAACGGGCCAGCTCCCGCGCCGGAAGCCTGCCATGGCGAAGTACCGGGGACATGAACTCGTGTGCGGGTGAGGTGAACAACAGCACAACCGGCTCCCCGTCCTGCCCGGTCGCCGTGAGCGGACCGCCGTCCGGCGCGCGCACCACGGTGATGTCCGTCTCCGCGAGCGCCGCGAGGGCTTCGTCCACCGACCCGTATCCGGTGGCGGCCCGCTGCGCCGCCGCGTCCACCGGGTCGGTGGGCTCCGGCCAGCCGAGCACCCGGGCGGAGGGGCGGTACGCCGGGTTGGCTCGGTACTCCCCCACTCCCCCGCTCTCGTCCGACTGCCACTCCCCGAGCACCGCGAACTCCGGCGGTGTCCGCCCCTCGGTCCACTCGGGGTCGACCACGCCGATCCAGTGCCCTGGCGCCCGGCGGGCGGCGGCGCGCACCGCCTCGGGTATCTCGGGTGTGACGGTGGCCTCTGGTGCGTCGTCAACGGCTGACGCGGGGGCGGCGGGGGCCGGGCCGGATCCACCGGACACCACGGACAGGGCATCATGCCTGCCCTCTTGCCGTTCTCCGGGCCGCATCTCCACCTGAACTCTTCGGTCCGTACGAATCCTTGGGCGCCGCACAACAGGCGCGCGCCGACATTGATCATACTGATCATGCCGGAAGTCAACAGAATGCCATACGCGCCCCTGCTGTTGGCGGCCGGGGAAGATCCGTTTCGGCCCTCCGCGTGCCCGTTTGACGCCCGATCGGGGAACGTTTTGGGAGCAGTGAGGCGTGAACGGACAAAGCACCAGGGCAGTTGTGGGGCGATGGGCGGCTGCCGGCCCCGTGACGGGCTAAGTTGTGCACGCCGTCGGCCCCACCGATGGACAGTGCGCTCCGGCCGGACGTCCGGGCCGGGGCCGTACGGGAAGACCTCGCGGCCCGGAGGCGTCGGACCGGCCCGCGGCCGCCACCGTGACCGACCACGCGGAGACCGGCATCAAGTACCGGGCCGAACCGGCTCACTTCGACACGCCCCCACCCGACACCGGTGGCGGCGGCAGGCTCTCCGCCGGCCCGGCCGCCACGCGGGCCCGTGCCCACATCGACAGCTCCGCCACCGAGGAGGAGTACCGCATGTCCCCCCAGCCCCCCGCCCCCGGCGCGAACGCGGAGACGGCCGCAGCCGCCCCCGCGGGAGAGACCGGACCGCCGGCCGCTTCCCGCGCACCGGGCGAGAAGACCACTCCCTGCGTACCGGACAAGGAGACGCCCAGTCCGGTCGCAAGCCCCGATGCGGAGTCCGGCACCTCCCCGGCCGCTGAGACCTCGGCCGCTCCGGCCGCCGCGCCGTCCAAGTCCACCGAGACTCCGGACGAGGGCGTCGCCGTGGCCGCGGCCGTCGGCACGGCGCCGCCCGGCGTCAAGACCAACACCGGCGTCGACAAGGGCCGCCCCCGCAAGCCGGTCCTTGCGGGCGCCGCGCTCGTCGGTGCCGCCCTGATCGCGATACCGCTGCTCCTGACCGGCAGCGCAAGGGACGACGGGCCCTCCGACACCGTCAAGGACGCAGGAGGCTCCGACACCGTCCTGAACCCCGACTCCGACCCGGCGGGGCTCCAGGACTACGTGGCCAAGAAGCCCAGTCCGTCCCCGGACAAGAAGAAGCCCAAGAAGTCCGAGGCCCCGAAGACGACCGCCCCCAAGACCGCGCTGCCTCCGCCGGAGCCCACCAGGAGCAACCCGCCCGAGAAGAAGCCCGACCCCAAGCCCAAGACTGCTCCGAAGCCGAACTGGACCACCGAGACCGTTTCGGCACCCAGCGTCCTGGAGGTCAAGCAGGCCTGGACCACCAACCGCATCCGCATGGTGATGCAGACCGACGGCAACCTCGTCGTCTACAACGAGAAGGGCAAGCCCATCTGGGCGTCCATGACCTTCGGCGAGAACCACCGGGCGATTTTCCAGCAGGACGGCAATCTCGTCATCCACAACGGCGACGACCGTCCCATCTGGGCGTCCAAGAGCCACGGCCACGAGGGCGCGCAGCTGATACTCAGGGCCGACGGCAGAGTGGTGATCGTGCACGACGGCCGGGTCATCTGGTCGACCTGACACCGCGCCGGGTCCGCTGCGGCAGTGCCCCACATGCCAGCCCTTCACGCCCATGCATCTCGTTCCTATGGGACTGTCTTACGCTTTTGCCTTGCATCTGCGTATACCGAGACAGAGGGCTGTGTGATGGAGGAAGGCATGCTGCCGCCGGGCCAGCGGCTGGCGAAGGGCTGGCCCGTCTCGCACTACGGGCCGGTTCCGCGCTTCCGCCCGGAGCGCTGGACCTTCCAGGTCTTCGGCGCCACCGCCGGCGGGGAGAAGCACTCCTGGACCTTCGAGGATCTCGCCGCCCTGCCCAGAGTCACCGTTCTCGCGGACCTGCACTGCGCCTCCGGCACCAGCACCACCGGCCATGAGTTCTTCGGCGTACCCGCGTCCGCCCTGCTGGATCTCGCCCCGCCCGCCGAAGGGGTCTCCCGTGTCATGGCCTGGGCCGAGTACGGCTACAGCGCGAACCTCCGCATGACGGACCTCACCGCCGCGTCCACCGTCCTGGCCACCCACCACAACGGCGAGCCGCTCACCGCCGAACACGGCTTCCCGCTGCGTCTGGTCGTCCCGCACCTCTTCGGCTACAAGGGCCCCAAGTGGCTGCGCGGCATCGAGTACATGACCGAGGACCGGCGCGGCTTCTGGGAAGAGCGCGGCTACCACAACACGGCCGACCCCTGGGCCGGCCAGCGCTACGCCTACCAGGAAGAGGACGACGACCAGTAGCGGGGCCCATCGCCGCCACCGGACTCCGGGCGCATCACAACCTCCAAATTCGACGCCGCACATGCCACACTCTTTGGCCGATCAGCCAAGCATTCGCCAGCTACTAGGAGATTTCCTGCGGCAGATGCAAAATTGATGGCGTTGTCCGGGACGCGCTTGCCGCCGCCCCGGCCCGGCCCGAAAGGCGAGGTCCCCCCATGGTCATGCGCACCTACGACGGCAGCGCCGACGACATCGGCCACGGGGCCATCAGTCGTACGTACGCCTCCTATCGCCGCCCCGACGAGCGCATCGCCCGCGTCATCGCCCAAGCCCTCGGTGACGCGCGCACCGTCCTCAACGTCGGCGCGGGCACCGGATCGTACGAGACCACCACGACGCACACGATCACCGCGGTCGAACCGTCCCTGGCCATGCGCGCCCAGCGCCCGGCGCGACTCGCCACCGCGATCGACGCCGTGGCCGAGGACCTCCCCTTCGACGACGGCCAGTTCGACGCGTCGATGACCCTCTTCAGCGTCCACCAGTGGTCCGACGCCGAAACGGGGCTGCGCGAGATGCGCCGCGTCACCCGCGGCCCCGTCGCCGTACTGACCTGCGACCCCGCGCGCATTCGCGACTTCTGGCTCTACGAATACGCCCCCGACGTCCTGGAGACCGAAGCCCGCCGCTACCCCTCCCTCAACCGGCTCACCGCCGCGCTCGGACCCACCACCAGCATCCAGCCCGTACCCATCCCGCTGGACTGCACCGACGGCTTCAACGAGGCCTACTACGGCCGGCCCGAACTCCTCCTCAACCCCGCGGCCCGCCAAGCCTGCTCCGCCTGGAGCTTCATCGACGACCGCGCCCGACAGGACTTCGACATCTCCCTGCGCCACGCCCTGGGATCCGGCGCCTGGGACGAAGCCTTCGGCCACCTGCGCGGCCGACCCGCCTACGACGGATCACTCGTCCTCCTGCGCGCCACCCCATGACCCCTCTTCGTTGCCCCCGATGAGCGCTCCGCCCCGCGTTGTCGACCACGACGAAGCGGCGGCCGGGCCCGCTGCCCTAGCTTCCGGACATCACCGGTTCGAGGAACAGCAGCAACCGAGAGGGGCAGCAGATGGCAGTGCGCAGAGCACGGATCGGCGCGGTGGGTCTGGTGGCGGCGGCCTTGACCGCCGCTTCGTTCACCTCACCCGCGGTGGCCGACAGCGGTGTGGGACATGCTCAGACACAGGCCGCCATGGACACCGCCGTGAAGGACGGGGTGCCCGGAGTCGCGGGGCAGGCCAAGGACGGGTACTCGGTCTGGACGGGCACTTCGGGTGTCGGGAACCTCAAGACGGGCGCGCCGCGCTCGGCATTCGACCGCTACCGCATCGGCAGCATGACCAAGACCTTCGTCGCCACCGTGCTGCTCCAGTTGCAGGGCGAGGGCAAGCTCGACCTCGACGACAAAGTCGACAAGTGGCTGCCCGGTGTGGTCCAGGGCAACGGCAACGACGGTCGCCGGACAACTGTGCGGCAACTGCTCAACCACACCAGCGGGATCCCCAGCTACACCGCCGACCCGGAGTTCCTGGAGAACGGCTTCACCGAGAAGTTCCTGGAGCACCGCTACGACACCTACACGCCTGCGCAGTTGGTAGGCATCGCCATGCGTTACAAGCCGCTCTTCGAGCCGGGCGCGGGCTGGAGCTACTCGAACACCAACTACACCCTGGCCGGAATGATCGTCGCGAAGGTCACGGGCCACCCCTACGAGGACGAGATCAAGCAGCGCATCATCCAGCCGCTCGGCCTGTACGCCACCTCCGTCCCCCGCACCGCCTCGTCGATGCCCGCGCCGAGTTCGCGTGCGTACTCCAAGCTCTCCCTGACGCCGCAGCCGACCGGCGCGGTCCACGACGTCACCGAACTCAATCCGTCGGCCGCCGGCTCGGCGGGCGCGATGATCTCCGAGTCCGGCGACCTGAACCGCTTCTACTCCGCCCTCCTCGGCGGCAAGCTGCTGCCCGCGGAGCAGCTCAAGGAGATGAAGACCACCGTCCCGGTCAGCGGCGCCGGCCTGATCACGGCCTATGGCTTGGGGCTGATGAAGTTCTCGCCGTCCTGCGGCGTCACGGTCTGGGGGCACGGAGGCAACATCCAGGGTTCGGCGTCCCAGGCCGTGACCACCGCGGACGGCAAGCACTCGCTGGCCTTCAACTTCAACGGTGACTGGGCGGGGAACAGCCAGGCGGTCATCGAGGCGGAGTACTGCCCGAAGTGAACAAGGGCCTTTGCGCATGAGCGGGGGCGGGCCCGGTACGGCTCCCGCCCCCGCTCATGCGCCTACCGCCGTCTACCACCGCGCCTCCGGGCGGCGCAGCAGGCGCAGTTGCAGCATCAGCGCGAAGCGGACGTCGGGGTCGGTGAGGTCGGTATCGGCGACCTCGGTGGCGCGGCGCAGGCGGTAGCGGAAGGTGTTCTGGTGGACGTACATCGCTTCGGCGGCGGCCGGGACGTCGCCGAAGGCGTTGAGCCAGGCCCTGAGTGTGTCGACCAGTTGGGAGTCGTGCCGCTTGTCGTAGGCGAGCAGCCGGGCCAGCGGTCCTGTCGGCGGATCGCCCCGCTCGGCGGCGAGGTCGGCGAGGTCGAGCAGGAGCGCCTCGACGTGGATGTCCGAGATGCGGGCGAGCTGTCGGAGGCCTCCGTTGGTGCGCAGGACGCGCAGTGCCCGGTCGGCTCCTTCGCGGGAGCGGGCCAGCGCGCCGGCGTCCCGGGCCGTGGGGCCGATGCCGATCAACGGGGTCAGCCGGTCGCCGATGCGCGTGAGGAAGTCGGAGCCGATGCGGGCCGCTCTCTCCTCCCCGTCCGCCTGGCCGTGCGGCACGGGGAGGATGCCGTAGGCGACATCGCCGATGAGCGCGGTGGCGGCGCGGGCGTGGATGGCGGAGAGGTGCATGGCGAAGGCGTCGGCCAGGCGCTGGCGTTCGGCCGTGTGCTGGGCGTGCAGGTCGCTCGAGCCGGTCGACTCGGGCGGGTCGGGCACGGCCAGGGCGAGGACGACACCCGCGTAGTCGGTCAGGCCGAGTCGGCCGAGGGCCTCGGCGGCGCCTGATCCGCCTTCCAGGGCGGTGGAGACCAGGTCGGCACGGAGGCGGCGCTCGACGTCGGCCCCGGCCCGCAGACGCAGCATGTGCAGGGCCACCAGTTTGGCCGCGTCGTGCAGCGCCTGGCCGCGCTGTGCGGTGAGCGGGGTGTGGACGACGGCCCAGATGGACCCGAGGACTTCGTCACCGGCGCGTACGGCGATCGCGGCGCGCGGGATGTGGAATCCGTCAGGTCCGGGTGGGGCGACATGGACCGGTTGGTCGCTGCGGTACAGGGACCGGAAGATCCCCCGGTCCTCGAGCAGGCGGGTGAAGCGTTCGGGCACCTGCCTGCCGAGGACGGTCTCCACGCGCGAGGGGTCGGCCTCGTCCTGGCGGCCGGAGAAGGCAAGGACGCGGGAGCTGCGGTCCTCGATGGTGACCGGGGCGTCGAGCAGTGCGGCCACCGCGTTGGCCACCGCGAACAGGTCGCCGGACGGGGTGCCGCCAAGGGACTGGGGACCCGCCTCGCCGACATCGCCGTCCGCGAGCAGCGAGCGCAGCAGTGCGGCGAGCTGGGCCCATGAGGCGCCGCGGGTCAGCGCGAGCAGCGCCACCCCGGATCTCCGTGCGGCCGTGGTGACCGCCTCGTCGGCCTGCGCGGGGGCGCGGACCACCAGCGCGGCCGCGCCCTCGTCGCCGAGGGCGGTGAGCAGCCGGGCGGTCTCGTCCGCCCCGTGGACGCCGATGCCGAGCACCAGCGCCTTCCGGGGCAGCACCGGGTCGTCCAGCGGGTCGTGGATGACCACACCGCCGATCCCGTCCACCGTGTCCGGGTCACCGCACACGAGGTCGAGCAGGGTGGTGCCGAGGTCTTCCAGGACGCGCCCGAGGCTGGCCCGCGGCTGTGTGTTCACCGTGCCTCGTACCCCCCGTCCCCCCAGTAGTCCTTGGGGCCGCTCTTCGTCGGCGTCGACGGGATTGTGCGGTGCTCTCGTCGGCTGCCACAAGGGGCCCGTCACAACGGGATCCACTCCGTGTCGACGGTGACCTCCTCAAGGGCGTCCGGGAGCGGTGCGACACCGAGTCCGGGGCCGTCGGGGACCGCGAGATGGCCATCGGCGAGCACGAACGGCTCGGTGATGTCGGTGCGGTAGAAACGGTCGGAGGCGGAGGTGTCGCCGGGCAGCGTGAAGCCCGGCAGCGCGGCCAGAGCGACGTTCGCGGCACGTCCGAGGCCGGTCTCCAGCATGCCGCCGCACCACACGGGCACGCCGTGCGCGGCGCACACGTCGTGGATACGGCGGGCCTCCAGATAGCCGCCGACCCGGCCGGGCTTGATGTTCACGATGCTGCACGCGCCGAGGGTGATCGCCGCCGCCGCGGACCGGGCGGAGGTGATCGACTCGTCCAGGCACACCGGTGTGGCGAGGGCCTTGGCGAGCTGCGCATGGCCGAGGAGGTCCTCCTCGTCCAGCGGCTGCTCGATCAGCAGCAGGTCGAACGGGTCGAGTCGGGCCAGGTGCCGGGCATCGGCGAGGGTGTAGGCCGTGTTGGCGTCGACCTGGAGCAGCAGGTCGTCGCCGAAGCGCTCGCGTACCGCACGTACCGGCGCGATGTCCCAGCCGGGCTCGATCTTGAGCTTGATGCGGCGATACCCCTCGTCGAGGTAGGCGCCCACCGCGTCGAGCAGCCGTGGCACCGACTCCATGATGCCCACGGACACCCCGCAGGGCACACGGTCGTGGACGGCGCCGAGCTCTCGCGCCAGCGGCACCCCCCGGGTGCGCAGTTCGGCGTCGAGAACGGCCATCTCCAGCGCGGCCTTCGCCATCCGGTGGCCCCTGAACGGGTCGAGGGCCGGGGCGACGCCGACCGCGTCGAGGCGTGGGTACCGGCCGAGGGCGGGGACCAGGAATCGGCGCAGCACGTCGGCGCAGGCGGCCGAGTACTCCGAGGAGTACAGCGGATCGACCATGGCCACGCACTCCCCCCAGCCCTCGGCGTCGGTGCCTACCGCGCGCAGGAGCAGCGCCGTGCGTTCCGTCTGTGTGCCGAACGAGGTGCGGAAGGGGGCCACCAACGGCAGCCGGACATGACGGAGTTCGACTCCGGTGAGCTTCACTGTGTGTCCTTGTCTACGAGCAGGTACGAGGCCTACGAGCAGGTACGAGGCCTACGAGGAGGAACGCGGATCTACGAGGAGGTACCAGCCGGCGCGGTCGAACCCCGTCACCCGCCATCCGTCGGCGAGGAGTCCGCCGAGGACGTCGCGCACGCCGGAGCGCCAGGCCGCCGCGGACTGCGGGTCGGTGCGGCGCAGTCGCTCGATGTCCTCGGGCACGGCGACCAGGGTCCGGGGCCCGATGACGGAGTACGCGTGCGGCCGGCCGTCGGCGGTGGCGCCCAGGGCGACGGTGGCACCGCCGGTCAGTTCGGCCGTCGCGTCGGTGGCCCGGTGGTGGCCGTCGCAGGCCGCGGCGACCTCGGGGGCGGCCAGCCGCCACTCCACCAGGAGGCGGTCGGTGTCGTCCGCGCCGTTGATGCCGTCGTTCATGCGGCCGTAGAAGTTGGGCAGGTACTGCGCCGCCTTTCCGGCCAGCTTGCCGATGTTGAAGTAGGCGTTGCGCCGCACCAGTGGATCGAACGTCCAGGACACCTGGGCCGCGCCCCGCTGCAGCGCCCAGGCGCGCTGGTGCGCCTTGAGGGCGAAGCCGACGCTGCGGCCGCGCATCCGGGCCGAGACACCGGCGATGTGGCTGTGCAGGGCGCCGTCGGGCGGCGGGCCGAAGAAGCCGATGCAGGCGCCGACCAGTTCGCCGCCTCCGCCGAGGGCGGCATCGAGGGGGCCTCCCTCTGCGTCGAAGGCTGCCGCGACGTAGCTGCCCGCCTTGTCCATCGCCCGCAGCAGCTCGGTGGTCGCGAGGGCGTTCTCGCCGCCCGGTTTCCAGATGCCTTCGAAGAGCCGGCAGGCCGCCTCCAGGTCCGGCAGGGCGCTGATCGGCCGCACGTGGCAACCGGCCGCGTGCGACGCGGCGTCGGCCGCCGTCAGTGCGTCCGCCGCGATCCGGTGGCCGGTGTGGGGCGCGAAGGGGGTGGCGGCGGACCTGTCCGTCATCGGGGGCTCCTGGCGTTCGCTGTCGTGTCACTCTCGCGTGCTGCCCGCGGGTGCTCGGCGAGCACGGCGCCGACGAGTGCCGTCAACAGGGCTGTGCGGCGCGGGAGTTCCGCGACGATCACGTGCTCGTCGGTAGCGTGTGCTCCGCCGCCCACGGCACCGAGTCCGTCCAGGGTCGGGATGCCGGCGCCCGCGGTGAAGTTGCCGTCCGACGCTCCCCCGACGGCGGCGGCCGTGAGCGGGCCGATGCCGAGCTCTTCGGCCAGTTGCCCGGCGCGGCGGTAGAGCGCCTCCGACGCCGCGTGCGGCAGGGGCGGGCGGTTGGGTCCGCCGGTCACCTCCAGCGTCGCGCCGTCGAGTACGGGGCGCAGCCCGTGCAGGGCGGTGTCCACGCGGGTCTGTTCCACGGCGTCGCGTACGCGGACGTCGACGGCGAACCGGCCGTGTGCGGGGACGGTGTTGGTGGTGGTTTTGGCGCTCAGCGCGGTCGGGGTGACGGTGGTGCCCGCGTCGGTGTCGGACAGCGCGGCGACCGCGAGTATCTGGTGGGCGGTCTCGATACCCGCGTTCACACCGCGGTGCGGTTCCAGGCCCGCGTGGGCGGCCCGGCCGGCGACGCGTATCTCGTACAGGGAGACTCCTTTGCGTTCGGTCTTCAGCGCGCCGCCGTCGGCGGACGCCTCAAGGACGAACGCCGCCGCGCAGCCTGCCGCCTCGGACTCGATCAGCTCCCGCGAGGAAGGCGAGCCGAGCTCCTCGTCGCCGGTGACCAACAGGGTCACCCCGTCGACGGCGTCCGGGCCGAGCGCGGCGAGGGCGTGGAAGGCCATGACGAGTCCGGCCTTCATGTCGAAGCAGCCGGGTCCGCGCAGGACGCCGTCCCGGACCGTGAACGGGTGGGTGTCCAGGGAGCCGACCGGCCACACCGTGTCGTGGTGGCCGAGCAGCAGGACGCGCCGGGGGCCGCTGCCCAGACGCCAGCGCAGATGCGTGCGGCCGTCCACGGTGATCAGGTCCGGCTCGGCGCCCAGGCGCGATGCGCCGAGCCTGGCGACCTCTTCGGCGCTGCGGGCCACGGCGGTGAGGTCTGCCGACGGCGACTCGGTGCGTACCAGGCGCCCGATGTCGTCGGTCATCGCGGGCAGTGTGTCCTCGAACTGAGCGACGCGGGTGGGGTCGTGAGGCATCTGCGTGCCGTGTGGTTGCTTCACGTCAGGACACCTTCGGGGTCGCGCGGACGCCGAAGTGCACATACGGCTCACCGGTCGGGAGCGCGTAGAACGTCACGGGGATCCAAGACGGGCTGCCGGGCAGCCGTACGACGAAGAGGTCGTCCGACACGGGCACCAGGTCGCCCTCCTGCACCGTCTCGGGCACCATGTCGGCGAGCGGCCCCGTCACCGTCTGACGCATCCGTGGCCCGTCGGCGCCCTGAAAGATCTCGATGCGCGCGCCTGCCCTTTCGTACCGGCCCAGATGGCGATCGGCTTCCACCGCCACCGGCTCGGCCGGGGGCCCCAGCGGCTCGGGCATGGTGACCCCGGCGAGGTCGGCGAAGATCTCGCGGAACAGTTCCAGGTACAGGTCGTGGCTGCTCCCCCCGTTGGTGAGGAGGGTGACGGCGAGATCCTGCTCGGGCAGCAGACGCAGGAACGCCGACTGACCGATGGTGTTTCCGTCGTGTCCGACGAGCTGGTGGCCGCCCCAGCCGAAGCGGATCCAGCCAAGCCCCCAGGAGTCCCCGAGCGTGTGCGCGTCCGGCAGGTCGACCTGCTTCTCGGTCATCGCGGACGCCGCCTGCCCTGACAGGAGTCGGGTGTCGTCGGCGGTGCGGCCACCGGCGAGGTGCATACGGGCGAAGGCGAGGACGTCGGCGGCCGTCGCGGTGATGAGGCCGGCCGGTCCTGCCGAGCGGGGCACACCCCATACAGGGGCCGGCCGTGGGTCCTCATCACCCTGGGAGGCGTGTCCCATCGCGGTGCGGAAGCGCAGCGCCTCCTCCGGCAGCGTGACGGTGTGCGCGAGGCCCAGGGGGGCGCACAGCCGCTCCTTGAGGGCGTTGTCCCAGCTCATGCCGGTGAGCTTCTCGATGACCCGCCCCGCGAGTACGAAGCCCGAGTTGCAGTACGAGAACGTCGCACCCAGCGGGTGGATCTGCGCCGCCGTGCCCAACTGGTCCACGAAGCGCTCGACGCAGTCGTCTCCGCGGCCGGTGTCGGTGAAGATGTCGCCGTCGATGCCGCTGGTGTGCGTGAGCAGATGCCGTACGGTCACCTGCTTCGCCGTCCGCGGGTCGGAAAGGCGAAGCTCCGGGAGGACATCGGACACGAGCGTGTCGAGGTCGAGCTTCCCCTCGTCGACCAGCTGCATGATCATGGTGGCGGTCCACACTTTGGTGATGGAGCCGATCTGGAAGAGCGAGTCCTCGGTGGCGCTCACACCGGTGTCCTTGTTGAGCACGCCGAAGGCGGCCACGGCCATGTCGTCGCCGCGAGCGATGCCAAGGACCGCGCCCGGCACCCGGTGCCGGGCCGCCAGCTCGCCGAGCCTGCGTTCCCAGTACGCGACGTCCAGCGGGGCACGGGCGGGACGCCCGGCCCCACCGGCATGGCGCTCCACCCAGTCGACGACGCGACGGGCGAGGTCGGCCCGGTGCGAGGGCGGCCCCTCGAGCAGGAACAAGTGCGCGCCGCCCGGGTAGAGCACGAGGCGGGTGGGCACGCCCCGCACCCGCAGAGCGGTGAACCACTGCTCGGCCTGCCCGACCGGGCAGCGCTCGTCGGCCGCGCCGTGCAGCACCAGCGTCGGGGTGCGGACATGCTCCACCCGTGAATACGGGGAGAGTTCGGCGTACAGCTCGCGGTGCTGCCACGGCGTGCCGCCCAGCTCGGCCGCGGCAAGTGGGAACGCCTCGTCGCTGGTACCGCACATGCTGGTCAGATCGCTGACCACGCCGCCGGCGACGGCGGCGGCGAAGCGGTTGTCACGACTGGTCAGGTAGCAGGTCATGAAGCCGCCGTAGCTGTAGCCGGCCACGGCAAGGCGCTCCGGGTCGGCGATCCGTTCGGCGACCAGGGTGTCCAGCGGTTCGAGGAAGTCCGGGGCGTCCGCCCTGCCCCACGCGCCGCGTACCGCGGTGAAGAACTCCTCGCCATAGCCGTCGCTGCCACGGGGGTTGAGCAGGAGCACCGACCAGCCGCGTGCCGCAAGGACCTGGTGGTACAGGTGGAAGGGGTCGGCCGCGCCGTTCCAGGCGTTGTGCGGGCCGCCGTGGATGTCGAGCAGCAGCGGCGCGGGGCCGGTGGCGGCCGGGTCGCGCAGCAGCCACCCGTGCACCGTGGTGCCGTCGGAGATGGTGAACTCCCGCTCCCGCGGCTCGAAGAACTCCATCTCCCCCAGGCCCGCCCCGTGCCGGGTGAGCACCTGCTCGCGGCCGGTCGATATCTCGACGGTCGATATCTCTCCGTACGAGGTGGAAGTCGCCACGACGAAGGCGGCGGTGTCACCGACGGTGGACATGCCCGAGACGACGCGGCCCGCGCCGCCCACGAGCGGGCGGGGTTCGCTGCCGTCGGCGTTCATCGCGTACAGATGGGTGCAGCCGCGCTCGCGCAGGCAGAACAGCACGAGGCGGCCGTCTGCGGCCGGTCGGGGCAGCGCGCCCGGGTAGCCGGGGCCGCCGGGCATCACGTTGCGGTCGAGTCCGGCGGTGAGGTCGACCGGTTCGCCGCCGTGCGCCGGGACGCGCAGCACGCTCGCGTGGCCGAGTGCGGTGTCCATCCGGCCCACGACAAGGAGCGCGTCGCCGTCGGCGGTCCAGTTGACGGCGTGCGCGACGCCCTCGCCGGAGCCGGTCAACCGCGGCTCGGCTCCAGAGACCACGCAGTCCACGACGTACGCCGCGGAGCGGAGCGTCAGGTCGGCGTCGGCGCCGCGTGCCGCACAGAAGGCGAGACTGCGGCCGTCCGGCGACCAGGCCGGGCTTCCCGCGTGCCAGTCGCCGTGGGTGACCTGCCGGACCTCACGGCTTTCGAGATCCAGGACGTGCAGATGGCTGCGGACCGTGCCGAAGAGGCCATGTCCGTCGGTCTTGTAGTCGAGCCGGTCTGCCACGACAGGGGCCGCTGTCGCCCCGGAGGCCGGAGTGCTGTCGACCGGCGCCGGGAAGGCGATCGCCGTGCCGTCCGGGCTCCACACCGGCGCCCCCGCACCCGCCGGAAGGTTCGTGACCGGCTCGGGCTCGCCACCGTCCGCGGGCAGCAGCCACAGCTGCGACGGGCTGTCGCCGCCGCGCAGGTACGCGATCCACCGGCCGTCGGGGGACCACGCGGGCGCGGTGTCCGCGGGGCCCCGGGTGAGCCGTCGCGCGGCTCCGCCTCCGGTCGGCACCGTCCACAACCCGCGTTCCTCGCGGTCGTGTTCGCGGTCGGCGGTGCGCAACACGTAGACGACGCGCGTGCCGTCCGGTGACAGCGCCGGCTGCTCCGGCAGTGCGATGGCGTAGAGGTCGTCGATGGCCAGACGTCGCGTCACGGTGTGCTGTCTCCTCGATGACGGGGTGAATGGGGGGTGGTGTACGAGTGTCACGCGGCGCCTTCCGTATGCGGCCGTCTCGTGAGGGCCGGGTCGGCGGTCGTCGCGAAGTGGCAGGCGGCCTGGTGGGGCCGTGCGGCGGCGTCCTTGGCCGGATCCTCGGTACGGCACAGGTCCCGCCCGGCGTGGAGCCGGGGGCCCGCGGGGCAGCGGGGGTGGTAGTGGCAGCCGGGTGGCGGGTGGTGCGGGTCGGCGGGCTCGGTGGCCGCGAGGGCGTCGTCGACGGGTTCCGCGCCGGGCCCCGACGCCGATGTCCGGCTCGGTACGGCGGCGAGCAGGTCGCGGGTGTACGGGTGGCGCGGGTCGGCGAGGACCTGCTCGGTGGGCCCGGCCTCGACGATCCTGCCGAGATACATCACGGCGACATGGTCACTGAGGTAGCGCACCACGGCCAGGTTGTGCGAGATGAACAGCATGGTCAGGTTCATCTGCCGCTGCACGTCGCGGACCAGGTTGAGCACGGCGCCCTGGACGGATACGTCGAGGGCCGAGGTGATCTCATCCGCGATGACGACCTGCGGCTGTCCCGCAAGCGCACGGGCGACCGCCACGCGCTGCCGCTGGCCGCCGGAGAGCTGTCCGGGCAGCATCGAGGCCCGGTCCGGATCGAGGTTGACCTGCTCCAACAGGCGGGTCACCGCGGCCCGCCGAGCCGCCGAGCCGCGCCCTCGTCCACGTGGCAGGGCCTCGGCGACGGAGTCGCCGATACTCATCCGCGGGTCGAGGGAGGAGTACGGGTCCTGGAAGATCATCTGCAGCGGTCGGCGCCGGCCGCGCAGCCGGCGTACATCGGTTCCGTCGAGGAGGACGCGGCCTGTGGTGAGCGGGGCGAGGCCGACCGCCGCGCGGGCCAGCGTCGACTTTCCCGAGCCCGACTCCCCCACCAGGCCGACCACTTGGCCGGACGGCACGGTCAGGTGCGCGCCGTCCACCGCGGTCAGGGCGTGGCGGCGGGTGCCGTAGCGCACGCTCACCCCGTCGAAGACGAGCTCGCTCATGCCGTCCCTCCTCCTGTCGTGGTCTCTTCGGCTCCGGCTCCGGCTCCGGCTTCGGCTCCGGCTTCGATTCCGGCTTCGATTCCGACCAGTTCGGTCGCGTCCTGGCTGGGGTGCCAGCAGGCGATCCGGTGCCCGACCGTGTGCGTGACCGGCTCGGGGTCCTCGCGGCGGCAGTGGTCGTCCGCGGAGGGGCAGCGCGGGGCGAACGCGCACCCTCGCGGTATCCGGTCCGGCTCCGGCGGGCGGCCTGGAATCACGGCCAGGGGGCGGTCCCGGTCGGTGTCGAGGTCCGGTACGGCGGCGAGGAGCGCCCGGGTGTAGGGGTGCCGGGCCGCGGTGAACAGGTCGGCCGCGGGCAGGTCTTCGACGATGCGGCCCGCGTACATGACGAGCACTCGGTCGCAGGTGCGGGCGATGACCGTGATGTCATGGCTGATGAGCAGGATGGCGGTGGCCCGCTCGTCCCGGACCTCGGTGAGCAGGCGCAGCACCTGCCGCTGCACGGTGACGTCGAGGGCGGTGGTCGGCTCGTCCGCGATGATCAGCCTGGGGTCGCCCATAAGACCCATGCCGATCATCGCGCGCTGTCGCATACCGCCGGAGAACTCGTGCGGATACTGGCGCGCGCGTCGCTCGGGCGCCGGCACGCGCACGGCGCGCAGCCGGTCCACGGCCCGTGCGAACGCGGCGCTCCGGGAGAGGTGTTGATGGTGTTCGGCGACCTCGGCGAGCTGCCGCCCCATGCTCGTGACCGGATTGAACGAGGACATCGGGTCCTGGAAGACCATCGCGAGGGAGGTACCGAGCAGACGGCGCAGCTCACGCTCGTCGCTGTCGAGCAGTGGCGTGCCGGTGAACTCGAGTCGCCGGGCGGTGACCTGGGCCGGGTGCTCGACGAGCCGGGACACGGCCATCGCGGTCAGGCTCTTGCCCGACCCGGACTCGCCCACCACGCCGACGGCCTCGCCCGGGTGCACGGCGAAGCTGACACCTCGCACCGGGGTGGTCCACCCCGCAGGCCCCGGGAAGGCGACCTGAAGGTTCTCCACCGCGAGCACCGGCCGCTCGTCGGTGTCCGGCCGGTGCGCGGCCGTGCCCGCTGCGGTGTCCTGGGCGGGTGGTGGGAGCGGACGGGCGCCGACGGCCTGCCGGGAGAGCGTACGTACGCCGAGGGCGGCTGCCGCCGCCTCGCCGAAGAGGTTGAACGCAAGGCCGGTGACGACGACCGCCACGCACGGTGCGAGCGCGGGCGCCGGGGTGAGGTTGATCCGTCCGAGGCCCTCGCCGAGGAGCCGGCCCCAGTCGTACTCCGGTGCCTGTACGCCAAGTCCAAGGAACGAGAGCCCGGAGAAGGCGAGGAGCGAGGCGCCCGCGCCGATGGTGGCGTTGACGGCAAGGGGCTCGGCGATATTGGGCAGGATATGGCGCACCAGGAGCCGCATCCTGCCCACGCCGACGGTCCGGGCAGCGGCCACGAAGTCCCGGCCCGCGACCGACGCGCTCAACGTCTGGGTGAGCCGGGCGAAGGCGGGGGCCATCGCCAGACCGATCGCGAGGACCGCGCCGGTGGCGCCCACCCCGAAGATGACCGCGAAGAAGAGAGCGAGCAGCAGACCGGGGAAGGCCACGGCGATGTTCACCACGGAGGTCACGAACCGCCCCGCCCCGCGCGGCAGCACGGAGGGCAGCGCCCCCAGAACCAGTCCCAGGGCCACGCCCAACAGGGTGGCGGTCACCGCGAGCAGCAGCGAGAGCCGGGTGGCGACAAGGACGCGGTAGAAGATGTCGCGGCCCAGGTTGTCCGTGCCCAGCAGATGCGCGTCGGAGGGCCCTTGCTGGATCGCGGCCGTGTCCACCACGGACGCCCTGTCCCCCCACAGGAGCGGGGCGAGCACCGCCAGGACGACCACCGCGAGCAGCAGAAGACCGGCGCATGCGCCGACGGGGGTGCGGGCGACCGACGACCATCGGGAGCGTGCCGCGGACATCAGGCCTCCCCGATCGCGGAGCGCGGGTCGAGCAGGGCGAGCGCCACATCGACGAGCAGGTTCACCACAAGGACTCCGGCCCCGTAGACGAGCACGATGCCCTGCACGACCGGATAGTCCTTCTGCACGATGGACTGCACGATCGTCGAGCCGAGGCCGGGCCAGGCGAACACGTTCTCCACCAGGACCGTCCCCGCGACGAGCGCCGAGAGCAGCAGACCGCCGAGGGTGAGCGTGGCGGTCAGGGCGTTGGGCAGCGCGTGGCGCACATATACGCGGCGCGGCGGCAGCCGCTTGGCGCGCGCGGTGCGCACATAGTCGTGGCCAAGGACCGACAGCATCTCCACCCGGCCGATCCGGGCGAGCACCGAGGCGGGGCCGATGGACAGGGCGAGGACCGGCAGCACGTACGAGCTCGGTCCCTCGCGGCCCGCGACGGGGAACCAGTCGAGGCGCACCGCGAACACGTAGGCCAGCACGACCGCGAGCAGGAACTCCGGTACCGCGGCGAGCAGCACGCTGACGGAGGTGAAGGCAAGTTCGGCGCCGCGGCGGCGCCCGCCCCGGGTCACGGCGGCCATCGCCGTGCCCAGCGGGACGGCCACCGCGAGGGCAAGTACGAATGCGAGTGCGGCCAGTTGCACGGTCGCGGGCAGTCGGTCGCCGATCGTCTGCGTCACGGGCTGGCCGCTGATGGTGGAACTGCCCAGATCGCCGGTGAAGAGGCCTCCCAGGAAGTGGAGGTACTGCTGCCACAGCGGGTCGTCGAGACCCAGTTCCGCGCGCTTCGCCGCCACCAGGTCCGGCGAAGCGGTCATGCCCAGAGCGGCGCGCACCGGGTCACCGGGGATGAGGTGGATCATCAGGAACGCCGCTGTGACGAGCACCCACAGCGACACCACAAGGCGGGCCGAGCGGCGCCGGCCGAACAGCAGCCAGCGGTTGCTCCGCCGGTCGGGGGCAGCCGACGCCGGCGGCGCATCGGCGCCCGCCGTCGCGGTTGTCGCGGTCGTCATCGAACCGTCCCCCTAGTTCGCGTACATACGGATCGAGGACGGGACGATCGCGCCCTGGTTGACCTTGAAGCGCGCTGCCTTGCCGAAGACCGGGGTGAGGGAGTTGTAGTACGGCACCGCGTTGAGGTGCTTGATCAGCGCCTTCTCGGCCTGCTGCCACTGCGGGCAGCCGGCGGCCCCGACCTTGGCCGAAGCCTTCTGTACGAGGTCCTGGTACTCGGGGTTGTCGATTCCGGCGAAGTTCACACCCTTGGGCGGCGTGGGCCCGGACATGAACGGGACGAGCTGGGTGGGCACCCCGAGGGAGATCGGGCCCATGGAGACGTCCCAGTTGCCGGAGCCGAAGAGCGTGCTGTTCAGTCCGGGGCTGTCCGCCGGCTTCATCTTGACCTCGGCCCCGAGGCTCTTCCACTCCTTCTGGATCAGCTCGGCGCCCGCGGCCATGGTGGGCCCGTTCTGGGTGCCGTACATCAGGCTCATGGTGAGCTTCTTGCCGTTCTTGGTACGGATTCCACCGGCGCCCGGTTCCCAACCTGCCGCGCTCAGGGCCGACTTGGCCGCGGCGAGGTCGTGCCGCGGGAGATTGCCGGTGACCGAGTCACCGGTACAGGCTCGCGGCTCGTCGGTGACCATGCCCTGGGACGGTTTTCCGGTGCCGTTGGTGATCACTTTGCCCACATCGGGCAGGTTCAGTGCCTGGACCAGTGCCCGGCGCACCTTCTCGTCGGCTCCGGGGCGGGCCCCGCTCTGGTTGAAGTACAGCTCGCCCAACGGCGCTTGCACGTCGGCGTGGAACAGCTTCTGCGCGGCAAGGCGCTTCTGCTCGGGGCCGGACATCGGCGCGGCGTTGAGCTCGCCGGAAAGGAGCAGGTTCGCGGCCGTGCTCTCGTTGGGGATCACCCTGATCTTCACGGTGTCGGGCAGCCCTTTGGCCCCCTGCCCGGACGAACCCGGGCCCCAGGTGTAGTCCTTGCGCCGGGTGAGGGTGTAGTGGTCGCCCGTGACGGCCTCGGTCATGGTGAACATGCCGGTGCCGCTGCCCTTGCCTCCCTTGGCCAGTGCCGTGCGGTCCTGCAGACCCTTGCCGCAGGCGATCGGCACGGAACCGGCGTTGCGCAGCAGGAACGCGTCGGGGGCGCCGCTGGTGAGGGTGACGGTGCGCTTCTTGTCGTCGGCCTTCGCCGTGGTGCCGGGCTGGATCTGCACACCGGCCAGTGGCGACTTGTTCTTCGGGTCACCGATGTAGTCGATGTTCGCGGCCACGTCGCTCGCGGTCAGCGTCGAGCCGTCGGAGCACTTGACGTCGGGGCGCAGCGTGAAGGTCGCCGTCTTCGTCGTCGCTTGCCACTTCCGTGCCAGGCCGGCTTCGGGCTCACCCTTGGCGTCGAGGTGGATCAACGGGTCGTACAGGTAGCGGTTGACGCCGATGGCGATCGACATCACCGTCTTCGCCGGGTCGAGGGCGCCGGGGTCGGAGGCGTAGGCCGTGGTGAACGTCTTGCCGTCCGCCAACTCGCCTTTCCCCGCGGCGCCCGAGCCGGATCCGCCTCCGCAGCCACTGACCAGGAGCGCGGCGACCGCCACCAGCGGCAGGACACGTACCGCGGGCGTTACGGGCGGACGGTTGAGCTCATCCCACATGGACATGCGGATCCCCACCTCCGAGGCATCGAACCGGTGATGTCCGAAAGGTAGGGCGGGGACACGGACAACACTTCGTCGCCTACGACAAGGCGGAGCGGCCTGATCTATCGGCGCCGACAGTCGGGGCCCGAGCTACTGGGAGCTATTGGGGGCTGCTGGGGGCTGCTGGGTGGGTATCGGCGCGGATATCGGTGAAGCGGTACGCGCATGCGGCTTCATGGCGCGCTGTCAGGCCATGGGGCCCGGTGTCCGCGGCATGAGATGGCGTTGCCGGTGCGACCGATCCGTGGAAGCATCCGCGCCATGCTGCGCCGGCTCATTATCAGCTGCGGCGTGCCGGCACCGAGGTGACCTGGAGGCAACCCCTCCCAGGCGGCTCACCGCCCGCACGCAGACCTCTCGCATTCCGCGAGGGGTCTTTTTGCTTTCGCCATCCGTGCAACGCGCAAAGACAAGGAACACCCGCGATGACTCCTGATGAGTCCCACGCCCTCACCACGCTGACGGTGACGCTCCACGACAGCCGCGAGGCGCTCGGCCGGATCGTCTCCGCCCTGCGCCCGGTGCCGGTGCGGGAGCTGACCTATGCGGTCCGCGCCCCCGCCCGGGCCACCGCCGAGGTGGTGGTGTCCTCGGCCGATGCCGCCCGGGCGCGCAGGCGCCTCCATCGGGTGGTGGCCGTCCTCACCGTGATCGAGTCGGGCACCAGTCCTGTTGGGGTGAGCTGACCTGTGCCTCTGGAATGAGGCTCAGAGCCCTCAGCCGTTGAAGGTGTCCGGGTCGAAGCCGGTCCGCTCGTCGCGGTTCAGTGCGGAGATCTCGCCGATGTCGCCCTCGCTGAGCTCGAAGTCGAAGATGTCGAAGTTCTGCTCGATGCGCCTCTGGGTCACCGACTTGGGGAAGACGATGTCCCCGCGCTGGATGTGCCAGCGCAGGGTCACCTGGGCGGCCGACTTGCCCTCGCGCTGCGCGATGCGGTTGATGGTGGGGTCGTCGAGCACCTTGCCCTGTGCGATGGGCGACCAGGCCTCTGTGGCGATGTCGTGCTCGGCGCCGAAGGCCCTGACGTCGTCCTGGGTGAGGTAGGGGTGCACCTCGATCTGGTTGACGGCGGGCACCACGTCGCTGTTCTGCATCAGGCGGCGCAGGTGGTTGGGCTGGAAGTTGGAGACTCCGATGGCCTTGGCGCGGCCGGAGCGGTAGATCTCCTCAAGGGCCTTCCAGGTCTCCACGAAGTCACCCCTGCCGGGCAGCGGCCAGTGGATGAGGAAGAGGTCCAGATAGTCGAGTCCCAGCTCCTCCATGGTGCGGTCGAACGCCTTGAGGGCATCGTCGTGCGCATGGGCGCCGTTGTCGAGCTTGCTGGTCACGAAGACGTCGGCGCGGTCGAGACCGGAGTCGCGGACCGCCTGGCCGACCTCCTTCTCGTTGCCGTACATCTGAGCCGTGTCGATGTGCCGGTAGCCGACCTCCAGCGCGGCCAGCGTGGTCTCCCGGGTCTCCTCCGGCTCGATCTGGAAGGTGCCGAAGCCGAGCTGGGGGATCTCCACTGCGTTGTTGAGGGTGATGGAAGGTACTGCGGTCACGATGACTCCTTGTGTCGCTGGTTTCGCGGGGGATTGCTGATTCCGCGGGGTATCGCTGGTTTCGCGGGTGGAGGGCGGTGGGTCTGGAGGGCGGTGCGTCGGGGACTGCTCTCCGTTCACCTCGGCCGCAAAACACACGTATGGGCAGCTTCTGTCCCGCCATGGGTGCGCGGGACACGGTCGGATGGTTCAGCCTGCGATTCCGTGCAGCTCCGCGTCGGGCGGCAGCACGCGGACGAGCTTGCGGTTCACGAACTCCTGCATGCCGAGCTTCGAGAGCTCACGCCCGTAGCCGGAGCGCTTGATGCCGCCGAACGGCAGGTCGGGCTGGGTCGAGGTCGGGTGGTTCACCCAGACCATGCCGGTCTCCACGCGCTCCGCCACCCGGCGTCCCCGCTCCACGTCGGCGCAGAACACGGATCCGCCGAGGCCGTACTGGCTGTCGTTGGCGAGGGCGATGGCCTCGTCCTCGTCGGCGACCCGGTAGATGACCGCGGCGGGACCGAAGAGCTCCTCGGCGTAGGCCCGCATCCCCGGCTTGACGCCGGTGATGATGGTCGGTTCGACGAAGGCACCCGGGCGGTCGATCCGGTGGCCGCCCGTGACCAGTTCAGCACCTTGGTCCACCGTCTCGCGGAGCTGGTCGGCCAGGTCCGATGCCGCCTGCTCGGAGGAGAGCGGACCCAAGGTGGTCGCCTCGTCCGCGGGGTCACCGGGGCGCAGCTCCTCGAACTTGCGGCGCATCCCGTCGACGAAGTCGTCGTAGACGTCCTCAAGGACGATGAAGCGCTTCGAGGCCACGCAGCTCTGGCCGGTGTTCGCCATCCGGCCCGCCACCGCGGCGCCGATGGTGCGTTCGAGACCCGCACCGTCGAGGACGATGAAGACGTCGCTGCCGCCTAGCTCCAGGAGGCTCGGTTTCATGTTCCGCCCGGCGCGTTCGGCGACCTTGGCGCCCGCACCCTCGCTGCCGGTCAGGGAGGCCCCGCGGACCACCGGGCTGTCGATGATGCGTGAGATCTCGTCGTGGCTCACGAACAGATTCGTATAGACGCCCTCGGGGGCCTCGGCGTCACGGAAGAGCGACTCCAGGGCGAGTGCGGACTGCGGGCAGATACCGGCGTGCTTGACCAGCACCGTATTGCCGAGCACGAGGTTGGGGCCCGCGAAACGGACCACCTGGTAGAGCGGGAAGTTCCACGGCATGACACCGAGCAGCACACCGAGGGGCTCGTTCACGAGGTAGGCCTCGCCCTCCCCCTGGAATTCCAGCGGCTCGGCGGCGGCGAAGTCCGGCCCGTGCTGGGCGTAGTACTTCAGAATCGACGCGGCGAGGTCCACCTCTCCGCGCGCTTCGGAGATGAGCTTTCCCATCTCCAGGGTGATGATCTGAGCAAGCTCTTCCTTGCGCTGCTTCATCAGTCCTGCCGCGCGTGCGACGACGGCCGCGCGTTCGGCGATCGGCCGCTTGCGCCATGCGCCGAAGGCGCGGTCCGCGGTTTCGATCCTGGCATCGACCTCTTCGCCCTCGATGGCCGGGAACTCCTTGAGGGTCTCCCCCGTGTAGGGGCTCACGGTCGCAAACGAACTCTTGCGCTGATCTGACATGAACTCTCCAGAGCGACGATTGAGGGCGCAGGGCGGAACGTCTCGTTCCGGCCCCATCCCGGGGTACCCGACATCACGATGCGTAAACCGCTCATATGTCGCAAAACGGTGCACCCGTTCCCCACAGAAACCGGGTGCCCAGGGGAGAGGTCATCTAAAGGTCACCCCCGGATTCCTGCCGCTGCCGCGGGACCCACATGGATGCGCAGGTCACCGAACCGATGGGCCGGCCAGCCGCGCGCGTACCCCGGCGGCCCGTCCTCCGCCGTGGCGAGCGTGGCCGTCGGCGTCCGCCGCGCGGTCCGCAGCAGGTCCGCACGGGTGGTGCTGGCGTTGTGTCCCTGCGTCTGGGCGGAGGAGCACCCGGCGTAGAAGGCGATCGGGAGCGCCTCGTACCCGGTCAGCACGCACGGCGGCCGCACGCCGAGGCGATGCAGCTCGGCTGCCGTGCGGGCCCAGTCCTCGCGGGCGGCGGTGGAGCGGTCCACGACGTCCTCGAGGATCGCGTACTGCACCGCCAGATGCCCGGCGGCGGCGAGTGCCACCAGCGTCACGACCACCGGCCTCCACGCTTGGCGCGAGGCGGCGACCAGGTGGACGAGGGCATCGGCGACCGGGATGGCGAGCAGCGCGTAGAACGGCAGCAGGAAGCGCGGCGCCGCGTATCCGATCATGAACAGGTACGGGATGCCCGCCGTCGTGGCACAGGCCAGCGGCAGCAGCGTGCCCGCGGTGCGCCGGGCCCTGACCGCGACAACGAGACCGAGTGCGGCGAGCAGGGGCAGGGCGAACCACCACGCGATCAGTTCCGGGGCCGGAACCGAGGAGGTGCACGGGCGGCACAGGGTCTGGCCGCGCAGGCTGCGCAGCTGATCGAGGACGGCGATGTTCCAGCCGAGGCCACCCTGGATCCGCGAGGCATCGGCAAGGCGGGCACCCAGACCGCCGAAACTGACGTACGCCTCACCGATCCACCCGACCGCCCCCGCCCCCAGCCCCGCGAGCAGCGCCGCGAGCGACCGCGCCCGGCGCCATCGGCGTACACAGACCAGCGAGGCGAGCAGCGGGAGGCTCACCCAGACGGCGTCGATGGGCCGCATCCACGCCATCAGCGCCGCACTGGCGCCCATGCCCCACAGCGCGGCCCTGTCACGGTGGTCCGCCTGGGCGCGCAGGAAGCATCCGACACCCGCCAGGGCGCCGATCGCGACCCAGTAGTTGGGCATGACCTCCGGGCCGTAGAAGACGGTCACCCAGAGCGTCGCGAAGAGGGCACCCGCCAGGGCGACCACCCGTACGGGGAAGAGACCGCGCCAGACGCGCAGCGCCAGGAAGAGGCCGAGGCCCGAAAGCACCGCGAGGTAGACCCGCAGGAGTGAGGTGGACGACGACCATGAGGCGACCGGCGCGACCAGCAGGGAGATCCCGCGGGAACGGGGTGCGCTGAAGAACGCCGCCGGAGCGTGGCCGCTGACCTGACTGACGTACACCGCCTCGTCCCAGCCGAGCCCCATTCCGGGCCGTACCAGGGCCAGTTGGGTCAATGTGAAGACCCCTGCCACGACGGCCGGCCAGATCTGGCTTCCGACACGTCGCGGAACGCGCGGGGCCGTTGTCGGGCCGCCGCGCTCCATTGCGACGAGCGGGACGTTCAAGGTCTTGGCCATCGCCCGGCTTTCCCCTTACGCACCTGTAGGGCTCCTCTGCTGGCCTACAGGGCGCAGGCCAGAAGTCGTACATCATTACAAACGTGGACAAATTACCCCGATGCGTTCAGGAGCGCACGCTGGCGCGACACAGCATGGCGGCGCCCACGGAGGTCGCCTCCAGGGTGCGCGCCACTCCTGAGGGGCGATCGTCGCCGGAGAGGTTTACCCGTGTGAAAGGTGGTCAGGCGCACAGGAGTTGACACGGGAGGTGCACGTTGTCCCCCAACTTGGGACAGAACGGCCAGTGGGTCCGCACGCGTACGGAAGCCGACGCGAAGGCCTTCATCGAGGAGAAGCGCGCCGACCAGGCACGCTCCCAGGGAACCGGCACGCTGATCCTGACCGTCGTGGTCGTGCTCTTCCTGGTCGCCGCGGGCCTGTACAGCCGGTTCGGCTGACGCCGCCCTGCCACCCCTCTGCCGCGTCGGCGGCTCGGCTCCTCACCAGGCGCGCCGCAGGAAACACGGCACCGCCCCTCCGGCTTCCGGCCACGGCTGCGGTGCATGCCGTGGCCGGAAGCCCGAGGGAGTGCTCGCCACTTTCTCGTACGGGTTCAGCGGCACAGGGCCTTGTCCACGACCCGTTCCACACGCTTCATGGTTGCCGCGTCGCTCGGCTGGACGGTCACCGCGACGTTCGCGGCACGGCCGTCGGCGGTGACGCCGCCCCGGGTCTCGTATCCCGTGGTGCTGCCGCCGTGACCCCAGTAGACGCCACCGCACGACAGCGGTGTACTCACGAGCCCCAGTCCGTAGCGGGCGCCGGAAGCGAAGGGCGCTCCGGCGGGGACAGTCGTGCGCATCTCGGCGAGCTGGGCCGCCGGGAGGAGCCTGCCCGCCAGGAGTGCGGTGAAGAACCGGTTGAGGTCGGAGTTCGTGGAGATCATCTGCCCTGCCGCCCAGCCCCAGGACGGGTCCAGTTCCGTTCCGTCACGCAGAGGCGCACCGGCCGAATCCTGGTAGTAGCCCTTGGGATGGGGCTCCCGGATGGTCACGTCACCAGGTGCGGGGAAGTAGGTGTGGCGCAGCCCTGTGGGCTTGATGATGCGCCGCTCCAGCTCCTTGGCGAGCGGACGGTGGGTGACCTTCTCGACGATCAGACCGGCCAGCACATAGTTCGTGTTGCTGTACGCCCACTTCTCCCCGGGCGCGAAGTCGCCCTTGTGCTGGAGAGCGATGTCGAGGAGTTCGCGGGGTTCGTAGTGCCGGACGTCCTCGCCGAGGTATTTGACGTAGTCGGGGAGTCCGCTGGTGTGCTGCAGGAGCTCACGGACGGTGATGCGACGCCCGTCGATCTTCTCCCCGCGCACGAGGCCAGGCAGATAGGTGTCGACCGTCGCGTCGAGGCCGATCTTCCCTTCGCCGACCAGTTGCAGCACGAGCACCGCGGTGAACGTCTTGGTGTTGCTGCCGATCCGCACCTGACCGTTCCTGGGCACCTTCGAGCCGGTGGCCAGGTCCGCGACCCCCGCCGTGTAGGTACGGGCGTGACCTTCAGGGCCCTTGACCCTCGCGAGCGCGGCGGGCACTCCGTCGGAGCGCACCAGTGCGTCGAGGCCCTCCTGGACGGTGTCCCGCCCGGCGGAGGCGGAGGCGGACGCCGATGCCGATGCCGCTGCCGCTGCCGGGGACAAGGCAGCCACCGTCATGACGGCGGCGACCACCCCGGCCGTCGCAGCCGCGGCCGACACGACCGCGCGTCGGCCGTCCCGCCGCCCGGGAGAACTGAACCTCTGCCAAACCTGCTCACGCACTAGCCAACTCCTGCGGAATCGTCGGGAACCCAGCGGCATCTGCCTGGCCCAGCTTTTCCGAACGCGGCATCCCGGGACGATCCTGCTAACCGCCCAGGTCCAGGTAGGGCTAACCCCCGCCCCCCTGGCTCAGCCCGCGATCGAGTCCAACTGCTCGGCCGCGGGGCGCAGCGCCCACAGATCCCCGCCGGGCGGTGTCTCCAGCTCCGGGACCGCCTTGCGCGCGGCCGGGTCCCCGGCATCGGCCGCCGCGTGCACGACGTCGCTCGCCGCGAACCGGTGGAACTCCAGCTCGGGGTGCGGCCACTTCGCCGCCCCCGTGGCCGCGGGCAAGAGGTAGTCGACGGCCTTGAACAGGCTCTGCCCGTCGGGCCCCTGGTGGGACCACAGGTCCACGCCCACGCGCCGCCCGATCGCGGCGAGCCGGGTGTAGGCGACCAGATCGAAGGTCGAGTAGTGCCAACTCCGCGTCCGTGCGAGCTCCTGCGGCTGGCTTCCGTCGCCCGCGATCTGCGGGTCGATACGGCGGGCACGAGCGTCCAGGACGGTGCGGCGGGCGAGGGCGGTGTCACCCGTGGCGTAGGCGAGGGCGGCGACCTGCATGTCGTAGAACGTGCCGTGATTGTTCTGCGCGGCGCTCTCCTGCTTGCCGAAGTCACTGTCGACGAGCCAGCCCAGGAACTCCTTGTTCCACTTTTCCATCGCGGAGCGGTCGTTCTTCGACCACCCGGGTGCGCCCGTACCGAGGATCGCGATCGCGTCCACGACACTCGTGTAGGACTGCGAGAAGTCGATGACGCCGATGGCACGGCCCTCGTACTTGCAGGGGATGAACTGCGCGTGGTCCAGGTTCGGGTTCATCTTGGTCGCCGGGTCGAGGAACCAGGTGCGCAGGACGGATGCGGCCTTCTCGGCGTAGCGCTTCTTACCCGTGTAGTACCAGGCGAGCGTGAGGTCGTACGCCGAGTCGAAGACCTTCTCCACGTCCTGGCGGTCGGTCCCCGTGTCGACTTCGGGGTTGCGCTGCCCGTCGCGCTGTTCATATGGGCAACCCCACGGATTGTCGGCGGTCGGTATCCGCGTGGGCCACCAGTAGGGCGCCTGGCTCAGATAGTCGTGCACGTCACCGCCGGGCGCGGGCTTCGGCTTGTCGACGACCGTCCAGGGTCCCTGGTCGATCCAGGCGTCGGCACGCTTCGTCAAACCCCTTACGGAGCGCTTGAGTCGCGGGTCGCCGCGGTCCAGGCGGAGCTTGGTCTCCAGGAGTCGCCTGCCATCCAGCACGGCGGTGCGCGGGGCACTTCGGCGGGCGGTGGCGGTGGCGGTGGTGGTCGGCATCAGGACGGAGGCGAGAACCGCCGCCGCGGCGAGCGAGGCGCCGAACCGCACTCGGGATCTTGCGCGCATCACACACTCCAGTCACAAGTCACAGCCATAGCTTGGTCATGGATGTGAACATCATTCACTATATGGACCGGGGTGAGCGTAGAGCCGATGGGCTACGCAGGCAACGGGTACGTATAGGTCACTTCCTGTCCTATACGAGTCCTAGCGTGATCCCTGACCGGCGGAACACGAACACTTGAAGGCGGAGACCATGGCTGCGAACGAATCGACCATCACCCCCGACGGCCCGGCGAAGGGCCCGACCGTCACCGGTGAGCGTGCCGAGTGGCTGGAGACGCTCGGCAAGCACCGGCACTTCCTGCGCTTCACCACCCGTGATCTCACCGACGAGCAGGCCGGACTGCGCACCACCGCCAGCACGCTGTGTCTCGGCGGCCTGATCAAGCACGTCACCGGGGTCGAGCGGATGTGGGTGGGCTTCATCCTGGGCGGACCGTCGACGATGACCGACTTCACGGCCATGACCGAGGCCGACCGGGTCCGCCGGACCGACGAATTCAGGATGCTGCCCGGTGAGACGCTGGCGGGCGTGTTGGCCGATTACGCCGAAGCGGCCCGCCGGACCGACGAACTCGTGGCCACGCTGCCCGACTTGGATGCCACGTGGCCTCTGCCGAAGGCCCCGTGGTTCGAGGCCGGTGCGCGGTGGTCGGTTCGCCGTGTACTGATGCACATCACGACCGAGACCGCTCAGCACTCCGGCCACGCCGACATCATCCGTGAGTCCTTGGACGGCGCCACGAGCATGGCCTGACTCCTGATCCGCCGGAGCGGGTCAGGGGCATTTCCTTGACTGATTTTTCAGTGCGGGGAACGCAGGGCGCGCCTTCGGTAGGCCCTACATTCCCCGCAGCAGTGCCAGCTCGGCGTCGATGGCGCCGCGCAGCACGTCACGTGCGTGCTCGATGCGCAGGCCGCCGCTGAGCCAGCGCATGCTGAGCCCTTCGAGCAGCGCGGTGAGCCGCTCGCCCGACGCGGCCAGGGCGGGCGGCGGGGCCGTCGGCTGCACCTGGCCGAGGAGGGCCGCCACCTCCTGCACCCATACCAGGGTTGCCCTGGCGAGGTCGTCCCGCAGCACCTCGTCGAAGACGGCACTCGCCCGGAGCTCACCCCAGGCGGAGCTGTTCTCCCTGACCATCGGGGTGTCCTGAAGCTCCAGGAGGAGGATCTCCGCCAACTCCTCGCGCGGGGCGAGCGGCCCGGCGTCCGACGTCCGGCCGGCGGTGTAGCGCTCGGCTCGGTCGTTGATGAACTCGAGCGTCTGACGCAGGATCCCGGTGCGGTCCTTGAAGTGGTAGTAGATCAGCCCGGTCGAGACGCCCGCCTCGGCGGCGAGCTCTTCGACGCGCAGGCCACGGACGCCGCGACGGGCGATGAGCCGTGCGGCCGCTTCGAGGATCCGAGTAGTGCGAGGCGCCATGAATCCGCACCCTATCGGGCCGGCCCCCTCCCGGTGATCTCGGGCGGGCCGCGGGGATCGGCACGGGAAGGGGTTTTTCTTTGACTGAATTTTCAGTCCATGTCAGAGTCGAGGTATCGAGCGGCCCCGTCCGCGCCGCGCTCGTCGAGCGTCCCGCCATGCCGATGGGTAGCTTGATCCTCATCACGATGATCGGAGTCACCGTGTCCCCCTCCTCCGTCTTCCCGATACGCCCCTGCCGCCGCTCGGCCCTCCGCGCGCTCGCCGGAATCGGCACCGCGGTCCTCGGCGCCTCGGCGTGCGGAACCGGCGACGAGCAGGCGCGGGCCGCGAACACGGCGGGCGACCGGGACACGGTGGCCGAGGGACTGCGCATGGGTGCCGAGTGGGAGAGCCACGCGCGCACCTTCATGTCGTGGCCCGCTCTCCAGTCGGTGTGGGGGGAGGATCTCCCCTACGTACGCGAGGACATCGCCCGCGTCGCTCGCGCCATCGCGGAGTACGAGTACGTCGTGATGATGGCGAGACCCGACCAGCAGGCCGCCGCTCAGAAGGCCTGTGGGCGCGACGTCGAGGTCATCCCGCTGGCCGTCGACGACCTCTGGGCCCGCGACACCGTGCCGGTGTTCGTGGAGCAGGACGGCGGCGTCGTCGGTGTCGACTTCAACTTCAACGGGTGGGGCGACAAGCAGGAGCACACGCACGACGCCCGGGTGGGCCGCACTCTCCTCGCGAAGTACGGCATCCCCCGCAGGAAGGCGCCCCTGATCGCCGAGGGCGGGTCCTTCGAGACCGACGGCGAGGGCACGCTCCTCATCACCGAGAGCTCGATCGTCAACGACAACCGCAACCGCGGTAGGAGCCGCGACCAGATCGAGGCCGAGCTCAAGCGGACCCTGGGCATCAAGAAGGTGATCTGGCTGGCGGGCGTACGCGGTCAGGACATCACCGACGCGCACGTGGACAGCCTGGTTCGCTTCACCGCGCCCGGTGTGGTGCTCCTGGACCAGGCCTTCGCCGGTATGCCCGCCGACTCCTGGTCGCGCGCGGCCGACCAGGCGAAGGCGGTGCTCAGCAAGGCGACCGATGCCAGGGGCCGGTCCTTCGAGATCGTCGATCTGCCGCAGCCGGACCTGGACAGGATCACCGGCGAGGGCGACGACTTCGTATCGACGTACGCCAATTTCTACGTCGCCAACGACTCCGTGTTCATGCCCAGGTTCGGGGACCGGAAGGCCGACAAGCGCGCCCGGAGCATCCTGCGTGAGCACTTTCCCGAGCGCGACGTCGTGCCGGTCCGGATCGACACCATCGCCTCCGGTGGCGGCGGCATCCACTGCTCCACGCACGACGAGCCCGGCAAGCCGGTCGGCTGAACCCGGCCCCGCGCGCGAACACCGGCGTCATCGGGGGTGGCATCAGCACCACCCCAGGACCGGGCCCCAGACCTCCTGACCCGCGGCTTCCATCAGCGCAGGCTTGTCCCCGTCACCGGCGAACAGTCCGGCGGTCCACCGCCGGACACCGAAGGCGAACGGGGAGAGACAGGATGACCAGTCATACGCGACGGAGGATTCTCCAAGGTGCGGCGCTCACGGCGGCGGGCAGCGTGGTCGGGACCTACGGGCTCGGCCAGGACGCTCCGGCAGCGCGGGCAGCGACCCGAACGGCAACGCAGACGGCGGCGGGCGGCGGTGCGAAGTCGCTCCCGTTCCTGGAGGGCGCTTTCGCACCGGTCACCGAGGAACTGACCGCGTTCGACCTGAAGGTGACCGGCCGCGTGCCGCGCGACCTCGACGGCCGTTTCCTGCGCACGGGACCGAACGCGCTGGGCCTTGAGGACCCGCGGGCACACCACTGGATGCTGGGTGACGGCATGGTGCACGGGGTACGGCTGCGCGGTGGACGCGCCGAGTGGTACCGCAACCGCTGGGTGCGTTCGTCGCAGGTGGCGAAGAAGCTGGGCGAGACATATCCCGGACAGGCGCCGCCGGACGACTTCGCGTGCAACACGCACGTGATTCCGTACAAGGGGCGGATCCTGGCGCTCCAGGAGAGCGGGCCGCTGCCGTACGAGCTGGACGGCGAACTCGACACGGTGCGCCCGTACGACTTCCGCTCCACGCTGCGGGGTGCGTTCACCGCGCACACCAAGTACGACGCCGCAGCGGACGAGTTGCACGCGGTGACGTACTACGCGACCTGGGACCACGTGCGGCACATCATGATCGACGGCACCGGGCGCGTTGCCCGGTCCAACAAGATCCCGGTGACGGACGCGCCGATGATGCACGACTTCGCCCTCACGCAGAAGTACGTGGTGATCGTTGACGTCCCGATCGCGTTCGACGCGGCGGCTGCCGAGGCCGGTGCGCGGGTGCCGTACACCTGGAACGAGCACCACCCGATGCGCGTGGGGATCATGCCGCGGGCCGGCGGCGTCACACGCTGGTTCGAGATCGACCCGGTCTTCTACTCGCACACGCTCAACGCCTACGACCAGGGCGACACGGTGGTGATGGAGTACACCAGCATGCCCGCCCCCTTCTACGTGGCAGGCCGGGGCAACGGCGGCCCCTCCACGGACGGCGCTCCGACACTCGACCGCTGGACGATCGACCTGCGCGCCGGCCGGGTCCGCGGCACCCGCATCGACGATCTGCCGCAGGAGTTCCCCCGCGTCAACGAATCCCTGATCTCCCGTCGGCACCGCTTCGGGTACGCGGCGAGCGCGGCCGAGATGTGGCGCGCGTACGAGACGGTCGACGGGGTTCCGCCGGACGACAAGTTCACCAACTGCCTCGTCAAGCACGACATGTCACGCGACAGCAAGCAAGTGGTCCGCTTCCCGAAGGGCGCGGCGGCGAGCGAGCCGGTGTTCGTGCCGCGCCGGGGCGCGCGGGACGAGGACGACGGCTACATCCTCTCCTACGTGCACGACCCCGACCGCGGCGCGACCGACCTGGTGATCCTCGCGGCACAGGACTTCACCGGCCACCCGCTGGCCCGCGTCCACCTGCCGGGACGGGTACCGCTCGGCTTCCACGGAAGCTGGGTGGGGGACGTGTAGCGAGGGATCGGAATCAGCTCCGGCTCCGGTCCAGACGTTCTGGACACACGTCCTTCAAGGTGTTCCTGGACGGGCACACTGTCGTGGCCTGCCTGACGGGCAGGGTCTTTGGGCCCGCGCACGTCGTGGATTACGGCGGTCGACGTGCCGCGCCGGCCTCGGCCGCCGCCGGACGGACGAGGCCGACGCGAACCTCAGTTGCCGCCCGCTCCGATCTCGGCGCCGACCGCCGCGAGCGCGGTGGTCACGGGCTGGAAGAACGTCTCACCGCCCGCGGTGCAGTCGCCGCTGCCGCCCGAAGTGAGGCCGATCGCGCTCCCGTCGCCGGTGAACAGTGAGCCTCCGCTGTCTCCCGGTTCGGCACAGACATCGGTCTGGATGAGCCCGGTGACGGTCCCTTCCGCGTAGTTCACCGTGGCGTCTAGTCCGGTGACCACACCATCCTGGAGCCCGGTGGTGCTGCCCATGCGGGACACCTGGAGCCCGACCGACGCTTCGGCGGCCCGCGCGATCTCCACGGTCCGGCCGCCACCCGTGTCGACCGCGCTCGGAGCGTCGGCGGCCGGGTCGTCGTACGTGACCAGCGCGAAGTCGCCGTCCCCCGGGAACGTCGCGTCCTGGACGGTACCGACGGGCGCGCCGCCCTGGGCATCCGACCAGCTCTCGGCGGCCACCCCGCAGTGGCCCGCGGTGAGGAATCCTGGACTCCCGTCCCCGGTCGTCACGTTGAAGCCGAGCGAGCAGCGCGCGCCGCCTCCGAAGATGGCGTCGCCCCCTGCCGCGAAGGGCTTGAACTCTCCCGCGGACTTCTGGATGCGGGCCATTCCCGGGCCGAGCGACTCGACGGTCGCCTCAAGCTTGTCCAGACGTTCACCGGTGACCGTGCGGTCGGCCGTGACCACGACCTGATTGGTCCTGGGGTCCGTGGCCCACGCGGTTCCTGCCATGGTGGCCCTGCTCGCCAACGTCCGTGCGGCGGAGCCGAGTTCACCACTGCTGTTGTCGACGCTGCGCGCCACCGCTCCAGCTCTTTGCACCTGGGCGTTCACCGCGTTGTCGTCACCCACGACGTTGACGACGAGCTGCTCCTTGCCCTCGTCGTAGAACGCGCCGCCGTAGGCATCGCCGAGCTGCGAGGCCAACGGCTCGACCAGCTTCGTCGCCGATGCCGCGCTGATCCTCTTGGCGGCGGGCCCTGAGGCGGCCTCGGGCCCGGATTGCGAGGCGTTGGCCTGCTGCAGCAGGACGGCCGTAGCGACCATGCCCATCGCCGCAGCCCCTGCGAGAACGGCCTTTCGCCTGGGTATTCGCTTGTGCCTCAACTCGTCGCCTCCTGTGCGGATGCCGAATTCGACCGCCGACCGAAGCCGGGGGCATGTCCGGCTCTAGATACGGGTGAGACGGGAGTTGTGTTCAACCGCACGGCTGGGGCTGCGTTCAACTGCGCGACGGTGGCGGCGCGTTCGTCGCTCCGGCCGACAGCAGTCGCCGTGCCAGTTCGCGACAGCGCTCCCCCAGCTCCGGAGGGTCGAGCACCTCGAAGTCGTGCCCCAGCAGCACCATGTGCAGCAGCACGGCGTCGAGGCGTTCGCCGCCGCTGAGCACCTCGCAGCGCTCACTCCCCCGCGGTCGCACCACGGCCGCCGCCGCCGGGATCTGCGCGCGCACCGTGTCGGCCGACGCGTGCACGAGGAAGCGCGCCTGGTGCGAGTAGACCCGGCTCGCCACCCCCTCCTGTACGTACGCGGCCGCGTCGGGCGCGTCGCGCGGGCGAAAGCGCCAGGTCCGTGCGGAGGTGTCGGTCATCCGGTCGACGCGGAAGGTGCGCCAGTCGTCGCGATCGAGGTCGTAGGCGAAGAGGTACCAGCGCCGGTCGGAGGCGACAAGGCGGTAGGGCTCGACCCGCCGCCGTCGCACCTCGCCTCCTGACGGGTAGTCGAATCCGGCCTCGACCTCGTCGCGGCAGGCTCTGGCCAGCGTCATGAGCGCCTCGGGGTCGACGGGCGTACGGCCGCCGGCGAAGAACTCCACCGAGCCGGAGAGAGCGCGCACCTCGTGCCGCAGCCGGGTGGGCAGCACCTGGTCGAGCTTGGTCAGCGCTTGGAGAGCGGCGTCGCCCGCACCGGCGACCGCGCCACCCGCACCGGCGAGCAGCGAGACCGCGGTGGCGATCGCCTCCTGATCGTCGAGCAGCAGCGGCGGCAGCTCCTGCCCCGCACCGAGTCGGTACCCGCCGCCGACGCCCTGTCCCGCGTGCACCGGATAGCCGAGCGTGCGCAGCCGTTCTACATCGCGCCGTACGGTGCGGGGCGTGACCCCGAGCCGGTCGGCGAGCTCGGGTCCTGTCCAGAGCTGGCGCTGCTGCAGCAGCCCGAGCAGGGTGAGCACTCGCTCCGTCGTACCCCGTTCGTCATTGCGTGCCCCGTTCATGTCGCACACCCTGCCAGAGATAGCGGACCGATCCTGTCCGCCAGGGGTGTCACGGTGGCTCCATGAACACACACGAACTCGACTGGAACCGAACGTTGCGCGAGCAGTGGGAGGTCCATTGGAACCAGCAGCTCCGAGACCGGCTCGCCGGCCTCACCGACGACGAGTACTTCTGGTCACCGGTGTCGGACTCCTGGAGCGTGTGGCCGCGCGGCAGCTCGACGGCGCCCGTGCAGGCCGGCGCCGGGGATTTCGCCATCGACTTCGCTTTCCCGCAGCCGGTCCCACCGCCCTTCACCACGATCGCCTGGCGGCTCGGTCACGTCATCGTCGGTGTGCTCGCCACGCGCAACGCCGCGCACTTCGGTGCTCCGGAGGCTTCGTACCAGAGCTGGGAGTACGCAGGCAGCGCGGCCACCGCGCTCGACCAGCTCGACGCTCAGCTCGATCTCTGGCTGACAGGGGTACGCGGCCTCGGCGACGCCGGGCTCCGGGTCCCGCTCGGTGAGAAGGAGCCCTTCCCCGAGGCGACCATGGCCGATCTGGTGCTGCACATCCACCGAGAGCTGATCCACCATCTTTCCGAGGTCTGCTTGCTGCGCGACCTCTACCTGCACACGCATCCCGCGGACCCCACGGACCCCGCCAGGAACGGAGCAAGCCGATGAGCCGCACCATCCAGATCACCTTCGACGCCCATGACCCGCGTGCGCTGTCGTCCTTCTGGCGCGACGCGCTGCACTACGTCATCCCCGGCCCGCCCGGTGTCGAGCTGCCGGAGGGCGCCGACGCCCTTGCGGCGTGGGACGACTTCCTCGCGCGCATCGGCGTACCGGAGGACCAGCGCAACGCGAGATCGGCCGTGGAGGACCCGGCCGGGCACGGCCCGCGCGTGCTCTTCCAACAGGTACCGGAGGACAAGGTCGCCAAGAACCGCGTCCATCTCGACGTCCGCGCGGCTCCCGGGTTGCAGGGTGAGGAGCGGATGGCGGCCCTGGAGGCCGAGTGCGACCGGCTCGTCGCGCTGGGAGCGAAGCGGGTACGCCGCGACGAGCCCGCGCCCCCGATGAGTGCCGGCTACATCGTGATGACCGACCCCGAGGGCAACGAGTTCTGCCTGGACTGACCTGGCTGCACCGTGACCGTGCGTGACGGCTGGACGGGCGCGGTCCGCACCGGCGGCCTACGTTGAATGCAGAGGCCCACACCAGGTGAGAGACCGGTGGGCGCTGTAACGACAAAGGAGTTGTCATGGCTGACAAGGGCGGCATGGACAAGATGAAGGGCAAGGCCAAGGAAATGGGCGGCAAGGTCATGGGTGACCGTGACAAGCAGGCCGAGGGCAAGGGCGACCAGGCCAAGGGCGAGGTCAAGAAGGCCATGGGCGACATGCGCGACCGCGCCCAGGACGCGCAGGAGAAGCTCAAGCGCCGCGACAGCTGACGAACTCCACCGCAAGCTCCCGCACATTCGTGTGCGGGGGCTTCGGTCGTCCTGAGGGGCGAGCTGCGGTCGTTCTGACGCGGGACCTTCGGTCGTTCTGACGCGGGTGGCGAGTGCCTGCCGGTTACCGCTGCCCGTCCGGCAGTGCGTACAGCGGTGCGTACGGCGATGCGTAGGGGGGAATGCCCGCCTCGCCCGCCGCATCACGCAGGACGTCCTTGAGCATGTCCGGGGTCAGCCGACCCGTGAACGTATTGCGCTGGCTCACGTGGAAGCAGCCGTACAGGGTGACCGGACCCGGACCCGCACCCACACCCACACCCGCACCGGAGTGCCCGGAGTCCTCCGCCCGCTCCAGCGTCACCCGCGTGCCGTGCGCGAACCGGGGCCGTGGCTTCGGCACGCGCCACCCCGCCGCCGTGAACGCCGGCAAAGCCGCCTGCCATCCGAACGCCCCCAGAATCACCGCCGACCGAAGCCGCGGCCCCAGCAGCTCCAGCTCCCGCACGAGCCACGGCCTGCACATGTCCCGCTCACCCGGGGTCGGCTTGTTCTCGGGCGGGGCGCAGTGCACCGGCGACGTCACCCGCACCCCGCGCAGCGTCAGGCCGTCGTCCATGGACTCGGCCACCGGGCTCGACGCGAGGCCCAGCTCGTACATCGCCTTGTACAGGACGTCTCCGGAACGGTCGCCCGTGAACATCCGGCCCGTCCGATTCCCTCCGTGCGCCGCGGGCGCGAGCCCGATGGCGAGCATCGAGGCATCCGCCGGTCCGAACCCGGGTACCGGCCGGGCCCAGTACGTCCAGTCCATGTAGGCAGCCCGTTTGACCCGCCCGACTTCCTCCCGCCAGGCGACGAGCCGGGGGCACGCGGAACACCCCGAGATACGCGCGTCCAGCTCGGACAGCGGATTCATGCGGACCACACTAGATCGTGTCGATGTCTGTCGTGCCCATCCGTAAATGGCTGGCGCGGCATACCGGTGCGGCGAGATGCTCCCAAGCGTCCGGGGCCGTGTGTCCGGGTCCGTGTGTCCGGGTCCACGTGTGCGGGTCGGCGTGTCCGGGGCCGCGCGAAGCTCGGTGATCGCGTTCCCGTCCGACCGGAGAGGGAGTTGTGATGACCGTTGGCGCGTCGGAGCAGTCCGGGGCCGAACCCACTGTCCGCCTGGCGGCCGGAGCGCTGCGCGGTACACGGGAGGCCGGGACGACCGTCTTCCGTGGCATCCCGTTCGCCGAGCCGCCGGTCGGCCCGCTGCGTTTCGCGGCGCCGCGGCCGGTACGGGAGTGGGACGGGGTGCGGGCGGCGGAGTCGTACGGACCGCCGCCCCCTCAGGGCGGTCACTTCGGCATGGACGCCCTGGCACGCGACGTGGAGGGCGACGCGTGGCTGACGGTCAACGTCTGGTCGCCCGATCCCGGGCCGGGCGCAGGCCTTCCGGTGATGGTGTGGATCCAAGGCGGTGCCTACACGATCGGCATGTCCGGGCTCCCCGAGTACGACGGCGGCCGTCTCGCGCGCGAGGGCGGCGTCCTCGTGGTGACGTTCAACTACCGTGTGGGGCTCGAGGGTTTCGGACAGTTCGAGGGGGCTCCCGCCAACCGGGGGCTGCTCGACCAGGTGGCCGCTCTGGAGTGGGTGCGCGACAACATCCGGGACTTCGGCGGCGACCCCGACCGCGTCACGGTCTTCGGCCAGTCGGCGGGGGCCGGATCGGTCGCCGCGCTCCTTGCGATGCCGCGCGCGGCAGGACTGTTCGGCCGGGCCGTCGCACAGAGTGTGCAGGGCACGTTCTTCTCACCGGAGCTCGCCGCCGACATAGCCACCGCCTGCGCCGCCGAGCTGGGACTCGGGCCCACGGTGGCCGACCTGTCCACGGTGGATCCGGCCCTGCTGTCCGCAGCCGGTGACGCGGTGGGCGCCAAGATGGGGCAGTGGGCCCAGCGGTGGGGTCATGTGGCGCACAGGTCGATCGTGTTCTCGCCGGTCGTCGAGGGCGACGCGCTGCCGGTCACTCCCTGGCAGGCGCTGGCTGACGGCGCAGGCCGCGGCATCGAGCTCCTCGTCGGCCATACCCGCGACGAAACACGGCTGCTCACCGCGCTCGACGGCCTGCTCGGCCAGGTGACACAGGAGCAGGCGGCGACCGCGCTGGACGTCTTCGGTCCCGGGCCGGACGGCGCACGCCGCTACCGCGACGGTTTTCCGGACGCGGGCCCGGACAAGCTGTATGAACTGGTGCTCTCCGACTGTCTGTTCCGCATGCCGAGCCTCCACCTCGCCGAGGCCCAGACCTCCGCGGGTGGCCGCGCGTATGTCTATGAGCTGACCTGGCCCGCCCCTGGGATGGAAGGTGTCCTGGGTGCCTGCCACGGCCTCGACGTACCCCTCGTCTTCGGCAACCTGGACCGCGGGCAGCCCGCCGCGCTGATCGGCGAGGGCCCGCCCCCGGAGGGGGAGGTACTGTCCGCCCGCATGCGCGCCGCGTGGACGGCGTTCGCCACGACCGGCGATCCCGGCTGGCCCGCCTACGACGCCGGGCAGCGCCTCGTGCGGCTCTTCGACACGCGACCGGCCGTCACCGCGTACCCGGAAGAGCTTTCCCGCCTCATCTGGCAGAACCACGACTTCCCTGTACTGCCGCTGCTCGGGGGCCGGTGAAAGGGAAGCCCTATCAGGCCCTCGTCAATGCCGAATCGACCAGGGGCGGTGTCACTCGCTACCGTGTGACGCACCGGCATCTGCCCATCGTCCGATGTGCGGGATCCGGCCCTGTACAGCGAGGAGTTGATCGATATGCGCAGGCTCACCCGACGCCGCCACATCGACCTCGGACGTCTCGCCGGCGCTTTCTGTCGCCGCTGACCTCAGGCCTCAGCTCGGCCCCTCCTCCCTTCACTGATTCGCCGAAGGCGCGTGTGCGCTTCTACACGTCTGCGCGTCTGCGCTCCGCGGACCCTTCCGCCGTGCGTGATCGACGCCAAGTGACGCACACCCTCTGATCAGCGGGTCCCGCCGCGCACCTCGGCATGCCCAAAACCTCCCCGGGAGTCCCCTATGTCATCCGTGCCGCCATCCGCCCCTGCCCCGGCCCCCGTCGCCACCGAACCCGCGCGCTTCGCGTACTGGGTGCCCAACGTCAGCGGTGGCCTCGTCACCAGCAAGATCGAGCAGCGCACCGACTGGGGCTACGAGTACAACCGCGAGCTGGCCGTCCTCGCCGAGAACAACGGCTTCGACTACGCCCTGAGTCAGGTGCGCTACATGGCCAGCTACGGCGCCGAGTTCCAGCACGAGTCGACCAGCTTCAGCCTCGCCCTGCTGCTCGCCACGGAGCGCCTGAAGGTGATCGCCGCCGTCCATCCGGGCCTGTGGCACCCGGGAGTGCTCGCCAAGCTCGGCGCGACCGCCGACCATCTGTCGGGCGGTCGGTTCGCCGTCAACGTGGTCAGCGGCTGGTTCAAAGACGAGTTCACCGCGCTCGGCGAGCCCTGGCTCGAGCACGACGAGCGCTACCGCCGCTCCGAGGAGTTCATCAGGGCGCTGCGCGGCATCTGGACCGAGGACCACGCCGAACTGGCCGGTGACTTCTACCGGATCCGCGACTTCTCCCTCAAACCCAAGCCCCTCAACACCCCCGAGCGCCCCCATCCGGAGATCTTCCAGGGCGGCAACTCCACCGCGGCCCGCGCCATGGCGGGCCGCGTGTCCGACTGGTACTTCTCCAACGGCAAGGATTTCGACGGCGTCACCGAGCAGATCCAGGACGTACGTTCCTCGGCCGCGGGCGCCGGACGCACCCCGCCCCGCTTCGGCCTCAACGGCTTCCTCATCGCCCGTGACACCGAGGCCGAGGCCCGCGAGACGCTCCGCGAGATCGTCGCCAAGGCCGATTCTGACGCGGTGGAGGGCTTCGGCGCCGCCGTGAAGCAGGCAGGACGGTCCGCCGCCGACGGCAAGGGCATGTGGCAGGACTCCTCCTTCGAGGACCTCGTCCAGTACAACGACGGTTTCCGTACGGGTCTCATCGGCACCCCGGAACAGATCGCGGAACGCATCATCGCCTACAAGCGCCTCGGCGTGGACCTCTTCCTCCTGGGGTTCCTGCACTACCTGGAGGAGGTCGAGTACTTCGGCAAGAAGGTACTCCCGATCGTCCGTGAACTCGAGGCCTCCGCCGCCCACTGACACACCCTTCCCCCCAACCACCGTAGATCCCAACCCCCATAGATCCCAACCCCCGTAGATCCGAACTCCCGTAGGTCTCAACTCCCCTGGAGAGGTAGCAATATGAGCACCGTCGCACCCGCCGACTGGAAGACCCTCCCCGCACCCGAGGACTCCCGGGCCTGGATCGGCCGCGCAGCCGAGGTCGCGGCCGTCCTTGCCACCGACGCCGTCGCACGCGACAAGGCGGGCGAAACCCCGTACGCCGAGGTCCAGTTGCTCAAGGATGCCGGTCTGGTCACCCTGCTCGGCCCTGCCGAGCACGGCGGAGCCGGTCAGGACTGGCCGACGGCCTACCGCGTGGTGCGCGAGGTCGCCAAAGCCGACGGCTCGATCGGTCAGCTCCTCGGCTACCACTATCTGTGGAACTGGGCCGCGCGCCTGGTCGGCACCCGCGAGCAGTGGGAGCACGTCGAGGCCACGGCCGCCCGTGAGCGGTGGTTCTTCGGCGGCGCGGTCAACCCGCGCGACCAGGACGTCGTGGTCACCGAGGACGGCGACGACCTCGTCTTCACCGGCCGCAAGAGCTTCTCCACCGGCAGCAAGGTCTCGGACGTCACCGTGCTCGAAGGCGTTCTGGACGGTACGGACAAGCATGTGTTCGCCATCGTGCCGTCCGACAGCGAGGGTCTGACCTTCCACGACGACTGGGACAACATCGGCCAGCGGCTCACCGAGAGCGGCGGCGTGACGCTCGACGGCGTACGCACACCGTGGGCGTCGGCCGCCGGATACGTCGGCAAGGAGTTCACGCCGCGCGTCTACAACACGCTCAACGTCCCCACCATTCAGCTGGTCTTCGTCAACTTCTACCTCGGCATCGCCGCCGGCGCCCTGGAGACCGCCGCTTCCTACACCACGGCCAAGTCCCGTCCCTGGCTGCACGGTGGTCACGACACGGCTGTCGACGAGCCGTACGTCATCGACATCTACGGCGATCTCACCGCCAAGCTGTGGGCCGTCGAGGCGCTGGCCGACGCCGTCGCCGTGGAGGGCCAGGTACTGCACGACGAGCCGGACGCGGTCACCGAGCAGTCCCGTGGTGCGTTCGAGGTGCGGGTCGCGGCGGTGAAGGCGCGGGCCACGGAGGTCGCTCTGGAGATCACCAACCAGGTCTTCGAGGTCACCGGCGCCCGCGCCACCGCATCCGCCGAAGGACTCGACCGGTTCTGGCGCAACGTACGCACCCACACCCTCCACGACCCCGTCGCCTACAAGCGGCGCGAGGTCGGCCGTCATGTCCTGACCGGTGAACTCCCGGAGCCCACTTGGTATTCGTGACCCTCGAACGCGGTCAGTTGCCCGCGCCCTTCCCGATGTAGAGCTCGGCGAACGCCGCCGCGGCCGCCGGCGAGTCGAGAATGCCGCGCAGCCGGGCGGCCGCGGTGCCCGCCTTGAAGGGGACCCCCGACGACGGCCCGTGCAAAACCTCGGAGAGCCACTGGGAGAACTCCTGGTACTGCCACACCCGCGGCAGGCACGCCTCCGAGTAGCCGCTCAGGTCGTTGTCGTCCCCCTCAGCGCAGTAGGCGACAAGCGCGTCGCCGAGCAGCAGCGCGTCGTGCAGCGCGAGGTTCATTCCCTTCGCGGCGATCGGAGCGGCGAGGTGGGCGGCGTCGCCCGCGAGGTACAGCCGCCCGTAGGACATGGGTTCCACGACGTAGTTGTGCATGTCGAGGACGCGCTTCTCGACCAGTCGGCCCTCGGTGAGCGGTGGCGCCCCCGCCACCGAGAGGCGGGCACGCAGTTCGGACCAGACACGCTCGTGCGACCAGTTCTCGGGGTCGTCGCCGGGCGGGCACTCCAGGTAGTAGCGGGTGACCTCGGGGCTCCGGGCCATGTGGGCCGCGAAGCCGCGCGGGTGGATGCCGAAGACGACGCAGTCCGATGACGGTGGCGCCTCGGCGAGGAGAGCGAGCCAGCCGATGCCGTAGTCGTGCCGGGCGACGGTGGCCCGCTCCGCCCCCAGGCAGGTGCGCGTCACACCGCGCGCGCCGTCGCAGCCCGCGACGGCGTCGCATTCGACGCGTACGCGCTCGCCCGTGGCCGGGTCCGTGTACGACACCGAGGGGCGGTCCGTGTCGATGTCGTGCAGTTGCACGTCGCGCACGCCGAAACGGATGTCACCGCCCGCGCGGTCGGCATAGGCGCGCACCAGGTCCGTCACCAGCAGAGGCTGGGGATAGACGAAGTGACGGTTCCCCGACAACTCGCCGTAGGCGAACCGGTGGCGCTCCCCCGCCCATCGGAACTCGCACTCACCGTGCGTCTGCGCGTGCGCGAGGAGCCGGTCGGCAAGGCCCCGCTCCTCCAGGGCACGCACCGCCCACTCCTCGATGAAGCCCGCACGGGGACGCTGTTCGATGAAATCCCTGCTCTCCGTCTCCAGGACCACGCAGTCGACAGAGGCGGCACGCAGGATGTTGGCGACGGTGAGTCCCGCCGGTCCGGCTCCTACGACGACGACGCGAGGGCGCCGTCGCGACGCGGAGAGCTGCGGAGTTGAGGCGAGGTCCATCCGAGAATTATGACGGGGACACGACGAGAGGAGTGACCGCCCCGACGGAACGGACGCCCATGGATGTGGTGCGACAATCTGCCCTGGACCACGCCCGTACCCGATCACCGGTGCGTGCGTCGGTCCCGTTGCGGGAGGCGCCGGTCATGGACGTCACCGGGGCATCGGCGCCCCGGCCGACCGGCGGTGGGGAGGAGTCGACGGTGGTGGAGTGGCGATATATCGCCAAGGGTGTGCGGGTCGTGCCTGAGCCTGTGGCCACGCCTTTCATCTGGACGGGCGCGTACGCGGGCGCCTTCGCACTGGTGACTGTGCTCGATCTGCTCGGTGCGCTCGACCGCACGGGACTCGCGCTCGCGGCTCTCTCGGTGCTCGCCGCACTGCTCGGTGTGCGGGGCCGTTTCGCCGCGGCGCCGGGGACTGCCCTCTTGTGCTGGATGCTGCTGAACTTCTTCGCCGCCCACCCCATCGGGGAGATCTCCTGGGCCGGGCACCGGGATCCCGAGTGGATGGGCTGCCTGCTGGTCGCGGCTCTCATCGGCACGACGGCGGGCCGCGTCGTTCACGCACGCGCCGCGTACCGCCGCGTCAGCCCGTTCGACGGCACGAGCTGACCCGAGGTCCGGAGCACAGCAATTCGTTTCCTGTGGCGCGGGGATGCTTCTACTGTGGCGCGGTGACGACTCAGGTGATCATCCTCAATGGCGGTTCCAGCTCCGGGAAGTCCGGCATCGCCCGGTGCCTCCAGGCGGTCCTCCCGGATCCGTGGCTGACTTTCGGGTGCGACACGCTGGTCGAGGCGATGCCCGCGTCCATGCGGACCGCGTCGGAGGGGATCGAGGTCGCCGCGGACGGCGGGGTGAGCGTCGGCCCGGAGTTCAGGACGCTGGAGGCGGCGTGGATCGAAGGGGTCGTGGCGATGGCCCGCGCCGGCGCACGGGTCATCGTCGACGAGGTCTTCCTCGGCGGCGCGGCGTCACAGGAGCGGTGGCGGAAGTCCCTCGGTGATCTGCCGGTGTTGTGGGTCGGCGTCCGCTGTGACAGCACGATCGCCGCGGGCCGGGAGACCGCGCGGGGTGACCGTGTCGCCGGGATGGCCGCCTCCCAGGCGGAGGTGGTCCACCACGGCGTGCTCTACGACATGCAGGTGGACACGACGGCCACGGAGTCCCTGGAGTGCGCGCGAGCCATCGCCGCCCGCGCCGTCTGAGCGGCGGCAGCGGCGGCCACCGCCCTAGGCCAGCCCCCGCCCGGACGCCGAGCCGCGCTCCGCGGCCCGGCTCGCCCGCGCCACGGTGGCGGACACGCTCGCCCGGGCGGCGTGAACAGACGGCGGATCCGGCCGGCCTCGACCTTTTGCAGTACGTCGAAGTGCACGCAGGCATTTGATTCGATCCGTAAGAATCAGTTTTTACGGTCGCGTGCTGGGAAACCGGGTGTACGAGGTCGCGCGGCGACGCACGGTAATTCATCACTATTGAGCCAAGGTTCTATGGAGGCCCCATATGTTGAAGGCCATCGCAGATGTTGTCCGAGCCATCGGTGGAGCCATCGCCACGGTTGTCACGCTGCCGTTCCGCGCCGTCGCGCGGCTCTTCGGCGGCGCTTCCGACAGCGCGCACGGCCGCCACTGAGAGCCGTACCGAAATGCCTGAAGGCGTCCGGGGCACCAGGTGCCCCGGACGCCGTCGGTGTCAGTGCCGCTCAGTGGCCAGGACCGCTGTAGTAGCCGCCGAGTTGGTCGCGGTAGGCGGGATCGCCCAGGTGCTTCTCCTTGTCGAACTCGGGCGCGTTCTTGATCTGCTCCTTGGTCCGCGAGACCAGGATCTTCCGCTCCTCGTGGTCGATGGCGGTGACGGTGCTCGCGGGAAGCAGCACCTCCTTGCCGAAGATCCACACGCCGGTGTCGACGACGATGTACTGGTTGGCGACCTCGTCGGAGTGCTTGTCGACCTTGCCGATGTGCCCGTCGGCGGCCTCGACCTTGTAGCCCGTCAGATCGCTGTCCGGGCCGTGCCCGGCAGTGGGAATGTAGCTCCAGATTTCGTTGCTCATCGAGAACTCCTCAATTGCTTTTCCCTGATTTCCCCTGAAGGTCAAGGCAGGGATTCGAATAACGGGAGGGGATGATCAACCTCCACCGCATCGAGTGCCCTGCCGAAAAGAGGCCAAACAGAGAATTCCGGCCTCCATATCGGGACTCCTACGTGTGCGTCATGGTTCATCGGGCACCTGGGACGACGACAGTCGCGTAAGCGATCCCCGAGCGCCGAAGGAACGCATGAGGCCAGAGGTGCATCCAGCCGACCCGACACGTCACCGTGCCCGAGTGGCGGACGGGCGTGCTGCTCATGGTCCACTCGGACCTGTGCGACACCGGCACCGAGGACGACGAGCACGCCTGGGGGAGGAAGTACCCGATGCCCGCTGAGAACCAGAGTCCCTCCCCCGACCACGGCCTTCGAGAGCCGCGCCGCACGAGCCCCGCCCTGCCCGAGCCCCGCGGCCCACTGTCCCGTCTCGTGGTCGCCACACTGCGCACCGGAGGGAGTCCGGGGCCGCTGTCCCTCGACACCCACGACGCCGACCCCTACGGCGACGATCTCCAGCTCGCCCTCTACACCCTCTACGAGCTGCACTACCAAGGCTTCGACGGCGTCCGCGAGGATCTCGAATGGGACCCCGAACTCCTTGGGCTGCGCCGCGCGCTCGAAGGGCGCTTCCTCGGCGCCCTGCGCGCCAACTGCCGCTCCACGGACAGCGCCGACCGCGCCCTGGCCGACCTGCTCGTGGAGCCCGTCGGCCACAGCCGCACCAGTGTCAGCCACCATCTCCAGCGCGACGGCGAACTGTGGCAGCTTCGCGAGTACGCGGCGGCGCGCTCGCTCTACCACCTCAAGGAGGCCGACCCGCACGCCTGGGTCATCCCACGGCTGCACGGCCGGGCCAAGGCGGGCATGGTGGCCGTCGAGTTCGACGAGTTCGGGGCCGGCCGCGCCGAGTACATCCATGCCCGGCTCTTCGCCGGCCTCATGGAGGACCTCGCCCTTGAGACGTCGTACGGGTACTACCTCGACGCCGCCCCGGGCGAAGTGCTCGCGACGGTCAATCTGATGTCCCTGCTCGGTCTGCACCGGGTGCTGCGCGGCGCCCTGGTCGGGCACTTCGCCGCCGTCGAGGTGACCTCGTCCCCGGGCTCGCGGCGGCTGGCCGACGCCATGCGCAGGAGCGGCGCCGGACCGGCGGCGGAGCGCTTCTACGACGAGCATGTGGAGGCCGACGCCGTTCATGAACAGGTGGTGCGGCGTGAGGTGATCGACGGCCTCCTCGCGAGCGAACCCGGTCTGGAGACGGACGTCGTCTTCGGCATCGAGGCCACGGGCTTCCTGGAGGACCGCCTCGGTGCACGGCTCCTGACCGCCTGGCGCGACGAACGCAGCGCTCTTCGAAGGCCGTTGACGACGGCGGGATGACGGGTCGGGGGTCGACCGGCCGGTGCCCCCAAGGCGTCACACCGGGCCGCGACCGGGCGCGGCCTCCCCGCGCACCCTGCTGATCTGCGCCAGCGCCTCCCGCAGGCTGGTGGGCCGCAGCGCGCCGCGCACGGTGGGCCCCGCCCAGCCGGGCCCGCCCAGCATGACCACCGGACGGCCGCGGGCACCCCGTACGCCCCAGCGGGTGTCGGCGATGTGCCGGGCCAGCGGGACGCTCGCGGTGGAGCGGGCCTGCGCCCACAGGACGACGACGGCCGGGCCCGTCCTGCGCACGGCCTCCGCGACGGCCTCGACCGGCACCGCGGCGCCGAACATGCGCTGCGGAACGCCGAGTTCGCCGAGGGCGGCGCTGAGCGCCTCCAGCGGGAGGGAGTGGTTCTCACCCGGTACGCAGGCAAGGACGAGAGGCGTTTTCATGGCAGGCGCACCAGCGGGGGCCAACGAGGCCGGAGCTGTGGCACAGCGGTGCAGGGCGCGGGAGACGTGCCAGGAGAGCAGGTGTTCGACCTCCACGTAGCGGTCGCCGGCCTCTTCCCACTTGCGGCCCACCGCGTGCAGCGTCGGCACCATCACCTCCTGCCAGGCGGTGACCAGGCTGTGGCTCTCCACCGCGTCGGTGAGCAGGTCCTCCACGGCGGGCGAGTCGAGCCGTACGGCGGCGCGCGAAAGGCCGCGCCGTTGGCGGACGAACATGTCGGATGACCGCACCGGCGCCGGGCGTGCGGGCCGTCTGCGTCGCGGCACGGCGGCGGAGCCGGGGGCGGACTCCGATGCGGACTCGGCGGCGGACCCGGAGTCGAGCAGCTTGAGCGCCTGGCGGGCGGCCTCGGCCGGCGGCACCCCCGCCGATGTGAGACGGCCCATCTCCTCCACCATGGCGACGTCCCGCTCGGACCAGCGGCGATGGTGGCCGGTATCGCGCCGGGCGGGGCCGAGTCCGTACCTGCGGTCCCATGTGCGCAAGGTCGTCGGTGACACCCCCAGACGTCGCGCCAGAGCACCTGTGGTGACTCCCGTACCCGCCGACTCGCCGTTCTGTCCGCCGTGTTGCCCCTCGCTCATCCGGCCAAGATACGACGCACAATCGATGCGAGTTGCTGTGTACCGGGGGATGTTCCCAGTATGACCGGATCGCGGCCGGGGCCACGGCGCGACTGCCCGTTTCCGTTCGGTCGGACGGCGATTGCGATCGCCACGAGGAGCTGACGAAGCGTCGATGAGCGCACTGGTGTCACTGCCGCCGCGGATCCCCGCCGGGGAGCAGGCCACGGATCCGGCTACAGATCTGGCCAGAGGTCTTGTCGGCGGGGACGAGGCGAGCCTCGCGGCGGTGTACCGGCAGTGGGGGCCTCTGGTGCACGTCCTGGCCCAGCGCGCGCTGGGCGACAGCCGAGAGGCGGAGGACATCACCCAGCAGGTGTTCCTCGCCGCTTGGCGGGGGCGGGCAGGCTACCGCCCCGAACTCGGCAGTCTGGCGGCGTGGTTGACCGGCATCACGCGGCACAGGATCGCCGACGCGCTGGCGGCGCGCACCCGCCGGGCGGCTCTCGTCCAGGGCGCCGGGGCACAGTACGTCGCCATGGACCACCCGGCGCTCGAAGGCATGGACTCGGCGGTCGACCGGGCACTGATGGCGCAGGAGCTGGCGAGGCTGCCGGTCTCGCAGCGGACGGTGCTGCGGCTGGCGTTCTACGAGGACCTCACGCATCAGCAGATCGCCGAGCGCACCGGGTGGCCGCTTGGCACGGTCAAGAGCCATGCGCGACGCGGTATCCACAGTCTGCGGCTCCGTCTGGAGGACGTGCGGGACGACCGGTGAGGAAATCCGGATGCCGGTGCGTCCGAGCGCCTCCTCGGGGCGGCAGCAAGGGGTAGCTCAGCTCGTCATGCCCGTCACGTGCTCAAGGCCGGCAGGATCGCCCGGACCCTGCTTCCTGTTCGGCCTCAGCGGAGTCGGTGCCACTGAGGCTGCCGCCGTAACTCCGCTACGGCGGCCGAGCGGGCTGTGGGGGGGGGCGCCCCCCCGCGCGCCGGCCCCCCAGGGAGCCCGTTCCCTAATGGCCGCCGGGGGCCGGGGCCACCGGGGCCCCGGCACGCCGTCGGTGTCAGTGCCGCTCAGTGGCCAGGACCGCTGTAGTAGCCGCCGAG